>CAZITX010000005.1:0-121683 GCA_964542305.1 uncultured Muribaculaceae bacterium | reverse complement strand
CTGTTCGGGGTACTTTTCACCTTTCCTTCACAGTACTGGTTCACTATCGGTCTTCCGGTTGTATTTAGCCTTACGGGATGGTCCCCGTGGATTCAGACAGGATTCTTCGTGTCCCGCCCTACTCAGGATACCCATAAATGAATAACACTATACGTGTACGCGACTTTCACGCCTTATTGTGTGCCTTTCCAGACAACTTCCACTTCTTTGTTTTTCATTTTATTTGGGTCCTTCAACCCCGGACTTGCCGAAACAAATCCGGTTTAGGCTCTTCTCCTTTCGATCGCCACTACTCAGAGAATCGATTTTTCTTTCTTTTCCTGCAGGTACTTAGATGTTTCAGTTCCCTGCGTCTGCCCCACCCCTGAAGGTGGTACCGGGCCTTCAGCCCGGTGGGTTGTCCCATTCGGAGTCCGCCGGATCATCTCATGTTTGCTAATCCCCGGCAATTTTCGCAGCTTACCACGTCCTTCTTCGCTCCCGGAAGCCAAGGCATCCCCCATACGCCCTTCGTAACTTTTTCTCGTTCCGAATCTCTCGCTGTCACCGACCTCCCGGCCGGTAACCCTTGATCTTCTCAAATTGTAGTCCCTAATTTTTAACGGTCCTTAGACCTATTTTATTACAGACTATCTTGTTTTTTTTTACCTCTATTATCTCTCTTTAATACGTCAATGAACGACCGTTAATTTTTCAAACGGGCTGCAAAGGTAAATGATTTTCCAGAATTCGCAAATTTTTGTACAAATATTTCCTTAATTTAGCATGATGAAACTGTTTTTGCTGTGTTTACTATATATACAAGTCTTTTCATCACCCCGGGACACCGTGGCACAACAGCACACAGCCGGATATGTAAACATCACGGCAGCAGACACTTCCGCAGGAATACTCGTCCTGGTAAATAAAGGCCATAAGCTTCCCGAAGGATACCGTCCCGGGGACCTGGTCCCCATAGAAGAAGCATACAATCGCGCAGCTATGAACCTGTTGCGTAAAGAAGCAGCCCGGGCTTTTGCCAACATGTGCAGCCGGGCGGCCAAAGACAGCATTACGCTATGGAACAGGTCGGCCTACAGGTCAGACACGGTGCAACAGGAGCTGTTTGAAAATGCGGTCAGGCGCAGTGGCTTAAAAAATGCCGAACAATTCTCGGCAAGGCCCGGACACTCGGAACACCAGACCGGGCTAACCACCGACATTAACAGCGTACATTATTCTTTTGGAAACACCCCGGAGGCCGCCTGGCTGAAAGAACATGCACATCGTTTCGGCTATATTGAAAGATATCCCCCGGGAAAAGAAAAGATCACGGGATATAAGTATGAACCCTGGCACTACAGGTACGTAGGGAAAAAAGCTGCAACCTATATATACCAACATAAAATCACACTGGAAGAATATCATGAAATCATCAGAAACCAAACCCGTAAAACTCCCCGATAACGCGTACAGGGAATTAAAGCCGGGCGAATCGTACGAGCCCCTTATGTCGCCTAACAAAAAATACCCGGAAGTTACCTTCTGGTCAGTTGTCACAGGCCTTGTTATGACTGTCCTGTTTTCGGCCGCGGCAGCTTACCTGGGACTGAAAGTGGGCCAGGTTTTTGAAGCCGCTATCCCCATTGCCATAATAGCGGTGGGACTTTCCTCGGCGCTGAAACGCAAAAACGCCCTGGGAGAAAACGTCATCATCCAGTCCATCGGAGGTTGTTCGGGCGGAGTGGTGGCCGGTGCCATATTCACCCTTCCGGCCATGTATATTTTGCAGGATAAATACCCGGCTATATCAGTGGATTTTATGAAGATCTTCTTCAGTTCCCTGCTGGGAGGCATCCTGGGGATCTTGTTTATTATCCCCTTCCGCAAATATTTTGTAAAGGATATGCACGGCAAATTCCCGTTCCCCGAGGCCACCGCATCCACCCAGGTGCTTGTCAGCGGGGAAACGGGAGGCAAAAGTGCCCGTTACCTGCTCATCAGTGGTCTGATTGGAGGACTTTACGATTTCATTGTCTCCACTTTCGGATGGTGGAGCGAAGTCTTTACCACCCGAGTAATCCCGTGGGGAGTTGCCCTTGCCGATAAGGCCAAACTGGTGGGAAAATTGAACGTGAGTGCCGCCGTACTCGGCCTGGGATATATCATCGGCCTGAAATATGCTTTCATCATCTGTTGCGGATCATTCCTGGCCTGGTTCGGGATCATCCCGTTGATGAATCTCATCTGGGGAGGGCAGGTAATTGACCTGATGGGAAGCGGGGTGGTTCAGACGATAGGACAAATGAGTCCCGAGGAAATTTTCACGGGGTACGCCAGGCACATTGGGATCGGGGGCATAGCAGTAGCCGGGATCATCGGGATCATAAAAGCCTCGGGGACCATCAAATCGGCTTTGGGTATGGCCAAAAAGGAACTCGGCGGGAAAAAGAACGCCGTAGATGCAGCAGTGGTGCGCACCCAGAGGGACCTTTCCATGAAGATAATCGTCATTGGCACCCTGGTTACCCTGGCCCTGACCTTTGTGTTTTTCTACTTTGGTGTTCTTGACTTCAATCTCTGGCATGCCATCATAGCCCTTGTAGTGGTCGCAGTTATTGCCTTCCTTTTCACGACCGTAGCTGCCAATGCAATTGCTATAGTAGGAACCAATCCGGTGAGCGGGATGACGTTAATGACCCTTATCCTGGCTTCGGTAATTATGGTGGCTGCCGGGTTGAAAGGAACAGCCGGGATGACCGCGGCCCTGATCATTGGAGGTGTGGTATGTACCGCACTGGCTGTGTCCGGATCTTTTATAACAGACCTGAAGATCGGTTACTGGCTGGGCTCTTCGCCCTTTAAACAACAGATCTGGAAATTTGCCGGCACACTGGTAGCCGCTGCTACCGTAGGAGGTGTCATGATCGTACTGAATAAAACTTACGGATTTACCGGGGAGAACGCTTTGGTTGCCCCGCAGGCCAATGCCATGGCAGCCGTAATTGAACCGCTCATGTCAGGGGGAGGCGCCCCCTGGTTGCTTTACGGAATAGGAGGTGTGATTGCCATCCTGTTGACCGTATTTAAAATACCGGCTCTTGCCTTTTCCCTGGGCATGTTCATTCCCCTGGAACTGAATCTTCCCTTATTGGTAGGCGGAGCCATTGCCTGGTATGTATCAACGCGCAGTAAAGATCAAAATGTCAATGAAGAACGCAAAGACCGCGGCACCCTGCTTGCTTCCGGATTTATAGCCGGAGGTGCCCTGATGGGTGTGGTCAGTGCCATTATGCGTTTTGCCGGGATTAACCTGGTCAACTCACTATGGCAGGGATCTTCCGCTGCACAGGCCCTGGCCCTGGTAGCGTATGCCGGAATAATTATCTACCTGGCTGTCAGCAGCATGAAAGCCGGAAAACAAAAATAAAAAAGTTCTACTATGGAAAAAATACTGGACAAATTCCTCAGATACATTTCTTTTGACACATCATCCGACCCCATGTCTGAAAGCCAACCCAGTACTGCAAAACAATTTGCATTGCTGGAACTCCTTCTTGCCGAGTTGCATAAAATGGGAATTGAAGATGCGCACCTGGACGAATACGGGTACGTTATGGCGTCCATCCCTTCGAACACCTCCCGGGATATTCCTGCCTTGGGCTTCATTGCACACGTAGACACTTCACCCGACGCCCCCGGGAATGACATCAATCCGCAGATCTTCCCTGATTATGACGGGAAACCAATTCTTCTGAATAAAGAAAAGGAGTTGTTCCTGGACCCGGCTGAATTCCCGGAATTACTTCTTTATAAAGGACAGACCATTATCACCACAGACGGCACCACCCTGCTGGGAGCCGATGACAAAGCCGGCGTAGCTGCCATCATGTGGGCAGCCCAGTACCTGATGGAACATCCGGAAGTAAAACACGGTCCGGTTAAGATCGCATTTACTCCTGACGAAGAAATTGGAAGGGGCGTTGCCAAATTCGACGTGGAAAAATTCGGGGCTAAATACGCCTACACCATTGATGGCGGTCAGGTTGGGGAAATGGAATACGAAAACTTCAACGCGGCCATGGCAAACATCCATATTCAGGGCCGGAACATTCATCCAGGATATGCCAAAGACAAAATGATCAATGCCCTGATCATAGGAACAGAACTGAACAACATGCTTCCGGTGGAACAAAGGCCTGAATTTACAAGGGATTATGAGGGTTTTTACCACATAACTTCATTCCGGGGAACGGTAGAAGAAGCCCGGATGAATTATATCATACGGGATCATGATCCGGATAAATTCGAACAGAAAAAGGAAATGATACGGGAGGTGGTTGCCTTTTTAAATAAGAAATACGGATCCAATTGCATCACCCTGGAATTAAAGGATCAGTATTACAACATGCGCAAACAAATTGAACCGCATATGCATGTTGTTGACAAAGCGGTCCGGGCGATCAAAGCCCAGGGAATAACGCCCATTGTTCATCCCATCCGGGGCGGAACAGACGGGGCTCAACTGTCATACCGAGGATTGCCTTGTCCCAATATCTTTGCCGGCGGTCATAACTTTCACGGCAAAATGGAATACCTCCCCCTGGAAAGCATGGAGAAAGCAGCCCGGGTTGTTTTGGGCATTATAGCCGAGTATACGGTCTGAAAACGGGAAATTATAACTGCAGGGAAAGGTACAGCAGAAGGGGGGCAAACGCTTTTACACCCCAGTCCGCATGTGTTCCCGGACCTGATTGATATTGCACGTAGGCGCCGTTCTTTTTGAACTCCCTGTATGCATATTCGGCAGCTTCCACCGGGACATACAAGTCTTCGGAACTGTGAAAAATGTATATGGGCATTCGGGGTACCCATCCGTCCACGGCCGAATTCATATCCAGCACAGGCTGGATCTTTTGGAACTCGGCATTTCTTTCTTCACGCGGCTTAAAAAAATCGGGGTGCATGTAATTACGCATATCCTCAGATATCAATGCAATAAGACCGCTGGCATTCCGTGTCCTGTCATACCACTGCTGATAATGGTCAACCAAGGGCCCCCTGAAGATCTGACTGTAATCCAGTTCCAGCCCGTAATAATGGTCCAGCGACATAATGATCCCGGGTAAAAGAGGATATACACAAATTGGATTTGCAGCAAATCCGTCAAAGGTGGCATTCAGATCGTAAGCGCCACCACCGACGATCACCCGTTCCACAGACACCTCCAGCGGATGATGCTCCTGGTAATAACGGGCAACAGCCAACCCTACCCCGCCTCCGTATGAATATCCGGATATAACCGTTTTCTTAGGGATCCGGTAACCCAACCCGGCAAAAAATTCCGTGGCAGCCTGGCGTAAATCCCAGGCACCTTTACCCAGGTTGTCTATCATCATAAAAGGATGGTACATTTCCTTGGTATTTCCGTATTTTCCATAACCTATCATATCTGGCAGAAGCACTGCGTAACCAGCCAGAACCGGCAGTGCTTCCAACACCGGAATATCTTCCGAGGATCCGCCGTTTTTGTTCATGTGTGCGATCCCGGACATTTCTACTACACCTTTTATATCCCTGTCCAGCGGATAATACAAAGTACCGTCCGCAATAACCGGGTTACCCATCGGATCGGTTGTATGGTACGTGATCACCACCGCCCTGAAAGACCGGCATGAAATGATATACTCCAGTTTTGATGTGATCTCTGGATAATCTTCAACACCAAAAGAGTCATAGAGTTCATCTATGTTCAGATCAACGGTTTGGTGAACACCCGCCAGGTAGCGGTTTTCTACAGGAGCATCCTGATATGGCTGACACGAAAACAGCAAAGCGCCCAGGCATAAGGCAATAACAACAAAGATCTTTTTCATTTTCAAGCAGGGTAAGAAACGCAAATTTACGAAAATATGACATTATTCGTATCTTTATGGCTCAGACAAAACCAGCCATTATGGAAGCAACCCAGTATATTCAAGGTTATTCTCCAAAGGGAGAAGCTATCGTCAGTTATAAATTAACCAACAACAAAGGTGCCTGTGTAGAACTTTGCAACATAGGAGCGACTGTTACAGGAATTTGCGTTCCCGACCGCAACGGGATCCTGAAAGACGTAGTACCCGGATATGAAGACATAATGCATTATTTCCGGGACCCTCCGTATTTAGGTAAAACGGTGGGACGTTACGCCAACCGTATTGCCCGGGGGGTGTTTGCCCTGGACGGAAAAGAATACCAACTGGCTGTAAACAACGGACCGAACCACCTTCACGGCGGACCGCAATCCATGTGTCAACAAGTATGGGTTTCACGAATAGAAGAAGGTGATGACGCTGTTTCTTTTACTTATGCCAGCCCGCACGGGGAAGAAAATTACCCGGGCAACATGCAGGTTACCGTTACTTTCCGCTGGAGTGATAACAACGTACTGACATTGGAACTTCGGGCCATTTCCGATATGCCCACCATCATAAACCTGACCAGTCACACCTATTTCAACCTGGCGGGAGAAGGCAGTGGCCCCGTTAACGACCATCTTTTGCAAATCAATGCAGACACCTACCTTCCCGTTGATAACACAAGTATTCCGCTGGGAGCTCCTGCCCCGGTAAAGGGAACCCCGTTCGATTTCAGGGAGCCCAAACCCATTGGAAGGGATATAGGCATGGATAACGAACAATTACGCATAGGCAACGGATATGACCATTGCTGGTGCCTGCCACTTAGTGATGGAACCATGCAGCAGGCTGCCTTTTTGCAAGATCCCGGTACCGGGAGAACTGTCACCATTCGTACCACCCAGCCCGGAATCCAGGTTTATACGGGAAACTGGCTGGATGGAAACGGAAATGGAAAGAACGGCATACCACACAAAAACAGGCACGCAGTAGCCCTGGAATGCCAGAACTACCCGGACAGCCCCAATCACCCTGAATATCCCAATTGTGTTTTAAACCCGGGAGAACTGTATTTACAGAAAATTGAATACGATTTCGGGATTTGTTAATCCGATCCCGGCAGATAATCCATAAGAATCGCACGACAGGGAGAACCTTCCATCCCACCAAATTTGAGCGGTAGCGAAGCCAGGTAATAATTTCCTTCAGGGACATCCTGCAGCACCAACCCTTCCAGGATCACCAGGTTGCTTTCCAGTAAGGTGCGGTGTACTTCATCTGTCTGGTTCCCGTGTCCTACCGTCTGACTTTCCGTCCCCACCAGGACAATCTCGCTTTCAGCCAAAGCCCGGGCCGCCTTAAGTGTAAGCCATCCTTTTCCCTTGAACAACAACCGCTTTGCTCCTCTGCCCAGCAAAGGAGACAGAAAACCTTCATCAATGGGTCCGTTAGCCGTTAAAACCATACACGGGCCAATGCAATAATCCAGTGGTATCTGGTCTATGGTCTTCCCCTGATCAATATAATGGGAAGGGGCATCAATATGTGTAGCGCTGTGCAAACACATAGAAACCGAAGACAGGTTATAGGGGGATCCGTCTTTTATACGGGATAGCGGAATGGCCGCAGGAACGGGATCTCCTTTGAATATGGCACCACCGAATATTTCCTGGGAAATGTCGTATATTCGCATATCAGAATGTCAAATGATTTGGCAATTTACAAAATAAAAACAACATGCTGCGTATCACCTTAATTTCTACTTTTTTTTACGTCTTTTCAACCCTCTCTTTAACAGCGCAAACGGGTATTATTGCCCACCGCGGCTTTTGGAACCGGGAAGGGTCCGCCCAAAACTCCAGAAGTGCCGTACAAAATGCCATCAATGCGGGTTGCTACGGGGTGGAAATAGATGTGTATCTGACTACTGACGGCAAAGTGGTACTGGTCCATGATCCGGTACTGAACGGGGTTCGTATAGATGAAAGTGCCTATAGTGATCTTTCAGGTCACACTTTATCCAACGGAGAAACCCTTCCATTGCTTGACGAGATTCTGCCCCTTATTGCTGCACAGCAACACACCCGATTGATCATTGAAATAAAACCTCACCGGGACAAGGACACGGAAAAAACCGCCGTGGCAGCGATCCTGGAGTTGGTGGATCAGGCAAACGTGCGCGATAAAGTGGAATATATCAGCTTCTCTTCCCATATCTGTGAAACGGTAATAGCTTCCCGGCCGGCTGCCTGTGTAGCTTACCTGGGCGGATCACTCTCTCCGGAACAACTTAAAGAAAGGGGATATTCAGGTCTGGACTACAATATGAGGATACTCAAAGCCAATCCCCATTGGATTCCACAGGCAAAAAAATTGGGTCTTACTGTCAACGTATGGACCGTGAACCGTCCGGAAGACATTCATTATTTCACGCTTTCGGGTGTGGACTACATTACCACGGACAATCCGGCCTATAAGCCGGTTGCATTATGGCAGGACCCGGAATTGAGCCAGGTAAACCGGGCCTCTATGCGCACTTCCTATTTTGCTTACGAAAACCTGCCTCTTGCCCTGTCGGGAAAAAAGGAGTCCTCGGCCATGTTCAAAAATCTGGCGGGTCTTTGGAAGTTTGCCTGGACACAGGATGCCGGTAACGGATATACAGATTTCCACCAACCCGCATACGACGACAGGTCCTGGGGTCAGATGCCCGTTCCCGGACTGTGGGAACTCAACGGGTACGGGGATCCCCTTTACCTGAATATGGGCTATGCCTGGATGAACCAATACCGGTCCAATCCTCCCGTCGTTCCCCTGGTAAACAACCATACCGGCTACTACCGGCATACTTTTATCCTGCCTGAAAACTGGGAGGATAAACAGGTTTTTATACACCTGGGATCCGTTACTTCCAATGCATACCTGTGGATCAACGGTATGTTCGCAGGATATTCCCAGGACAGCAAACTGGAAGCTCAATTTGACATTACTCCGTACCTTAAGGAGGGAGAAAACCTGATCGCTTTAAAGGTTTACCGGTGGTGTGACGGCACCTACCTGGAAGATCAGGATTTCTGGCGCCTGAGTGGCATTGCCCGCGATGCATACCTTTTTGCCCGTGAAAAAACGCACATTTACGATTTCACCCTGTACCCTTCACTGGAAAAGAATTACCGGCAGGGAAACCTTTACCTTTCGGCCACGCTGAACAAACCCTCAGGGGATTTTATTGTGAAAGCCCATTTGACCAACCCGCAAGGTCTGAGCCTGGGAAGCAAAACCTTGTCTGAAAGCGAAGACAATCTCTTCTCCGGAACTTTCGTGGTAAAAGACGTACAACCCTGGTCGGCCGAGTTGCCCCGCCTGTATACCCTTGTATTATCACTTGAAGACCGGATAACCGGCAAAGTGACGGAATACATTCCCTGGAAAGTGGGCTTCAGAAGCGTTGAAATACGGGATGCCCAATTGCTGGTAAACGGAAAACCGGTTCTGATAAAGGGAGCCAACAGGCACGAAATGGATCCCTCTGCCGGTTATAACGTTTCCAGGGAACGCATGATCCAGGATATCCGGCTCATGAAACAATTCAACATCAACGCCGTCAGAACCTGCCATTACCCCAACACCCCGTTATGGTACGAACTCTGTGATCTTTACGGAATCTATGTAGTGGACGAAGCCAATATTGAATCCCACGGAATGGGATACGGGGAACACACCCTGGCTGCCCGGCAGGATTACCTTCAGGCGCACCTGCAACGCATGGAACGTATGTATCAAAGGGATAAAAACCACTCCTGTATCATTGTCTGGTCTATGGGAAATGAAGCCGGAGACGGAGACAACTTCACCAAAGGATATGAATTGTTACGTAGCGCTGACATTCAGAAAAGGCCCATTCAATACGAACGGGCTACCCGTGCAGGTATTTCAGACATCTTTGCGCCCATGTACCTGGGGTACGAAGGATGTATCCGTTACCTGGAAAACGATCCGCAAAGGCCTTTGATCCAGTGTGAATACGCGCACGCCATGGGCAATTCCCAGGGAGGTTTCGGCCGCTACTGGGAAATCATCCGTAAATACCCTAACTACCAGGGGGGCTTTATCTGGGATTTTGTTGACCAGGCTTTATATCTTGAAAAACCAGCAGGTCATTTTATTTTCGCTTACGGAGGCGATTATAACCGTTACGACGCATCCGATCAGAATTTTAACTGCAACGGGTTATTCAGCCCGGATCGGAATCCCAACCCGCATGCACTGGAAGTTGCATACCATTACCAGAACGTTTGGGTATATGATGCCGATGCAGCCAACGGAAAGATTCGTGTTTTCAACGAATATTTTTTTAGGGACCTGTCGCACTTGTACCTGGAATGGGAAATGACAGCAGACGGCATTCCTGTTTTACGCGGAACCGTAAACGATTTGAATATTGATGCTCAAAAATCCGGCTTTGTTGACCTTGGCTACCGTCCTGCCAATCTGATTCCCTATAATAATAAAGAACTGTTTCTGAATATTCGTTTTTACACGAAAAAAGAGGAAGGCCTGCTCACAGCCGGAGAACTTCTGGCCAAAGGCCAGTTGCTTATCAACGATGCGCAAAACCGGCAACCCGGCCCCGATTCTCCGGACGACATCAGTATTAACGATCACGACCGCAACTGGCTTATTGTCCAGGCAGGAAATATGCAAGTGGAATTCAGCAAACACAACGGATTTGTCTCTGCCCTTTCTTTTTCAGGAAGGGAAATGCTCCTGGAAAACACCTTTATCAGGCCCAATTTCTGGCGTGCTCCTACGGACAACGACTTTGGGGCATCACTACAGATAAAATACGCGGCCTGGCAGGATCCCGTTATGGAGTTCAAAGGCTTTAGCAAAGAAGAAAATGAGCTCTGTGCCCTGTATGAGCTGCCTCAACTCAACGCCAAACTCCTTATGAAGTACAGTGTTGATCCCCGTGGAGGATTGCGTATAACCCAGGAACTCAAAACCGGGGTGTTACGGGAAGAAGACCGGGATATGCCCCCGATGTTCCGGTTTGGCATCAGGTTCTTTACCCCAAAACAATACAACCGGCTTGTTTATTACGGCAGAGGTCCCGGCGAGAATTACCCGGACCGAAAAGATGCGTCTTTTGTCGGGCTTTACCGTCAAGGCGTTGAAGAACAGTTTTACCCCTACATCCGGCCGCAGGAGAACGGGGCAAGAACGGATCTCAGATGGTGGCAGTTGCTGGACCACCGGGGATCAGGCATCAGGGTGGACTCGGATTCCCTTTTTTCCGCCTCGGCCCTTCATTATTCACAGGAATTGCTGGACGACGGTCCCGTGAAGCACAACCGCCATTCCCTGGATCTGGACGAAGAAAACTTCACCCAATGCACCATTGATCTCCGCCAGATGGGTGTGGGATGCATAAATTCGTGGGGTGCACTCCCGCAAACGCAATATATGTTGCCTTACGGGAATTACTCCTTTACCTGTTCCATTCTTGACACTAATAAGATTTATTGATATGAAAACTTCCCTTGGAAAACACCTGCCCATCATCTTTTTATCCTTTCTGTTTTTTGTCTTTACTGCATCACCTCTGGATGCAAAAGTGAAAATACATTCCATAACATCTCCCGGTGGAGATCTTGAATTACAAGTGGTCACGGAAACAAACATTTCTTTTTGCCTGTTATATAAAGACAACCTGCTGGTGTCTTCTCCGGCCCTGTCCTTGAGATTAAAAGACGGTACGGTTTTGGGGCCTAATGCCCGGCTTCTTAAAGCTAAAAAGACTGATTCACGGGAGATCATCCCCTCCCCTTTGTACAGAAAGTCCCAAATTGATGATCAATACCGGCAACTGGACGTAAAATTCCGGGGTGGATTCGGGATCCGTTTTCGGGTTTACGACCAGGGAGCTGCCTACCAGTTTTATGCCGAGCAAAAAGATTCTCTCTGTATAGTGGAGGAATCCGCCGGATTCATATTTGAAAAGGATTACGCGTGTTATATTCCATACAGCCGCGGAGAAGACAACCCTTTCCAGAATTCCTTTGAAAACGTTTATTCGGTAATACCCATCAGTGAATTTGACCGGGAAAAACTTGCTTTTTTACCCCTGCTGGTCTGTCTGGATAACGGGATGAAAATGGCCCTGACTGAATCGGATCTGGAATCATACCCGGGGATGTACCTGCGTGGAGGGAAAACCTCAGGCGGATTTGAATTCAAGGGGGTATTTGCACCCATCCCTTCCGCAACCCGGACAGAGCCGGGAAGAGGGCAGGTCCTGGCAGCGGAGTATTCAGACATATTGGCGAAAACTTCAGGAACACGTTCGTTCCCGTGGCGGATTATGGCTGTGGCAAAGGAAGACACAGAACTGCCCGTAAATGATCTGGTTTACGCCCTGGGCTCACCAAACAGAATAGGTAATACGGATTGGATCAAGCCGGGAAAAATTGCCTGGGACTGGTGGAACAACTGGGGAATTACCGGGGTGGATTTCCCGGCCGGGATAAATACCCAAACATACAAGTATTACATTGATTTTGCGAGTGCCAACGGGATAGAATACGTTGTCCTGGATGAAGGCTGGTCTCCGCCCACCGGGCATGATGTTATGAAAGTGATCCCCGGGATTGACCTGGAAGAATTGGTTTCTTATGCAAAAGAGAAAAATGTAGATCTGATCCTCTGGTGTGTGGGTTACGTGCTGGATCAAAAATTGGAAGAGGCATGCCGTGTCTATTCGGAAATGGGATTTAAAGGATTTAAGGTAGACTTCATGGACCGGGACGACCAGCTTGTGGTTGACATGCTTTACCGTATTGCAGAAACAGCAGCCCGGTACAACTTGTTGATTGATTTGCACGGGATGTATAAACCCACAGGTCTCAACCGGACGTATCCCAATGTGGTGAATTTTGAAGGCATATTCGGACTGGAACAATCCAAGTGGAGCCGTGAAGACCTGGTCCCCTATGAGGTCACTTTTCCTTACATCCGGATGCTTGCAGGTCCTGTTGATTATACGCAGGGGGCTATGAGGAACGCAACCCGCCAGGACTTCCATCCTGTCTACAACAATCCAATGGCCGCCGGAACACGTGCAAGGCAAGTGGCTACCTATGTGGTATTTGACAATCCGCTTGTTATGTTATGCGATAACCCCACCGCCTACATGAAAGAACAGGAAACAACGGATTTCATTACCAAGATCCCTGTGGTTTGGGACGAAACCAGGATATTACAAGGAAAAGTGGGTGAATATATTGTTTCTGCACGCAGAAACGGGTCTCAATGGTTTGTAGGGGGATTGACAAACTGGACTCAGCGTACCATCACCCTGGATCTGTCTTTCCTGGAACCAGGACGCACCTATAAAGCGCGCATCTTCTGTGACGGGATCAATGCGCACCGCCACGCGACCGATTATAAAATTGAAGAACGGGAAGTAACCAGTGAAGAGACCCTTACTGTCCGTTTAAGCCCGGGAGGAGGGTTTGCGATAATGTTTTGAGTTGCTTGTAATCCCGGCTGTTATAGATCTTTATTTCTTTCAAACCGCTTCCTTCTGCTATCAGGGAGGAAGGGGTTTCTGAATTATTGATCAGCAACCACCTGTCACTCAAAGGCATGTATATGTTGAACAAATTTCTCATACCCGACCAGTAACGCCGCCGGATCACGTTTTCAGGAATACTGTGTCCTCCGGCTATTATCCTGTTCTGTACACGTTCCACCGCCAGATCGGGACTGTTCAACCAGAAATAGACCAACATGATCTCGTACCCTTTCTTTTTTGTTTTCTCTATCAAACTGGCATAGGAACGCACTGCCAATGTCGTTTCAAAAGCAAAGTCTTCTTTGGTGTCGGTAAGTTCTTTGATCCTTTTGAGCATAACCCTTCCTGCATCTATGGCAGCATGCGAAAGGTCAAAAGGAGAGATACCCCTGGCTATTTCGTCTGAATTTACAAAATCCCGGCATTGAAGCATCTCGGAGAGGATGGTATAAGAAGCTGTCGTCTTACCGGCCCCGTTGCAGCCGCTTATCACATACATAGTTGGCATAGTGCAAATTTACACTAAAAACCCGTACCTTTGTCCAATGCCCAGAAAAATTCCCAACAGAGAGCTTAACCGGCTGACCCCGGAAGAATTCCGTGACAGTCCGAAAATGCCTGTAGTAGTGGTTCTGGACAACATACGCAGCCGGCATAATATTGGTTCGGCTTTCAGGACATCGGATGCATTCGCCCTGGAACAGATCTGTTTATGTGGAATTACTTCCTGTCCCCCTTCTCCTGAGATTCATAAATCGGCTTTGGGTGCTGAAAACACAGTGGCGTGGACGTATTATGAAAACACCCTGGATGCCGTACGCTCATTGCAAAAGAACGGGTATACTCTATGGGCTGTGGAACAGGCCGAAGGAGCCGTCAACCTGGAAAATTTCCGTCCGGATAAACAAGCAAAGATCGCTTTGGTATTTGGTCATGAAGTCCGGGGTGTGCAACAGGAAGTGGTAAATGCCTGTAACGGCTGCATTGAGATCCCACAACACGGCACAAAACATTCATTCAATGTTTCCGTTGCCGTAGGAGTTGTCTTGTGGCAATGTTACCTTACTTTTAAAGTTCTGTAGATTTCTACTGTCGCCCGGGATTTGTTGAGTGTATAAAAATGAATTCCCGGAGCTCCCTTCGTTAACAGATCCCGGCATTGATCTATGGCAAAATCCATCCCGGCCTTGTACACAGCTTCAGAATTGTACCGGTTGTATTCCAGTTTTTGAAGAAACCCCGAAGGGATACTTGCACGGGACAAATTGACAAATCTTTCCAACTGGGAATATTTTATCAGGGGTATGATCCCGGGGATGATACGGCATTGTATACCTTCCCTGCGGGCACGGGCCACAAAATCAAAATATTTTTGATTATCGAAAAAGAACTGGGTAATCAAAAAATCACACCCTGCATCTACTTTTTTTTTCAGGTTTTTGATATCAAAATCCGCACTGACCGATTCGGGATGTACTTCAGGATAAGCACCACCTCCTATACAGCAATTGTCAATATGCTCTTTTGTATAGGAAATCAGTTCAGTAGCGTTGGCAAATCCGTCGTAACACGGGATAAATCCGTATTTCGATCCGATTTCCGGATCTCCCCGCAACAACATAAAATTTTGCAATCCTTTGTCTCTTAAAATTTTAAGATCTTGCAGGGCTTTGGATTTTGTACTTCCCACACAGGTATAATGAGCCACTGTATTCAGGCCGATCCTGTTTTTCAGGTAATCCACCAGGTCAAAAGTACGCGAACGGGTTGAACCTCCCGCCCCGTATGTGACCGAAACGAATGAAGGATCCAGCTTGATTAGCTGTCCTATATTGATCCCGAAATCAACGGCCGCTATTTCATCCTTCGGGGGGAAAAATTCGAATGAAAAAGTATTTTCCTCCAGTTTGAATATATCTGTGATCTTCATACCCCCGGATCTTTATGCACCGTAAAATATCGGGCCTGCGGATGACCTATGTACATACCGCAAACAGATGAAACCGGTTGCATCATATAAGATGGCGTAAGGGTAATCCCCAGGTCTTTTTCTGTCTGCAACAGGTTGATGACTTCTTTTTTTAAAGAATGATCCGGACAAGAAGGATACCCGAAAGCAGGGCGGATCCCGCGCAAGGCGCCGCAAGGCAGTTTAATGAAGTCCCGGTGGAGGTATTCGCTGCAGGCCTCGGCCAACCTGTCCAGCAATGTCTGCAACATCAGGGCACTGTAAATATCTCCCTCAGCCTTGAAATGTGCAATTTGATTCTCCAGTTCAGGCGAAGAAGCCGTAAGCAGAAACAACCCCGCATAATCCGGTGTGTGTGCAGGATTCTCGGGAACAATGAAATCGGTCAGACAAAAATTGGCCGTACCCTCTTTTTGACGCAGCAGATCCCGTTCCATGGGTAAATCCAGCAAAACGCGCCTGAGGGAAGCATCGGTATAAAAAACAATATGATCTTCTGCTGTGGAAAAAGCAGGCCAGAATCCGGCCACCGCACGTGCAAAGGCAATGTCTCCGTACTTTCCCTGAATAAGATCGTTCAGCATATTCCGGGCTTCTTCCATAAATTTTTCCCCTTGCTGCTTTGCTCCCTGTATTTCCCAGGCTTTCAAAAATCTATCCCAATCTATCAAATTGCCGAGTTTTTCAAAAGGGACTTCGAACTGTTTTACCCCGACAAAAGGAGGTATAAAATCGTCCAATCCGTGCCTTTGTCCGCAATGCGGACACAAGTTTCGCATCCTCCAGTTGACCGTAGAAATCCACCTGTTGGCGTAGGCTTCTGCACGTGTTGCGTATTCCTTTTTGGAACGGGCATTTGTATAGGCATTGCGCATAAGGGTTTGTGAAGCTTTCAGATTTTCGACAAACCGGATTTTTATTTTTTTGTCACGGGAAAAATAATCTGCAAGTAACGGTACCACTCCCGCCGCATCGGGACAATGAATGACCGGCCCGCTGTACTCGGGAGCGATCCGCAACGCCACGAACAAGGCCGATGTGGTAGCTCCTCCTATGAGCAATGGAATGGTCAGTCCCGCTTTTTCCATGGAACGGGCAACCTCAACCATCTCATCCAAAGAAGGTGTGATTAAGGCACTCAATCCAACAAAGGCAGCACCGCTTTGTTCTGCTTCCTGGACGATCCTGTGTGCAGGGACCATTACCCCAAGATCGGTAACTTCGTAGCTATTGCACTCCATTACCAAAGCTACCAAGTTTTTTCCTATATCGTGCACGTCACCTTTTACCGTTGCAATAAGGCCCCGGATTGTTGCATTTTCCTTGCCGGTGGCAGTATCTTTTTTCTTTTCCTCTTCTATCCGGGGTTGCAGTATGGCTACTGCTTTTTTCATAGTACGTGCCGTTTTAACCACCTGGGGAAGAAACATTTTTCCTTCTCCAAACAATTTGCCTACCCGGTTCATCCCTTCCATCAGGGTGTTTTCCACAATTTCCATGGCAGGAATATGTTGCATAACACCCAGATCCTCCTCCAGGAATGTTTCTGTTCCGCGGGCCAATGCGTACATAAGTCTTTCCCTTACATCCATGTCCCGCCAGGCATCACGGGCCCCGCTCTCACCGGGTTCGGTTTTCCTGTTGAATTCTCCGGCAATTTCAACCAACCGGGATGTGGCCTCCGCATCGGAATCCAGAATGACATCTTCTATGGCCTTACGTAACGTTTCGGGGATATCGTTATAAACAGGTTGTTCCCCCGGTTTTACTATGGCCATGTCCAATCCTGCCGCTATGGCGTGATACAGGAAAACAGAATGCATGGCTTCCCGTACGGTATTATTGCCCCTGAACGAAAACGACAAATTGCTGACCCCGGCTAGAACCGGAACATCTTTCAGGTGCTGTTTCAGATAACTGACCGTTTCCAGGAAATCTACGGCAAAACGACGGTGTTCTTCCATTCCGGTGCCTATAGCCAATACATTAGGATCCAGTATAATGTCGCGGGGAAGAAAGCCCGCTTTTTCTGTCAGTATTTTGTAAGCCCGGGTACATATGGCTATCCGTCGCTCAAAGGTAGTTGCCTGGCCTTCCTCATCAAATGCCA
Source organism: uncultured Muribaculaceae bacterium (assembly GCA_964542305.1). Classification (GTDB taxonomy): domain Bacteria; phylum Bacteroidota; class Bacteroidia; order Bacteroidales; family UBA932; genus DMER64. Next base: position 104,149 of record CAZITX010000005.1, on the reverse strand, counting down.
TGACAATGACCGCCGCCCCGTATTGTTTTATAAGACGGGCACGTCGCAAAAATTCTTCCGGCCCTTCCTTCAGGCTTATGGAATTGACTATAGATTTTCCCTGGACACATTGCAATCCGGTCTCCAGGACTTCCCAACGGGAAGAATCCAGCATCACCGGAACACTGGCGATCTCGGGATCCGAGCCCAATCTCAAAAGGAATTCCCGCATAGCGACCACAGCATCCAGCATGGGATCATCCATATTTACATCCAAAACATGGGCTCCGTCGCGAACCATTTTTCGTGCCGTTTCCAGGGCTTCGTCGTAATTTTTATCATGGATCAGCCGGGCAAATTTTCGGCTTCCGGAAACATTGGTCCGTTCACCCACAAGGACAAAAGCCGGTTCTTCCTGCACCCACAAAACATCCATACCGCTAAAGACCATTTTGGGAGAATGTTCCCGGAAATCTCTTCCTGTAACAACTCTTGGCGAAACATCACATTCCCGCACCATAGAAGAAAGAGCGGAAATGTGGGCCGGTGTGGTTCCGCAGCACCCACCTACAATATTAACCAGACTTTCCTCCACAAAGGGCCTCATCTGACGGGCCATTTCATCCGGTGTAAGGGTGTAGTTTCCGTACAGATCGGGCAAGCCGGCATTGGGGTGTGCACTTGTGAAAGTTGTTGCGTGCCGGGATAAAGTGCGCAGGAAGGGCAACATTTTATCCGGACCGAAAGAACAATTCAATCCCGTGCTGAATAATCCGGCATGTTCGGTAGAAACCAGAAAAGCTTCTATAGTTTGTCCGGACAAAACACGCCCGGAATTGTCCGCAATGGTGGCAGACAACATAACCGGCATCCCGGGAGCTTCCTCCTCCAGGGCAAACAATGCAGCTTTGGCATTAAGGGTATCGAACACCGTTTCAACCAGAAACAAATCCACGCCTCCGTCTTTCAAGCCCCTGGCTTGCTCCCTGTATGCTTTTACAAGCGTCATAAAATCAACGGCACGGTCACCGGGACGGTTCACATCCGGAGATATGGAAGCAGACTTGTTCGTAGGTCCCATAGATCCTGCTACCAGCAATGCCCCGCTTTTACGCGCCAGGCGGGCAGCTTCCCGGTTCATTTCATAAACACGGTCCTGCATCCCGTAATCCTGTTGGGATACAGCATTGGCATTAAAGGTGTTGGTAGTAATTATATCGGCACCCGCCTCTACATATTCTTTGTGTATAAACTGTATTAGAGCGGGTTGCGTCAGGACAAGAACATCGTTGTTTCCCTCCGCTCCGGGGGGAAAAGTCGGACTGTGGCGCTGGATCATGGTTCCCATTGCGCCGTCCAGGATCAGGATACGCCCTTTCAGATGGGATCCGGGCTTACTGTTTAGCCAGTTCACTTATTGTCTCAAACAAGTCATCCACTCTTTTCAAAAATTCTTCTTTCAATGCCTTGAAATGAGGCCTGGCCGGTTTTTCGTGAATTTTGTTCAGACGTTCAAACATTTCATCCCTCAAGGCGATCGCCTGGTTGATCACGTCCATGGCCTCTTCTTCTTTTTTGTCGGGATTAATGTATATAAATGTACAGCAATCAGAGATCACTTCATCTATCAAATAATCAATATCTTTTTTGAATGTTCTTAAATTTTCAGGCATACTCGTTCTTTTAAAAATAATTTATAAAGGTTCCACCCCTATTCCGGGTTTGTCTTCCAGGGTAATACGTCCGTCTACCACTTTCATACCGGTAAATATATCATTGGCAATAAGCCAGTTCCCGTCCAGATCGGCCCATTCCACCTGGCTGGCGAATTGCGCAGCTGCTGAAATGGCGACAGATGTTTCCGTCATACATCCGATCATGATGCGCATATGAAGTGCTTTGGCCAGCGAAATCATCTCCCTGGCTTCGCGCATACCGGTACATTTCATCAATTTGATGTTGATGCCGTCATAAGCTCCATACAGTTTTCTTACATCGGACAATCGCTGACAAGCTTCATCGGCCATAATAGGCAGGGGACTACGATCCCGCAACCAGGCCGTCTCGTCCAACAACAGTTTAGGCATGGGTTGTTCAACCATTTGCACCCCCCTTTGAGCCAGCCATTCTATCATGTCCAGGGCATAACCTTTCTCTTTCCATCCCTGGTTGGCATCTACTACTATCGGGAGGTCGGTTACTTCACGAATGGTAGTGATCATGGTTTTGTCATCCTCCTCGGCATTTCCCAATTTTACCTTAATCAGGTTATAATCCAGGGTCTCCAGGGTTTTCTTGCGCACTTCTTCCTTATCTATGCTTCCGTCAGGAGCATAAGCCAGACCGACTGTCACCGAAGTGCTGGGAAGGTCCTTATTGTTCCACCCCCATATCTTCCACCAGGGTTGTCCCATGATCTTACCGCACAGATCGTGTAAAGCAATATCCACGGCACATTTTGCAGCAGTATTATTGGTTGTGATGTTATCCACATAAGTCAGTATCTCTTCTATCTGGAACGGGGAACTGAACCGGCTCAAATCCACACGTCTGAGGAACTCCATAGCTGAAGCTGTGCTCTCTCCCAGGTAAGGCGGCATGGAAGCCTCTCCGTACCCTACATAACCCTGATAAGAAATTTTGGTCAATACAATGGGGGTCGTGGACCTGGAAGATCCCGCAATGGTGAAAACATGTTTCATACGGGCTTCGAATGGTTCAAATGTGAGTACCATTTTGTCCGGTCCGGAAGCTTTTCCGGCCCTTCCTTTGCTATTTGTTCCCGATGCGAAAAGACGTACCGGATTGGCTACCGCAGCTGCTGCTGCCAGGGCCATGGATGTTTTTAAAAAATCGCGTCTGGTTGAATTCATTTTCTATTTGGTATGTTGTAACTTAGTTTGCGGATAGTCCGTACCAGGGATGCTCCCTGACTGAGATCACCCGGGTTCCGTCGTCTATATGATTAAGTATCCGGACGGCCCGCAACAAGCGGTCAGATCCCGAATAATAAATATCGCTGGCCGGATCCAGGGAATTTACCCGGACAAGACCCGAGGAGTGGATAAAGCGGCTGTCTCCAATATAGAGCCCCACGTGAGTAATGCTTTCTTTTCTGTTTTCCGTTGCCTTTCTTCCGAAAAATATCAGATCTCCCATTTGCAGGTTCTGCCATCCTTCGGAAATGTTGACTTCTTCACCCATACGGGCCTGCTGGGAGGCATCACGCAAGAGGATCACCCCGTTCAGGAAATATGTATTTTTTACAAGACCGCTGCAATCCATCGCCTTGACCGATGTTCCTGCCCATAAATAAGGAAATCCCATAAACTGCAGGGATGTGGAAATGATTTGTTCCGGCATGGGATTTTCTTTCATGGCCCATTCCCTGAAAAGTTCTGCATCAAAGCGTGATACGTAAGCCTGTTTCCCGTCGGGGAGTTTTACCCTGTAATACAGCGGCGTCTGTCCTTCCAATTCAACAACATTCCCCCAAACACCATCGGCAACGACCGGAGCCCCGGGCAAAGCCTGTTCCCTGAATAATGTATAATGTTTGTTTATGATCACTTTGGGAGCTGCCATCCATGCTTCATAAGCCCGGCTGTCCATCGCCTGTATTCCTGAAGAGGGTGCCCAGGCAATATACCCTTCAGGTGTTTTCACCATGGTCCAGCCTCCTTTCTCCTGCAATATCCTCAACGGCGTTCCCATCAAAGTCTGTGTGGCCGATTCAGAAGCATGCCTCGGTTCGTACCTGTGGCTGACAACTGAAAGAGAAGTTACTCCGTAAATGAATCCCTCCAGCCCCGGATCCGGCAATACTGTTACACTGTCTTCAAGTGTAATGCCCTGGGAAGCCGCGGCAGCTATCAAAGCAGGCACCACCCCCGATTCAGTGGTGGTTCCCCGAACGATATAACTCTTTGAACCTTTTTGCTTTTCAAAAGTAATATCATAGACTTTCTCCCTTCTGTCAGGTGCGAAAGCCGATTTCATGTTTTCGGAAATGACTGATAATTGTTCCAGATTCCTGCCTTTCGCGCACCCGGCGAGAACGGCAATTGCGACAGAAGCCGCCAGGAGATAATTGCTTAGCTTTTTCATAACTTACAAATTTAGGGCAAATCTTTGATATGACAAGGCTTACTTTTACCTTTGTATCATGCAAAGGTATCGCTCATTTACCGGTTATTTCATAGAGAAATACGGGACCAGGCTTCAGAAAGTGGTGGTTGACGCAGGTTTTACCTGTCCAAACCGCGACGGAACTGTAGGATCGGGAGGTTGTACTTATTGTGATAACAGGGCTTTTCACCCCGGCTACAGCACTCCGGACAAAAGCCTGACACAACAGATTGATGAAGGAATTGAATTCCATCACGTCAGATACCGCAAAGCCGGGGGTTACCTTGCATATTTTCAACCCTACTCCAACACACATGCTCCTCTTGATGACCTGCGCCGTATTTACAAACCTGTTTTGGACGATCCCCGTATAAGCGGGATCGTCATCGGGACCCGTCCGGATTGTATAGATGATCAAAAATTGGCCTATTTCAGTGAATTGTCAAAAGATAAGATCGTTATGCTGGAATACGGTGTGGAATCTTGTTATAACAGGACACTCCGGCGCATTAACCGTTGCCATACCTGGGAACAGTCGGTAGATGCCATTCGCCTGACAGCTGCCTACGGCCTCCATACAGGCATTCACATGATCCTGGGCCTTCCCGGAGAATCCCGGGAGGAGATGCTTAAAGAAGCATCCCTATTGAGCAAGTTGCCTGTGACAAGCCTTAAACTTCACCAACTGCAGATAGTTAAAGGCACACCCATGGAAAAAGAGTTTGAAAAAGTTCCCGGGGACTTTGTGACGTTCACGCTTCCTGAATACCTGGATTTTGTAATTGATTTCCTGGAGTTGCTGCGCCCGGATATATTCATTGAACGAATAGCCGGAGAAGTTCCGCCCCGTTTTGTGAATGCAACGCCGTGGGGATTGATACGTAATGTTGAAATTATTCGTCTTTTGGAAAAAAGGTTGGTAGAACGTGACACATTCCAGGGAGCAAAATACGTTACCCCCCAAGAAAATCCAATTCCCGGCAATCCGTAACTACTTGTAAATTCCTGCGAAAACATTCCGGCATGAATCCCGTGGTAACCATACGGTCCAACTGAAGCAGTAATGGATCGTAAAACCCTCCAATATTCAACAATATTACGGGCTTGTGAATTCTATCCAATTGTTTATAAACCAAAGCGTTGAACATTTCGTCCATTGTCCCGTAACTACCCGGAAAAACCAAAATGGCATCACAATTTGCTATCAGTCTTCGCTTCCGTTCTTCCAGGTCTGGGACCTGTACCATTTTTGTCAGACCTTCATGGGCGATCCGCTTCTCTTCTATTAAAGCGGGCATAATGCCTTCTACCGTTCCTCCGTTTGCCAACACGCTATCTGCCAAAATTCCCATAACACCTACATTGGTTCCCCCGTATATAAGCTCTATACCCTTTTTTGCCAAAAGTGTTCCCAAAAGTTCTGCCTGGCGGATTATCTGCGGATCATTCCCTTTTCGCGACCCACAAAAAACGCTAATTCTTTGCATAAAATTTATTCACTATTACCGCAATAGCTCCGTCACCGGTAACATTGCAAGCTGTTCCAAAACTATCCATGGCAATGTAAAGGGTGATCATCAGTCCTATTGCCTCTGCATTGAATCCCAGTACAGACTGAAGTACGGCTATGGCAGCCATAATGGCTCCTCCGGGAACTCCCGGAGCAGCTATCATCGTAATACCCAGCAAAAAGATAAATCCGGCAAAAACCCCCGGATCCAAAGACATGTTCATCAATACCATAACAGCCATGGCACACGATGTGATCTTAAGCATGCTTCCCGATAAATGTACTGTAGCACAAAGAGGTATTACAGATCCTGCCACCCTGGGATCAACCCCGCATTTGACAGCTTGTCTGAGGGTGATCGGAATGGTCGCGGCGGAAGATTGTGTTCCCAAAGCGGTCACATAAGCCGTTAACATCGTCTTTAGAAGAAATAAAGGGTTTTTTCGTGCGATCAATCCCGCCACAACAAACTGGAACAACAACAGGACTACGGTCATTCCAAAGATCAGCACAATGATCTTCAGAAAGATGCCCAACACCTGTTCTACCTGTCCCTCGGCGGCCATTTTCAGGAAAATGCCATAGACAAACAAGGGCAACAACGGGATAATCACCCCGGAAATGGTTTTATTGACCACTTCCCTAAAACCCGTCAGCACATTTCTTAGTGCCTCTCCATTCCCTATTACGGTAAGCCCCAAACCCAGGACAAAGGCAAAAATCAGGGCAGACATGACGCTGAACAGGGGTGGAAAATCGAGCGTAAAAAAAGGCGTAAGTTTTTCAACATTTTCGGTCAGGCCGGCAGTTGCTTCCGGAGCCATACTTAAGGCGTTGCCGCTTAACAAAACCGGGTAGACTGCCCGGCATGTGAAATAGGCAAAGAATCCGCTCAACAAAGTGGACCCGTAAGCCAGACCCAGGGTGGTGCCCAGCATTTTGCCGGCCCCTTTTCCCAATTCAGCGATTCCGGGAGCTATAAGCCCCAGTATGATCAATGGTACTATAAAATCAAGGAACGAGCTGAACAGGGCATTGAACGTCAGAAAAATACGTTGTGCCCAATCAGGAAAAAACAAACCGGATACGATGCCCAGTACAATGGCAATGGCAACCCTGGCAAGCAATCCGACTTTCCATTTCTTCATATGCACAAAGATAACACATAATCCCTCGTTTTCTTTATATTTGCAGGATAAAATCTCCGGTCATGAAATCTTTCAGCAATCGAATTATTTATGAAGGACTCACTTTTGATGACGTCCTTCTTCTCCCGGCCGCCTCCCGGGTACTTCCGCGTGATGTAGATCTGACCACGCGTTTTTCAAGAAATATTATTCTGAGTGCACCTATTGTATCGTCGGCTATGGACACGGTTACAGACTCGTCCCTGGCTATAGCCATTGCCCGGGAAGGCGGAATAGGCGTTATCCATAAGAACATGTCCATTGAACAACAAATGGAACACGTACGCAAAGTCAAAAGGTCGGAAAGCGGAATGATCTACGATCCCATAGTAATCTCACCGGACGCCTGCGTTGGGGACGCCCTTAAATTAATGGCAGACAATCACATAGGCGGCATACCGGTTGTAGATGAAAGACACCATCTTATAGGGATCATTACCAACCGGGATCTCCGGTTTGTAGAAAATCTGGCAACCCCTATCCGGGATATCATGACCAAAGAAAACCTGATCACCATTCATGACGGAGCAGACCTGGGAAGCGCTACAGAACTTCTCAAAATCTACAAGATCGAAAAGCTTCCTGTAGTAGATAAAAATTTTAAACTTATAGGGTTGCTGACCTTTAAAGACATCACCAAGATCAAGGACAACCCAAAAGCCAGCAAGGACAGCAAAGGAAGGCTTCGCACCGCTGCAGCAGTCGGGGTAAAAGCAGATACGCTGGAAAAGATAGAGAAACTGCTTACTGTAGATATTGATGCCGTCGTAATCGATACGGCACACGGCCATTCCTCCGGAGTGCTGGAAACAGTGCGGAAGGCGAAACAAGCCTTTCCGGATTTGGATATTGTGGCAGGGAACGTGGCCACCGCCTCCGGGGCATTGGCCCTTGCCGAGGCCGGTGCCGATGCCGTAAAAGTCGGCATCGGCCCCGGTTCCATATGCACCACCCGGGTTGTTGCCGGAGTGGGCGTGCCCCAGTTATCGGCCATTATGCAAACATACGAAGCTCTTAAGGAGAAAGGCGTCCCGGTCATTGCCGACGGAGGGATAAGGTACTCGGGAGATATGGTAAAAGCCCTGGCGGCCGGAGCAGATACAGTCATGGCAGGATCTCTCTTTGCAGGGGTGGAAGAATCCCCCGGGGAAACTATAATTCTGAATGGCAGAAAGTTTAAAAGTTATCGCGGAATGGGGTCGCTGGAAGCCATGCAGCAGGGATCAAAAGACCGTTATTTCCAGGACACAGAAGAAGACATTAAAAAATTAGTCCCGGAAGGGATCGTAGCCCAGGTACCCTACAAAGGGACCCTGAGTGAAGTATTTTACCAGATGACCGGCGGCTTACGGGCCGGTATGGGTTATTGCGGAACACCCGATCTGGCATCTCTGAAAAAAGCGGAATTTGTGCGAATCACCTCTGCCGGTGTCATCGAAAACCATCCTCACGATGTGACCATTACGCGTGAAGCACCCAATTATTCCCGGTAATTTTTCCTGTCATGAAAAAATGGGCTTTTATAACACTCTGTCTAATTACCCTGAGTTCCTGTCAACAACTGAGACGCTGGTTTGGCAATGAACCGGAACGCATGGCCCAGATAGGCAAAGAAATTCTTTACAAAAAAGACATGGAAGGGTTGTTGCAGGAGGCACATTCTGCACGGGATTCCCAGAACATGGCAAAACATTATATTGACCTCTGGGCCATTGACAACCTGCTCCTGAAAAAAGCTGAAGAAGAGCTTTCAAAAGAAGAAAAAGACGTCCAACAGGAATTGGCGGACTACCGCAAATCCTTATTGGTTTTCCGGTATCAGAAAAAATACGTCGAAGAACGGATCGATACCCTCATAAACACAGAGGAGATCCAATCCTACTACACAAACAACCGCGAACTTTTTCTTTTGGATGAGCCCCTGGTCAGGGCCAGGCTTATACGTATGCGACTGCATTCACCTTACCTTCCTATGGTACGGAATATTTACCGATCCAACACTCTGGAAGATCTGGCCCAACTGGACCGGCTCTGTGAAAGTTCCGCCGAAATCTATACAGATTATGAAGGTAAATGGATATCAGCAGGGGAATTGGCACAAGATTTGCCCCTTGGAAGAGAAACGGTAATGCAGGCGCTTAAACCTGCCGGATATATCGACACCAGGGACAGTCTGTATGCTTACCTGGTATCTGTTAATGAGTTTAGCCCGGCCGGAAATCCCGCCCCTATGGAACACATCCGGGCGAATATTCGCCAGATCATTATCAGCAAAAGAAAGCAGCAATTGTTAAAAGACCTCGAAACCCAGGTACTAAAAGAGGGTTGGAACAAACAAATAATAAAAATCTACGAAAAGGATGAAGATTAGAAAATCTGCAATATGTATTTTGGTTCTTCTGATGACTGCTGTTTCAGCTTTTGGACAAAAATACGGTAACGGCCTGGTGGATAAAGTTATTGCCCTGGTTGGAAATGAAATGATCCAGCTCTCTACCATCGAGGAAGAAGTACAGATGCAGATCATGCAAGGGGTTATCTCGGACAAGAACATCCGTTGTGAAATATTGGAAAACATGTTGGTTTCCAAACTAATGCTTAGTCAGGCGCGTCTGGACAGCCTTACCGTGAACGAAGAATATGTGGAACTTGAACTGGAAAACAGGCTGCAGGATATAAAAACACGCCTGGGTGGAGAAAAAGCAACCGAAGATTATTTCCACAAACCCATTTTCAAACTGAAACAGGAATGGCGGGAATTATTCCGTGAACAAAGCCTTACCAGGGATATGCAATCTACCGTCACAGAAGGCGTAGCACCTCTTACCCCCAAGGACATAGAAGATTTTTACAAGAACACACCTAAGGACAGCCTGCCTATTATTCCCACACAATACCAGTTGAGCCAGATAGTTCTTTACCCTCCAAAAGAAGAAGCCATCCTGATGGTCAAAGAACGCCTTCTGGAATTCAGGGAAAGAATCCTGAACGGAGAACGTTTCAGCACCCTGGCCACATTATATTCCCAGGACCCCTACTCGGCCCGCCGGGGAGGAGAATTGGGGATGGCCGCCAAACAGATGTACTGGCCGGCGTTCGGGGACGCCGCTATTGTCTTGAAAGAAGGACAGGTTTCTCAAATTGTGGAAACACCGGACGGCTTTCATCTTATTCAATTAATTGAACGGGAAGGAGATATGTTTAATGCACGTCATATACTCCTGAAACCCGATGTTCTGAGCTCCGACAAGATAGCCAGCCTGAACCGGCTTGACAGTATAAGCAATGCCATAAAAACAGACAGCCTCACTTTTGAAAGAGCCGCTGTTCTTTATTCGGAAGATCCCCCTTCAAGGCTGAACGGGGGACGTATGGCCGATGAAAACACCGGGTCAATGCTGTTTGAAAAGGACCAGCTCAAAACCAATGACTATAACGTCCTCAAGGACATGAAAGAAGGTGATATTTCCACAGCATTTGAGAGCCGGGACAATGAAGGCCGCGAAGGGAACGTCATTTACAAAATCATCCGCCTGGACAAGATCATTCCTTCCCATACAGCCAACCTGGAAGATGATTACAATGTAATACAGAACATGGCCGAAAACAAACAACGTATGGACGCCATTGAGAACTTCATTAAAGAAAAACAACAAACCACATATATCCGTATCGATCCCCTGTTCAGGGATTGTACGTTCAAACGGGACGGTTGGATCAAATAATGAAAAGACACCGGATTCTGCTGTTTCTCGTATGCATTGCGGGATTGATAACAGCCAGTCATCACGCTCTGGGACAACCCGCAGATCAAAAGCGGCCGGAAAATGAGAAAGTGCATCTGATTAGTGCACAGATGGCTGAAATGTACGAATTATTCGGGGTCAGTTACCGGAAAGTAACCGGTCCTGCACGTTTTCTCCATAACGATACATACATTCTTTGCGACACGGCCATCTGGAATACCCAGCAGAACGTGATCCATGCCGTTGGCAATGTCCAGGTCATCCAGGAAGGGACCCGGCTTACCGGTGAAACAATCCATTACCTGGGAGATCTCAATACAGCAGAAGTCCGGGGAAGGGTGGTTGAACTCATAGACAAGGATGAAAACCGGCTTCGCACACAATACCTAAATTTCAACACAAAAGACAGCATCGGGTATTTCTTTAACGGGGGCAGTATGGTAGATAACGAAGGGACCATACTTGAGAGTCGCCGGGGTTATTATTACTCCAAAGAAAAGCTGTTTTGCATGTATGAACATGTGGAAATGGGAACAGACACCCTCAAAATAAAAGCCGATTCCCTTTATTATCACACCGACCTGAACCTTGCCGAGTATTGGGGAAACGTACAGGCCTGGCATACAGACGGGTTTCTGACCTGCCGGGAAGGAACTTACGAAAGGGATAAGGAACTTTTTCACTTTCTCGATAATGTATTCATTCAAACGGAAGAACAGGAGATCAACGCCGAGGACGTTCATTACGACCGGCTGAACAATTCCGGAACTTTGCTGCAAAACGTGCAGGTTCGCGATACAACCCAGCAGGTGCTGGTTCTGGGAGACCGTTTGGATTTCCGGCGCGAACCGGACTGGGTACAGGTAACGGAAAACCCTGTATTTATTGCATATGAGACCGATCCGGAAACAAACCGTACGGATTCGTTATTTCTGGGTGCCGATACCCTTCGCGTTTTTACCACCACCATCGGCCAGATGGATTCCCTGGACAGAAGCCGGGCTTTTGAGCGCCGGGAAATACCTGTCCGTACAAAACCGACCTTGCAGGCAGACTCCCTACTTGCCGCCGATACCCTTGCCGCTGCTGATACGGTTGCAGCCCCTGCTGATAAGGTTGCAACCGCTGATACTGCTCAAACACCGGAGACTGATCCCGAAAACGAACTTACAGAAAAAATGCTCCGGGCAGATTCACTGGATATACAACTCAACCTGAATAAAGCAGATAGTTTGTTCCTTGCCGGCGTACGCCAGGAAGGTGATAGTTTATTTAATACTACGGAAGTGCACCTTTTCTATGGATACAACAACGTGAAAGTCTATAGAAGCGACCTGCAGTCCGTTTGTGATTCTCTTGTATTCAACAGCATAGACTCTGTTTTAAGACAATACGGGAAACCTGTTATCTGGAATCAGGAAAGCCAGTTGAGTGCAGACAGTGTCTTTTTCCGCTTTAGCCGGGATTCGCTGTACCGTGTAGACCTTATGTCGGGCTCGTTCCTGATTTCGCAGGAAGAAGATGTGTTTTTTCACCAGATCAAGGGAGAGATGATGCAGGCACATATACGGGACAATGATGTTTACCGTTTTGATGCCCTGAAAAATGTCAAAGCGCTTTTTTATATTCCTGAGGATAGTCTCATCACATCGCTTAATATTAAAGAATGTGAGGAAATGAATGTAATGCTCAAAGAAAGAAGGGCAGAACGCATCACTTACAAAAAATCAGTCAAAAGCGATATGATACCGCTTTTTGAACTGAAAAAGGAGCAGGAACGTTTGGCAGATTTCAACTGGAGAGCTACAGAAAGGCCCGTGGACAGGTATGCCATTACCCAAAGAAGCATCCAACAATCTCCTCTGAGAATCGAAAACATTTATCAATCCCCCCTTTTCCCTTACACGCTTAAATATTTCCCGAAGGTCCATGCCCTTCCCTCTACACTGCGCAGCGGTGTGACTATAGATGCCGTGAAAGAGTTGAATCGCAGGGAAATGGAAAATAAAATGAATCCGGCCCTGCCTTTAGAGTCATTCAGGGACAGTACCATCATGACAAAACCGCGGGAGGAAATGCTCCAAAAAGAAGCTCCTCAACCAACCCGTATCGGGCAACGCATTCCGCCAAATCGCAGGAGAATCACCACAATAATGGAACAAAAAAAATCAGAGACTCAGGAAGTTGAATAATTTAAGGGCGTCCTGGGCTTTGTTTAAGTCCAGTTTATTGTCCTTAACGTATTTTTTTATCAGATCTTTTTTACCCGGAAAAAATTTGGTGAAGTTTCTTCTGCTGGGGGTGTAAAGCTTTTCGCCATCATAGAGCAGCACATCGTGAGTCAAGGTATACGGAATATTCCTTAAAGATTTCAGATATGCGCTGCTGGTAGATCCATAGGCGTTTCCAAAGGCACCTGAAGCTGTCGGCTGATTCTGAATATCACTTATTCTGTCTACTGAAGAAATGGATGATGTGGCATCAGTCATACCATAGGCACCTATCTTTTGTGCCTGTTCAAAATTAACGGTTGAACGAATTCCTAATGCCAACTCCTCTTGTACGGAAATGATCCTTACCCAGGATCTGTCATGACGTATATACGTGTCCTTGCCAACGGATAACAACCTGGCTTTATCCTGATCTTTCATCACCAGCGTATCCCCGCCGGGTGCGATAAAATGAACCTGGGATCCGATAAGATAAAGATTGACTGTTCCTTCAGCACTACTCCTGTCAGAAAACAATATGGTCCCCTTCTGGAATTCAGGATACATATAGACTACATCATCAGGCAGAACACTGTTCAAGTCAGAACCGATGACGGCTTCTACCACGCCCCGTGTGGCATTTTGCGCAATAATAGCTTGCGGCAACAAAATCGTTGCTGCAATCAGGGCTACAGTAAATTTTATTTTCATTTTTTTATGATTACCAGGCGTACAGTGGTAACCCGCCCATTAATTCTTTTACGCGTTTTTTCACACGTTCAATAACGGTCTGATCATCAACATGAGACAACACTTCATCAATCAGCGTTACGATAGTCTCCATGTCATGTTCTTTTAACCCGCGTGTAGTCACTGCGGGTGAACCCACACGTATGCCGGAAGTTTTGAACGGGGAACGGGAATCGTACGGAACCATGTTTTTGTTTACGGTAATATCTGCCTTCACCAGGGTATTCTCGGCTTCCTTTCCGGTCAGATCGGGGAATTTCGAACGCAGATCTATCAACAACAGGTGGTTATCCGTCCCTCCGGAAACAATTGTGTAATTCTTTTTGGTGAAGGCTGCACCCAATGCCTGGGCATTCTTTTGAACCTGGATCTGGTATTCCTTGAATTCAGGTTGCAGTGCTTCAAAGAAAGCTACGGCTTTCCCGGCTATCACGTGTTCCAGCGGACCTCCCTGAACACCGGGGAAAACACTGGAATTGATCATGGCAGACATCTTTTTTATCTCGCCTTTAGGAGTGGTAATTCCCCACGGATTCTCAAAATCTTTACCTATCAGAACGATCCCTCCCCGCGGTCCCCTAAGGGTTTTGTGAGTAGTTGAAGTAACAATATGTGCGTATGGTAAAGGATTGTCCAGCAGTCCGGCTGCTATCAGCCCGGCCGGATGAGCCATGTCTACCATAAAGATAGCTCCCACTTTATCGGCAATCTCACGCATGCGTTTGTAATCCCATTCCCTGGAATAAGCAGAACCTCCGCCAATGATCATTTTTGGTTGATGCTCCAGGGCAAGCCGTTCCATATCATCATAATCTATAACACCGGTCTGCGGATCAAGTTTATAAGCGACTGGATTATACAGGATCCCGGAAAAATTAACGGGTGAACCGTGGGTCAAATGTCCGCCATGGGCCAGATCAAGTCCCATAAACGTATCTCCGGGTTTGAGACAAGCAAGGAATACAGCCATATTTGCCTGCGCTCCTGAATGGGGTTGCACATTGGCATACTCGGCACCGAACAATTCACAGATCCTGTCTATGCACAACTGTTCGGATTTGTCTACTACTTCGCATCCCCCGTAATACCTGGCTCCGGGGTACCCTTCCGCATATTTGTTTGTTAGTACGGAGCCCATGGCTTTTAAAACCTGGGGACTAACAAAATTTTCGGAAGCAATTAATTCAATCCCGTTAGACTGACGGTTTTCCTCCTTTCTGATCAGATCAAAAAGAGCTATATCCTGTTTCATATCAAAAATTTTTTAATCAGTAAAGATACAAAAAAACCCGGTTAAACCGGGTTTCTTCTCAACTCAAAACTCAATTTATTCTTCTCCTGCTACTTCTACCTTTACGGTAGCTGTTATATCGCGGTAGATCTTAACCAGGGCATCGTGAACACCCACTTCTTTAAGGGCTTCTCCGCCGGGAAACGAAATATTGCGTCTGTCTACTTCCAGGCCCTGGGCTGCCAAAGCTTCTGCAACCTGAATGTTGTTGACCGAGCCAAAAACTTTTCCGTTGCTGCTCACTTTAGTAGTAACCTTAACCTGTATGTCCGCCAGTTTTGCAGCCAAAGCCTGCGCCTCTTCACGGATAGCGGCTTCTTTATGGGCACGCTGACGCATGTTTTCTTCGTGCATTTTTTTGGCAGAGGATGTGGCCATTACAGCCATTCCCTGGGGTATAAGGTAGTTGGTGGCATACCCGTTGCGAACATTAACGATGTCGTCCTTATGTCCCAGATTGATCACATCTTGCTTTAAAATAATTTCCATGACCTCTTTCCTCCTTATTTTAGTAAATCGGTAACGTAGGGCAGTAAAGCCAGATGACGGGCACGTTTTACGGCCTGAGCCACTTTACGCTGGTATTTCAAAGAAGTACCGGTAAGCCTGCGGGGCAGGATCTTGCCTTGCTCATTCAAAAACCGTTTCAGAAATTCGGGATCTTTGTAATCAATGTATTTGATACCTGCTTTTTTAAAACGGCAGTATTTTTTCTTTTTTACCTCAACTGTGGGAGGGTTCAAAAAACGTATTTCATTATTATTTGCCATATTCTAGTCCTCCTCTTCAATATCAATTTCATCATCCACGACCGGTTTCTTAGGTTTGGGAGCCGGTTTTTCTTCCTTTACGGGAACAGCTTCCTTGGCAGGGCCGTGTTTCTTTTCAGCATAAGCAATGGCATGTTTGTCCATTGCGAAAGTAAGGTACCGGATCACGCGCTCATCCCTGCGGTACTGAAGTTCCAGTTTTGCAATGAAATCAGGGTCCGCTTTGAATCCTAAAAGGTGATAAAACCCGGTGGTTTTTTTCTGGATGGGGTACGCCAGTTTTTTCAGCCCCCAATCCTCTTCGTAAACTACCTCGCCTTGGTTGGCTACTATCAGATCACGAAATTTGGCAACCGCTTCCTTCATCTGAACTTCAGACAAAACGGGAGTTAAAATGAAAACGGTTTCGTACTGTTTTAACATAGTGATTGTTTATTATTTAAATTGTAAAAGGGCTGCAAAGATAGGAAATTCCTGCAGCCCGGCAAATTTTTTTTAAAGGTATTCTACATCCGTTTATTTAACGGGAGCATTTTCTAGTGTCTTAACCAGCAAATCCCAGAATTTCTGTACGGTAGGGATCAGGCACCGTTCATCGGGAGAATGAGGAGAACGGAGTGTGGGTCCGAAAGAAATCATATCCCACCGGGGATAAGTACCTCCAAGTATTCCGCATTCCAGTCCCGCATGAATGGCTTTTACTTTTGCTTCCTGCCCGAACATTTCTTTGTAGGTGTCCAGCATGATCTGCAAGATGGGCGAGTCCATATTGGGTTTCCACCCGGGGTAAGAACCGGAAAAAGTGGCACGGGCTCCAATATTGGTAAAACAACAGGACAATGCGGTTCCCATATCTTCTTTTGCCGTATCCACCAGGCTGCGAATCAAGCAATGAACGGCCACCTGTCCTTCTTTGGCTTTAAAAATGGCCATATTGGAGGATGTTTCCACCAATCCGGGCATAGAGTTACTCATGGCCCATACGCCGTTGGGCGCTGCATACACGGCTCGGATAATCTTAAGGGCTACCTCCTGTGGAACAATATTCTCAGGTGTGTCACAAGGAGTCAGGGTGACTTCCAGTCCCGGATCCACCAATTTCAATTCCGTAGCAATGATGCCGGCCATTTCGTCCGTCAATGTTTTAATCCGGTCTTTATTCACCGGATTATAACATATGATTGCATCAGCTTCACGGGGTATGGCATTACGCAGATTACCTCCTTCCACGGAAGCAACCACTAAGTCCGATTTTTCCATCAAATAGTAAAGAATGCGAACCATGATCTTGTTGGCATTCCCGCGTCCCAGTATGATGTCCATTCCGGAATGGCCACCTTTCAGACCTGTGACATTAATATGGGCTGCTTCCCATCCTGCCGGTACCGGTCCGGGATCGTATCCCATTTCAAAAGAACCGTCTTCTCCTCCTGCACAGCCTACATAAAGCTCTCCTTCATCTTCCGAGTCCAGGTTTAGCAAAATATCGCCTTTCAGCACGCCGGATTTAAGCCCCCTGGCACCTGTCATGCCGGTTTCTTCATCGGTTGTGATCAGTACTTCCACGGGGCCATGCTGCAAATCATCCGCTTCCAAAACGGCCATAGCGGCAGCTACACCCATTCCGTTATCGGCTCCCAGTGTCGTTCCTGTTGCATATACCCATTCTCCCTCTATACGGGGAATGATGGGGTCTTTTTCAAAATCATGTTGGGTGGCGTTATTTTTTTGAGGGACCATATCCATATGTGCCTGCAATATGATGCCCTTCCGGTTTTCCATCCCGGGAGTGGCGGGTTTGCGGATAATGACATTCCCTATTTCGTCTACAATGGTTTCCAGCCCCAGTTTTTTACCGTATTCAGCCAGGAAGGCGCGAATTTTTTCTTCTTTTTTAGAAGGACGCGGTATGCGGGTTAATGAATAAAAGTGTTTCCAGACTCTTTTCGGGTTAAGATCAATAATGTCCATAAAATATTTTTTAATTAATAATAAAATTCAATACAGGACCTTTCTGATATACAGGGATCCGTGCCTGCAACAATTCTTTTTGCCCGTCTGTCAGGCGTACCATCGTGATAACCGGTTGACGGTAGAAGAGCCTTGTTCCCGAGCGCATCTTGCTTTCATCGGCAATTATCCTGGGGAACGCCTCATCTCCTGTTACATCAATTTCCAGGATAATGGGTCGCCCGCCCACATTATCGGCAGGCAACAAACCTCCGGTTTCAGAAAAACGGAATGCTACGTAACGGGTTTGCTCCTGATCGGGAAGTACATCTGTTGAAATATGTGTTTTGCCTGTGGTTGTTTCTCCTAAAAACAGCCTCAGGTATTCTTCTTCCATACGCCTCATTTCATCTACGGCAGCACCCATGGCTTCTCCGCTGTAAATAGCATCCGTATCACCGGTTATGATGGCATAACGCATATCCCGCAACCGGAATATTTTCCGGGCAGCTTCCTCGGCTCTCTGTTCCGGTGTTTTTTCAACCAATTGTGTTTGCTGAACGGGAATAGCAGACACCTCGCGTCCTTCAACCTGCGACCGATATAAAGTAGTGCGTTCTTCTTTCAGGTTCTCAATAATCCCGGCATCTGAAACATCTCCGGGTCCGTCCGGGGCGGGAAACCTCCATTTGGTTTCTTTTGCGCGGTAAGCATCGGCAAGCAGAACAAGCCCCTGGGATGTAAGTTGTAAAAACCAGGGTTCCGGATTTTCTTTGGTCAATTGTGCCATATAAAGCTGATGCGGATCAGTTTCAAGCATAGGAGTCATTTCTATACGCGACAGCTCGTACGTAGTCGTCCGGTTCTGCCCGGCATCTATTCCCAGGAATTTCCGGGCATAACGCGCGTAGGGACCGGGGACAAACTGTGTATAGTGAGCTTCGGCCACTATTCTTATACATGTCCTCGGAAGACTGTAAACGACAGCCCCCTGGGGGATCTGTTGTCCTTCGGTCACGGGCTGTCCCTGGATTGGTATCCAAAGACTTAAAGCCAACAATAAGATCACAAGTTTTTTCATATCCTAAGTTTTTTAATCTTATGCAAATATCAAGCCTTTCATGAAGGTGTCCTTTTCCATCGTTTGTGGCTCCACAGCCACAGGTGAGGTGTCCGTTCAATATCCTTTTCCAGTAACCCGGCAAATTTCCTGCTGACCTCCCCTGTTTCCGTTTCAACTGCATTTTCCGTGATCAGCGAGAAATGTAATGCATACCGGCCTTTGTCTGTTTGTTTTAAAACCCCATACACAACAGCCATCCCGAATTTACGTGCCAGGGCTTCCGGCCCTTCAATCATAAGAGTAGGCTGATTCAAAAAAAACCCGGAAACATTTTTTCCTGCAGGGCCGGGACACTGATCGCTAATCATGGCATAGACCCCGGGGGTCTCCCGGTGCTTTGCCATATACCTTGCCACGCTCTTGCTTTCAAGGATCTTCCATCCTGTTTTATAGCGGTTCCTGAGGGTATACATCAATTTGTCAAACAACGGGGAATTCACACGCTGGTAAACCATATGGAGTTGTTGCACATCATACCCGCAAACGGTTTTCCGTTCAGGACAACTGCAGGCCCTTAAAAATTCCCAGTTCCCCATATGAGGAAGCATGACTACCACACTCTTTCCTTTTTCGCGGAGGCTTTCCAGCACCCTGCAGTTTTCAATGGAAAAACGCTTGAGCACGCTTTTTCCGGATGCGGTAAAGAGCCAAATGGACTCGGCAAACAACCTTCCCAGGTACCGGTAAAACTCCCTCACCATGCGTTGGATTTCTCCGTAGGATTTTGTCGGGAAAGACCGGGCCATATTGATAGTAACGACCGCTTTGCGGTAACCGCCCAACCTCATGGGCAATACAAAAAAAATGAACGAAAGGCCGTATAATAGGCGCAAAGGCAAAAAACTGAACAGACAGATTGTTGTATAAACAACTAAAAAACAAATCTGCGAAAATATGGCCTTCATAAGCAGACAAAGTTACCAAAATTATCGTATTTTTGCCGGATATAAACTCAAAAACACCCAAACCACTATGTTCAAAGGACAACCCAAAGGACTGATTGCCGCTGCGCTTGCCAACATGGGCGAACGCTTTGGCTTTTACACAATGATGGCTATTCTGTCGCTGTTTTTATCGGCCAAATTCGGCCTCAACGAAACAACAACCGGGGTCATCTATGCCATCTTTTATGCCCTCATTTACGTATTGGCCCTTGTAGGGGGTATCATTGCCGATAAAACAAAGAATTATAAGGGAACCATTTTGACGGGTATCGTAATGATGACCGTCGGATACCTTATAATTGGATTTCCAACCCAAACACCGGTTCCCAACCTGGGTCTTTATCTTGCACTCACCTGTGTGGGACTCTTTATCATTGCTTTCGGGAACGGCTTATTCAAAGGGAATCTGCAGGCTGTAGTAGGACAGATGTATGACAATTCAAAATTTTCCGCTAAAAGGGACACCGGATTTCAGATCTTCTACATGTTCATCAATATCGGTGCCATCTTCGCTCCTTTCTTTGCAATTGCTGTCAGAAACTGGTGGTTGCAATCACACGGCCTGGTTTACAACTCTGAACTACCGGCCCTGTGTCATCAATTCCGTGCCAATGAACTTACCGGTGAAGCTATGGAAAAATTTGCCATGGCTGCTTCTGAAGCCAACCAGGCTCCTGTGGCCGACCTGGCTGCTTTTGCAGATCGGTATCTGGACGTATTCAACACCGGTTTCCATTACGCATTTTTTGTTGCCGTTGGTGCCATGATCATATCCCTGGTGATCTTCCTGTTGACAAAAAGCAGGTTGCCGGACGTCAAAAAAGACGGTATTGCCACAGAGGAGAATCCGGAAGCCAAAGTTACCAAAATGGATGTGGCCGAAGTAAAACGTCGTTTATTGGCGTTGTTTGCCGTATTCGGAATCGTTATCTTTTTCTGGTTTTCATTCCACCAGAACGGCCTCTCGTTGACTTTCTTTGCACGTGATTACACAGACCTGAGCATGATAGACATCAACCTGGGATTTACCCGTATAGTAGGAGCAGAAATGTTCCAATCCGTAAATCCTTTGTTTGTGGTATTGCTGACCCTCTTGATAGTACCGTTCTTCTCCTGGCTGAACAAAAAAGGCATGGAACCTTCCACCCCAAAAAAGATCGCCATTGGTATGGGTATTGCCGCTGCCGCTTACCTGATCATGACTTTTGCATCCATCGATCTGCCTCTTTTCAGTGACGTCAAGGCAGCTGGAGGGCTGGAACAATCTGCCAAAGTTGGACCTTTTATCTTAATATCAACTTATTTTGTATTGACTGTTGCCGAGTTGTTTATCAGCCCGCTGGGGTTGTCATTCGTCTCCAAGGTTGCCCCGCCTCACATGCAGGGATTGATGCAAGGAGGATGGCTTGCCGCAACCGCTGTAGGAAATCAGTTGCTGTTCATAGGAGGCCTGATGTATTCACATATTCCCTTGTGGGCTACCTGGACGGTATTTGTTGTAGTATGCCTCATATCCATGATTACCATGTTGTCTATGGTTAAATGGCTGGAACGGGTAGCAAAATAGCCAATACACTGTGCAGATCAGCCGGTTTTTATGCCGCCATTGCCATAGTATGCTGGTCCACTGTGGCCATTGCATTTAAATGGGGGCTTGCCAGCCTGACACCTGCCGTATTGCTTTTTATAGCCACCACATCTGCTATCGCCACGTTGTTTTTGCTGCTACTGGCAGCCGGAAAACGTGGCGATCTTTTTTCAATCCGGCGGAAAGCATTGGGAAGAGCGGCTTTGCTGGGATTGATCAATCCATTTTTGTATTACCTGATCCTTTTTAAAGCATACAGCATGTTGCCTGCCCAGGTGGCGCAGGCGCTCAATATGATTTGGCCTCTTGTCCTGGTGATATTGTCCATTCCTGTCCTGGGCCAGAAAATAAGATGGATAAGCATACTGGCAATGATAATCAGTTTTACAGGGGCTTTGTTTATTGCGTTGCAGGGAGATCCGCTTGCATTATTCCGGGAAGGCCTGCATATTACAAATCCGTGGGGTGTCCTTTTGGCTATGGGCAGTGCCTTTTTATGGGCCATTTACTTTCTGCTCAATATGAAAAACAAACTGCCGGATGACGTTTCCCTTTTCTTGAACTTTCTTTTTGCGTGGGTATACCTGGCGTTATTTTTACTTATAAAACACCTGACAGGTACAGAGGATCCGGAGTTCAGCCTTTCCGGGATTTCTCTTCGCAGTGTTTTATCCGGTGTTTACATAGGAATTATTGAAATGGCCGTCCCTTTTATTATATGGCTCAAAGCCCTGAAGTTAGCCAAAAACACCGCGGTAGTCAGTTCCCTGATTTACATATTTCCGTTTTTATCGCTGATCCTGATCCATTTCATATTAGGAGAACCTGTATATCCATCTACTGTCACGGGGCTGATTCTAATTGTGGGAGGCATACTGCTGTCCCGCTTCTTCCCTGCCAAACAAACCGGAGAAAAAAAAGTATCTTTCTGACATGAAAAGTCCGGCACGTTATGTCATTGTTCTTTTATGCCTGGTCCTGGCAACCATTTCCTCTGTGTCACTTAATGGCCAGACACCGCTCCGCTCCCTGGACGATCTGAACAACAAGGACATACGCATAGGTGTATTGATCGCAACATGGCAGGAAAATTATGCCCGCGAACAGTTTCCCCAAGCCCGGATCATTCCGCTGACCAACACGACCGACCTGATCTCCTTGTTAAGAAACAATGATTGTGATGCGGTATTCCTGGCACGTCCTGTATGCCTGTATATTCTAGAAGAGTCCCCGGATCTGGATTTTTTATGTGAACAGGCCGCCTCTACATCCGTATCTGTGGGATTTAGGCTGAACGACACGGTATTACTTCCTCAATTCAATCAATTCATACAAGAAGTCAAGCAAAACGGTATACATACACAAATGGTTAACCGTTGGTTGAAACAAACCGACGCGACCATGCCTGATATCCCTGAAGCCGGTCAGGACAGTGAAGTACTAAGAATTGGCACAACATGTATGGATGTGCCCTTTACTTTTTACCAGGATAATGAACCGGCCGGATTCGACATAGAAATGGCCCTGCGTTTTGCTGCACAACTGAACAAAAAGCCGGAATTTATCATTTCCGATTTTAGTGGCATGCTGGCAGGTATGTCTGCCGGAAGAATTGATATGATGATCAATTACATCATGGTTACTGAAGAAAGAAGCGAAAAATTTGCTTTTTCAGATTCCTACCTGACCACATGGTCATCTATAATCACCTTGAAAACCCGTATACAAAACACAGATAATGAAGGGAAAAGCCGTCAGAACATAGGGCAACGTTTTTACAACAACCTGATCCGGGATAAACGGTATTTGCTTTTGTGGGAAGGCCTTTTAATCACCTTGCTGACAGCGTTACTTTCTGCCCTGGGCGGAACGCTGACCGGCGCTTTAATTTGTTTTATGCGCATGAGCCGGTGGAAAGCAGTTTCTCTTTTTGCCCGTGCCTACATCTCCTTCTTCAGGGGTATTCCCCAGGTAGTCCTGCTGATGCTCATGTATTATGTAGTTTTTGCGTCAACCTTCATGAACGGGGTTAGTGTATCCATAATTACCTTCTCCCTGATTTTTGGGGCCTATGTATCTGAAATGTTTCGCACTTCCATCCAATCCGTCCCCGCGGGACAATCAGAAGCAGGGATCGCGCTGGGGTTCTCTCGCATACGCACTTTTATTTACATAGTCCTTCCCCAGGCTATACGCCATGTGTATCCTGTTTTTAAAGGCGAACTCATTGCCCTTACAAAGCTTACTTCCATTGTGGGATATATTGCCGTACAAGACCTGACAAAAGCAAGCGATTTGATCCGCAGTCGCACATTTGATGCTTTTTTCCCCTTGATCGTGATCTCTGTAATTTATTTTTGCCTTGCCTGGGGACTTTCCCGTTTACTGGAAACTGCATTACCCACTAACATCACACATTCCTGACAATCAAAATAAAGCGGGAATTTTTTCTTCCCCCTCACTAAATACAAAGGTTCTGACCATTTTCCCGCTGCGGTGCCGCGTTGCCGTGGACAGTTTCCCATTACTTGTTTCAGGCAATAACGGGATGTCATCAGCGGGGTGTCTTCAGATAAAGGCGTAGCGGCTGTAATAAACGTTTTCCCGGGATACGCTTTTTTCAATACATCCAGGGGATCTTCTCCGGAAAGTCCCTGTGCCCCCTTCTTTCTTCCAATCTGCATTTCCTGCTGAGTTTTTTCTTCCAAAAGCGCAAGGGCAAGCCGTTTGGATGCAGCTATGGCTGAGCCCGGAATAAAAAAAGAAAAATCTTCCGGTTCAAAAAATAAACGACGAATACGGTACGGTGTGTTTCCCATCCGGGACAATGTTTTTTGCAAATATTCCCTGTTTTGTACGGGATCTTCCGCCTCTTGTTGTAAAGCCTCAACAGGAACCGTTACCTTAAGCGGATCCTTTCCGGGTAGCGGCTCCCGTACCAGAGTCAGCTCAAACTCGTTTACTTCGGGAATTTCCCGGAGAAATCCATCCAGATCTATTTTTCGTTCCGCGGTTTTTCCTTTCAGAATTTTATCAAATTGTCTGTCAAAATTCCTGAAAATTTCAGTGTCTGTTGTCAGTGAAAGTCCTTTCTGAAAAACCCGTTTTCCCTCTATCCTGTTTACGGCAAATCCGGTAAAAGTACCGTCAGGAAGGGAATAGCAAAGACCGTCACCTGTGCTGATCCCGGCATTAATCTGAAACCCGTCCGGGAAAACAAGACCGGGTTTGCCCAGTAATTCACCTGTTGACTTAGGTGTATTCCACTGATGAACTTCTTCTGTGAAACGTCCCTTAACGGGAAGGTATTCCGTCCGGTCCCTGTGAAATGTTTTTCGCGGATCAGGTGTGAAAAAAAAGACACACGATCCCAGTGACGTTTTTTGGCCGCCCAGGGCATCCAACTTACGGCGGTAATAAGCTGTTATGTTTTTGACGTAATCCACCCCTTTCAGCCGGCCTTCAATTTTCAACGAATTCATACCCATCTCCAACAATTGGGGCAATACTTCTGAACGATCCATATCCTTGAGAGACAGCAGGTGCTTGTTCCGGACAAGCACGTTCCCCCGGGCATCTTCCAGATCATAAGACAAACGGCAATACTGCGCACAATCACCTCTGTTGGCACTTCTGCCACAATCCACCTGGCTTATATAGCATTTTCCACTGTAACTGACGCACAATGCCCCGTGAACAAAACATTCCAACGGAACAGCCGTGTTCTTCCGTATATGGCTCATTTCATCCAACCCCAGCTCCCTGGCCAGAACCACCCTGTCAAAGCCTTCTTTTTCAAGAAAAAGGACTTTTTCCAAAGTGGCATTATTCATTTGTGTACTGGCATGTATGGGAACGGGAGGCAGTACATGTTGCTGCCTGAGGTACAACAAACGGATATCCTGAATGATCAGGCCATCCACCCCGGATTGGTATAATTCATGAATCAGCCTAACGGCATCTGCCAGTTCATGGTCATACAATAAAGTATTCACTGTAACATATACAGAAGCCCCGTAACGGTGCGCATAATGAACCGCCTTTTCTACATCCCGCGTAGCATTCCCTGCCGCCAAACGGGCACCAAAGCGAATGGCCCCCATATATACCGCATCTGCCCCGTGGTTTACGGCTTCCATGGCACATGACAGATCTTTGGCCGGAGCCAGCAATTCTACGCATCCCTTCATGCTGCAAATTTACTAAAAACACTTACATTTGTCTTATGAAGCCGAAAGTGGCCATAGTGATCCTGAACTGGAACGGCAAACATTTCCTGGAACAGTTCCTGCCCCTGTTACGGGAACGTACTCCTGAACCCTGGTCCCGGATTTATGTGGCAGACAATGGTTCCACAGACGGTTCCATACCATGGCTTACTCAGAATTTTCCTGATATAGAACGCATCGTCTTTCAAAGCAATCTGGGGTATACTGGAGGTTACAACCGGGCCTTGAAACAGATAGATGCCACCTATTACATACTTCTGAATTCAGACGTGGAAGTCACATCTGGCTGGCTTACTCCCCTTGCCAATTTGATGGATGACATGCCCGAATGCGGGGTTTGTATGCCAAAAATCCTTTCCCGGGCACATCCCGACACCTTTGAATATGCCGGAGCCTGCGGCGGGTATCTTGACCGGCTTGGATTCCCGTTTTGCCGAGGCCGGATCCTGACATACATAGAAAAAGATAACGGCCAATATGACCAGTCTGTGCCGGTCTTCTGGGCCAGTGGAACTTGTATGGTTGTCCGCTCTGAACTTTTCCACCGGCTGGGGGGGTTGGACGATCTTTTTTTCGCACACATGGAAGAGATCGATTTTTGCTGGCGGGCACTATGGGCAGGTTATACAATACGTGTTGTTCCCCAATCAAAAGTTTTGCATGTGGGAGGCGGAACGCTTCCCAATGACTCTCCGCACAAACTTTATCTGAATTACAGGAACAACCTGCTGATGATGTACAAAAACCTGGGAAAACGGGAAATAGCCCCTGTATTATTACTACGTATACTGGCAGATCACCTGTCCGCTGTTGCTTACTGTTTCCAGGGAAAATGGAATTTTGCCCTGTCCGTCTGCAAAGCGCATTTACATTTCTGGAAAATATGCCGCTTTGCATCACGCTCTACCGGGAATAAACCGGATCTCAGCAGCATCATGTACAGGGGGAGTATAGTGTGGCGTTTCTTTGTGTCAGGAAAAAAGCTTACTTTCCAAAAACTCCGGATACAATAAGTTTTGTAAGCCGGATACCGTTGGATCCTTTGATTAAAATCAACCATCCTTCAGGAGTTTCCTTTTCCAGGTATGTGATCAATGCGTCCACATGAGGAAAACACATTCCTGCCGCCCCTCTTTCCCGGACGGCCCGGGTAAACAAGGGTCCTACCCAAAATACTTTCTCTGCATTCATTTTTTCTACCCGCTCCACGATCTTCAGGTGTTCCCGGTGTGAATCCGATCCCAATTCAAGCATATCCCCTAAAACAAGACACTTCCGGGATCCTTCGGCCGCTGAAAAATTTTCAAGCGACAAAACCATACTTACAGGATTCGCATTATAGGCATCTGCCAGGATCCTGTTCCCGGATGTCTTTATCCACTGAGAACGGTAATTAGAGGGTCTGTAAGAAGCTATGGCGTTGGCGGTTTCCAACGGATCGGTCCCGTAATAGTCTCCTACAGCCAAAGCTGCCAGCACGTTGGGAGTATTGTACTTTCCTGCCAGATTGGTTCTGATCAACGGGTACCCGTCAACATTCAAATGAAGTACGCCTTCAACGATCTCCGCTTTGACCCCTTGTACCCCCGTGCCGTAAGCTATAGCTTTTTCATTTATATTCCTTTCCTCCAGCATTCGGCAAAGCACAGGGTCATCGGCATTATAAAATACCACGCCTGAGGAAGAAGCCAGGTAATCGTATAAAGCCCCTTTGCATTTTTTGACTCCTTCTATGGTCCCAAAACCTTCCATATGCGCTCCCGAAATATTGGTTATCAGCCCTGCATCGGGTTGCACCATATCTGTAAGAAAAGCTATTTCTCCGGGATGGCTGGCACCCATTTCAAACAACCCGGCTTGTGTTTTGTCGTTCATTTTCAGAAGGCTCAACGGTACCCCTATGTGGTTATTAAGATTGCCCTGTGTAGCCGTGACGCGGTACCGGGTGGCCAGTACGGCTTGAATCAATTCTTTGGTGGTGGTTTTCCCGTTAGAGCCGGTCAGGGCTATCACGGGAATGCGAAACGTCTTTCTGTGGATTACAGAGAGCTGCTGTAAAGCATCCAGCACGTCCGGAACCCTGATCAAGCGGGGATCATCTCCTGAACAGTTGTCTACAACAGCATAAGCAGCCCCTTTGCCGAGTGCTTCGAGGGCAAAAAGATTCCCGTCAAACTGCTCGCCGCGAAGTGCGAAAAAAATACAACCGGGACGGATCTGCCTGGTATCGGTGCAGACATCGGGGTGTTTTAAAAATAACGAATAAAGATTTTCCTCCATGCCCGAATTATTTTCCTCCGGTAGAACCGAATCCGCCTTCTCCGCGGGCGGTTTGTTCCAGTTCTTTGACCGGTTCCCATTCAACCCTCTCGTGAGAGGTCACGATCATTTGTGCCACCCGTTCTCCGGGTTCAATCTCGACCGGCACGTTGGAAAGGTTTACAAGGATGATTCTGATCTCTCCCCGGTAATCGGCATCTACAGTCCCCGGACTGTTCAATATGCCGAGTCCTTTTTTTACGGCCATTCCGCTGCGGGGCCTTACCTGAGCCTCGTAGCCTGGGGGAAGGGCAATATAAAGGCCTGTAGGAACAAGCATCCTTTCCAGGGGGTTTAACATGATAGATTCCGGCAGATTTGCACGCAGATCCATACCGGCCGATAAAGGGGTTGCATATTCCGGCAAAGGATACCGGGAGCGGTTGATTATCCTGACTTTCATAATATACAAATGTAAAAAAAAAACACTACCTTAGTCTTATGAAACAAACCGCCATTTTTTTACTGATCTGTATGAGTGCATTATTTATGGGATCCTGCAACAACGCGGGCAAAAAGGCAAAAGACCAGGCTGCCGTTAAAGGTGACAAACCCTCCCAAACCGTGAAAGCACCGGCATTTGATCCGGCCAGTCTTCCGGAGGAACCCGTTTTTACATTGAAAACTACCGAAGGAACCATGACCATTCGTCTTTACAGCGACACCCCGCTTCACCGGGACAATTTTGTAAAACTGGCTTCCGAAAGGTTTTACGACAACATACTGTTCCACAGGGTTATTGAAGGCTTTATGATTCAGTGCGGTGACCCGCAATCTCGTGATGCTGCCCCAGGACAACGTCTTGGTTCAGGAAGTCCCGGATATACAATCCCTGCCGAATTCGTACCCGAACTGGGACATAAAAAAGGTGCAATTGCCGCTGCCAGAACAGGGGATTCGGTAAATCCCGAAAAAGCATCTTCAGGCTCTCAATTCTATATTGTTCACAACGAAACGGCCTGTCGCCAACTGGACGGCAATTATACTGTGTTTGGAGAAGTCATTGAAGGACTGGATATCATAGACAAGATCGCTGCCAAGGAAACCGGTCCGGCTGACCGGCCTGTTAAAGACATTCGGATTATCAGTATTTTGCCTGTTCTTTAATAGGTGTCATTCTTTCCGTAACACTCAAAAATAAAGGACTCGGAAACGGCCAGGGGTATCTCATAAACAGAGATAACATCGCTGTCTGCAGTTAAATACAGGCGTACCGTAAATTTCACCGACCCCGTTTCCTGGGAAAGAAGTTCGGATAATTCCTGTTTTTTAGCATTAAATTCGGTGCGGAAAGCATTCATTTCCAATGTAAAAGAATTAACCACACTGGCAGTGAACCCCGACATTGCCTCATTCACGGCATTGTCCAGGGCTTCTTCCTGTGTGCTTCCTGCTCCTGTTACCATCCAGTCAAATTGAAAATCTTTCTGGAGGTCATTGCTTTTCTGGGAGAGCATCGCAGCCAGTTCCCGCAAACCGGGTGTCGAAGAAGCGGTCACTTCACTAAAAGTGATCTCGGTGCGGGATCCGAAATAATACGTATACGTATGGCCCAAATCCTGGCAGGAAGTAGCCATAAAGCCGGTTGCCAAAGCCAGAAATAATATTCTCATAGTCTTTTTCATAATTCCAAAGTTACGGAAATTTGCGGATTATTTCCTTCCCAGCCTGGTAGTAGACGCAATAAAACAAATGCCATTCCGGCACGCAGCGGTGCAGTTATCCGGTCCGATTCCATTGGTATCCCTCCGGGGCCTTCTCCTATCAAACGCATGTCTTTTCCTTCCAGTGTAAATACAACGGATCCTCCGGCCGAAGGAACGGGGTTACCCATATTATCAACTGCCTGAGCATACACAAAGAGCAGGTCGTTGGGAGCGGGAGCTACACCGTTTGTGTCCAGCCACCACCCGGCACGTACAGGTTCACCCGGGGTATGCACGCTGTCAGCGGCGCATACGCGGTCTCCGCAATAAGCCAAGGCCTTAAGCTGCCCTGCCCGGTATTGAGGAATAGTAAAAGTAAAAGGCGGGTGAGGCAGGTTCCCTGACAATGCGTCCTCATCGGGACTTCTTCTTTCCAACAACGTTCCGTTCAGCCACAATTCTACATAACCGGCATTGCTGAAGACACGTACTTCCCGGTTCAGCGTATCTTTTTCTTCCCAGTAATCGGCAATACGGACCACGGGGTTTTTATCCGGTGATCGTTGCGAACGGAAAAAATCATACGAAAATTTCGGCAGCCTTTCCAGGGACATGATCCCCGAGGCTTCCAAATCGTCTGCATAACCCCTGTTGTAATCAAACATAACCCAGTAATTATCCCCACAGGCATTTACCCCGTAATTGCTGTTGTGTGCTTCCTGGATATTGGCAGCCTGCTGAAGCAAACGTTTTTGACCGTATTCCCTCAACTGGCGGCTGGACCGCTCCTGCGGCATCAGGTTTTCCCAGTTTTCCTGGGAAAGGCCTGCGTTCATTGCGTAATATTCCCAGTCTCCGTATTCTGATACAATATAAGGTTTGGGTGTGTGTGCCAGGGAATGACTTAAACGGTGCTGTCTTGCCTGGAGAAGGATGTTGTAACCATATTCCTGCCAGCCGGCAGTATAGATCTCAACAGGCATTTCATTGCGGGAAGCCTGAATGATCCTGTCAATAAAATCTTCACTCATCCACGACTCATTCAGGGAGACTTCCCAGGCCAGTACACAGGGATGGTTGCGATCCCGGCGTATCATATCCCGTGCTGTCTGTATTACCTGTTCCTGGAATAAGGGATCTTCCGAGAAATACTGCCAGCCGGGTATCGCATCCAGCACAAATAAACCAAGACGGTTACAGGCTTCCATAAATTCCGGTGAATGGGGATAATGAGACAACCGAACCAGGTCAAAGCCGGCTTCCTTAATCTTAACGGCATCCCTCCATTGTGCGTTTCCGGGAACGGCATACCCTACATAAGGATATTCCTGGTGGCGGTTGACACCTCTTAGAAACATTTTTTCACCGTTCACATAAAGGTCTTTTCCTTCAAATACCACTTGACGCAAACCCACAGTTGTCTTTCGCCTGTCCATTAATACTTGTTTGCCTTTTTTATCTGTTGCCAACACCTGCGTTACCAAATCGTAACAAAAAGGACTGTCCGGACTCCAGAGTGAAGGACTTTCTACCACCAGGGAATCGGCAACCGTAATGGAACGGTTTTTATCCAGTTCAAAATCTTTCCGGGACACCGCACAAATGCTGTCTCCGGCAAACAAAGTCTGTTGCACGGTAAAGACCTGCCGTTCCGGATCTTTTTCATTCAATGGTGCATAACGAATGTGGGTTTGCACATTCATAATCACTTCTTCGGGAGAAAAAGCGGGATACGTTACCAGAACACCTCCACCGGCAGGCATGTTTTCCATTATGGCATCGGTAATGTGCAAGGAAGATTTGACGGCCATACCGGCTTCCCTGTATAGTCCTCCGTACATATTGAAATCCAAAAGTTCCAGCGGTTTAGGTCCGGTAACCGGGTTGTCATGGTTATCCAGCCTGATTTTCAACCGAACACTGGATGAACGGTCTCCGTTTGCTTTTAGAACAGCTGTCACATCAATAACAAAAGGAAGAAAGCCTCCCATATGTTTACCCGCATAATGCCCGTTTACCCAGGCCTCGGCAACATTCATGGCTCCCTCAAAACGAACCAGGACGTGTTTTCCGGCGGGAATCCTGATATCTCTCCTGTACCAGCATATTCCCTGCCACTGGTCATTGACCAGGTAAGGTTCCAATCGGGGGGTGTGTGGTAAAAAAACTTCCTGGACATCCCCGGGCGTTTCTTCCATCCAAAACTCCCATCCGGAATTGATGTCCTTGTAGTCATAATACACGGGATCACTGCATGAAATAATCCCTAAAAAAAAGATCCAGGCTATTCTTTTCATAGAACAAAGATAACTCTATATTTCATATCTTTGAGCCCATGAAAACTTTACCTCTGAAGGGTTTGTGGATACTTCTGCTTGTTCTTGCATCATGCGGAAAACAGATCACACCCGAACCCGGTCCCGGAGGTGAACCGGGAGTTTCTCTAAACCTCAGTTGCCAGGGGGCTATAGTGATTGATGCTGTAACCGGGACTGAATTGTATTCTCTAAGTCCGGATTATATGCTGGTTCCCGCCAGCATGACAAAGGTTATGACCATGTACATAGTTTTTGATCACATAGAGAAAGGCTATCTTTCACTTCAATCCCAGATACCGGTCAGTACGTATGCCGCTTCCCGTTCGGTCAATCCCGGCGAATCCAACGTGCCATTGAACGAAACCCTTACCTATTCGGTGGACGAAATGATAAAGGCCTTATGCGTGGTTTCTGCCAATGCGTGCGCCGTCGCTTTGGGAGAATACATCTCTGGCGGAACGGAACAGGATTTTGCGGTTATAATGAATCGCTATGCAGATTCGCTGGGCCTTAACGCACAATATTCAGATGCTTCCGGGTTGTCTTCCGGGAACGGGATATCTCCCAGATCTATGGCACTTCTCACACGTGAATTCATTATCAGGTTTCCTGAAATTTTAAATTTTACGTCTTTGACCAGTATGAATTTCAGGGGTACGACCTATGGAGCTACAAACGGTTTGTTACCGGGACGTTCTTATGCTTACAACGGATGTGATGGTTTTAAAACCGGATATACTTCTGCAGCGGGTCTGTGTATAACGGCTACAGCAAAACTGGCAGATAAAAGAGTCATCGCAGTAGTTATGAAAGCCCCTTCATCGCTGTTAAGGTACAACGATGCTTCCCGTCTGATGGATTACGGATTCACTATTCTTATGAATTAGCCACGGATCAAGGATTCATACTGTCCGTATTCCTGAAATTCAGGATACGGTGTATGGCATCTGAAGCCTCCCGGGCCGCATTACAGGCCCCCAGTTCCATGCATTTGGCATAAGCATTCAGCGCATCTCCCCATCTTTCATTTTTACGGTACAGATCGCCCAATTTATACCATGCTGTCTGGTTACGGGATCCTTCAGCAGTTTTTACAAATTTTTCAAGTTGTTCAATAGTCTCCATAATACACGGTTTTTTGGATCAGACAATTCCGGAAAAACCCATGAAAGCCAATGCCAGTATCCCGGCTGTTATCAACGCTATGGGAACGCCCTTGAATGGTTTGGGGACACCCACCAGATCCATATGTTCACGCAGCCCTGCAAAAATGATCAGGGCCAGACCGAATCCTAAAGCCATGGAAGCAGCATAAACAAGAGCCTGGGGCAAATTCAGCATGGCCGCTGTTCCGGAAAAAGTAAATTCCTTGGTAACCACAATAATGGCAACACCCAAAACGGCACAGTTGGTTGTGATCAAAGGAAGAAATATTCCCAACGCCTGGTACAGGGCCGGAGATATTTTTTTCAGTATGATCTCCACCATCTGGACAAGCGAAGCGATCACCAAAATGAAAGTGACCGTTTGCATAAAGCCAATATTCAGTGGATCCAGAACATAATTTTGTATGAGATAGGTGATCAGTGTCGCCAGTGTCATTACAAAAACCACAGCGGCACTCATACCTGCGGCAGTAGATATTTTATTGGACACACCCAGGAACGGACAAACGCCCAGAAACTGGTTCAGTACAATATTGTTGACAAATACGGCCGATATAATGATCAGAATGTATTCCATAATATTATGCCTTTTTTATCTTGTTGAACAGGACCATAAGATAACCCAGCGCTATAAAGGCACCGGGTGCCAGAATGAATACCAGCATAGCATCTCCGGGCAGGATCTTCCAACCGAAGAAAGCGCCCGAGCCCAACAATTCACGTACAGCCCCAAGTACCGTTAATCCCAGTGTAAAACCAATACCTGCACCCAATCCATCCAGAAAAGAGTCCAACGGCCTGTTTTTACTGGCAAAAGCCTCGGCACGGCCCAGTACAATACAGTTGACTACAATGAGCGGAATGAACAAGCCCAATGTTTCATACAAGGCAGGTACATAGGCCTGCATGATCAATTGCACCACAGTAACAAAAACAGCTATGACAACAATAAAAGACGGTATCCTGACCTTAGCCGGGATCAATCCTGCGATCAGGGATATAACCAGGTTTGACAACATGAGTACAAAAGTAGTTGCCAGTCCCATTCCCAAACCGTTAAAAGCAGATGTTGTGGTTCCCAGGGTCGGACACATACCCAGTACCAACACGAAAATGGGGTTCTCTTTTAGGATGCCTTTAGTTATAATACTTAATTTGTTCATTGATCACCTCCTTTTTGTGCAACCTGTCTGAAAGCCCTGTATGCCAGGTCCACCGCATCACAAAACGCCCGGGAACTAATAGTAGCTGCCGTAATAGCGTCCACCTGTCCTCCGTCCTTTGTAACGGCCAGTTTAAAGGTCCCGGGATTTTTACCCTTAAATTGCAGGCTGAAATCGCTTTTTTTCGGGTCCATCTTATCTCCCAGCCCGGGTGTTTCCGAGTGTGAAATAACAGCAGTGTTGTATATAGTACCATCGGCCTTAAAACCCACCATTAGGGTTATGGGTCCTCCAAAACCTTTTGTGGTAACGGCTTCTACGGCTGCTCCTTCAAACAAACCGGCTTTTTTTGCCGGATAAACGGTTACGGCCCTGCCGTCCACCCGGATCTGATAAGCTTCTTCAGCGGGAACATTGTCAAATTCCGGCAAAACCCCGGCCAGCGCCTGGTTTACTTTTGCGGCCTGTGCATCCGCTATGGGTTGGTATGTGATCAAATAAACGCCTCCCAGTACTGCCGATCCTCCAAAACAAATGATCAACAGGCACAGGAACATATTTTTAAAATTGGATTCTCTAGCCACGACTCACCTCCTTTTGATACGGGAACGGTTTGATCTTGTTGAGTAGTGGGACCAAAGCGTTCATAAACAAAATTGCAAAAGAAACTCCCTCCGGATAGGCACCCCAGACCCGGATTACCATAGTAACGATTCCAATACCTACACCAAAAACGATCATTCCCAGCGGAGACATGGGGGAAGTGGTATAGTCGGTAGCCATAAAGACTGCCCCCAGCAACAATCCCCCGGTAAGCAAGTGGAAAAGGGGATCCGCATACTGGGAAGGATCCGTCAGCCAAAGGATACCTGAAAACAAAGCAACGGTGATCACTATAGATAATGGAATAACCGGACGTATGACTTTTCTGAAAAGCAGGTAAAGCAATCCGGCCAGGATAGCCAGGACAGAGGCTTCTCCCATGGAGCCGTCAATATGACCGAACAACATATGCCAATAAGAAAAATCATGTTGTTGGCTAAGTGTTTCCATAGTCATTCCGTTGGCCAGTCCTTCCTTAATAATACCCAGGGGAGTAGCACCCGAGGAGGCATCCGGCAATTGACCCTGGGCGCCTAAAAGGTTTTTGGGAAGCTCCCATTTATCCGGCCTGAAAATACTGTTTGCAACCGTCCAGTTGGTCATTTGGACCGGGAATGAGATCAGAAGGAAAACACGGGCAACCAGGGCCGGGTTGAATAAATTGTGACCCAGACCGCCAAAAGTCATCTTGGCAATACCAATGGCTACAACACATCCTATCAACACCATCCACCAGGGAGAGGAAACCGGCAAATTCAGGGCCAGCAGTATCCCGGTTACAACGGCAGACAGGTCTTTGACCGTCGTTTTTTTCTTCATTAGGTACCGGACAATGAGATGTTCCAGCAAAACACAGCCCGCTACCGAAACAACCAGAACCAGCAATGCACTAAGCCCCGCAAAATAAACGCTTACCAGAACAGAAGGCATAAGTGCTATGATTACATCACGCATAATCCTTCGGGTACTGTCTTTACTGTGCAGGTGTGGAGCCGGTGAAATAAGTAGTTTGTCCATATTATTTCTTGCGTTTATTTTTCAATGATATATTTTTGGCCAAACGGATCTGATCCAGCAAAGGAATATGTGCCGGACAGGAATAGAGGCAACACCCGCATTCAATACAGTCAAAAACGCGGTTTTCATCCAGCTCTTCGGTTCTTCCGGCTATAGCCAGCTGATAAAGCAAATAGGGCTGTAGCCTCATAGGACAGGCCTGGAAACATTTGGAACACCTGATGCAATCCCCCTCTTCCTGTCTCTTTGTTTCCTTTTCTGTAAAAAGGACAAAACCTGAAGTGCTTTTCATAACCGGTCCGTCCAGATTGGAAACAGGTTTGCCCATCATGGGCCCGCCGTTAACCACTTTGACAAAAGCCTGAAATAAATGTCCTTCTTTATCCATAGCCCCTGCCGCCGATAAAAATTCCCGGATTGGCGTTCCTATCCGGAAACGGTAATTCTTTTGAACGGAAGGATCAGAAGAACTCACTGTCAACACATTTGTGATAAGGGGTTTGTGTTTCTGCACCGCCTCGTAGACTGCATAAGCTGTACCTACATTCTGTACCACGGCCCCCGTTGATATGGGAAGAGAGAACGAAGGCACCTTGCGACCCAGGACTGCATCAATTAATTGTTTTTCACCACCTTGCGGATAACGTTTTTTCAAAGGCACGACTTCCCATTGTAAATAATTGGCAGTCAGCCTTTTCATTAACTCTATAGCTTTAGGCTTGTTTTCTTCAATACCAATGATCCCGCCCACATCTCCCAAAACCCGGCGCATCATCTCTCCCCCAATAAGTATTTCCTGGGCATGCTCCATCATAAGGCGGTAATCCGATGTCAGGTAAGGTTCACATTCGGCCCCATTCAGGATCAGGAACTCGGGTTTCATTCCTTCCAGGGGAGTAAGCTTAACATGTGTAGGAAACGCAGCCCCACCCAGGCCTACAATTCCCGAGTCAGAAATAATTTTAAATATCTCCTTGGGGGTTGCTGTGATCTCGTGTTTGATCTCCGGAGAACGGTCAATGGTTTCCATCCATTCATCTCCATCGGTATCAATAACTACAGACAATACTTTTTTCCCCAGAAAATCGGGATACGGGGCTACGTCGGCAACTACCCCGCTTACGGAAGCATGAACAGGAGCCGATACAAATCCGGCCGGCTCGGCTATCAATTGACCGGTTTTTACAGTATCGCCCTTTTTCACTACCGGAACGGCAGGCATTCCCAAATGCTGATTCATTGAAATGACAACCCTTTTTGGAATGGGAAATTCTTCAATGGATTTATCCCTGGAGAATTTGCTGTCCTTAGGATGAATTCCTCCAATTGAAAACGTTTTACTCATTATTGGTTACTTGTTTTTTTGGTGGAAAATTGATCTCCAAAATGCAACCTGTGGGACAAACGGCAACGCATTTGCGGCACAAACGGCATTTTGCGGGATCTATATAAGCCAGATTATCGGCAAAAGTTATGGCTTCAAAGGGACAAGCCTTCACGCATAATTGACATCCTATACAACCGACTGAACAGACTTTCCGGGTCACGGCCCCTTTGTCTTTGTTGGCACAGGCAACATAGATCCTGCGACTTTTCGGTCCTTTAGGTCTTAATTCCAGAATGTTCCTGGGACACGCCTTTACACAGGCCCCGCAGGAAGTGCATTTATCTTCCACCACTTCCGGCAGACACGTCTGCGGGTTAATATGTATGGCATCAAAGGTACAGGCGTCTACACAGTCCCCTAAACCAAGACATCCGTAGGAACAGCCTGTCTCTCCCCCGTATAGGTCGGCGGCCACAGAACATTTGGGACTGCCGTCATATGTGTTCAGAACAGGCCTCACGTCACATGATCCGTTACAACGCAATACGGCCAATTTTGGGATCTGCTCCTGGACCTCCCTTCCCAGCACGGCAGCGGCTTTTTTCATGGCATCGTTTCCCCCTACAGGGCAAAAAAAGTCCGGATTGTCCGGATTTCTGACAAAACTTTCAGCAAAAGCCCGGCATCCGGCATAGCCGCATCCGCCGCAATTGGCTCCCGGCAATACTTCCAGAACCTGATCTATACGGGGGTCTTCCTGAACTTTGAATTTTTGGGCGATGAGATACAAAACAACAGCCAACAGCCCGCCCAATAAGCTAAGGCTTAATATTGTGTACAGTAAAGTAGAAGTCATTTTGGATACGATCTTTTAACAAATATAGAACAAAATAATAGATTCCTACACTCATTATGGCAAGAACACCCTGGAGCAACTCGGCAAAACGGAAGAGCACCCCAAGGGCAATTGCAACACCCAAAATGATGGCAGGGAAGGCCATCCCGTACCACAACGCTTTGAATCCCAAACGGGTCCGCATCTCTATATATACCTCCTGCCCCACGTAAGGTTCCCACCCTGCCGGTTCTTTCAACCGGGTGATCTCTTTGCGTTTTTTTTCACTTAGTGAACAATAACCACGCGCATGGCATGATGCGCAGGCCGACTCGGTAAGTATCTCGGCTTTAAGCGGATCTGTTCCCGTTATGACTCCCTTATGCCTGATAACCGATCCGAAAGACATGGTTACTTTATTTTACTGGTCAGGGGAAACCTCAGATTCTCATAACTGCCGAGTCTCCCTGTGACACGACCCACTACAACAGGCGACTCAATATATAAGGGCACCCGGTTTCTGTCATCACTGATCCAGAAACGCAGATCTTCCTTCCCGTCAAAGACCACCCCTGCGACCGTCTGTGCAGAAAATTTCAGGCACCTGAATGTACCCAAACCTTGTACACGGATCTCACCCTTGCCGTCATACCTCAGGTACAACTCAAAAATTTCTTCGTCTATGGCAAATGAAATGGGATAAACATCCCCGGGATTCATGTTACTGAATTCAAGGTTTCTCAGGAAATAGAAGAGTGTAATGAAATCAAACGTGCATATCCGTCCGGGAAGCAACGTGTCCTGCACCGAACCATCTTTACGGATAATCCGGGCATTGATGGAATAATCCTGATTGTAGTTGTAATAATTTTGTATGGTATACTTTCCCTCGTGAATGTCCCTCATGAAATAGGTAGGACGCAGGTTAGTCTGATTGAAACGGCTTTCGTAATAATCCTCAATACGGAAAAACGCATTAAAAAAACGGGCTGTTTGAATGCGGCCTTTTGCTATATAAAGAGGGTCTGCTGAAGTGTCGGACTCAGACACCTCAAGAGAAACCGTTCCTACATCCGTATTTACCACGCCCCATTGATAACTGGCAATAATGGTCAGTTTTTCTCCCGGCCGGAAGGCCATTTGAGAAGGCGGGATATCCCGGACCGGCAAACAGGGCTTTTCTTGCTCCTGTGCCCACGCAAGACCACTAAGAGTGATTAGGAACAATGTCAGAATGGTACTCTTATAAGCCGTCAAAGTTGTCATTCAGATCATTCATTTGGTTCATTCTGGAAGCATACGTGACGGTTTCTCCTGTTGCAAAATCCGGACCACCTTCGTTGATATCCAGAAAACGGATCTCACTGTTTCTAAATTGCATCTGGAACTCTCCCACGGCCCCGTTGCGGTGCTTGGCCAGGATCACTTCTGCAATGCCTTCCAGTGATCGTCCGCTTTCATCTTCTTTAAATCCGTAATATTCAGGTCTGTAAAGGAATATTACAATGTCGGCATCTTGTTCAATGGCTCCCGATTCCCTCAAGTCACTTAACTGGGGTCTGCGGTTTCCTCCACGTGTTTCCGAGGAACGGTTCATCTGTGACAGGGCGATCACAGGAACATTCAACTCTTTGGCGATCGCTTTAAGGGATCGTGATATTGCTGCAACTTCCTGCTCCCTCATCCCGCGTAATTCAGGAGGTCCGGACATCAACTGCATATAGTCAATTACCAACAACTTAACACCCATCCCGGCAACCAACCGGCGTGCCTTTGCCCTGAATTCAAAAATGGACAGTGACGGGGTGTCATCTATATAAAGAGGGGCTTTGGTAAGGTTAATGATCCGCTGGTTGAGCTGTTCCCATTCAAAACTCTTGAGTTTCTTTCCCCCCCGGATCTTTTCCGAGGATAAGCCGGTCTCACTCACCAACAACCTCTTCACCAACTGGGAATCAGGCATCTCCAAAGAGAAAAAGGCAACGGGAATGTTGTGGTTCACTGCCATATTGCGCGCCATGGTCAACACGAAAGCCGTTTTTCCCATTGACGGTCGTGCCGCAATAACTACCAGATCGGCTTTTTGCCATCCCAGCGTCATCCTGTCGAGTGAAGTAAAACCCGAAGGGATCCCGCTCAAACCATCGTCTCTTGTCTGCACATCGGATAACTCGTCAAGCACATCTCCCAAAACAGAGCGGACCGGACGGGTGTCCCGGCGAAGGTTCATCTCGCCCAATTCAAAAAGTTTCTGTTGGGATGTGTCCAGCAATTCATCGGCCGGTATGGTGTCATCAAAAGCATCCCGCAAGATCCCGTAGGAAGTGTTGATCAACTCTCTTTGAATGAATTTTTGTGTCAGTACTTTGGAATGGTATTCCAGGTGAGAAGCTGCGGCAACCCGCATGGTCAGCTGGCTTAAATAATATGGGCCTCCGATTTCTTCCAGCTGTTCGTTCTTTTTCAATTCTTCGGCTACTGTATACATATCAACCGGGTTGTGGGAAGAAACGAGTGCCGAGATGGCCGCAAAGATCTTTCTGTGGTTTTCCTTGTAAAAATACTCCGGTTTGACTGCCCCCACAATATCGAGCGAAGCGTTCGGTTCTAAAAGCAGTGCGCCTAAAACGGCTTCTTCAATATCTATGGCCTGAGGGGGGACTTTTCCCATATCCAGACCCACCATATCCACCTGGGATTGGTCTTTCCCTTTAACATTTCTTTTTACAGGTGCACTTTTTGCCATTATTGTATGATTTTTTATTTCAATCTGTCCAAAGCCCGTAGAATGATCTGTACGGTCAATTCCAGTTCTTCGCGGTTTATACATAACGGCGGAGATATCCGGAACGCTGTATCACAATACAAAAACCAGTCGGACATGGCTCCTTCTTCCAGTAACAACCTCACCATTTCTTCTGCTTTTCCTGCTTCTCCCAGCTCCACGGCAAGCAGTAATCCGGCATTCCTGATTTCCCTTACCCGTGGATGACTGATAAGTTCCTGCCTTAGATAAGTTGCTTTTTCCTCTGCCTGACCGGTCCATCCTTCTTTCAACAAAACCTGTAAAGCAGCAAACCCGGCTGCACAACAAACCGGATGACCGCCAAAGGTAGTGATATGTCCCAACACCGGATCCGATTGCCAGGCTCTCATAAGTTCCCCGGAACACACAAGAGCCCCCAAAGGCATTCCGCCACCCAAAGCTTTTGCCAGGGTAACCATATGTGGTATAACACCGTACTTTTGCATGGCAAACAGGCTGCCTGTACGTCCGAATCCTGTCTGTATCTCATCAAAGATAAGCAAAGTTCCCGTATCATTACAACGGTTTTTCAATAATTGCAGAAACCCGTTTTGGGGCAACCGGACTCCTGCTTCCGCCTGTACGGGCTCCACAATGACGCAAGCTGTTTGCCTGTCAATTTTTCCAAGATCTTCAACGCAATTAAAACGCAATGCAGTAATCCCGGGTAAAAGCGGCCTGAAAGAACGCCGGAAAGTCTCATTGCCCATCATACTCAGTGCGCCGTGTGTGCTGCCGTGATAGGCGTTGCGGAAACACACCATCCGGGAACGGCCTGTTATCCTTTTGGCGAGTTTCAGAGCAGCCTCGTTGGCTTCAGAACCCGAGTTGACAAAATATACCGAGTCCAGGGATTCCGGAAGGTTTTGGGTGAGCAAAGATGCCAGCACAACCTGGGGTTTTTGAATGATTTCCCCGTATACCATCAAATGCAGGTGATTCCCTGCCTGCTCTTCAATGGCCCGGATCACTTCTTTCCTGGCGTGTCCCACGTTGCTGACAGAAACGCCAGATATAAGATCCACGTAACGTTTCCCGTCAGGCGACAGAAGAAAAACCCCCTCTGCTTTTTGGATCTCAATGCCTAACGGAGAGGGGGAAGTTTGCCCCAGACGGGCATAAAATTGTTCGCGTATGGTTGGTTTATTCTTCAAACGCGGGATCTACCAATATTCTGCCACAATATTCGCAAACGATGATCTTTTTACTCATCTTGATATCCAGCTGACGCTGAGGCGGGATTTTGTTGAAACACCCTCCGCAAGCACCACGTTTTACCGTAACAACAGCCAATCCGTTACGGGCATTATTCCTTACTTTACGGTATGCAGAAAGTACCCTGGCATCTATCTGTGACTGGATCTGTTCCACTTTTTTAAGCAGGGTTTCTTCTTCTTTGGCTGTTTCGCTGATTATGTTCTCCAATTCATTTTTCTTTACATCAAGGTCTTTCTGCCTCTCATCATGATCTTCACGGGCCTTGTCCAGCGTTTCCTTACGGTCTTTCAATAAAAGGGAAAACTCCCTGATGTATTTCTCTGCCAGTTCGGCATCGAGTGTCTGGTTTTCAATCTCTTTGGAAAGAGAATCAAATTCCCGGCTGTTTTTCACATTGGTCTGTTGCGCCTCGTATTTTGCCACCATGGCACGTGCGTTATCGGCGTCGATCCTGCGAAAAGCAATGTCTTTTTCAATATCGCGGATCTCCTTTTGCAGATTTTCCATCCGGGTAGCCAGTCCTTTGATATCATCTTCAAGGTCCTGGACTTCCAGGGGAAGTTCACCGCGTAACAGATGTATTTTGTCTATCTGAGAATCGGTTTGTTGAAGCTGATAAAGAAGACGAAGTTTATCCTCCATGGTCAGCGTTCCGTCCTGTTCCGCTTTTTGTAGCGCGGTAAATGATCCGACATCGGTTCCTGCTTGCTTTGTCGTTTTCTTTGTCATAATAGTATTGATAACTTAATAAAATCGAATGGGATTGGTATTGATACGTGTTTTGCGGACGGCAAAGGTAGGGAAATTTTTTCTAAGCACACGACATACCTCGTCCTGTATACCGGCCTCTGATTCATAATGTCCTGCATCAATCAGCATCATGTGAGGGATCGTTTCAAAATAAGTATGATAACTAAAATCTGCACTTACAAAAACCTGCGCCCCGGAACGCAGTGCGTCGGGGATAAGTGATGATCCGCTGCCACCGCACAAAGCCACTTTTGATATTTCCGGATGTAGTATTTCAGACCCTTTAAGCCCACGGAGATGAAAAACATTTTTCAGCAGGTCAAGAAACTTTTCCGCAGGCAAGGGCTCAGGCAGATCGCCCACTACTCCCAATCCGCAGGGTTCCGTATTGTTTTCACAAATCTTGTCGGGAGCCAGAATGGATACATTCTTCAATGACAGGGCACGGGCCATGGCTCCGCTGACACCATCCATGATTTTGTCTGCATTGGTATGCATGGAATAGACCACCAGGTTTTTACGTATTGCCAGCGCCACCGTCTGCTCCAAAGGAGTTGTATCACGTAAATGCTTAAGACCCCTGAAGATGAGGGGATGGTGAGAAACGATCATGTTAATCCCCTCCTCTACGGCTTCTTCCACGATCTCTTTGGTACAATCCAGACAAACCAGCACACCGGTCACCGGGGTATCGGGATGACCTATACAAAGTCCGGAATTATCCCATTCTTCCTGTAATCCGGTAGGTGCCCATTGTTCCAGGACTTCAATTATGTTTGACGCTTTTAAATTCATTCTATCATATCCCTGATCTCGATCAATTGGGCTTTGATCCTGTTAAGTGATGCCATAACATCTACTGTCCTGTCCTCACCTTCTTTGTTGTCGTGCATTCTTTTCCTGGCACCTTCCAGCGTCATGCCCCGCTCCTTGACAAGATGATGTATGATCCTGAAGTTGGCCACATCGGCTGCTGTGAACAGCCGGTTGCCTTTTTTGTTCCGGACCGGTTTAATAAATTCACTGAAGGTTGTAGACCAGAAACGTACCAGGGAAGTACTTTCGCCCAACATCTCGGCCACCTCGCCAATTGAATAATACATCTTTTCCATATCTCTTTAGTCTAAAGATTGACCTGTATTGTATGCAGTAAGCATGATCTGCCTGTATTCTCCCGGCATAACATCCATGAAGAAATAATGTACCGGATCCCTTACCTGTCCGTTTTGCTGAATTTCATAATGCAAATGGGGCATGAAAGACATTCCCGAAGATCCCACCCGGGCAATTACCATTCCTCTTTCGATATACTGTCCTTTCCTCACAAAAATATCGCTTAGATGGGCATAAACTGTTTTGTATCCCCTGTAAGGATGTTCGATCTCCACCACATTTCCCCTTCCCCTGGCAGATCGGGAAACATTGACCACCTGTCCTCCGGCCGTTGCCAGTACATCGGTTCCAAGACCCGCCAGAAAATCCATCCCGGTATGGTCTATAGGGATTTTATAAAACGGATG
This sequence comes from uncultured Muribaculaceae bacterium, assembly GCA_964542305.1. Taxonomy (GTDB): domain Bacteria; phylum Bacteroidota; class Bacteroidia; order Bacteroidales; family UBA932; genus DMER64. The sequence continues at coordinate 60,056 of CAZITX010000005.1, read as the reverse complement.
TATCCTGCGTCCTATGGTCGCCCCCATGGCTTCCATGGAAGGTTCGCGTAAAGGAAAAGCAGCCGGAAGGTACTTCATGCTGTCAAGTTGGCCGTATACCCGGTTCCCGGCCATATACAAAGCCCGGGTTACAAGTGCAGCCCTTCTTTCAAGTCCAAGTATCACTGAATCGGCATGATACGCCAGCGCAAAGGAAGGATCCTCAACAAGTGCCCGGTAATGGGTAATATCAACTTCTTCCGTCAATTCCAAAGGTGTTGAGTGGAGCACCGTTCCGTATATGTTTTTATCCCGCACCACCAATTCATCTATAACTTTATTCAAATTTTCCATTTCCCGGTTCAGCCTTTCGTATTCATTCTGCATTAATTCCGTTTCACGAACCAGGTTTCTTTCGGCCGGAGACAATATGAACATCCCGAAAATCAAATAATAAACCAGAGCCAGCGCGATGCTGCCCAGGAAAACCCACAAAATGCGTTTTAAAACCGTTTTGATACCGGGACGCACTTTTGTGAATTCCAACTTTTCTTCATTGAACTGGTAACGGTTCATTTCCGGAAATTATTGGCGTCCGCCCAAAATTACAGCGTGGTAATCTTCTGTTGCAATATTGTTGTTGAAATAATTAAATGGATTGACCGGACGACCCATATAGATCACTTCGTAATGTACATGGGGCCCGGTAGATTTGCCGGTTGAACCCAGCAGACCTATCTGTTCTCCGCGTTTTACCGGCTGTCCTTCATAAGCAGAGGCTTTATTCAGGTGGGCATAGCGTGTTTTATACCCAAATCCGTGATCAATAATAATATAACGTCCGTAGCCGTTGTATTCATAACGAATGGTCTCCACTGTCCCGTCACCGGTAGCATAAACCGGGGAATTGGGGGCGCCGGTAAGATCGATTCCCTCATGCATCCTGATATCCCCGTATACCGGATCTTTTCTGTACCCAAAGGCGCCCGACCACCTGAAATTTTTTGTATCCTCCGGAAGCGGCAATATGGAAGGAATGCATTTGGCAACTTCCCCTGCCTGACCGGCCACCCGTTCCACATCGTCAAAGGACCTGGACTGGATGTACGCCTTCTTCATGAGTTTGTCAAAATTCAGTGCGGTATTTGTTAAAAGGGCCGAGTTTTCCGCATATTCCAAATACGGATACCGGTTGGATCCTCCGAATCCGGCATCTCTGACCCCGGGAGGGATCTGCTCCATCCCGAAAATATTCCTGTAAATGTTGTTATCCCTGATCTGCAAATCCTCCAGTTTCTTTTCAGACTGGACCATTTGTTTGTTTATCAGATCCAGATTGGACCGGGCGTTGTTGTATTCCCTTTCCAGGCGTACTGTACGGGGTGTTTTAAGATTAAGTCCTTCCGTGTAGAGCACGTAATACCCAAAAGCGATTACCATACTTACAGGAAATATGATCAGGGCCCGTAAAAGATAATTGCGCAAAGAAGGCCTTTGCAGTTCGTAAGAAAGTGTTTCCGGATTGTATTTGTATTTTCTTCTCCCTGCCATAAAGTGTTGTTAACACGTTATTAACGTGCAAAGATAAGTAATTTTAGTAAAAAGCGGTATATTTGCCCGTTAATATTATTGAAAATGACCTCTGGCGAAATACGGAAAACGTTTCTGGATTTTTTTGAAAAGAAAGAACATACCATCGTGCCTTCGGCTCCCATGGTAATAAAGAACGACCCCACACTGATGTTTACCAATGCCGGCATGAACCAGTTTAAAGACTGGTTTCTGGGCAATGAACCCGCCCTGTACAAGCGGGTTGCCGACACCCAAAAGTGTCTGCGGGTAAGCGGAAAGCATAACGATCTGGAAGAAGTGGGACACGACACTTACCACCATACCATGTTCGAAATGCTGGGCAATTGGAGTTTTGGAGACTATTTCAAAGAGGATGCCATCGGCTGGGCCTGGGAATTGTTGCATGACGTTTTCAAACTGGATGCTGACCGTCTTTACGCAACGGTATTTGAAGGAGCCCCGGACGACAATATTGATGCCGATAAAGAATCCCACGACCTATGGAGTCGTTTTTTACCGGAAGACCGTATCATTGCCGGAAACAAAAAGGACAATTTCTGGGAAATGGGTGATACGGGGCCGTGTGGTCCCTGCAGTGAAATACATATTGACCTGCGGCCTCCCGGAGACCGGGCCGTCATTCCCGGAGCTTCCCTGGTTAACACGGGACATCCTTTGGTGGTGGAAGTATGGAACCTGGTATTTATTCAATACAACCGGAAAGCAGACGGTAAACTGGTCATGCTCCCGCAAAAGCACGTGGATACGGGTATGGGGCTGGAACGTCTGTGCGTAGCCATCCAGGGAAAATTCAGCACCTACGATACAGACTTGTTCCAAAATCTGATAGGTGCCACCGGCAAGTTGTGCGGAAAGGAATACGGCCGGGATAAAAACACAGATGTTGCCATGCGCGTGGTCGCCGACCATTTGAGAGCCATTTGTTTTTCCATTGCCGATGGCCAGCTTCCTTCCAACGTGAAAGCCGGGTATGTTATCCGCCGCATCCTTCGCAGGGCGGTACGTTACGGCTATACTTTCCTTGGGTTTGACAAACCTTTTTTGTGTGACCTGGTCCCCGCCCTTATTCAGGAAATGGGGCAGGCTTTTCCCGAGCTGGAAAAACAACAAGAGATCATACAAAACATCATCCGCCAGGAAGAAGAAGCATTCCTTCGAGCCCTTGAAAAGGGCATTCGTTTGTTTGAATATTTTACACGGGATGAAACCCTTCAGCAGTTCAGCGGGAAGGATGCTTTTTTACTGTATGACACGTATGGGTTTCCCCTGGACCTGACCATTTTGATGGCCCGGGAAAAAGGGCTGACTGTCAACACAACAGAATTTGAAGAAGAATTACAGGCCCAAAAAGACCGTGCCCGGCAAGCCACACAGGCCAAAGAAGGCGACTGGATAGAAATAAGACCTTTCATACAGCCCGTTTTTCTGGGTTACGAAACCACAAGGGCATATGCAAGAATTACCAGGTACCGGAAGGTGAAATCTAAAAACAGGGAATACTACCAGCTGGTACTCGACCAAACCCCGTTTTATGCCGAAAGCGGAGGACAAACAGGAGATTCCGGGTACCTGGAAAACACCCAGGGAGAAAAGGTACGTATAACCGATACGGTTAAGGAGAACAACCTGATCCTTCATATTACCTCAAAAATTCCGAAAAATCCCGAGACTGAATTTTATGCCGTTGTGGATGAAGAACGCAGGCAGTCAATAGCCAACAACCATACCGCAACACACCTGTTGCACTATGCACTTAGAAAAGTACTGGGACCCCACATAGAACAGAAAGGCTCACACGTTTCGCCGGACGGACTCCGTTTTGACTTCTCCCATTATGCCCGCCTTGAACCCGAAGAGATAAAAAAGATCGAACGGCTAGTTAACGGCTTGATAAGAAACAATATATCACAAGAGACCCTGCAGGATATTCCGCTGGAAGAAGCCCGCAATATGGGTGCCATGGCTTTATTCGGTGAAAAATACGGTGAAAAGGTCCGTGTGATCCGTTTTGGAGATTCCATTGAATTGTGCGGAGGAACCCACACTTCGGCCACCGGGAATATCGGCATGTTCAAAATATTAGGCGAAAGTGCCATTGCTGCCGGTGTTCGCAGGATCGAAGCCATTACAGGCCTTGCCGTGGAAAAGAAAGTGGAAGAATTGGAAACCCTCCTGGCAGGTGTTCGCAACTTGATGAACGACAATCCGGATGTGATCACTTCTCTTAAAAAAATGGTACGGGAAAACGATGATCTCAGGAAAGTTGTGGAACATAATATGAAAGAACGGGCTGTGGCGCTCCGGAAATCACTCTGGGAACAAAGAACCGAGTTGAACGGCATCCAATTTGTATCACTACGGGGCGTGTATATGCCTGAATTAATAAAAGACCTGGCTTTCTCTTTCCGGAACGGAACTTCCGGCAATATAGCCTTTGCCGCCGCGTACGAACATAACGGCAAGGCCAATCTGACCCTGTTGATCTCCGATGATCTGGTCAAAGCCGGATGGAATGCCTCGGAAATTATCAGAAAAGCATCCCGGCACATCCGGGGAGGCGGAGGCGGACAGGACTTTTACGCTACAGCGGGAGGCAAGGATCCCGAAGGGCTGCAGGCTGCCCTGGATACCATTGCCGATGCATTGAAGAACCCTTAAACGACAATAGCCGGTGAAAATTTTTGACCGATTTCTGGTCCGTTCTTTCCTGGGCCCTCTGTTCCTGACGATCTTCATAGTACTTTTCGTACTGGTCTTGCAGTTTCTGTGGGTATACATTGATGAACTGGTTGGAAAAGGACTCGGACTCAAAGTGATCCTGGAATTTCTTTTCTGGGGAACATGCACCGTTATTCCCATGGCGCTTCCCCTGGCCACCCTGCTGGCCTCTATTATGACCTTGGGCAACTTGGGGGAATTCAACGAATTGCTCGCAATGAAAGCGGCTGGCATTCCCTTGCAGCGCATCATGCGCCCCTTGATCATTCTTTCGTTTTTCATTTCCATTGGAGCTTTTTTTGCAGCCAACAACCTGATGCCCTTGGCTTACAAAAATATTTTTGCACTGCGGGATGATATTTCCCGGACAAAAGAGGAAATACGTATTCCTACGGGGATCTTCTATAACGGCATTGACAATTACAGCCTCCGGGTAGGGGAAAGGAACGAAAAAACCGATATGCTATACGATGTGATGGTCTACAATCACAGCGCCCGAAGGGGAAACACCAGCGTGACACTTGCCGATTCCGGGGCTCTGAGACTTACCGAGGACAAGAAAAACATTATTTTTTCCCTTTACAGCGGAGAATCTTATGAAGAAGGAGACCGGCAGTCCTCGGCAGACACTTCTTTTGCTATGCAACGCATTAAATTTGAAAAACAGGATATTATCATTGAACTGACAAATTATGCCTTCCAGCGCCGGGACGGAGACCGGTTCGGGAATGATGTGATGGCACAGGGCCTGAGCAGCCTGGCACACAGACGGGATTCGCTGGATTCACTTTATTCCATTGCTCACAACCAGTTCCTAAAACGTATGCTCATCACCGGCGGACTTACCTACGCACGGCAACTGGACACGGCGAACAAACAGGAATATAAAGGACCTTTCCCGCTTGATACGCTTCCTTCCCTTGAAGGTCATCCGCATTTTGCAGATCTGATGAACAGGGCTATCGGGAAGGTAGACCAGTTGTCCAACCAGGTGGATGCGTTTGTGGTTGAGGAATTCCAGATACATTTGCCTCTTAGAAGGACAAGAGTGGAATGGTACCGGAAATTTACAGTGGCTTTCGCCTGTTTTATCTTCTTTTTCATAGGTGCTCCGCTGGGCGCCATTATCCGCAAAGGAGGCCTGGGCACTCCCGTGATTGTATCCATGTTGTTCTTTGTGGTGTACTATGTTGTTGACATTTCGGGGAAAAAACTGGCTACGGACGGCTCTGTATCGGCAGCAATGGGAACCATGATCTCTGCGCTTGTGTTGTTGCCTATAGGCGTTTTTCTCACTTACAAGGCCACCACCGACTCGGCATTATTCAATAAAGATGCGTATCTTGTTTTTTTGAAAAAGATCAAAAAACATTTACCCTTTGGCAATGACAGACAAAAAGAAAAAACCTGAGATCGTATTTATGGGGACGCCCGGCTTTGCAGCGGGGATCCTTTCCATGCTAGCAGAAAAGGGATATCCCGTCAAAGGGGTTGTAACGGTTCCCGACAAACCTGCCGGAAGGGGCATGTCAGCCCGTCCTTCGGCCGTAAAAACCACAGCCGTCTCTCTTGGGATCCCCATTCTGCAACCGGAATCTTTAAAGGACGATGCTTTTTTGGAAGTGCTCAGGCAATGGAACGCTCCGGTTTTTGTGGTAGTGGCCTTCCGTATGTTACCCCGTTGTGTCTGGGAAATACCTTCCTGCGGTTGTTTTAACCTGCATGCATCGCTTTTACCGCAATACAGGGGTGCCGCCCCCATCAATCACGTACTGATGAACGGGGAACAGGAAACCGGACTGACTACGTTCCTGATTGACGATCATATGGACACCGGGGCCATTCTTTTACAAGAACCAGTCCCCATTGATCCTGAAGATGATGCAGGCTCATTGCACGACAAACTGATGCTTGCCGGAGGACCTTTGATAGCCAAAACAATAGATGGGTTGTATGCAGGGACCCTGAAAGCCAACCCTCAACCGCTGGTTTCCAAGGATGATCTGAAAACGGCACCCAAAATTTCAAGGGATACCTGCCGGATTGACTGGTCATTGGATCCTGTCCGAATATCCAATTTTGTTCGCGGACTTAGTCCCGTTCCCGCCGCTTACGCCATTCTTAAAATCGGGGAAGTGGTCCGGGACGTAAAAGTATTCAGGACCGGGGCAGAATGGGCAACACACCGGGAAACCCCGGGCAGTATTGTCACAGATGGGAAGAAAACGTTAAAAGTAGCATGCAAAAACGGATTCGTACATATACTGGAATTACAGACTCCCGGAAAAAAACGCATGGAAACACCTGCGTTCCTGGCCGGGTTCAGAGATTACGATAACGCCATTTTTCTATAACATGACTGACCGGGCAATCATACTGGCACAAGGAGCTTATCCTTCTCATCCGTATCCTTTGCGGCTATTGCACAAGGCAAAGATGCTCGTCTGTACCGATGGGGCAGTGAATAACCTTAGGGACAAGAGCCCTGATATTATTGTGGGAGATCTGGACTCCTTGTCGGAGCCTATGAAAGAGAGGTACTCATCCCGATTGGTCAGGAATACAGATCCAAACACGAACGATCTGACCAAGGCGGTAATGTATTGTCATGAACAAGGGATCCGAACGGTTACCATTCTGGGGGCTACCGGACTGAGGGAAGACCATATGCTCGGGAACATCTCACTGCTGGGAGATTATGCCCGAATGATGGATCAAGTGCAAATGGTTACCGATTACGGCATTTTTTGGGCCTATGCAGAGAAAGAATCACAGTCAGAAGGGTATGTGAGTTTTTCCATACCTTGTATTAAAGGCGGGCCCGTCTCTTTTTTTGGATTGAACCCCGGCTTGAAATTACAGGTCACAGGGGTGAAATATCCTGTGGAAAACGTGATTTTTGACGCTTTTTGGAAAGCAACCCTTAATTTATGTACAGCCAACCGGCTGGAAGTACGTTTTAGGAACGGTCCCCTGTTGATCTATATGACACATCCTACTCCCTTTCCGGAAGCCCCGGGCATTTGGGAAGTATAACCGATTTACGACTTACTGCATAAGAACCGAATATTCCTAAAGCACCACCGGATATATTCCCGGTAACATTTCCGCGAGGGCCCGAGAAAAGCGGGAAATGCTGGTTTTTTTCAATTTTGGCTTCTTGTAAAAAGCGATAGTATTCTTCACTGAGCGTTTGCAATTCCACGGTCAAAACATCCCCGGAATACAAATCATAAGTTTCTCCGTTGTCCCAAACCAATGATTCGGTTATGATCCATTCGGGTATAGGATAACGCAGGAATGTTCCGTCATTGGAGTAATCGTTCAGGGAATGCACGTAATACCGTAATATCCTGTTGCTGTACAAATCGTTATTGATCCACAGGGCCGCTCCGTAATAATCATCTCCCGGGGTATCCTGGAATCCGGCCAGCAATATAAAAGGAACATCAACCGCTCCCGGGACCAACGATCTTACCGACAACGATTCCAGAACATGGATATAAGGCACTGTCGTTGTGGCTGAGTAATACTCCTGCTGTCCGTCTCCGTCAAAATCTATCCACACCTCCAGCACGTAAGTTTCTCCCTCAACAGCAGCAAAACTTTCTCCCGTGGTATAGATTCCCGGGGCATCCCTGGCCAGTTCCCGGTCGTTGAGCATCACCTTTGCAGCATCTATGTTCTCCGGCAAGTCCGTGCCAAAATAAGGCACAGTGGAAGAAATCTCTATGAGCTGGTAACCGGGCTCGGTGGACAATGTTCCCGTGATCACCAACCTGGATTCCATATCATCTCCTATCAGCTCTATAGGTTCGGTACAACCGGTTGCTCCAAAGAGAAAGGTCAAAAGCAATAAAGCAGTATGTATGGTCTTATAATACTTCATCTTGCTAAAAACTAAAATTCCAGGTTATTGACGGTACCACACTAAAAAGGTATGTCATTTCAAGGTATTGTTCCCCTGTCGGCTTCATGCGGAAATTGATCGCCCACGGATTTTTTCTTCCGTATAAGTTATACACGGATATATTCAGAGAATGCTTCCACCGTCTGTTCATGTTTCCCAGCCTGATGGTAAGCGAAGCATCCATCCGGTGATAATCTGCCATCCGGTACGAATTTCTTTCTGTATATACCGGTATAAGTTCGTTATAGAACCAGTAACGTCCTTCGGGCAAAGTAATGGGCTGACCGGTAGCATAGATCCAGTTTAATGACGCTTCCATACGGGGCGAAATGTCATAAAACAGAACGATATTGACATTATGGGGACGGTCAGAAGGAGAACGGTATTTCTGCCCGTTATTTACACCGGGAATGGTACGGAAAGAACGGGACCAGGTATAACTGATCCAACCCGTCAAAGCCCCTTTGTTCCTTCGTAAAAGAAACTCGGCGCCGTAACTTTCCCCCGTCCCAAAACGCAATTCCGTTTCAATTTTGTCGTATAACAACAGGTTGGGATGGTCTTTAAAGTCCAGCACATTGTCCAGGTCTTTGTAGAACAGTTCTACCGACGCTTCATAATCTTTCCTGAACAGGGTGGCGAAAACCCCTGCCGAGACCTGGTGCGATGACTGCGGTTTTATGCAGGGACTGGAAGGGATCCAAATTTCCAGGGGAGATCCTGCCGAGGAAAAGGAAAGCAAATGAACATACTGGAGTGTACGTGCGTAAGAGGCCTTGACCGAAACGTTGGGAGAAACAAGGTAAGAAATCCCCAAACGCGGTTCCAGCCCGTATTGATGATAAAAAAAGTCTCCCGAAGCTATGTCCACTCCTTCTTCCTCAAGAAGGTTGTAATTTTCATCTACCGTGTATAAAGTCGTAGGGCCAACATTATCAAAACGATTCAGCCGTAATCCGTAACGCAGCTCCATTCTTTCGTTGAACAGCTTATGCTCGTTGGAAAAATACAGCACGTTTACAAATCCCTGTCGCCGGGACATGGTAATATCCTGTTCTATCTGTGCCCCGCTGTCCAACTCACCGGTGCCAACGGCCTTGCCCGGTTGAAACCACTGAAAATTAGACGTATAACCAAATTCAAAAAGGTGTTCCGGAGCAGGCATATACGTGAAATCCAGTCGTGTGCCAGCATCCTGGATCCTGGACACCCACTCCATTTCCATTTCGTTTGTACTGCCTTTAAAGTCGTAATCATAATTGGTATAGGTGGCATGCACCTTCATAAAGAAGCGATCGGAAAACGTATGGTTCCAGTTGATCGCCGCCACCGAATTTCCAAATTTGACACCCATGTCCGAGATCGCGAACTTGTCCCGTCCGTTGTATAATGTCAGGTAAACGTAATTGTTATCATTTATCCGCCAGCGGACCCTGCCGTTGATATCGTAAAAATGTATGGTGGCATTTTTGACCAATTCATTTTTTGCCAGGGGCAGGAAAATATCCGCATAGGTCCGTCTTCCCGCCACCAGGTATGTCAGCTTATCTCCCGCCACATTGCCCTGTACGGCAAGCTTGCTGGAAATCAAACCAATGCCCCCGTTTATAGAAAAACGGCCTTCTCCGTCGGCCGGTATTACGTCCAGCAAAGAAGACAGGCGTCCGCCATAACGGGCAGGTATGTCCCCTTTGTACAACGTCATATCACTGACGGCATCCGAATTGAAAATGGAAAAAAAGCCCAGCATATGAGACACGTTGTACAATGTGGCATTATCAAACAGGATCATGTTCTGGTCCGGGCTCCCTCCCCTAACATGAAACCCGCTGCTTCCTTCCGATGCCGCCTGTACTCCGGGCAACATCTGGACCACTTTCAACAAGTCGACTTCTCCAAAGAGTGTGGGAACCTTCCGGATTACTTCTGCATCTATTCTTTCTATGCTCATTTCCGCCCTGCGGAGTCTGGTTCCGGCACTTTCGGCAAAAACAGTTACCCCTTCAAGATAATAAGACAACGGCGTAAGAAAGAAAAGGGTGTCCTTGTTTCTGTCAAGCACCATTTCGTGTACCTGTGTTTCATATCCAATATAGGAAATTTCCAGTTTTACGGGACCTTCGTGAAGATTCAAAACAAACCGTCCCCGCGTATCGGTCAGTGTCCAGGCATTCTGTCCTTCAACAACCTTGACTACCGCTCCCGGCAACACTTCCCCTTCGTGTCCATCCAAAACTTTTCCGGATAAGGTTCGTGTTGTCTGTGCCTGCAATCCTGTTGCCGGTAACATTAATCCCAGAAAGATCCCTAAAGCTGTCCCTATAGCGGTAAAATGTCGCTTCATTTATCCTGAATATGTACATAAAAAGGAGAACAAACGCGTCCTCCTTTTTCAAACCCGACTTTCGTCAGGATGATGTTGTAACCTTGGCTACAGTTCAATACTGGGGCGGAACTTAACAACTTTTTTAGCTTTGATTTTAATGGTGGCCCCGGTACGAGGATTACGTCCTGTCCTTTCGCCCCTGTGTCCTACAACAAATGAGCCAAACCCGACAAGAGTAACTCTTTCACCTTTTTTCATTGCTTTGGTTGTGGTGGCAAGAAAAGCGTCCAACGCTTTTTTTGAATCAACTTTTGAAAGTCCGGATTCTGCAGCCATTGCGGCAATAAGATCTGCTTTGTTCATAATAGTTAAATATTAGGTTAAATGAATGTTTTCATAATGGCGTTGCCACAAATCTAATACTTTTTTATTTTGTTTCCAATAGTTTGCAGCAATTCTGCCCTTTGTTTCTCAAGATTTTTCAGAAATTTCTCGTAAGATCCGGACCGGGGAAAGAGGGGTTTGTGCGCATAAGAGGAGTTAAGCTTCTCCATTTTTCTTACAAGAGCCCTGGTTTCCTGATCTGCAGCAACTTCCAGAAACTGTTCCCGGATGTAGGAAGTAGTTTCCTGGGTAAGGTGGCAGCGGTCGTTGGCATAAAATCTGTAATCACGCAATTCGTCCATTACCAGTTCATAAGATGGAAAGTACCAGATACCGGGAAATCTATCCTGCAATTGTTTTACGGCAAGGTGAAGCGAAGCCTTGCTCAATTGATTGCCGTGAGCCCCGTCGGCCAGGTGACGTATGGGACTGACTGTCATGATCCATTTTTTATCCCTGTTCCTTTCAATGACAGGTGCCAACACATTAAAAATATCAGCAGGTTCCAGAAACACACGTTCAAACTGACGGGCCGGCATTTTGTGGCAGTTTGCCACTACCGAACCATTGTATTTATAGACCCAGGCTGTTCCCAGGGTAATAACAACAATACCTGCCGTTTTGAAAAAATCCGAAGCTTCTTTCAAAACGGCATTGGCTTGTTCCAGAAAGACTTCGGGAGTTTCCCGTGAAAACGAAGTGTGATGGTACAGGGAACCGAAGGCTTCGTATGGGAATTGCATCACATCTTGTAAAGTAAAGAATCCGGGATTTTCCAGGCGCTCCAGTGCGGAAGCTATGGAAGCCGGATTAAATAACGGGCCAAAAGCATCCTCAGCCACCTGAAAATGAAGATCCCTCATCTGCTGTGCCATTTCCTGTGCAAAACAGGATCCTGCGAACAGGAACCGGGTAGCGTAAGAAAACGGAGGTTGTAAAGATCCTGCCGTGATTTTTGTTTGCCATTCCATATGCGCAAAGTTAGCATTTTGTTTATCTTTGCGCAGTTACTCCAAAAACCATCCTTGTGAAAAAAGTACTATTCCTTCTGTTCTGTATGGTGCTATCGGTAAATGTCATGCAGGCACAAAACGATTCCACTGTTGTAGTCCAGTCCGGTACAGAGATTCTTGAAGCTGAGAATCCCTACCAGGGCATCCTGGAGAGCCGGCAATTTGTCTTTAATATTAAGTCCATCCTCAGGGGTTTATTGGGCGTTTTTTCCCTGTTGCTTATAGCCTGGCTTTTCAGCACTGACAAGCGCCATGTCAACTGGCGCACCGTGGGAATAGCCCTTGCATTGCAATTGCTTATTGCCATCGGGATCCTTTCTGTACCTGCCGTACAGATGGTTTTTGATGTCTTTGGCAGGGCCTTTGTTAAAGTCCTGGACTGGACACGAGCGGGATCTGAATTCCTGTTTGGTTCGTTGATGGACCAAAGCCGGTTCGGCTACGTTTTTGCATTCCAGATCCTGCCCACCATCATATTTTTCTCTGCCCTTACCTCCCTGCTGTTTTACTGGGGCATCATCCAGAAAGTGGTATGGGTTATGGCCTGGGTCTTTACAAAACTTATGCGCATATCCGGTGCCGAGAGTCTTTCCACAGCCGGAAACATTTTCCTGGGACAGACAGAAGCTCCGCTGTTGGTTAAGGCATATATTCCAAAAATGACAAAGTCCGAGGTCATGCTCGTCATGACAGCGGGCATGAGTACCATGGCCGGCGGTGTACTGGCGGCTTACATAGGGATGTTGGGAGGCGGAGACGTTCAAATGAGCGTAGCTTTTGCCAAACACCTGCTATCCGCCTCTGTCATGGCGGCACCCGGAGCCATAGCCATGGCAAAAATCCTGGTACCACAGACAGAAGCCATTGACAACTCGGTAAGCGTTTCCAAGGAAAAAATGGGGAAAAGCGCGTTGGATTCCATAGCCAACGGATCCATAGACGGGTTGAAACTGGCCGCCAACGTAGCGGCTATGTTATTGGTCTTTTATGCCTTGATCGCGGGCTTGAATTACATATTCGGGAAAGTGGGCGAATGGACTCATCTGAACAACCTGATCGCCAACTGGACCAACGGGATGTACGACAGCCTGTCTATGGAGTGTGTGCTATCTTATCTTTTTGCCCCTGTAATCTGGCTGACAGGGGTTACCGGACAGGACCTGGCCCTGGTTGGCCGTCTGCTGGGAGAGAAGCTGATAATGACGGAATTTGTGGGATACAGCAGCCTGGCACAAATGATCCAGGCAGGTTCTTTTGTGAGCACAAAATCCCTGATCATTTCCACCTACGTATTATGCGGGTTTGCCAATTTTGCTTCTGTAGGAATACAGATAGGAGGAATAGGAGGAATTGCTCCCAATCAAAGGCATTTACTGGCCAAGTATGGATTCAGGGCCCTTTTGGGTGCCACATTGGCCGGTTTGTTGTCGGCTTCCATGATCGGTATGTTCCTGTAGAATTTACAGCGTACCAATGATCCATGCCAGGTAAGCGGCATAGACAACCAGCAGGATAATACCGTGCGTTCTCTTTAGCATGTGTTTTTTGCCGGGACCCACAAAAACCAGCAACAACAGGCTTCCTGTTGCAGCAACGGCAGCATCCGCCACCAGGTTCGGATACATGGGAAGCGGCCGGATAACGGAACTCACGCCCAACACAAGAAATACATTGAAGATGTTGGATCCTATTATATTGCCCACAGCAATGTCAGCGCTCTTTTTGTATGCAGCGGCCACAGAGGTGGCCAACTCGGGAAGTGACGTTCCCAGGGCCACGATCGTGACTCCCACCACGGCCTGGCTTACACCCCACGAAACAGCCAGGTTAACCGCGGAACGGACGATCATCTCGGCCCCAATGCCCAGTCCGGCCAGTCCGCCAACCACGAAAAACACAGCTTTCGTAATGCCCATGGGCCGGTAATTTTCGTCAGCCACCGGGGCTTCCCCCTTTTTGGCCAGGTAAAAAACATAAATCATAAACGCGGCAAAGCATAGCAGTAGAAACAACCCGTCCAAACGTGATAATCCTTTCACGGGAGAAAAGATCATACCGCTCCCCAGTACCAGCACCGCCACTGCCGCGAACAAACTCAGGGGGATTTCCACACGAATAGTCGAACGCTGTGTTAACAAGGGATAAAACAAGGCAGAAAGGCCCAGTATGACGAAAGTGTTTATGGAATTGCTTCCCAGGACATTGGTAAGTGCAATTTCATTACTGCCTTCAATGGCTGCCACCACGTTAACCACCAGTTCCGGAGCGGAAGTGCCAAAAGCAACGACCGTCAGTCCTATTACCAGGTTAGAAATATTGAATTTTGCGGCCAGTCCTGTTGCCCCGTTTATCAGGATATTGGCACCTGCCGTCAGTAGAATAAACCCCGCAATGATCAACAAATAATCCATCTCACTTCAACAATTTTGCTTTCAGATTTTTCAACATGTCATCTGCCATGGCATCGATGTCCCATTTAGGATTCCATCCCCATTCTTCACGGGCACATGAATCGTCCATATAATTTGGCCAGGAATCAGCTATGGCCTGTTTTACCGGATCTACACTGTATTCCATCCGAAAATCCGGAACCCGCCTGCGGATCACTTCAAACAATTCCCTGGGGCAAAAGCTCATTGCCGTAATGTTAAAACTGTTCCGGTGCACCAGTCTGGCCGGATTTGCCTCTATCAGACTACTGCATGCCTGGAGGGCATCCGGCATATACATCATATCCATATAAGAGTTATGAGGAACAGGGCAAGTATAGGATACGCCCTTTACGGCCGCGTAAAACACCTCTACGGCATAATCTGTAGTGCCTCCTCCGGGAAGTGTTCCGTGAGATATGATGCCGGGAAACCGGACACTCCGCGTATCTACACCAAACCGTGAAAAGTAATAATCGGACAGGAGTTCCCCGGATACTTTACAAACCCCGTAGATGGTGGTAGGTCTCATAACGGTATCCTGCGGGGTTCCGTTTGAAGGAGTATTGTTGCCGAAAGCCCCTATGGAACTGGGGGTGAAGACACCGCATCCGTATTCCCTGGCCAGTTCCAGGCTGTTGAGCAGGGCTCCCATATTGACGTGCCATGCTGTCTGCGGATTCTTTTCCCCTGTCGCCGAAAGAACGGCCACCAGGTTGAATATCCAGTCGGGCCTGTATTTCTTTATCACTTGGGCATACGCCGCGGTATCCAAAGCATTCAGACATTCAACGCGAACGCTTTCCGATAGTTTGCTGCACACCTCGGGACGCAGTTCGGCTGCTATTACGTGGTCTTCCCCGTAAAGTGCCTGCATGTGCGGGATCAGTTCCGTTCCAATTTGCCCTCCGGCTCCGACAATTAAAATAGTTTTACTCATATAGAACTCAGCTTTTATATCTTTATTTTGGGGCCAGGCGGTACAATACCAATGCGATCACAGCATACAGCACATTGGGGATCCACAACGCTATAGCCGGCGGCAAAACATCGGCATGTACGAACATTTCCGAAAATCTCAGGAAAAGAATGTAAGAAAAACTTAACGCGATCCCGATTCCGATATTCAACCCGATTCCTCCTCTTCTTTTGCGGGAGGATAATGCCACTCCCATGATCGTAAGAATAAAAGAAGAAAAAGGAATAGCCAGTCTGGAGTTTTTCTGGATCAGGGCAAATTTTATATTTGTATCGCCCCTCATTCTGAGGGTTTCAATGAAGTTGTTCAGCTGACTCAGATTGAATTGTTCCACGGATTCTTTCCGGCGGACAAGATCCGCCCCTGTTATGTCAATCAGGGTGTCCAGCTGCCTTCCCCAGGTTACTTTATGCGATGTATCCGAAAAACGGCGAATATTGTAATCATTCAGGCGCCATTTCCCGGAAATGGAATCCCAACGGGCAGTTTCAGCCGAAAGTTTTGAAATCAGTTCGTTGCCCTTGAAGCTTTCCAGTGTAAAACGAATGGCCGTGGAGTTCCATGTATTGTAGGATTCAATATAAACATACGAACCGGGTTCCACCTGGTAATGAATATTGCGGTTGTATTCCGTTCTTGTTTTCAAATAACGTTCTTCAAATGCCAGTCGGTTCTTGTTGGCCGGAGGTATTACAAACCAGTTCAATGCCAGGGAGAGTAACGCGATAAACAAAGCAGATAAAATATAGGGGTACATTATCCTGTTGAAGCTGATACCCCCGCTTAGCATAGCAATGATCTCACTGTGTCCGGCCAGCTTCGAGGTAAAGAATATCACAGAAATAAAGACAAACAGCGGGGAAAACATATTCATGAAATACGGGATGAAATTCATGTAATAGTCTACCACCACGGCACGAAGGGGCGCTTCTTTGTCTACAAAATCGTCAATTTTTTCGCTGATGTCAAATATGATAACGATGCCGATTATTATTAGAATAGCAAAAAAATAAGTACCAATAAATTTCCGGATTATATACCAGTCCAGCGTGGTAATATGGAAATTGTAAGGTCTTCTGTTGTTATTATTTTTTTGCATTACAGCCTCGTTTCCAACCGTTTAACCATTTGATTTTTCCAGGAAGTAAAATCTCCGTTTTCAATGTGTTCCGCAGCTTCCTTAACCAGTTGCAAATAAAACGCCAGGTTATGCAGACTGGCTATCTGCGGCCCCAACATTTCACCTGCAACAAACAAATGCCTTAAATAGGCACGTGAATAGGTCCGGTCAACAAAGGAGGTTCCCTTTTCATCTACGGGAGAAAGGTCGTCTGCCCACTTCCTGTTTTTAATATTAACTATACCGTCCCGTGTAAACAACATACCGTTGCGACCGTTTCTTGTGGGCATTACACAATCAAACATGTCAATTCCCCGGGCGATTCCTTCCAGAATGTTGGCCGGGGTCCCCACTCCCATTAAATAGCGTGGTTTGTCTTCAGGTAAGTATGGGTGTACGGTTTCAATCATTTGATACATAACCTCGGCAGGTTCTCCCACTGAAAGTCCTCCAATGGCATATCCTTCAGCATCCAGGGAAACAGCATGCTCTGCAGCCTGTTTTCTTAACACGGGATATGTACAGCCTTGTACTATCGGGAAAAAAGCCTGGCTGTAACCGTATAATTGTTCAGTCCGGCGAAAATGCATAATTCCCCTTTCCAGCCATTGTTGTGTTAAATACATTGAATCTCGTGCATAGTCGTAGGTCGCATCTCCGGGTGTACATTCATCCAGGGCCATTATTATATCAGCTCCTATCAGACGTTGAATTTCTACAGCTTTTTCAGGTGAAAAAAAATGACGTGACCCGTCTATGTGGGATTGAAAGTAATACCCTTCAGGGGTAAGTTTGCGTCTGGCGGTTAACGAAAAAACCTGGTATCCGCCGCTATCGGTCAGAACAGGTTTGTCCCAGCTGCAAAATTTATGGAACCCGCCTGCTTTATGGATAATATCCGTACCCGGGCGGAGGTATAAATGATAAGTATTTCCCAGGATGATCTGAGCCTTCGCATCTTCAGTCAGATCTTTGTGAAACAGACCTTTTACCGTAGCCAGCGTACCTACGGGCATAAAAACGGGTGTATTGATCTCTCCGTGATCGGTTTTAATCTTACCGGTTCTTGCGGCACTTTCCCGGTCGCTGTTCACTACAGTGAAATTCATCTTACAAAGATAGGTCTTCCTGCATAAAAAAAATATTCCCGGAAAAATTTCCCGGGAATATTTTCTGTTAATCCGCTTATTCCTTTTCGGTTTCGGCAGAAGTTTCTTCTGTTTTTTCCTCTGCAACGGGTTCTTCAACCGTTTCCTCCACCGGCTTTTCTACGGGTTTTTCTGCCTTTTTCTTTAGGGTCTCTGCTACAGGAGCTTTTGTTTCTGTGCTTTCCTTGGCAGTTTTTGACCGGCTGCGACGTGTCGTTTTCTTCACTTCTTTCTTGGTTGATCCGGCAAGAGCTGCTTCGTTGAAGTCTACCAATTCAATCATAGCCATATCGGCTGCGTCACCGGCACGAAACCCTGTTTTCAGAATACGTGTATATCCTCCGGGGCGGTCAGCTATCTTGGGAGCTACCACACGGAAAAGTTCACTAACGGCATCTTTGTCTTTCAGATAGGAAAATACGGTACGGCGTGAATGAGTCGTGTCCAGCTTGGATTTGGTAATAAGTGGTTCCACGTATGTGCGCAACGCTTTGGCTTTTGCAACCGTAGTTTCAATGCGCTTATGAAGTATGAGGGACGAAGCCATATTGGCCAGCATGGCCTTGCGGTGACCTGTTTTGCGCCCCAGGTGATTAATTGTCTTTCTGTGTCTCATGTTTCTTTACTTTCTTTTCAATGTTGTACTTGGTAACGTCTATTCCAAAAGAGAGATCCAGACGATCCATAAGCATATCAATTTCAGTCAGCGATTTTTTCCCGAAGTTGCGGAATTTCATCAATTCGTGACGGGGTACAGATACCAGGTCTGCAAATGTTTCGATCTCGGCAGCTTTCAGGCAATTCAAAGCTCTCACGGAGAGTTCCATGTCTGAGAGTTTGGTTAACAAAAGCTGACGCATCCGCAAGGATTCTTCATCCAGTTCCGTGCTGACATCTTCCTGGGGAAGTTCCAGGCTGATCCGCTCATCAGAAAAGAGCATAAAGTGATGGATCAGTATCTTGGCTGCTTCTTTCAGCGCATCTTTGGGATGAATGGACCCATCGGTGGTAACCTCGATGTTCAATTTTTCGTAGTCGGTTTTTTGCTCCACCCTCCAATAATCAATGGAATAATTCACATTCTTAATGGGAGTATAAATGGCATCCATGGCAATTAACCCGAACGGTGCGTTTTCAATCCGGTTTTCTTCGGCAGGCACATACCCGCGTCCTTTCCCGATATGCAACTCCATTGTCAGGGAAACAGAAGCATCCATATTGCAGATCACAAAGTCAGGGTTAAGTACCTTGAAAGAGGTAAGTTGCTTGGAAATTTCCCCGGCAGTAAAAACCTCTTTTCCTTTTACAGTCACTCTGACCGTTTCTTCATCCACGCCTTCGATCATTCTTTTGAAACGGACCTGTTTCAGGTTGAGGATGATATCCACGACATTCTCCATAACGCCGGTGATGGTTGCAAATTCGTGTTCCACTCCGTCTATCCTGACGTATGTCAGGGCGTATCCTTCCAATGAGGATAACAGTATTCTGCGTAATGCATTTCCGATGGTCGTGGCGTATCCGGGTTCCAGGGGACGGAACTCAAAACGTCCGAATGTATCGGTTGCTTCAAGCATAATTACTTTATCGGGTTTTTGAAATGCTAAAATGGCCATTGTAGAAATTTAAAATGTTACTTGGAGTACAACTCCACGATTAATTGCTCATTGATAGTTTCAGGGATCTCGGTTCTGTCGGGGAAGTTCAAAAATTTCCCTGAAACGGAAGCGGCATCCCATTCTATCCAGGGATATTTGCTGACAGAACGGGAGATGTTCTCCTGAACAACTTCCAGGTTCTTGGAACGTTCCCTTACAGCTACTATAGCACCGGGACGGAGAAGTGCGGAAGGTATGTTGCATACCTTTCCGTCCACCGTAATATGACGGTGAGTTACCAATTGGCGTGCTGCCGGTCTGGAAGGAGCTATTCCCATACGGAATACGATGTTGTCCAAACGGCTCTCCAGTAAAAGCAACAGGTTTTCACCTTTACGACCTTTCATGGAAGAAGCCTTCTTAAACAGGTTGTGAAACTGGCGTTCCAAAATCCCGTAAGTATATTTAACTTTTTGTTTTTCTTTAAGCTGAATACCGTATTCCGAAGTTTTTTTACGTTTTTTCATCATCCCGTGTTGTCCGGGAGGATAATTTTTACGTTCGTAATTTTTATCCGGACCGTAAATCGGCTCCCCGAATTTACGGGCTATTTTTGTTTTTGGGCCTGTATATCTTGCCATCTTCTTTCTTTTTTATTGATCAACAATTATACCCTGCGGCGTCCTTTGGGACGGCATCCGTTATGAGGAAGAGGGGTTACATCTACGATTTCCGTAATTTCTATACCGGCTCCGTGGATCGTGCGAATGGCAGACTCACGGCCCGATCCGGGTCCTTTCACGTATGCCTTAACCTTGCGTAATCCCAGGTCATAAGCAACTTTAGCACAATCGGCAGCAGCTGTCTGGGCTGCGTAAGGAGTGTTTTTCTTGGATCCCCTGAATCCCATTTTTCCGGCTGAAGACCAACTGATGACCTGTCCTTCACTGTTAGCCAGTGTCACGATCACATTGTTGAATGTAGAAGATATGTGGGCTTGTCCGTAAGCATCCACTTTGACCACTTTCTTCTTATTGGAAGTATTTGATTTTTTTGCCATAATCTCAGTTGTTATTTGGTTGCTTTCTTCTTGTTGGCCACCGTTTTCTTGCGTCCTTTACGGGTACGTGCATTGTTTTTGGTGGTCTGACCGCGTACCGGCAATCCTATACGATGACGGATGCCTCTGTAGCAACCGATATCCATCAACCTTTTGATATTCATTTGTACGGAAGAACGAAGTTCTCCTTCAATTTTGTACTCTTCCGTGATAAGCGAACGGATGGATGCGATCTGATCGTCATTCCAATCCTTCACTTTTGTGTCAAAATCAATCCCCGCTTTGCCCAGAATTTCCCGGGCAGAGCTGCGACCGATCCCGTAGATATAGGTCAGTCCTATTTCTCCGCGTTTGTTATTGGGTAAGTCAACTCCGGCTATACGTGCCATAATTTATAATACTTTTTGATTTTACTGGTTTTTATCCCTGGCGCATTTTGAATTTGGGGTTCTTTTTGCAAATCACGTACAAACGTCCTTTACGTCTTACGATTTTACAATCTTCACTGCGCTTTTTTACGGATGCTTTAACTTTCATTGTAGTAATCTTTAAACATAATTACTTATACCTAAAGGTTATGCGGCCTTTAGTAAGATCATAGGGAGACATTTCCACCCGCACCCTGTCGCCGGGCAGTATACGGATGTAGTGCATCCTCATCTTTCCCGAGATATGCGCAATTATCACATGTCCGTTATCAAGCTCCACGCGGAACATGGCATTGGACAATGCTTCAATAATTACACCTTCTTTTTCAATTGCAGACTGTTTGGGCATTTTTGTTAATCCTTAATAATCTTTTTATTTTTTATATAGTTCCACCTTCTATGAAGGCAAATGTTGACAGAAGTTCCGCTTTGTTTTTACGAATGACAACTGTCAGTTCGTAATGTGCTGAATTTCTGTTGTCTGCCGTTCTTAGTGTCCAACCGTCTCTTTCCAGGTAAACGCCTCTTCCTCCCTGGTTGATCATAGGTTCTATGCATATCACCATTCCTTCTTCCAGGTGTTTTCCCTGGCCGGACCGGCCGTAGTTCGGCACATCCGGTTTTTCATGAAGGTGGCTGCCTATGCCGTGACCTACCATTTCCCGTACAACGGAGAATCCCCGTTCTTCCACATAAGTCTGAACAGCAGCACCGATATCGCCGGTGCGATTACCGGCAACAGCTTTCTCTATACCCTTGAAAAGTGATTCCCGGGTGGTACGCATAAGCAGTTCAGCCGCTTCGGAAACCTGTCCTACGCCAAAAGTGTAGGCAGAGTCGCCAAAAAACCCCTTATACTTTGTTCCACAATCCACAGAAACTATGTCTCCTTCCTTCAACCGGTAATCTCCGGGAAACCCGTGGACTACTACTGAATTAACTGAAACACAGAGGGTAAAAGGAAAACCGTTATATCCGAGAAAAGCGGGAACAGCGCCATGATCACGAATGAAAGACTCGGCAATTGCATTGAGATGACCGGTGGTCACCCCGGGGGCAATATGCTTTCCTACTTCCGCCAGTGTCTTGGAAACCAATATCCCGTTTTCGCGCATAAGCGCGATCTCTTCTTCGGTTTTCGTAATAATCATCAAACAAAGAACAATTAAAATCTTTACATATTGGAACGGCCTTTCAGCCTTCCGGTCTTCATCAATCCGTCATAGTGACGCATCAGAAGATGGCTTTCTATCTGCTGCAATGTGTCCAGTATAACTCCTACAAGGATCAACAGTGAAGTACCTCCGTAGAACTGGGCAAACTGCATATTCACCCCTATCATCTGCGCAAAAACAGGCATAATAGCCACGAGTCCCAAAAATATAGAACCGGGCAGGGTGATACGGGACATTATTGTATCTATATACTCGGCTGTTTTCTTTCCGGGTTTTACACCGGGAATGAATCCCCCGTTCTTCTTCATATCGTCCGCCATATTGGTGGGATTTACCGTTACGGCTGTATAAAAATACGTAAAGGCAACCACCAGGATGAAGAACACAAAATTATACCAAAATCCTTGCATATTGCTCATTACAGCTGCAAAGCCGCGCGTGGCGTCAAAACTTGCAAAGATCATGGGAAACAACATGAGTGCCTGCGCAAAAATGATGGGCATAACTCCTGCAGCGTTGATCTTCAAAGGAATGTACTGACGCACCCCGCCGTATTGTTTGTTCCCTACAATGCGTTTCGCATATTGGACAGGGATCTTGCGGACACCCTGGACCAAAGCGATGGAAGCTACAAAGATAAAGAATAATACGATCAGTTCAACAACCAGCATAAGAATACCTCCGGACGACTGAGACCAACGGTCTCCCGCCTCGGCAACGAATGCAAAAGGCAGACGGGCAACGATCCCGACCATAATGATCAGGGAAATACCGTTTCCAAGACCTCTGTCGGTGATTCTTTCACCCAGCCACATAATAAACATGGTCCCGCCAATAAGTACTACCGTTGCAAAAAGGTTGAACGAAAATCCGCTCAACAGGAATGCCGTTTCCGGTAATTGTGTATGTAAGTTGGTCAAATAGGCAGGTCCCTGCAAAGCCAGAATAATGATGGTTAGATAACGTGTCCACTGGTTCATTTTCCGGCGGCCGCTTTCTCCTTCCCGCTGCATCCTCTGGAAATACGGTATCATAATACCCAGGAGCTGGATTACGATCGAAGCCGAAATATAGGGCATAACGCCCAATGCGAAAATGGACGCATTTCCAAACGCTCCGCCCGAAAACATGTTTAACAATCCTACCAGACCTCCGGAAGCCTGTGCCTGCAGATTACTCAGCTGCATGGGATCTATCCCGGGCAAAACCACGAAGCTGCCCAGCCTGTAGATCAGCAGAAGCAATATCGTGTACACGATCCGCTTGCGCAGTTCTTCAATCTTGAAAATGTTTTGTATGGTTTCTATCAGTTTTTTCATTGGTCAGGCTTATTCTGGGTTATTCAATGACAGCAACTTTCCCCTCTTTTGCCTCAATAGCTTCTTTTGCCTTTTTGGAAAAACCGTGCGCAGTAACGTTCAATTTGACGTTAAGTTCACCGTTCCCCAATATTTTAATAAGGTCGTTCCTGGAAACCAATCCGGCTTCGCACAATGTGTTTACGTCTATATCGGTAACGCCTGTTTTTTCGTGTAACGTCTGTAAAGTGGAAAGGTTGATGGCCTTATACTCTACCCGGTTGATATTCCTGAATCCGAATTTCGGAAGACGACGCTGCAAGGGCATCTGACCTCCTTCAAATCCGGGTTTGCGGGAATAACCCGAACGTGACTGGGCTCCCTTGTGTCCGCGTGTAGAGGTGCCTCCTCTTCCGGAACCTTCGCCGCGACCAATACGTTTTCTCTTGGAAACCGACCCTTCAGCGGGTTTTAAATTTGATAAGTTCATATTGTTTCCTCCTTTACTTAACTTCTTCAACTGATACCAAATGACGCACTTTCTCTACCATGCCCCGGATAACCGGAGTGGCTTCCTTTTCTACCGAATGGTTCATCTTGCGGATCCCCAGGGCAGCCAATGTACCTATCTGGCGTTTTGTAGCGGAATTCTTACTTTTAACCTGTGTGATTTTCCAAATTTCCATAATCCTTCCTCCTTATCCGTTAAAGACTTTATCCATTTTAATACCGCGCACGCCGGCTACCTGGTAAGCATCACGCATTTCCATGAGAGCATGAACGGTTGCCTTGACCAGGTTGTGAGGGTTGGAAGATCCCTTGGACTTGGCCAGCACGTCATGTATTCCCACCGATTCAAAAACAGCGCGCATGGCACCTCCTGCGATCACACCCGATCCGGGTGCGGCAGGTTTCATAAACACGCGTGCTCCTCCGAATTTGGCTTCCATTTCGTGGGGGATCGTTTCCCTGTTCAAAGGAATGCGGTAGAGATTCTTTTTGGCATCCTCAATCCCTTTTGATATGGCCGAGGTTACCTCTCCCGCTTTGCCGAGTCCGTATCCTACAACTCCTTTCTCATCACCCACAACGACAATGGCGGCGAAACTGAAGTGACGTCCTCCCTTCGTTACTTTGGTAACACGTTGAATGGCCACCAGACGGTCTTTTAATTCAAGGTCCGTGGCTTTTACTTTTTTTGCTTTTATACTTGCCATATCCGTATTAGAATTTAAGACCACCTTCCCTGGCGGCATCTGCTAAACTTTTTATCCTTCCGTGATAGAGGTATCCGCCACGGTCAAATGATACTGTGGTGATACCTTTTTCCAGAGCCCTTTCTGCAGCCAGTTTGCCTACAAGTGCGGATATCTGGACGGGACTCTTCCCTTTGAGTGCCTCCGCCAGGGAAGCATCTTTGGAAGAAGCCTGCACCAGGGTAATCCCCTTGGTGTCGTCTATCATCTGTACATATATCTGTTTATTACTCCTGTAAACGGCCAACCTGGGACGTTCGGGAGTTCCGGAGATCCGCTTGCGAATGCGGTATTTGATCCGTTGTCTTCTTGCTTGTTTTGTTAAAGGCATAATTTCATCTCCTACTATTTAGCTCCGGCCGATTTCCCGGCTTTACGGCGTATTTGTTCACCTACAAATTTAATACCCTTGCCTTTGTAAGGTTCGGGAATACGCAGTGACCGAATCTTGGCAGCAACTGTTCCCAGCAACTGCTTGTCATGACTCGTAAGTGTCAGGACCGGATTCGCGCCTTTCCGGGCAATTTCCACCGACGCCTTGATCTCTGTGGGTAACATGAAATGGATATCATGAGAGTAACCCAGGTTGAATTCCAGCATTTGTCCTTTTGCCTCAACGCGGTAACCCACGCCGACCAATTCCTGCTTAGTGGTAAAACCCGTAGAAACGCCAACCACCATATTGTGGATCAGGGCACGGTACAAACCATGCATTGACCGGTGGCGCGGCTGCTCTGTAGGACGTTCCAGCTTAAGCTCAGTTCCCTCCACTGACACTTTAATGTCCGGATCTACTTTTTGTTGTAATTCTCCGAGAGGGCCTTTCACCGTCACCATATTGCCCGAGCCTATAGTTACGCTCACGCCTTTTGGCAGGTTTACAGGGAGTTTTCCTATTCGTGACATATTGTTTTGTTCATTAATATACGTAACACATGATTTCACCGCCTACGTTAAGCGTTTTGGCTTCTTTGTCGGTGATGATTCCTTTTGATGTAGACACGATCGCAATCCCAAGTCCGTTCAGAACGCGGGGCATTTTATCCACACGTGCATAACGGCGTAAACCGGGACTGGAAACGCGGATAAGCTTCTTAATAGCCGGGCGTTTTGTCTCGGGATGGTACTTCAATGCGATCTTAATGGTGTTGGAGGGTGTTCCTTCCTCAATTTTATAACTGAGTATGTAACCCTTTTCGTGTAAAATACGGGTGAGTTCCGTTTTTACCTTTGATGCGGGTATTTCCACTACTTTGTGTCCTGCGGTCACCGCATTGCGAATCCTTGTCAGATAATCTGCTATTGGATCAGTCATAATAAAGGTTTTAAAAATTTGTTTTCGGCAATAAATTGCCCGATATCCAATAAATAATATGTATGGCAGGCCCACAGGGGCCCTTCGTCTACCAGCTTGATTTGCGTACGCCGGGGATCAAACCGTTACTTGCCATTTCGCGGAACTGTATGCGTGAAATCCCAAACTCGCGCATATATCCCTTGGGTCTGCCTGTAATGGAACAGCGATTGTGCAGGCGAACGGGACTGGAGTTTTTGGGCAGCTTTGCCAAACCTTCCCAATCTCCCGCCTCTTTCAAAGCTTTCCTTTTTTCTGCATACCTGGCGCATAATCTGGCACGTTTGACCTCGCGCGCTTTCATTGACTCTTTTGCCATTTATTGTTGTTTTTTAATGTTTTTAAAAGGTAATCCAAATTCACGCAGCAGGGCGTAAGCTTCTTCGTCCTTACTGCTGGATGTAACAAAGGTGATCTCAACTCCCAGTATCTTTGTGATCTTGTCAATGTCAATCTCCGGGAAAATGATCTGTTCCCTGATGCCGAGTGTATAATTTCCGCGGCCGTCAAATTTTTCCGCGATCCCTTTAAAGTCCCTGATACGGGGAAGTGCTATAGAGATCAAACGATCCAGGAACTCATACATTTTAGCGGAACGCAGGGTCACTTTAACGCCAATGGGCATTCCACGGCGCAGTTTAAAGTTGGAAATATCTTTGCGTGAAACGGTTTGCACCGCTTTCTGTCCGGCTATAAGAGTCAGTTCGTTCTGGGCTGTTTCAATCAGTTTTTTATCGGCAGTGGCAGAACCTACGCCTTCATTCAAAACGATTTTTTCCAAATGAGGTACCTGCATAATGGATTTGTACCCGAACTCTTTCATCAGCTTAGGGACAATTTCCTCTTTGTATTTCTTCTGCAGGACGGGCACGTAGTCTTTTACCACCACAGGTGCCGGTTGTTGTTTTTTTACTGCTTTTGCCATTACTTGATCTCCTCTCCCGATTTTTTAGCGTAACGTACCAGTTTACCCTTATCGTTCAGACGGCGACCTATACGTGTAGGTCCTCCCTTTGAAGGATCTACCACCTGAAGATTGGATATGTGTATGGCGGCTTCCTGTTTGATGATGCCTCCCTGAGGGTTTTTAGCAGAAGGTTTCGTGTGCTTGCTGACCATATTGATCCCTTCAACGATCGCGCGTTGTTCTTTGGGACGGACTTCCAGCACTCTTCCGGTTTTTCCCTTGTCTTCCCCGGTATTTACAAATACCGTGTCGCCTTTCTTTATGTGCAATTTTGTACTCATAACTATAATCCTATAATACCTCCGGAGCCAGTGAGACAATTTTCATATAACGTTCCCTGAGCTCACGGGCAACCGGGCCGAAAATACGCGTTCCACGCAATTCTCCGGCGTTATTAAGCAAAACACAGGCATTGTCGTCAAAACGGATATACGATCCGTCGGCACGACGAATTTCTTTTTTGGTCCTCACCACAACTGCTTTAGAGACAGATCCTTTTTTGGCATCTCCACCGCCCGGAATGGCATTTTTGACCGTAACTACTATGGTGTCGCCAATACGCGCGTATCTGCGTTTGGTCCCGCCCAAAACACGGATACAAAGAACTTCTTTTGCACCGCTGTTGTCAGCCACCAGTAAACGTGATTCTTGCTGTATCATGGCTATTTCACTTTTTCAACGATTTCTACTAAACGCCAGCATTTGGTTTTACTCAAAGGCCGGGTCTCCATAATGCGTACGGTATCACCCTCGCTACACTCATTTTTTTCATCATGAGCTACAAACTTGGTGGTTTTATTTACGAATTTTCCGTAAACAGGGTGTTTTACCTTTCTTTTTACGGCAACCACAATGGATTTATCCATTTTATTGCTGACCACCAATCCTGTTCTTTCTTTTCTAAGATTTCTTTCCATGAATCAATTGTTACAGATTCTGTTTGGCTTTGGTTTCACTCAAAATAGTAAGCATCCGTGCTATATTGCGACGTGCTTTCTTTATTTGTGACAAATCATCTACAGGAGAGATGGCGTGGTTCATTTTAAGACGAAGCAAGTTGGCTTTTTCCGCCTCAATACGATCGCTTAAATCTTTCACAGATAACTCGCGTATTTCAGGTGCTTTCATTTTTGTTAAACTAATTTTGTTCTACATAATCCCTGCGTACCACAAATTTTGTGATAACAGGCAACTTCTGGGCGCCTAACCTAAGGGCTTCCTTGGCGACTTCCATGGGTACACCTTCTACTTCAATCAGGAGTCTGCCGGGAGTAACGGGGCAGACAAAACCTTCCGGAGCACCTTTCCCTTTACCCATACGAACCTCGGCAGGCTTCTTTGTAAAAGGCTTGTCGGGAAATACACGGATCCATATTTGTCCTTCACGTTTCATATAACGTGTAACTGCCTGACGGGCGGCCTCAATCTGATGACCGGTCAACCAGCATGATTCAGTGGTTTTGATCCCGAACGACCCAAAGGCAAGTTGGTTTCCTCTCTGGGCGATCCCCTTCATACGGCCTTTCTGTTGCCTTCTGAACTTGGTTTTTTTAGGTTGTAACATTGTTTTTTTCTAAACGTTTAACGTAACGTAAATATGTTTTGTTGCTTCGGTGCGAATTCATAAGGGGCTATAACGTAATCCCCTGTCCTGCAAATTATTAGGCACACACTGCCCTAAAATTGCGGGTTGCAAAGATAGAACTTAATTTCTGATTTACAAAAATTTATGAACAAAAGAAAACGAAAAATGTTAGAAACTGCGGGCATTTGCACGCACCGCATCCATCAGACGCATGACGTTACCGCCCCAGATTTTGGCAATATCATCCGCAGTGTACCCATCTTCCAGGAGTGCCCGGGTAACGGCTTTCATTTTTCCCATGTTTTCAACCCCTACGATCCCGCCGCCGCCGTCAAAATCACTTCCGACACCCACATGATCCACGCCCGCCAGGTTTACCACATAATTAATATGTTCAACCAGGTGTGACAAATCTACCTGCTCTTTGGGAAGGAACGACAGAAAATACCTGCCAATGGATATCTGCACTACCCCTCCTTTTGCAGCGATGGCCAGGATCTCCTGGTCGGTCAGATTCCTGGGTATCTCTTTCAGATTGTACACGCACGAATGACTTGCCATTATTGGAGCCCTGCTCGCTTCCACGGCCTGCAGGCATGCTTTGCGGGATGCATGCGAAACATCCACTACCATTCCCAAACGGTTCATTTCCTGAATTACCCTGAACCCGAAAGGCGAAAGACCCCCATGACGTTCCAGGCTGTCCATGCAAGAGTCTGCCACAAGGTTGTTTCCGTTATGGGTAAGTCCTATCATACGCACACCCATATTATAATAGTGCTCCACCAATGACAGGTCTTTTCCCAGACAATAGGCATTTTCAATGGAAAGCAGCATGGCTGCCTTTCTCCCGGCTTTCAAAAACCGGATATCGTCTGTATTGTAAGCGATTCCCCCCATGTCCATATTTTCGCGGGCATAACGGTGTAACGCACGCAACATGCTGTCGGCAAGGAATTTTGCTTTTTCATGTCCGGCTTCCGTACAAGGCCCCTGTCCCTGGTAGGCAGCAAAAAAAGCCGCGTCCAGTCTCCCTTCTTTCATCTTTTCAAAGGAAACCTGGCCTTTGGCCACTGTTGATGGACGCTCCGGAAAAGCCAGTGACATGGCAAAATCATTGTGTGTATCAATAGAAATAATGGAATCATGCAATTTGTCCACACGTTCTTCCAGGCTGTCGGGGAAAAAGCCTTGAACAGCCAGGCAGATTAAAAATATAAGTTTCATAACGTAAAGATAATTCCTTTCTCTCATTTTTCTTACATTTGTCAGTACAATCAAGCTTTTCGGGTTCATGAAACGAGTACTGCTTTTTATTCTCTTAATGATAACAACGGCTCTGCCCGTTCTTTCCCAGAACAGAACATACCGCCTGCTGCTTCACTGGTATCCCCAGGCCCAGTTTGCCGGCTACTACTATGCTCGTGATAAGGGCTATTACCAGGAAGAAGACCTTGATATAGACATCATACACGGGACGGTTTCCATTCCCTCTACCCGTATTCTGAAAACAGAAGATTTTGATTTTGCCATTTTGTGGCTTTCTACCGCCGTACAACTTAGGGCAGAAAAAGTGCCCCTGCAGCTTCTGGCCCAGACCAACCAAAACTCGGCCCTGCTTTTGGTAAGCCACAAAGGCAGGGGCGTGGACCGCCTGGAAGATTTTCAGGGAAAAAAGATCGGGATCTGGAGCGGGGATTTTGAATTGCAGCCTTTGAGCCTGCTCAAAAGGAACAATATTGATATGCAGGTCATTACCATTAATAATTCCATCAACCTGTTTCTGAAGGGAGGTCTGGACGTATGTACCGCCATGTGGTACAACGAATACCATGAAATGTTGAGTGCAGGTCTGCGGGAAGAGAATCTGAACATTTTTCGCATGAGCGAATACGGAATGAATTTCCCGGAAGACGGCATTTATGTGCATGAAAAACTGGCCTGGAACCGGCCCCGTGTATGCGAGAAATTCGTAAAGGCTTCCATACGGGGCTGGATGGATGCTTTTCAAGACGTAGAAGGCACACTTAATATACTGGAAAAAGCCTGTGCAGAAGCGGGGGTTCCCTTCAGCCGGGCGCATCAGCGATGGATGCTCAATTGTTTCCGGGAACTGCTCATTCACCCGCGTTCCGGAGAAATTGAAACAAAACTTACCCCGCAGTCATATAATTTTGTGGGATCCGTTCTCCTGGAGCGGGATTTCATACAATCCATTCCTCCCTATGAAAAATTCATCGTTCACTTATAAAAGAAGGAAAAGCATTTCCTACACCATTGCCCGCTATGTATTTGCCGGCACTGCCATAATCCTGGTCATCATCCTGGGACTCAATTACAGTTCCTCTAAAAAACACATGACCGCTGTGATCCTGGAAAAAGCCCAGCACCAGACAGAAGAATACGGCGGAAGGATCAACGAGATCTTCGCGGCCACCCAGCGTATTCCCACCGTTATGGCCTCCCAGTTAAACCAGTGCACAGACTGGACCAAATTGGATCTTGGCCGGATGTTGGAATCCCTTTTACGGGAAAATCCCGATGTGTTTGGAGCCGCCATTGCCTTTGAACCCGGTATGTATGCAGGACTTCCCCATATGGCCCCTTACGCCTTCAGGACAGAAACAGGTGTTGAATCCACCTTGCTCTTTGACGGGCAGGACAATTATTTTATGGAAGACTGGTATATGATCCCGGTACAACTTCAGGAACCTTACTGGTCCGATCCCTATTACGAAACCTCAGCCGGGTATGACAACGTGCTGATGATCACTTATTCCGTTCCGTTCTATACCATAAAAGACGGCAAACGTGTTATTGCCGGGGTCACCACTGTTGACATATCACTCCAATGGATCAACAACCTGATGGAAAACCTGGATGTGTATGAATCGGGATACGGTTTCCTGATCACCAACGGCGGACGGTTCGTATACCATCCCGACGAACGGCTGAGAATGAACGAGACCACATTCTCGGCTATGGAAGACTGGATCGCAAGCAACAACAGGCTGGATCCGGAAGAAGCCGCATTGATAAAAGAGCAGCAATTTGCAGTATACCGCAAAATGCTGGACGGGGAAAGCGGCCTGTTCATGGATTCTTTCATGTTCCCCGATGAGGACGAAAAAGCCTGGTTTGCATATGCGCCCATCCGTGCCAACGACTGGTCCCTGGCATTGATCTATCCCCGAAAGGAAGCCCTTGCCGAGTTGCACAGCCTGAACACCATTCTGGCCATTGTGGGTTTGTTTTCGCTTTTCGTGCTTTTCGGATTTGTGTTCATTGTGGCACGTGTACTGACCCTGCCCATAGTCAAACTGACCCGCTATGCCAAAAGCGTTGCGGAAACAGGTGATTATACCACCGAAGTCCCTGAACTGGCATCCAAAGACGAGATCGGAGAATTGGCTCAGTCCTTCTCTGTCATGATGCAGGAAATTGAAGAAGCACAACAAACCCTCGAAGACCGGGTTGTAGAACGCACGGCCCAGTTGGTGGAAACCCAGGAGCAACTTGTACAGTCTGAAAAAATGGCGTCACTGGGACAATTGACCGCCGGAGTAGCCCACGAGATCAAGAACCCCCTGAATTTCATAAACAATTTTTCGGAACTGTCCATTGACCTGACAAAAGAACTGAACGAAGCGCTGGAACCCGTAGAAATGAAAGAAGACGACCGATCTTACGTAAATGAGATCCTGGGAGATCTTTCCATGAACGCTTCCAAGATTCTGGAACACGGCAAACGCGCCGACAGCATAGTCAAAGGTATGTTGCTGCATTCCAGGGGAAAAAGCGGGGAATTCCAGCTGTCAGACATCAACAATATGTTGTCAGAGGATATTGCCCTGGGATACCACGGTATGAGAGCCCAGGACAATTCGTTCAACATCACCATAGAAGAAGACTTTGACAAAGACCTGCCACAGATCAGTGTCGTTCCGCAGGACCTGAGCCGGGTATTCCTGAACCTGATCAACAATGCCTGCTACTCGGTAAAAGACTCGGCTCCCTCCAAACCTTCAGGCTGGGTTCCCACGCTTCGCGTCAGCAGCCGTAAGAACGAAGATATGCTGGAAGTACGCATACGTGATAACGGGAAAGGCATTTCGCAGGAAAACATCAAAAAAATATTCGATCCTTTCTTTACAACAAAGCCGGCCGGCAAAGGCACCGGACTGGGCCTGTCCCTGAGCTACGACATCGTTGTGAAAGTGCACAACGGACAAATACGCGTAGAATCGGAGCCGGGACAATACGCAGAATTTATAGTAACCATACCCATAAAACAACAACAATAAACATGGCAATAGAAAAGATACTGGTAGTTGACGACGAAACTGATCTTCAATTTGTGATCAACCAAAAATTCCGGAGGCAAATACGTAACGGTCAATTTGAATTTCATTTTGCTTTCAACGGGCTGGAAGCTTTGGCAAAACTTATTGAAGTCCCCGACATAGCAATAATCCTAAGTGACATCAACATGCCCGAGATGGACGGGCTGACGCTGCTGAGCAAAGTCAGGGAGTTGAAAAATCCGTTGCTCAAGACAGTCATCTGTTCGGCTTACGGAGATATGGAAAACATCCGTACCGCCATGAACCGGGGTGCCTTCGACTTCGTCACCAAGCCCGTAGATTTTAACGACCTTGAAGTAACGCTGGAAAAAACCATTGCCGAGTTGAACATCGTCCGGGAAGGCCTGGCATACCATGACAAACTGTTGTCCATAGAACACGACCTGCTGGTGGCCCGGGAGATTCAACGCGCCATCCTTCCCAAAAGGATCCCTGACCTGGGCTGGGCAGATATTTTCGGCTCCATGGATGCGGCCAAACAGATAGGAGGTGATTTCTATGATTATTTTCTGATGGATGATCACCGGATGGGTTTTGTGATAGGAGACGTTTCAGGTAAAGGGATCCCGGCAGCCATCTTTATGGCCGTCAGCCGTACCCTTATCCGGGCCACCGGATTGAAAGGCATGTCACCGACCGAATGTATGAATTACGTCAATCACCTGTTATGTACGGAAAGCGTAAATTCCATGTTCGTGACTGTTTTTTACGGGATGATGGACAAGGAGAACGACACCCTGCATTTTGTAAACGCCGGCCACAATCCACCCGTATTACTTAGAAAGGACGGAAGCATGGAAGTCTTTCCCATGACGTGCAACATTGTCCTGGGAATACTGGACGGGTTTAATTTCACCTCCCACAGCATACCGTTCCACCCGGGAGACGTACTGGTGCTTTACACCGACGGGGTCACCGAGGCCTTCAATTCAGATCAGGAAGAATACGGATTCGATACCCTGCAGAACCTGTTAAAGGAAAAAGTACTCAGCGATCCGCAAGTTATGGAAGCGGAAAACACATCTGAACTCACCTGCCGTATCATGACCGATGATGTTACCCGCTTTGCAGGAGAAGAAGAACAAAGTGACGATATTACCGTGCTGGTCATCAAAAGAACTTAGCCATTTATGTTATGAAACGCACCCTGGAACTGGATAATAAATTGTCTGAGCTGTCCCGTTTGCTGGATACCGCCGAAGAATTCCTTGAATCCGGCCGGGTACCCGTTCCCGTGCAATACAAGATCAAACTGGTCCTGGACGAAATGTTCAGCAATATTGTATCTTACGGATACCGCCCCGAAGATCCTCCTGACAAAATCCGTGTTGAAATGAGCCTGACAGACAAGAAATTCACAGGCACACTGGATGACGGGGGCATCCCTTTCAATCCGCTGGAACAAGACCAGGCAGACACCAGTCTTCCGGCCGAAGAAAGGCCCATCGGGGGTCTGGGTATTCATCTGGTCAGAAACCTTACCCATGAACTATCTTACAAACGGGAAAAAAACAGGAACGTTTTTTGCTTCTCCATGGAGATTGAATGAAAACTACGTTCAGCATTTTTCTCTGGGGCATGTGTATCCTGACCCCGCTTATCCTGCCGGCACAAACCGATTCTTTGCGCCGTGGTCATCTTATGGGCTATATAATTGAAAACGGAGACACCCTCTTTGTGGAGTCACTGCCTCCTGTATACGTATATAACAAGGATACAAGGAAAAATGACAAAAACTGGCGAGAGTTTTACAGGACCGTTCACAATTTTGCCCGCGCTTATCCTTATGCCCTTCAGGCACGCGCAAGGATGGACACGGCAGACAGCATTATGGCAGCCAGTAATTTTTCGGCCATGGAAAGGGAACGTTTTCTTGCGCAAACGGAAAAAGACCTTTTTGCCGAGTTTGAAGCACCCTTGAAAAAACTTACCTTCTCCCAGGGAAGGATGCTCTTACGCCTGATTGACCGTGAGATCGGGCAGACATCATTTGCTGTAGTTAAAAGCTACCGGGGAGGCCTTACTGCCTCTTTTTGGCAAGGTGTCGCGCGGATATTCGGGGCCGATATGAAAAAACCGTATGATAAATACGGAGAAGACAAAGTTCTGGAAGAATTAGTCCTTATGTACCACGACGGGCGTTTTTATTATCTCTACACCTCCCTTTTCGGTCCCCCGAAAGATACCAACATCTCCCCTTACGGGACCCGCAGGGTCAATTGAAAGCCAATCCTCCAGAATGATCAGTTCACCGCCTGCCGGCAAACGGCAACGAGCCGAAGTATGCAGGTGTCCGGCGATGCAATAATCTACAGGTAGTTCATAACCCGAGGCATATTTGTAGACAGGGGTTTCCCGGCAACCAACCCGGTATCGCTTTTTATGATTGTTCCGGTTGTGGTCAGACCATTTGAGCCCCAGGGCAAAAGCCCACCTTGGGTGAAGACTGCTAAAGAGCACCTGTAAAAAACGGCTGTGGAACATACCGTGCAGGAATCTGTTTTTCAAAGGGTAGCGCCCCATCCGGTGACCGTGACCCAAAAGGAAGTTTTTCCCCTCCAGTTGTATATACAGCTCCCGGCGATGCACTTGTATACCCAATTCTTCTTCCATATAACTGAACGTCCACAGATCGTGATTCCCCACAAAGAAATGCACCGGGATCCCCCGGTCCCTCACACGTGCAAGTGCTCCCAGTGTGCGTGTATAACCACGTGGTATCACGTATTTGTAATCATACCAGAAATCAAAAATGTCTCCCAGCAAAAACAGGCCGGCTGTATCCTCATCCAGGTTTTCCAGAAATTGAACAAAACGACGCTCCCTTTCGGCAGGATCTCCCTTTTTCAAACCCAGGTGGACATCGGCAGTAAAAACATATTTACTCATAACAAAGGCACTATTAAACAAGCCAACCCTACCAGCAGACAATATGCCGCAAACCAGGTAAATTTCACTTTACGGACAATGGCTATCATAAGTTTACAGGCAAGCAAACCCGCAACAAAAGCAGCAATAAATCCTATGGCCATTGCATGAAATGGCAATCCGGTAACGCCCGGCGCAAATCCTCCGGAAGCAATTTCCAGGAATGTTTCTCCCAATACCGGGATCAACACCATCATAAATGAGAACGGAGCTATTTTATCTTTATGTCCTCCCAGGGATAATCCCGTAGCGATGGTCGCTCCCGAACGGGACAAACCGGGAAGTACAGCAAACGCCTGTGCTATACCCATTAAAAAAGCATCCCGGTAGCCAATGGGATGGGTGTTCCCCTGTTTTTGCCTGATCCCGGAAAGCCATTGAGCCAGCATCAAAAGAACGGCCGTGAGCAACAACATCCACCCCACAATGGAAAGCCCGCCGGTAAAGAGGGATTCAATCCTGTCTTTAAAAAACAAACCCACTACAAGGACAGGTAATGTAGACAAAAGGATCCGGAGCGTCGTACCGGTTGCCTCGGTTTTTTTGAAACCAAGCGTATCCCGGATCATTTCCCACAAAGGTTTCCAAAATACGACCACCGTGCTCAGAACCGTTGCGGCATGGACTATGATCTCGAAAGATGCGTCCGTTGATTCTATCCCAAAAAGATGCTTGACAATAACCAGGTGTCCGCTGCTGCTTACCGGAAGAAACTCGGTAAAGCCCTGAACAAGCCCCAGCACCAAAGCTTCAAACCCGTTCATCTTCCTTGTGTTTGCTTACTTTCATAATGGCTATGATCTCAAAAACAAAGCCACCGCATATAAGCAGGGGGGCAATAACCATCCGGCGAAAACTGAACATGGCTTCCTGACGGAAAACCTGCGGATCATCGGACCCGCCCCCGGCCAGTAAAAGAAAGCCCAGGGCAATAACGGCCAAGCCGATTAACAGCAGGTACACATTTTTCAGAGGCATGGCTAAAGCAGCTTCTTGTTCTTTTTTATTTCGGTTGATCTTTTTCATGTAAACATCAATAATAAAAAGCGGAAGCCTTCAGCTTCACGACACGGTTAACTACAAAAAAGGTTGATATCCGGCATAACAGTATCCCTGTGAGCAGAATGGCTCCGGCCACTACAAGAAACATATGCGGTGAAATGAGCATCAAAATACCCGGGAATTCGCGTTGCAGAAAATACAGGATCCCAATAAGCAATAAGATCGCAATCAGAGAGGCAATAAATCCCTGTATGAAAGCTTGCAACATAAAAGGTTTCCGGATAAAACGCTTGGTAGCACCCACAAGTCTCATGGTATAGATAGTAAAACGACGGGCGAACACAGAGAGTCTTATGGTGTTGTGGATCAGCGCAAAAGATATAATCAACAAGACCAGTATGATCACCCCCAATACCATGCCAATATTCCTCAGATTTTTATTTATCAGGGAGATCAGCGGTGCCTGGTAAGAGACTTCTTCAATTTGCCGGAATTTGGCCAGGTGGGTTTCCAGACGCGCAATGCTGTCGTTTTGCACATACGAAGCATTGAGTCTTAATTCTATGGAAGCAGGCAATGGATTGTATTCAAAAATGTCCAGGAACCCGGATCCGAGTAATTCTGCCATTTCCTTCGCACCCTGTTCACGCGACACAAAAGCAGCTTCGCGAACCGCATCACGTATATACTCCTGCGCCAGCATTTGTTTGATGATCAGCGTAGAATCCGCATCTTTTGTTTCCTTTGACAAAATTACGGACACACCAATGTGTTCCTTAAAATAATCAGACACCGTCCGGGCATTGACAGCCAACAACCCGGTTATGCCCATCAATAACAACACCAGGGCAATACTAATGACCGATGATAAATAGGATTGAACAAGTTGCTGGTTGATAATATTTTTCTCCTGCTGTGCCATAATTTAGAATCTCAAAGATAATGAAAGTATAAGAATTTTTGCTATCTTTGTGTGTTTTAACTGGGTAAAAGCCTTATGTCCAAAGCCAAAAAGATCCTGTATGTGAGTTCGGAGATATTCCCGTTTCTACCGCAGACAGATATGTCTTGTATAGGAAGACATTTACCCCAGGCTATCCAGGAATCCGGCGGCGAGATCCGTTCGTTCATGCCTAAATACGGTTGCATAAACGAACGCCGTAACCAGCTACACGAAGTCATTCGCTTGTCCGGAATGAACATCATCATCAAAGACATAGACCGTCCCCTTATCATAAAGGTAGCTTCCATTTCCGCAGCCCGTATGCAGGTCTATTTCATTGACAACGAAGATTATTTCCAGAGAAAATTCATATACAGAGACGAAAACGAACGGTTTTTTGCCGATAACGATGAACGGGGCATATTTTTTGCTCGGGGAGTGTTGGAAACCGTGAAGAAACTGCGTTGGAAGCCTACTATTGTACATTGTCACGGATGGCTCAGCCACCTGTTGCCCCTGTACCTTAAAAAAACTTACCGCAACGACCCGCTCTTCACCAATGCCAAAGTGGTCCTTTCTTTATACAAAGATCTGACCACTGAAACTTTTAACGAGAATATGCGTTCCAAGGTTCTTACAAGCGGCATGAAACCCAAGGACGTGGAATTTCTGGCAGAACCCGACGCCGTAAATCTGGCAAAAACAGCCATACAGTATGCAGACGGCGTTATACTGGCCAACCCGGATGTTGACCCTTTGCTTACCGAATATGCAGAAAGCCTGGAACTTCCCGTTCTCCCGTTCATAGATCCGCAAGACCCTGAAAGCACATATATTACGGAGTACAACCGTTTTTACGACAAAATTTTAGAAACCAAATGACAATCAGGGCCCGCAGTATTTTTCTTCCTGCCATATTTTTTTTCATCATAACTTCCTGTGTCCCGGTGGATAACCGCATGGGATCCGGATTCATTCCTTCCAACCAGGTCGTTTACATACACACCCGGGATTTTGAAGCTCCCATCTTTACCACGATAGCCGACAGTATGAATATGGCGGCGCCCTCATACCTTGAATTCGGCTCTGTAAACTCCCCTCTTTTTGGCAACACAACGTCCTCGGGACTTATCCAGTTTGCTCCCTATGCTTACAAAGAAGAATACGGGGAAGACCCCGTGGTTGACAATATGTTCGTGAACATTCCCATAAGCGGTTTTACGGTCTTTGAAGAAAAAGACCGTTACATGCCCCAAAATGTATATGTATACAGACTGATCAAAGACCTTGACCATTTGGAAATCTATCCGGATTCTTTTTCTGAAGAATACATAGACCCCATCCCGGTCAGCAAACCGGGCCTTATATACCTGGGACGCGATACCCTCAGGATAGATTTTAAAGAATCTTTTGCCTACGAACTGCTTCAGGCAGATTCCACAGAACGCGACAGTACAGAAGCGTTCACGGCAAAATACAAAGGATTGTACTTTTCCACTGAAAAATACAATGCATCCACAAAAGGAGGCAGGATCAACTACTTGAACATAGCCGATGCCATCATTTACCTGAATTACAAATCAGCCGGTGGCGACAGCCTGATCTCCTATTACTTTAACACTTATGGCACCTATTACAACATAGCATCTCATGAATCCGCAGCCCTGGCCAGCGAGCAGCCAGCTGAAACCGTTTATTATGAAGGACTTGCAGGCGTTAAGCCCTGCCTGAACGTGGCTGCCCTGGTGAACGACATCAAGGCCTGGGGCCTGGCACAATCACCGCCCATTGATGCCGGGAGGATCCTGATTTCCCGTGCCGAGTTGATCATGCCGGTAGAAATTCCGACTAACGGTGATTACACCATGGCTGACAATGCTCCCGCCACCTTGTATCCATGCAAACTCATGTCCAACGACTCACTCAGGTATTACAGCCCGGTAGTGGACATATACAATGAAAATGCCGGCGGCTCCATGAACCGTTCCCACTGGCACTACTCCTTTGAGATCACCTCTTACCTGCAGGAAGTTCTACAAAGCGATACCCTGGATGCAAAAGACAACCTGTGGATCATGCCTGTCTATTCTGTTGCTTCTTCCAATAGCAGCAACTATTATGTAGACAATTTCACATACCGTAACACCGTCCTTTGCGGAAACCTTTCCGACAGGCCTCCCTACGTACGCATAACATATGCCGTATTGCTACAATAAAAAAAAACATTACCTTTGCACCCCTTCAGTTTATTTATTAAGACTTCGTAGCTCAGTTGGTAGAGCAAATGACTCTTAATCATTGGGTCGAGGGTTCGAGCCCCTCCGAGGTCACAAATGAGAAATTTTCTCTTAGCCTTATTACTGGTTTTTCCTGTCCTGCCGCTGACATCACAGGTTCATCATATAAAACCGGTGGATTTTCTGAAAAAGATAACGGAAAATCAACAGGCACAAATTCTTGATTTGCGGGATTCACAAGAATATGAATTAAGGCACATTCCCGGAGCCGTAAATATTCAACCCACTGACATGTTCTTCCTGGAGGACGTTCGTACTCAACTCTCCGCCTCAGATACCTTATATATATACTGCCGTATCGGAAAGGTCAAAGACGTGGCTGCGCTTTTATTGAAAAACGGCTACCGTGTGATCTACAACCTCAAAGGAGGCTCGGTTGCCTGGGATGAATATCTTGACAAAGAAAAACGAAAAAAGAAAAGATTGATTACTGAAGATCCGTTCCGCGATTAAACTCTCGCATCCAGGCTTTGCGTGAAGCTTCCTGCTCAGCATCTTTTTTGGAATATCCCGGTCCGGTTCCCAAAACAGTTCCGTCCACAACGACCTCGGCCTGAAACATGGTCTGCTTCCCATTTTCCTGTGGAAGCGTATGGACCCGGAAGGAAAGTTGCTTGCCTTTTTTCTGGAACCGTTCCACCATGCGGGATTTATAGTCTGTTTCTGTACATTCCAGCTCCTGCCAGTCTACCTGTGAAAACACATAATCCAACAATACTTTCTTGCATTTTTTAAACCCGATATCCAGAAAAATCGCACCGGCCAAAGCTTCCAGCATATTGCCCCCGATATTTCTGAAATGGGCATCGTTGCCTTTAATATCCATCCATTCACGTAAATCCGAGTGTTCAGCCATCCGGTTCAGTGAATCACGGCTTACGATCCTGGAACGCATTTGTGTCAGGTACCCCTCATCACCTGTGGGGTAACGCAAGTATACGGCTTCACCCACAACAGCCCCCAGAATAGCATCTCCCAGAAACTCCAATCTCTCATTGGAATCCTCATCCTTTGAAACGGCGGAACGGTGAGTAAGTGCTTTTTTATAAAGTTCCAGGTCTTTTGGATAAAAGCCAAAACAATCGTATAAGGCTTTTCTTAAAGCTCTGTCTTTAGGATCTTTATCCGCTTTGCGGAATTTCATTTTCAGATTTTTTTGATCAGCAGGCTGGAATTGTGCCCTCCAAAACCAAAGGTGTTGGAAAGAGCAACCCGGACTTTGCGCTGCTGTGACTCGTTGAACGTGAAATTCAACTTGTAGTCTATAGCCGGATCTTCTTCTTTAAAATTGATGGTAGGAGGTACAATATCCCGTTCCATGGCACAGATACAGGCCATTATCTCTATGGCACCCGTTGCCCCCAGGGCATGTCCTGCCATGGATTTGGTAGAACTCATATTCATTTTGTAGGCATGTTCTCCAAACAGATCCTTAATGGCTTTTACTTCCACAATATCTCCCAGAGGTGTAGCAGTGCCGTGCAGATTGATATAATCTACATCTTCCGGTATCAGACCGGATTCCCGAATAGCTTCTTCCATTACCCGGCGTGCACCGTCTCCATCGGGATGCGGGGCAGTAATATGGTAGGCATCGGCAGTCATTCCCGCTCCCCCTATCTCGGCATAAATTTTTGCGCCCCTGGCCCGTGCATGTTCGTATTCTTCAAAAATGAGAATACCGGCACCTTCTCCCATAACAAAACCGTCACGTGTCCTGTCCAAAGGACGTGAAGCAGTCATAAATTCTTCATTGTTTGTGGAAATGGCCCTGGATGCATTGAATCCTCCTATGCTGGCTACGTTGATAGGTGCTTCACTGCCTCCGGTAATAATGACATCTGCCTTTCCCATACGAATAAGGGTAAAAGCATCGCTCATAGCGTGATTGGATGTGGAACAGGCTGAAACCGTCGCGTAATTAGGTCCGCGGAATCCATATTTCATGGAAATCATCCCGGAAGCTATGTCGGGGATCATCATGGGAACCAGGAAAGGACTGAAACGGGGAACTTCCCCGCCTTCATAAAACGCTTTCATTTCTTTGACAAGCGTTTCTATTCCGCCAATCCCCGATCCTACCACAACACCGGCCTTGTTTTTGTCTATTGCATCCAGGTCCAGACCGCTGTCTTTAACAGCTTCTTCTGTTGCTATAAAGGCATATTGTGTAAAAGGATCGTTTCTGCGGGCGTCCCGTTTGTCCAGACCGAATTTTTCCGGATCGTAATCTTTGATCTCACAGGCAAAACGGGTTTTGAACAGTGAAGCGTCAAAACGGGTAATCCATCCGGCTCCGGACTTCCCGGCCACCAGGTTATCAAAATATTCCTGAACATTATGACCTAAGGAATTGATTGTCCCAATTCCGGTAATGACTACCCGTCTGAGCTCCATGTGAAAATAAAATTATTCGGCTTTAGTGTTTTCTTCTATGTATTTGATGGCGTCGCCTACTGTGGAGATCTTTTCAGCGGCCTCATCAGGGATATTGATGCCGAAAGCTTCTTCAAATTCCATAATCAATTCTACGGTATCCAAAGAATCCGCACCCAAATCATTTGTAAAGTTAGCAGTGGGGGTTACTTCATTCTCATCTGCACCCAATTTGTCCACGATGATTTGCTTAACTTTTTCTTCAATGTTAACTGCCATAATTCAGTGATTAGTTAATAAATATGTAGTTTTTTAGCAAAATTCAACGAACTTTGCAGCGAACAAAGTAAAATAATTTATTCCAAATAACGAAATCCGCAACGTTTTTTATACCCGGCCATGAAAAGTAAACGATCATTCAAAGTCTGCCTGTTTCTATGGATTGTTCTTTTATTTACCCCCCTTTGGTTATTCTCACAGGTATCCCGCGGAGACTGTCCTTTTTATGAAGAATTCCGCCTTTTGTCTCTCCAGGAACGTGAAACACTTACAACCGAACACATTCTGGCCGGGAATGTCCCGGATTACATGAAAGGCTTCATTCGTGTCAGGACTGTTCAGAAAGACATACAAGGACGGAAGCACAGGCTTACACTGTGGGTAAAACCCCATTACCTGACTGTTTTAAGCGGCGGCGTACCTTTTATAGTCCCGTTGACTCCCATGACAGCACAAAAGATCGCCGATTCTCTGGACTGTTCCCTCCCTACTCCCAAGATTGTTGATATAATCTACCATCATGCACAGGCAACTCCCGACCCGTTCAATTACATTCCCCGGGGTGAAAGGAACCTCAGTCCGGATCTCCTTTTTGACCATTCACAAGTGATCTTTGCCCAATTGAAAGCCGCGGGAACGAAACCGGGAACCTTAGTGGCGGGTACCAAAAAAGACGTGGTGATCACCCGTATCCCGCCTCATCCGGAACGGACACATCACGTTATCATCTACGGATGGCACAGGCCGGACGGAACTCCCATCCAGCCTGTCTACGACGGCCATATTAACACGTATGTGGATTACAGCCACGGAATTCGTCTTATCCGGAATAAAATACTGGTTGACGGAAAAGAATATTCGATCGCCCAACTGCTGGCTGACCCTGTAATGTGGCCGTTGATCTGCTATTGACGTACAGAAGTTACTTTGGTAGTGATCTCCATACTCACGGCCATTGACTGGCTCTGACCTCCCTGTTCCACAACATAATCTCCCTTCAAAGACTGTGATCCCGAACTTTCTATCACCCAGCCGGTATCCGCGTTTATGATCCCTTTGGCTTCCCCGTTCCCGGAAATGTTTTCCATCCGCTGAGCGGCATCTGATTTTTGGGCATTCGGATCGGGCATAATGATCGATTTTGCTTCCAGGGTGGCACGGCCACCGGTTAATTCCTGCAACCGATTCTGCACAGTAATAATTGCACCCATTTCCGGACTTGCTTCTTCTTCGGTCCATACAGCAGGTATTTTCAGTTCCTGATCCGGGAACTTGGTCAAGCCGGCCTGAACAATACTTTTAATGGTATTCTCGCTGAAGATTGACTTGATTTGCTGCAGGGCTGTTTCACGGCGACGCCGCGCATATT
Source organism: uncultured Muribaculaceae bacterium (assembly GCA_964542305.1). Taxonomy (GTDB): domain Bacteria; phylum Bacteroidota; class Bacteroidia; order Bacteroidales; family UBA932; genus DMER64. The sequence goes on along the minus strand of CAZITX010000005.1, from coordinate 16,178 downwards.
GTGTAGCCAACGTTTCGTCAACTGCGTTAAACAGGGTGTCTTCCACGGGCATTTGTTCCACGATCTCTCCCCGGGGAGATACGATCATTCGGAATGGCTTGTTCAGCATTGCCCTGATAGCCTCACTCATAATGTCCTCTCCTTCCGAGTCAAACACCTGGGATTGTCCTTGTCCGGTAGCCTTAACAGTCATCCGGGTCAGGCGGGCTTCTATCAGGTACCCTTTCTCTGTTTTTTCTGCTAGTGTAATTACGGCTCCCAATATCTGATCCGACTGTGTAGTCACGTCTCCCATCATGGGAACGCGGATGGTTGTGGACTGGTTTATTTCCATGGACACGGGATATTCGGCCCCCATAACAGGTTTAAACTCCAGTTTAACGCTCTGTGCCTGTGCACTAATGGCAACAAGCACAAACAATAAGGTAACGATACGTTTCATTGCTGTTTTCTTTTATTTAACGCAAACTTACAATTTATTCCTTAATTTTGTACGATACAATCATGGTTTGAAATTTGCAACATTATTCGTAATATTGTATAAAACAGAGCATGCCCTTGACTATGAAAATGTTAAAACTGTTTCTCTTTTTCGCTATCCTGACCGGATTTTCTGCTCTTTCCCTGGCTCAGAATTCTTCTTCCATGGACGCAGAAGCTTCCATTACGTTGGGAGCGGAAATGAGGATAGAAAAATTAAGCGATCTGCATTTCGGAGATATTACAAGTAATTCCACCGGAGGATCCGTCTTACTGAATCCCTCCGACGGGAGCGTATCCAATCTTTCCGGTAATTTTTTCCTCCTGGGGAACAGTACTGCAGCGCGATTTCAGATTTCCGGAGCTATCAACCAGTGTTTTGAAATTGCCACCGGCAGTTACCCTTCCCAGATCACGCTGACAAACGAATACGGAAATACTATGACTGTTAATAATTTTCAAATTCTGCCTTCCAGCGGGACCCTTGGCAGTACAGGGATTATCGAGATAAAAGTAGGTGGCACATTGAATATCAACGCAAACCAACCCAGCGGAAATTATTCCAACGACTCAGACCTGACAATAACGATTTCTTATCAATAACTCTTTATGTTATGAACAAGACAATCCTGATCATTATGATGCTTAGCAGTGCCATGATCCATACCGGCTGCCGGAAAAATGCCGGTGACAAAGTCCCGGTTATCGGGAAATATACAGGTATTCCGGAAAACGACCTTCTGGATGCCGGGATTTTAAATCACTTTGGCCGCGTTTCGGACCCGCAGGTTTCTCCCGACGGAACAAAAATCGTATACGGAGTAACATATACTTCCATTGAACAAAACAAACGCAACAGGGAACTGTTCGTTATGAATATTGACGGATCCGACAACCGGCGCATTACCAATACCTCAAAAAGCGAATCCAATGCCCGCTGGCTGGATAACGACCGCATTCTTTTCCTGTCGGAAGGAAAATTATGGGTAATGCAAGGTGACGGTTCGCGTCGCAAGCAGATCCCGGGAACGGAAAAACAGATCATGGAATTCAGCCTGTCTCTCGCCGGAGATAAAATACTGTTTACTTCTACCGTAAAATCGGCCGTAAAACCCACAGACATTGATCCGGCTCTGGACAAGGCCACCGGAAGAATCATTGACGATCTGATGTACCGTCACTGGGACTGTTTTGTAGAAGAGATCCCCCACGCTTTCGTTGCGGACTTTGACGGGAAAACCCTGTCAGGAGAAATCGATCTGCTGGAAGGGCTGCCTTACGAGCTTCCCACCCTGCCTTTCGGGGACATAGGCGAACTGGCATGGAGTCCGGACGGGAAAAGCATTGCTTATTCCTGCCGGAAACTTACCGGAGTGGAGTATGCCGTTTCCACAAACTCGGACATTTACCTGCACAACCTGGAAACCGGACAGGAAGTCAACCTGAGCCGGGATATAAAAGGATACGATACGGCTCCCCGGTTTTCCCCTTGCGGAAAATTCCTGGTATGGAACAGCATGGAACGAGACGGATACGAAGCCGATAAGAACCGCCTGATGTTGTATTCGTTCCAGGACGGATCTGTCAAAGACCTTACTGCCGGTTTCCGTTACAACGTCGAAAGCGTCACGTGGATGCAGGACAGCAAAGGCCTTTTCTTCACTTCATGTGCCGAGGGTATTACGCAGGTGTTCGCCCTGGATCTTGAAACGGAAAAAATCCGCCAGATCACTTCCGGGTGGTACAATTGCGGCCCGGTTCAACTGACGGGCAGTCCTGCCGAAGGACAGCAGCTCATTGGAACATATGTCTCCATGTCCATGCCGGCCGAGGTTGTTTCCATAGATCCCGTATCCGGTGCATACACGCAGCTTTCCTTTGAAAACAAACATTTGCTGGATCAGTTGACTTTGGGACAAGTGGAAGAGCGGTGGGTAACTACGACCGATAACAAAAAGATGCTCACGTGGGTGGTATATCCGCCTCACTTTGACCCGGAAAAGAAATACCCTGCCGTATTGTTTTGCGCAGGAGGTCCGCAATCCACCCTGTCACAGGGATGGTCTTACCGCTGGTGCCACCAGCTCATTGCCGCCAACGGCTACATAGTAATCCTTCCCAACCGCAGGGGCACTACCGCTTTCGGGCAGGAGTGGACCGAACAGATTAGCGGGGATTACGCCGGACAGAACATGCAGGATTACCTGAGTGCCGTAGATCACATGAGACGTGAACCTTTTGTGGACGGCAAACGTATTGCGGCTGTCGGTGCCAGTTACGGAGGATATTCCGTTTTTTACCTGGCAGGAAATCACAGCGGACGTTTTGCCGCTTTCATAGCTCACGCCGGTATCTTCAATACCGAACATATGTATATGGAAACCGAGGAAATCTGGTTCCCGCACTGGGACAACGGAGGCGCTCCCTGGGATACGAATCCCACTGCCGTTAGGCATTATGCCCAATCGCCCCACAAGAAGGTTCAGTACTGGAACAAACCCATCCTGATAACGCACGGAGAACTGGATTACCGCGTTCCCGTTGACCAGGCCATGGCTGCTTTCAATGCCGCCAAATTGAACGGTGTCCCTGCTAAAATGGTATTGTTCCCCGATGAAAACCACTGGATCCTAAAACCGCAAAATAACATTCTTTGGAACCGTGTCTTCTTTGAATTTCTGGACAAATACCTGAAATGATCGTTAATAAAACGAAGAAAACCCGGCAAACTAAAAAACATCACAGGACAATTTCAGTTTTTTAGTTTCCGGGATCTTTTTTTTGTGAGGGAGTGTTATGTTTGTTTCGTATAACCTTAAAAAAAACGTTATGGAACAATCTGTAAACAAAGTGGAATTGATGGGACGTGTAGGTGCAGATCCCAGGATCGGGCAATCCGAAGAAGGACGTAAGGTCATGAATTTTAACCTGGCTACAGGAGAAGTGGTAAAGACCGCTTCCGGAGAGCTAAAAGAAGAGACTACCTGGCACCGGATCGTAGCCTGGGAAGGAAAAGACATTGCCCCGTTTGAAAACGTAAAAAAGGGTAAACGACTTCAAATTACCGGGAAGGTCCGGACCAAAACCTATGAAAAAGACGGGCAGGCCCGGTATATCCAGGAAATAATGGCACAGACACTTAAGGAGGTGGTATCGGGCTGAAAAATTACGTACATTTGCACCTGTTGAAAATGTAAATGTGCCATTATGCCCAGAGATCTTTTTATCTACAATACCCTGACCAGGGAAAAGGAAAAATTTCAACCGCTTATTCCGGATCATGTGGGACTTTACGTATGCGGTCCCACGGTTTACGGGGATCCGCACCTGGGACATGCCCGTCCCGGTGTGGTTTATGATGTGTTTGTCAGGCTACTGAGAAATATTGGATACAAAGTCCGCTACGTTCGTAATATCACAGACGTAGGACACCTGGAAAACGATTCCGATACAGGAGAAGACAAGATCGCCAAAAAGGCACGCCTGGAGGAACTGGAACCCATGGAAGTGGTGCAATATTACACCATCCGTTACCACCGGGCCATGGCTGCTCTCAACACCATGCCCCCAAGTATAGAGCCCAGGGCTTCCGGGCACATTACTGAACAAATTGCCCTTATCCAACAGATCCTGGATGCCGGTATGGGATACCAGATAAACGGATCTGTCTATTTTGACGTAGAAAAATACAACCGGGAACACCATTACGGGATTTTGTCCCGGCGTGTTCTGGAAGACCTCCAGGCCAACACGAGAACCCTGGACGGTCAGGATGACAAACGGTCTCCGTTTGATTTTGCGCTGTGGAAAAAAGCTTCTCCGGAGCATATTATGCACTGGCCCTCGCCCTGGAGCGAAGGCTTTCCCGGATGGCACCTGGAATGCTCGGTAATGAGCTCCAAATACCTGGGACAGGTTTTTGACATTCACGGTGGCGGCATGGACCTGCTCTTTCCTCATCACGAATGTGAACTGGCCCAGAACACCGTAACACGCGGAGAGAACAGTGTCAGGTACTGGATGCACAACAATCTGATTACCATAAACGGTCAGAAAATGGGGAAATCCCTGGGCAATTTTATAACACTTGAACAGCTTTTTGAAGGGACACATCCCCTGTTGTCACAATCCTTCAAACCCATGACCATCCGCTTTTTCATTCTCCAGGCACATTACCGGGGACCGCTGGATTTCAGCAACGAGGCCCTGCTTGCCGCAGAAAAAGGATTGCAACGTCTTCTCAGGGGCCGGAACGTAATCAAAAAAATGAATGTTTCCGGGGATGGATCCTCCCCGGCTTTTATACAGGAAACCGAAGAAAAGATCTACGCTGCCCTTTGCGATGACCTGAACACACCCGTAGCACTGGCCGCATTGTTTGACCTGGTTTCCTGGATCCATACTATGGCCGACAGTAAAAAAGCGGTATCGCCGGAAGATATCAAACGGCTGGACAGTATCTATGATCAGGTGGTTATTGATATATTGGGCCTGCAGGAAGAAAATGACCAAAACCGGCTTCCTTTGGTAGAAGGCCTTGTTGATATGATACTGGACTTCAGGAAACAGGCAAGAGCCCAAAAGAACTGGGAAGAATCGGACAGGATCAGGGACCGGCTCTCCGGACTGGGCGTCCAAATAAAAGACACCAAAGACGGAACCGACTGGGAGATCTAAACTGCCTGAACTATAATAAGTTATAAATAAGCAAAGAGGGATACTGTCGCCTGTCAGTATCCCTCTTTATTGCGTGGCGCGACCAATAGATCTTCTGTTTGCATGAAAAAATTCCGCGCGCTCACTTTGTTCGTTACTCTTTATTAAGTCAAAAAGCGTTCCAAAAAATTCCCCAATTCAAAAAAATAGTGAATCCGAAGATAAAAAAACACTCAAAAATACAACCTCCTGATAATCAAGATTGAAATTAATCAATTCCTTTTCAAAAAACAATTCCACGACCCTCCTTTTGGGGAATTTGAGGTCTCGTATTGGGGAATATTTCCCCAACAACCCCAAAAACACTGGATTTTGTACCACCGGGAATTTCTTTATACCTTAGTCCTATGAAACCGGACACGGGATTTCGCCTGAAGATTGTCTTCAGCTATATACTGCTTGTGGCCCTTGCCATAAGTACCGGGTGGTACGTGTATAAACGCGTATACCCTTTTCTTTTCCAGAGTGAGGACCGGCGGGAAGAGATCCTGGAGCGAAGTCTGCTTATAAGCAATACCATATCATTGTTGTACGAAGCCGAATGGCTGGGGACCCGTTTTATCCAGGACCCGAAAGCAGAAAATTACGACCTGTACCGTACTGCCCTGGACAACGTGGACGTTATGCTGGATTCTCTGGGCAAAGGAACCATCCTGGAACGCCAGCAGGAGATCCTGGATGAAATAGACAGCCTGCTCGTATACAGGGATGTCAACATACAGGATATAGCCCGGCAGCAACAGGAACTTAGCCGTCGCAGCAACCGTGAGGTAGCACAAAAGGTAAACCGGGCCTTGCCTCAAATACCCACCGTTGCCGAAACTCCAAAACTGACCGAGGTGGTTTCCCGGGGAAATCGGCCTGTAGTCATCCGTGAAGAGATCATTTACGACACCATCACAACCGCGGTACAACGTCCCCGCCTTTCATTCTTTGAACGTTTGGGAAATGCCTTCAATCCTTCGCGTATGCAGGACAGCATTACGGAGATCAAACAGATCCGCAGGACAATCACCGATTCCCTGGTACGCGTCATTCCCGGCACTCCGCAACCCGTTGCACAAAGAACGCCCAGTCGCGATACGGTCGTTCAGGCGGTAATGAAAGTACTGGACGACGTGGAAGCCGAAAGACAGCGCCAGCTGAAAGCAATCTCGGCCCAGCTGGAAGAACTCATTGAAACAGACCGGGCATTGAACATGCAGATCAACCAACTGCTGGAAGAACTGAACCAGGAATGGTTCCAAAGCACCCTGACTTCGCTGGAGACCCGCCGCGCTTCGCTTAAGCAGGCAGGCGATTCACTTTCCCTTTTGGGAGGGGTCGCCCTATTCATCATCCTTGTCTCGGTGCTGTTCATTTTTGCCGATCTGAACAAAAGCAGGAAATACCGCAGAGACCTGGAAATTGCGCGGAATCGTGCCGAGTCTTTGATGAAAAGCCGGGAAAAACTGTTGCTGACTGTCACGCACGATATCAAAGCCCCGCTGAGTGCCATTGTCGGGTACCTGGACCTGCTCAAAAACCCCCCGGAAAATGGAACGGGACAAAAATTGAAAGAATACCTGGATCCCATGACCCACTCGGCAGAACACGTTATGGAACTACTGGCCAACCTACTGGAATATTACCGGCTGGAAGCACAGAAAACACAACTCAATCCCGTCGTGACTCCGGTCACGCGGCTATTCCGGGAGGCCATCGCGGTTTTCACCCCCACGGCAAATAAAAAAGGCGTGACCCTGAATCTTCGCACAGATATTTCTTCCGCACAATGTATAATAACCGATCCGCTGCGCCTCAGGCAAATAGTAATGAACCTGCTTTCCAATGCCGTGAAATTCACAGACAAAGGCCATGTAGATCTATTCGTTTCCCTGGACGATTCTGTTTTGTTCTTTTCCGTTTACGATACCGGGACAGGAATCACTTCGCAAGCAAGTTCCAGGATTTTTGAAGAATTCACCAGGGCGGAAACGCCCAGCACCCCGGAAAAAGAAGGCGTGGGACTGGGCCTTTCCATTGTAAAACGCACCGTTGAACTGTTCAAAGGCAACATCACCCTGTCCGGGAACAAAGACTCGGGATCCACCTTCTGTATTTCCATTCCGGTTGAACTTACAGACAAACAGGCAGAAGACCTTCATTTACCTGCATCGCCGGCTACGGAAAAACCATCCGGCTACCCCCTGCGTGTACTTGTGGTAGATGACGATGCTTCCCAGTTGGCCCTGTCTTCTGAAATGCTCAAACTTTCAGGACACCTGGTTGCTACAGCTTCCGGTGCCGGTAAAGCCCTTAAGATCATGCAATCCATTCCCGTTGACGTGGTACTGACCGACATCCAGATGCCCAACGGAGACGGGTTCCATTTACTGGAACAGGTCCGTAACCTTTATCCCACTCCCGTTATTGCTGTAACAGCCAACAGCGTATTCAGTTCGCGGCATTTCCTGGAAAAAGGATTCTCCGGTCACCTGGAAAAACCGTTTGTAAAAGCCCAGCTGAACCATATTCTTGCACCCGTCATCCCTGCAGTATCCTACGATGGTTTTTCTCTGGCAGAAATGGGGCAAATGGTTGACGGTGATCTGGAGGCGATCACCCAGGTATTAAAAGTGTTCCACACCTCGGCCCAAGAAAGCCTGGACACTATGCAGGATTGTCTGGAAAAGAAAGATTTTACAAGGATATCTTCGGTTGCGCACAAAATGTTGCCTATGTTCAGGCAATTGCATTCTCCGCTTGTTAATGACTTGGAAATTCTGGAACGGTCCGGAAAAGAGGATCCGGGCCTGGTACAAAGCGTTATCGGAAAAGCCCGGAAATTACTCCAGGTGATAAAGCTTCATTTTATTGTATAAGGTTTTGCGGTCAATACCCAGCAACCGGGCCGCACGGGTACGGTTGTTCCTGGTGCGTGCCAGGGCTTCCAGGATCATCTGACGTTCGTGTTGTTCTTTCAGTGTCTGTGTATCCTGTCCGTGCCCGGAAGAAGGCACCTGGCGTATCTCTTCGGGAAGGTCATCTACCGTGACGAGCGGCCCTTCGGACAACAAAACCGTACGTTTTACCATATTCAACAATTCCCGCAAATTGCCCCTCCATTGATAAGACAACATCAGTTGTTCGGCATCCGGTGAAAACCCCTTGATCTGCTTGTGCATCTGGCGGTTGGCATATTCCAGGAAATGACGGGCAAACAGGAGGATGTCCCGGCCCCTTTCATGCAATCGCGGAATCGTGAGCTGGAATTCGTTGATCCGGTGGTACAGGTCCTCGCGGAATTTTCCCTGCTCTATCATTTGTTTCAGGTCCACATTGGTGGCAGTAATGATCCGGATGTTGACCTCAATGATGCGGGAACTCCCTACCGGTTTGATCATCCCTTCCTGCAGGGCCCGTAACAGCTGCATCTGTACATCGGGGGAAAGGTTCCCGATCTCGTCAAGGAACAAAGTGCCGCCGTCGGCCATCTCAAAAGCCCCTTTCTTGTCGCTTATTGCCGAGGTGAAGGACCCCTTCAGGTGCCCGAACAATTCGCTCGAAGCCAAATCCCTGGGGATCGCGCCGCAGTCCAGTGCCACGAACGGACCGTCCCGTCGGGTGCTGTTCTGGTGAATGTGGTTGGCCACGTATTCCTTTCCCGTGCCGCTTTCGCCCGCAATGAGCACCGAAAGCAGCGTGGGAGCCACCAGCATCATGTAATCGTAAAGCTTCAGGGAAGCGGGACTATCCCCTTTAATAAAAGGTATTCGTTCGTGCGGACGGTCTTTCTTGCGAAGTATTTCTTCAATTTTCTCTTTCAGGATAACGGGATCCACCGGTTTTTCAAGGTAATCGACCGCTCCCAGGCGGATGGCCTGCACGGCGGTCTGTACATCGGCATACCCTGTCATGATAAACACGGCACTGTCCGGCGAAGTTTCCCGGATCCATTTCAAAAGTGTCATGCCGTCGGTATCCGGCAGGCGGAGGTCACAAAGGACAATGTCGTAGACCTGTGCCTGTACGGCTTTCATGGCTTCCCCGGCGGAAAGCACACCGTCTGCACGGAATCCGCCTTTGACCAGCCATGTTTTCAAAAGGACGTTGAACGCGGCATCGTCCTCAATGATCAGTATTTTAACCATGGGTACAAATGTAAAAAATATTTTTATGTACCTTTGTGATCGAATGAGAAGCGCCGCAAAATACAGATTTCTATTGTCTATGCTCTTTTTGGGCGGGTTTTCCGTTATGTACGGACAATCCAATACAATGTACGTACCCCTGACCGCGCAACTTGAAATTGAAGTGATCATTCCCCTGTCCATTGCCAAAGAATCCAACCTTTCATTCGGATTTGCCTCTCCCGGACCGGGAACAGGAACCGTTACAGTTACCGCAGAAGAGAACCCGCAGCGCACCGCTTCCGGAGTTGCCTCCCTTTTGCCGAGTGCAGGGGCTGTCTCCGCCGCCAAATTCAGGGTAACAGGAACCCCCTATGCGTCCGTAAACGTTTCCGTCCCCGATTGGACATTTCCGCTTTCTCATGCAGGAGGTTCAAGCAGCCTCAACCTGGATCTGACCAGTTCTGCAACCAGCCTGCAACTGGGTGCTTCCGGCGAAGACGTGTTTTATGTGGGCGGCACAACCACCTTCTGGTGGGGACAGCAATTGGGCCAGTACACGGGTACCTTTACCGTGACCATTTCCTATGACTAACTACCTAATATTTTAGTTCGTCGTTGAGCAAAAAAGGCAGTTCGTAGATAAAACCCCCGTTTATGTTGAAACCATTTTTCCGTTAATAACGGGTGGCATATCTTTGTACCACGTTTGAAAAAAGACTCGCATTTACAAGTCAATTTTTAGTTTAAAAAACAATTTAAAATATTCATTATGAAAACAACAGTTCTTAAATTTTTCACGCTCTCAGTAGCCATCTTCGCTTTCACCAACATTTCTTTCGGACAAAACACAGACGAAGCAACTGCTTCAGCAGGTGCACGAATTGTTACTCCTCTTACTATTGAAAATGATGAAGAATTGGAATTTGGTGACATCATTTCTGCTGCAAACACCGTTACAATTTCACCTGCCGGAGTTAGAACCGCCACAAATCCAGACGCTTTGCTTGTTACTGCATCGCGCACTCCTCAAGCCGCCGAATTTACAGTTGTAGGCGAAGCCGGCCTTAGCTATACGGTAGTAATTGAGAATAGTATAACCCTGACAGGAGCAGCTACTTCTCAGACCATGACAGTAGACAATTTTGTACACAATGCAACCGGGACTCTTAATGCAACTACCGGAAAAGAAACTTTCTCTGTTGGTGCTGACTTGACAGTAGGCGCAACACAGTCCTCTGATATTTATACAGGTTCATTTACAGTAACTGTTACTTACGAATAAGATACATACCCTTTGATATATATTTCCTCGGTCGCTCCTTCCATATGGGATGGAGCGTTCCGGGGAAAATTAAAAAAAGAACTTAACAATTACAACAATGAAAAAGCTTATAGTACCCATAATATTAGGTCTGCTGGTAATAGGATTTCCACTGACCGGTTTTGCACAGGTGGAGGCAACAGCGACTGCAGAACTGGTGGAAGCCCTTTCAGCCAGTGAAGAGGATCAGTTAAATTTCGGTAAATTTATTGCCGGGGAAAGCGGCGGAACAATTACCGTTGCCGGTACCGCTGCCGGAGCCATTACCACTACCGGAACCGTTGCTACTATAGGCGGTGGTGCCCCCAGCTCCGCTTCGTTTGATATCAGCGGTCTGGCCAGCCAGACTGTTAAAGTAACCCTGCCTGCTAACGGTTCGGTAAACCTTTCTCATTCAACCAGCTCGGATGTTATGAATGTGGCCTCTTTCACCGTATCGGCCAGCACAGTCACATTGAGCTCCACAGGTGATGCCACCGTATACGTCGGAGCTACCTTAACTGTTCCCAATTCCGGAATCGACGTGGGTGTTTACTCCGGCACTTACCAGGTAAAATTTGCCTACCAATAAAATTTAAGAGCCAACAACAATACAAAACGCTTCCTGCGGCATGCCGGGGAAGCGTTTTCTGGTAAAAAATACGTACCTTTAAAATATGAAACCAAGACATTGGATACCGTTCCTGCTCTCCGTGGCTTTCCTGGGATTTTCCCCGGTTCAGTCTTTTGCCATTGACCCGGATCCGGAAGTCACCAGCACCGCCGTTGCCGAGTTGATTGACGTGCTTTCCGCCACGGAAGCCGCTCCGTTGAATTTCGGCCGATTCTTCATTGACGGGGAAGGCGGGGGATCCATTACCATTGCTCCTGCACCTACTCTGGACCGAACATCTACAGGAAATGCCATTCATTTGGCCGCCGGCGGCGTCCCCAGTCCGGCAATGTATGAAGTCGTGGGATATCCCGATTGTAGCGTCTCCATCACTTTACCCGGCCCCACCACGTTGACAAATACATCCAATCCGGCCCACCAGATGCTGGTAAATGAATGGCTTTCAACCCCTTCCAACTCGGCAAAACTGGACATGAACGGGAAGCTCACCTTTTACGTTGGCGCCAGGCTTCACGTGGAATCCCTTTCACAAAACCCGGTGGGCGTCTACACGGGAACTTACACCATCACCTTTACCTACAATTAAACAAATACCCTTTAAATCAAAGGTGTTAGGAGTTTACAATTTTTTATTATCTTTGTTTGATTCGTATAATACTCTAAAATCTGCGGATAATGTTTGAATCTAAAAAAATTGTCTTTCTGTTGGCATTGGTGGCTTTTACCGGTGTCATGATACCGCGTGCCCAGGCACAGGGAAACCTGCTGGTAACACCCCGCCGCGTGGTGTTTGACGGCTCCAGCAGGGTGATGGAACTGAACCTGGCCAATACAGGACGTGATACGGCCCGCTATAACATCTCCTTTATTCAATACCGCATGACTGAAGAAGGTGCTTTTGAGGAAATTACAGAACCCGATCCCGGGCAGTTTTTTGCCGACAATCACTTGCGGTTCTTCCCCCGTTCTGTAACCCTGGCCCCCAATGAAGCCCAGACGGTACGCATGCAGGTAGTCGGGAGGGAACGTCTGGATCCGGGTGAATACCGCTCACACGTATATTTTCGCGCCGTTCCCAACCAGGTGGCCCTTGGCGAGGAAGATCCCAACCGGGATACCACCTCGGTAAGCGTACGGCTGATTCCCATCTTCGGGATCACCATTCCCGTGATCATCCGTGTGGGAGAACCTACCACAGAAGTTTACATTTCCGATCTGGTACTGGACAAACCGGAAGAAGGATCCCCGCAACTCCAAATGACTTTCAACCGTTCCGGAAACATGTCCGTTTACGGGGACCTGAACGTTACCCATGTATCTGCAGAAGGAACGGAAACCATTGTGGGTGTAGTGAACGGAATTGCCGTATATACGCCCAATGCCCTTAGAAGATTCCGCCTGGAACTGAATCCTCCCGAAGGAGTGAGTCTTGATTCCGGAAAATTATTGATCACTTACAACGCCCAGTCGGACGTGAAGCCGGAAACATATGCTTCCGCACAACTGGAGCTTCCCTAAAATTCAATTCTAGTGTTCTCTGTATGAAATTGAAATTATCCCTCTTTGCTCTATTGCTTTTGTTGACAGCTACTTCTGTCAAAGCACAGCTGGGTGCGGATGTCATTAAAAATTTCAATTTTGGCAAGGTTGCCGTAACCGGCTGGTGGGGAACCGTTTCATTAAATGTCAACAACGGGAACCTAAGCCGTACGGCAACAGGATCCGTTGAACTTAAAAGTTCCGTTTTTCATCCCGCTGAAATTTATTTGTACGGCGTAAAAAAGGGAAACCCTGATGTAACCCATATTGCAGTACCCGGGTCCGTTATACTTACCCGCGAAGGCGGCGGTTATACCAGGGAAATCTACAACATCACATTTTGGCCTTCTACACCTTTATATAATTTAAAAAACAACCCGAAGACCGTATACCTGGGAGGCACCATAGGTATAGCCGATTACGCCACCAATCCCGGCGGCGTATATACAGGCAGCCTGCAACTCTCCCTGGTATGGGAATAGTTGTGACAAAAAACCTGCTTTTTCTTATTTGTTCTCTGTATGTTTTGCCTGTTTTGGGTCAAAACGTTAAAGACAGTTTGTCCGGAGAACCACGGGGGATTCGTGTCGTGAACACTCCCGAAGGTTCGTTCCGTTTGTGGGTGGACGGATTTGTACACCTGGACGGCAGTGTTTTTATGGGGTATTACGCAGACTACGATCCCATTCCAGGAAGGGGTGCCGTACGAAGGGCCCGTCTGGGACTGAAAACCCAGATCGCCCGTGACTGGTTTGGGGAGTTCCAGGTAGATTTTTCGCAACTCAAACCCAGGATCACGGAAGCCTATATCACGTATTCCGGAATCAAGAACCTGGAGATAGAAGCCGGTCATTTTGAGAACTTGTTTTCCATGGAAGCCGCTGTTTTACCCCGCGACCTTCCTTTCATGGAAAGACCTATGGTTGTTCAGCTCATGGCTCCGCCGGAAATGATGGGGATCCAATTCCGGACCCGTTTGTACTGGTTTTTGGGAGCTGCAGGCGTTTCTTTTGATAAAACAAGGTATCCCCAAGAAGACTCGGCTTCATTTACTACCGCCTTTGATGCCCGGTCCGTGTGTGTAAAAGCTGTTGCCATGCCTTTTGTAAACAGGGACGATCTTGGACTTCATATTGGCCTGGGAGCATCATACAGAATACGTATAAAAGATCCTATAACGGGATCCTATCCTTTTGTCAGGTACAACCCGGAAAACCTGGCCTCCCTCAACAGAAACCGTTACCTTGATACGTATGAAATTCGCAATGTAAGGGAACAATACCTCTTTAACGGGGAATTTGCCGCTTATTACAAGGGATGGCGGATGCAGGCCGAATACATACACAACATGCTCCGGCTTGGTGTTCCCCTTACCGGAATACAAGGTCCTGTTTCCACACTCCACTTTGACGGTTGGTATGCCCAGACCGGGATCATGCTCTTTGGGGGCCGCCAGCATTATGATACGCAAACCGGATCTTTTCTAAGTCCGCACAGAGGGCGCAAATGGGGAGACCTGGAAATCCTGGTTCGTTACGACTACCTGAACCTGAACTTTGATCCCGTAACGGGAGGAGCCGTGCAGAATTATACGGCAGGGATCACATATCACGTAAATGAGAACGTAAAATTTTTAGTTAATTACATGTACACTGACAACGACCGCTATGCCAACGGAAACGGGCAGTTTTACATAGGCCATGATGCTTACGGATACCCTTCCACGGACTATTCCGTGATAGTGGAACCGGTACAAAGGGCGGGAGTTGATTATCATTCCGTATCTTTGCGTTTTGAAATCACTTTTTAACATGCGTTTTTTATTATTTATCCTGGCCCTCACTTTCACTCTGACAAGTGCCGCACAACAAATTGACAGTTTAGACAAAGAAACCCGTACAAGCCTGTACGGGGTAAAAATGAACCGTACTCCCCTGCAGGCAGAAGAACGGAATTATTCATTCTGGATTGACAGCCGCATTCAGCTTGACGGAGCCGTCTTCTTTGGAGAAAGTGACGGAGCGGAACCCATCGGAAACGGGGTGGCCATCCGGCGCGCCCGTTTTGCCGTAAATGCACAAGTAACCAAAAACTGGTTCGGTCAGCTGGATTTGGATTTTTCCAAAGGAATTCCGGAAATCAAGGATGCCTATATGAGGTATTGCGGTCTTGGTTTCATTGAGATTCAGGCAGGTAATTTCAAGGAAATGTTTTCCATGGAAGAAAACAACACCTCGCGTTACCTGGCTTTTATGGAACGCCCTATGGCAGTGAGTGCCCTGGTTCCCTCGCGTCACCTGGGACTCCAGGTACAGGCCAATCACAAATGGCTGCTGGCATCTGCCGGACTGTTCTTCCAACCCGTTGAAGATGCAGACATGTATGAGGATGTCCAGGACAACAACAAGGATTACGGACGCGGCCCGGGTTATTCGGTTACCGCAAAAGTAATAGCCATGCCTTTCTTTGGTTTTGAAGATAAGGGTTTGCACCTGGCACTGGCCGGTTCATACAGAACTCCGAGTTCGGCTGTATCTCCAAAAAAATACGGCGGATTGGAACTTGGCACCCGAAACGCCACGTTCATCAACCGGAAAAAATACCTGGACACCGACATGATCCCGGATGTTCATCACAACATGCTGTTAAATACCGAATTTGCAGCTCATTACAAAGGATTTCGTTTCCAGGGAGAATACATACACAGTTTTGTACAACTCAATGATCCCGTATCATCGGACACGGGAGATATTTCGCGACTGCATTTCAGCGGTTGGTACCTGCACGCGGGCATCCTTCTTTTCGGAGGCAGGCAACGTTACGACACCCATTGCGGAGAATTTACCCAGCCTGTACGCGGCCGTAAATGGGGAGACCTGGAATTGCTGTTGCGTTATGATTACCTGAACCTGAACAGCCACCATATACTGGGAGGTGAAGGAAAAAATTTTTCCGCCGGGCTGAATTATTACGTAAACAACAACGTTAAGATCGTACTGAATTACACCTATACCGACAACAAAAGCATTAAGGATGGAGAACCCGGGATTCAATACCACGGCTTGTCCCTGCGTACGGAAATTGATTTTTAATTATTGGCTTTATGGCATCCGATCCCCTGGATATCAACCGTTACCGGGTAGAAAAACTTCCTGAAATCAATCGCCGGGGATTTGAAAAATGGATGGCCCGCCTGGGCGCACCGTTGGCAATTGTTGTTTTCATACTGCTCTATTTTGTCCTCAAAATTCCTTTTCTGGATCGTATAGAACCACAAACCCTTACCGGAAGTGCTCCTGAGCGTTTTGCCGAGTTGGGTGCCACTGCATTTTCACGCATTAATTACGCCATGCTGGCCATTTTTGCAGCAGGTTTGATTCTGTGGATCACGCAG
>CAZITX010000004.1:0-128712 GCA_964542305.1 uncultured Muribaculaceae bacterium | reverse complement strand
TTGTACTTTGTTCTTCCAATTTGTCAATGAACTTCTTTTTTGTGCCCTCTCTCGCGAAAGGGGATGCAAAGATAAGGGTTTTATTTTTTCTAAACCAAATATTTCTAAAAAAAAGGAGCAATATTTGTCTTGAAAAATTGTATTAGTCACATTATCAACCACTAAAATTTAAACAAAAATTATGCCTATATTTGAAGTCGCTTAATACTGTTCATTTTCCCGTATATGCAAGAAAAAATCCTGGTTATAATTCCTACCTATAATGAAAAGGAAAATGCGGAAAAGATCATCCGCAAAGTATTTTCTTTAGAGGATCCGTTCCATATCCTGGTGGTAGACGACGGATCGCCCGACGGGACAGCCGGTATTGTCCGTTCCCTGATGCCTGAATTCCCCGAACGATTGCATATGATGGAGCGAAAAGGCAAACTGGGCCTGGGTACAGCATATATGGAGGGTTTCTCCTGGGGTCTGGAAAGAGCATATACTTATCTCATAGAAATGGATGCCGATTTTTCGCACAACCCCGAAGACCTGCCAAGACTGGTTCAGGCCTGCCGGGAGGGTGCCCGGGTGGCCATAGGTTCCCGTTACTGCAAAGGAATAAGTGTGATCAATTGGCCGATAGGGCGTGTTATTATGTCCTGGTTTGCTTCTGCATTTGTCCGCAAGGTTCTGAATATGCCCATATACGATTGCACTGCAGGTTTTATCTGTTACCACAGGGAAGTCATTGAAAACATCGATCCCCGGTGGATCCGTATGAAAGGATACGGGTTCCAGATATCCATGAAATATTTTGCTTACAAACTCGGGTACAAAATCGTTGAAGTTCCAATCATATTCGTTGACAGAACGGAAGGTACTTCCAAAATGAGCAGCGGTATCTTTGGTGAAGCTTTCTGGGGGGTTATCAAACTGCGTTTTACCGGTATCCGGAAAAAAGTGAAGTAATGCAAACAATCATTCGGAATGCGCTTATTGTAAATGAAGGAGATGCCTTTGAAGGATGCCTGGTCATTGAAGGCCAACGCATTGCAAAAATATTCCACGGCAAGGGAGCTGAGCGGAAAGCCAAAGATAATTGCGGGATCAACCATACAGATATTGACGCCTCCGGGATGATCCTGATCCCCGGTATCATTGATGACCAGGTGCATTTTCGTGAACCGGGACAATCCCACAAAGGGACGATGACAAAAGAAAGCCGCGCTGCCATGCTGGGCGGTGTCACCTCTGTGATGGATATGCCCAACAACACCCCGCCGGTCATCACTGCACAAGCACTCCGGGAGAAATACATACTGGGAGCCGCAAATATGTTTGTCAATTACGGTTTTTATATGGGGTCCTCCAACACCAACCTGGAAGAGGTCCTGACCCAAAAAGAACATAGTTGCGGTTTGAAGATCTTTATGGGCTCCTCAACCGGGAACATGCTGGTTGATGACCCGGCAGCATTGGAATCTTTTTTCCGTGAATATCCCGGTGTAATTGCCACCCATTGTGAAGAAGAATCCATTATCCGGGAGAACCTGGAAAAAGCCATCTCCCGTTTTGGAGATAATATCCCCATCATTCTGCACAATATCATCCGAAGCAGGGAAGCGTGTATCGCCTCTACCCGGAAAGCCCTGGAACTGGCACTCAAACACAAGACCCGGCTGCATATCCTTCACGTGAGCACGAAAGAAGAAATTGAACTGATCAGGAAAGCCCGTCGTATCAACCCCCATATAAGTTGTGAAGCAATCCTGCCCCACCTGATCTACACACAGGCAGATTACCTCCGTTACGGAACACAGATCAAATGCAATCCTTCCATTAAAACGGCACAAGACAGGGATGCGATCCTGGAAGCCCTGGAGGACGGGGACATACAGACCGTTGGATCCGATCACGCCCCGCATACCTGGGAAGAAAAACAAAACCCTTACACGCAGGCTCCTTCGGGGATCCCGCTGATCCAGCATTTCTGCCAGATACTGATGGAACAAGTGCATCAAGACACACTTTCAATCATATCCGTAGCAGATGCATGTTGTCACCGCCCCGCCCGGATATTCAACCTGAAGGAAAGAGGCTTTATACGGGAAGGATACTTTGCAGACCTGGTGCTGATCAATCCGGCTAAAGAACACCGCGTCACCAAATCACAACTGGAATACGCATGCCGCTGGAGCCCGCTGGAAGGAACCACCTTCTCTACAAGTATTTCCCATGTTTTTATAAACGGAACATTGGCCGCCGAAAATGGCCAGATCATTCAAAAACCACCCGTTTTTCCCATTTTGTAACCTATGACCAGACAACGTATCCGGGCATATATTTTTATATGTACTACCGTTTTTCTTTGGGGGATCTCTTTTTTCTGGACCAACAGACTGCTTGTATACCACGTTCCCGTGTTTTTCCTGATCTTTACCAGGATATCCCTGGCTGCACTGATCTTATTTGTTTTTGGTAAGATTACGGGGGTCATCCAGCGCATAAAAAATAAAAAAGACGTATTGTGGTTTATGGGCCTGGCCCTGATGGAACCTTTTTTCTATTTTACAGGAGAAGCATACGGGGTCAAACTCACGGCAAGTCCTAACCTGAGTTCGGTTATCGTATCCAGTATTCCAATTTTCGGTCTGTTAGCCGGAATCACCTTTTACAGGGAAAAAGTAACTCTCAGAAACATCGTGGGGATTATCCTGACACTTCCCGGCATGATGATGGTAGTTTTGGGAAAATGGGGTCTTGAACTGGGGACTCCCGCCGGTCTGCCGGGAACCAACATGACAGCCGGGATCTTGTTTTTGTTTATGGCCGTTTTTTCTGCCGTTGGACATACCGTTATACTGAAAAGAATAACCGTGTCTTACAACGCCTATACCATAACTTTTTACCAGCACGTCCTGGGAGCTGTGTATTTCCTGGTCCCGGTACTGTTCTTTGATCTGAAACGTACCAACGTATCCCTTTTTCTGACCGATTGGAACTTCTGGTATCCCATCATCATGTTATCCGTCTTGTGTTCCAGTGTTGCCTTTTTGCTTTTTACCACCGCCATAAAAGAACTTGGAGTAACTCGGACAAACACCTTTGCTGCGATCATCCCCATTGTTACGGCAGCAGCAGGTTTTATGCTTGGTATTGAGACATTGAACTGGATCCAGATAACCGGCATCCTTATAGTAGTAACGGGAGTGATCCTTTCTCAGTTGCGTTCCAGGCGCAATTGAATACGGTTCCTTTCAGTATCCACTTTCAGGACCTTCACCATCACGTGCTGATGCAATTTTACTACATCCAGCGGGTTTTTCACATACCTTTCTCCCATCTGGGAAACGTGGATCAAACCATCCTGTTTTATGCCGATGTTGACAAAAGCTCCAAAGTTTGTCACGTTGCTGACGATCCCCGGCAGCACCATTCCCTCCTTCAGGTCTTCGATACCCGAGACAGACTCGTCGAACTCCCACACCTTGATCAGCGGCCTGGGATCCCTCCCCGGCTTGTCCAACTCGGCCATGATATCCTTTAAGGTGGGCATACCTGCCAAGGCGGTGATGTAGCCGGAAAGGTCAACTTTTTTCCGAAGTTCCCCGGAGGCCACCATTTCTTCCACTGTTACACGTATATCAGCTGCCATACGTTTGACCAGGGGATAACTTTCCGGATGTACCCCGGTGTTATCCAAAATGTCCGTTCCGTCCGGAATGCGCAAAAAACCCGCGCATTGTTCAAAAGCTTTTTCACCCAGTCTTTTAACCTTTTTCAATTGTTCACGATTTGAGAAAGGCCCGTTTTCCTGCCTGTACTCCACAATACTTTCGGCCAACTTCGGCCCGAGTCCGGAAACATAGGTCAGTAACTGACGGCTTGCCGTATTCAGATTCACTCCCACATGATTGACACAGAATTCCACGGTCCGGTCCAGGCTTTCTTTCAGAAGTGCCTGGTTGACATCGTGCTGGTATTGACCTACTCCCAACGATTTGGGATCGATCTTGACCAGCTCGGCCAACGGGTCCATAAGCCTTCGTCCAATGGAAACGGCTCCCCTGACCGTAACATCGTAATCGGGAAATTCTTCCCTGCCAGCCTGCGAAGCGGAATAAACGCTTGCTCCGTCTTCACTTACCGAGAATACTTGTACTTTGTGCGGAAAGGCGATCTTTTTCAAAAATTGTTCCGTTTCCCTTCCGGCCGTTCCGTTCCCTATGGCAATCACCTCGGTCTTATATGCCTCAATCAGGTGCGAGAGTTTGCGCATAGCTGTACTTCGCTCATTTTGTGGTGGATGTGGGTATATTGTATCGTTGTGGAGCAGGTCTCCCTGTGCCGAGAGGCAAACCACTTTGCACCCGGTACGGAAACCCGGATCGATGGCCAGAACCCTTTTTTGTCCCAGTGGCGGGGCGAGCAACAGCTGTTTAAGATTTGCCGAGAAGACCCTTACCGATTCCAGGTCGGCCTTTTCTTTGTAAACGTTGAGCACCTCATTTTCAATGGAAGGATGGATCAGCCTGCGGTAAGCATCGGCCAGTGCTTCCTTCATGTTCCAAAGACTGCCGGCCTCTTTGGACAGATAAACACCCGTTGATCTGTTGGCCAGAAACATTTTTTCCATTTCTTCCGGAACGGTGTCCGGATGCGGTTTCAAAGACAGGGACACGATCCCTTCGTTATGTGCCCTGAGTAAAGCCAGAAGCCGGTGGGGAGCCATTGCCCTAACGGGTTCGCTGTAATCAAAATAATTGCTGTATTTGACCCCGTCTTCTTCTTTGCCCTTTAGAACTTTTGAGCAGATCATTCCTTTCTGCATGTAAATATTGCGGATCCTTTCACGGAGCGACGCGTTTTCACTGACCGTCTCGGCAATGATGTCACGCGCACCGGCCAACGCATCCAAGGCAGTTTCCACCCCTTCTTTTACAAATCCGCCGGCAAATTCCAGGCAGTCTTTTTTTTCAAGGCTCATGATGGCATCGGCCAGGGGTTCCAGTCCTTTTTCACGGGCCACGGAAGCCTTCGTTTTCCTTTTGGGACGGTAAGGCAGGTACAAGTCTTCCAGACGGTTCATCTGCCAGCAATCTTCAATATCCTTTTTGAGTTCGGGGGTCAGCTTATCCTGTTCCTCTATGGATTTGAGAATGGCTGTACGGCGTTTTTCAAGTTCACCGTAATTGTTCCACAATGTTTTGACGGCAGCCAGCTGCACCTCGTCAAGGGATCCTGTGGCCTCTTTGCGGTAGCGGCTCACAAAAGGTATGGTAGCTCCGTCCTCCATCAGTGTCACGGCATGTTCTACCTGCCATTCCCTGATGTTCAGTTCACGTGCTATTAGCTCTATGTGTTTTTTATTCATGCGATACCTGTGACAATTGTTCGCGGTATGCCGAGAAAATCCTTGATTTAGATACAAATCCCAGGTAACGGTATTCCTGGTCCAGTACCGGCAGGTTCCAGGCGCCGGAACGTTCAAATTTTTTCATTACGCTGTCCATACGTTCATCAATAAAAACATGATCCAAAGGACGGTGCATGAGTTCGTAAACAAATACACTTTCGTACAATTCTTTACGGAACATTATGGAACGGATGTCGTCCAGGGTAACTATGCCCTGCAGCCGGTTTTCTTTGTCAAGTACCGGAAAAATGTTTCGCTTGCTCTTTTCTACTACATCCACCAGGTGTTCCAGTGAATCGTGTGTATTGACAAATAAGAAATCCGATTCAATGACTTCAGATGTTTTCATAAGTGTCAGAACGGCCTGATCGCTGTCGTGAGTCAGCAGTTTTCCTGTCTGGGCCAGGCGTTTGGTATAAATGGAGTAAGGTTCAAAGTTCCTTACAGTGACGTATGAACAAACAGAGGTGATGATCAGCGGCATAAGCAGTTCGTACCCTCCCGTTATCTCGGCAATCAAAAAAATGGCGGTCATGGGAGCCTGCATGACTCCGGCCATCAGTCCGGCCATCCCCACAAGGGCAAAATTGGACTCGGGAAGGAGTGATACCCCCGACAGGTTGATAAAGCGCGATATTACAAATCCCAGCACACCGCCCATGAAAAGCGTCGGGCCGAAAGTTCCTCCCACTCCGCCTCCGGCATTGGTAAAGGACATTGCAAAAACCTTAAGCAGCAACACAGCTGTAAAGAAAATGGGGATGAACCAAACGTTCCCGCTTAAAGAAGTGTATATCATACTGTCAACGGCTCCTTCCACGTTGTTGTTCAAGAGTGAAATAAGCGAACCGTATCCTTCTCCGTACAAAGGGGGAAACAGCAAAATGAGGGTTCCCAGGGCCAGCGCCGATACAGCCCAGCGGGTATATACATTGTTGATCTTTTTGATACGCCCTTCCATCATAAGCGTTGTCCGTGTAAAGAACAAACTAACAAATCCGCAGACCACACCCAGTAACAGGTAATAGGGAATGTTGGATAAGAGGAAGGGATCTATGGAACTAACGTAACTTACTCCTCCTCCCATGATAAGAGAAGCAACGGCAGTAGCGGTTATTGAGGCCGTTAACAGGGGAATGATGGATCCCATGGTAAGGTTGAAAAGCAGGATCTCAAAGCAAAACAAGACTCCTGCCAGCGGGGCTTTGAAGATCCCCGAGATAGCGGCGGCAGCTCCACAACATACTAGCAATGTTATACTTCGGTAATTCAGTCCGAATTTTCGCCCTATATTGGATCCGATGGCTGCTCCGGTATATACAATGGGGGCTTCAGCTCCTACAGAACCGCCAAAACCTATGGTAACGGCACTGGAAACAACTGATGAATAGCAATTGTGGGGCTTGATTTTGGATTTATTACCTGATATGGATTCCAGTACCCTGGTAACCCCGTGGGATATGTTATCCTTGATAAGATAACGGACAAAAAGCAGGGAAAGCAGCATACCGGCCCCGGGTAAAAGAAAATAGGTGAGACTTTCGGTTCGTAAACTGCCGTGAGTAGTAAAGATTTCCTTGATGAATTCAATGGATAATTTTAGCAGCACAGCAGCCAGTCCGCTGATCAAACCTATGATCAGGGCCAACACCAGCAACAGTGTGGATTCGGGTAATTGCTTAATCCTGGTCCAGATCGTCTTCAGCATCCGCAAAGTTAGAATCATCTGTGTCGGGGAAGTCGACACTGTCATCATCTCCCTGTACATCGTCTCCCGAACCGAAGATGTCTTTTTCGATTTCGTCGTAATCGTCAATCTTGACTTCAACCTTCACCAGGTAAATGGCTTCCGGTATTTCCAGCGTAACGGCATAAAAAAAAGAACCGTCAGCTTTGTCAACTTTCATGATATCCTCCATATAATCGGCATAGCCCCTGGGATACTTTTCTTTCCAAATTTCCACAAGCTGAGCTGGCATATTTGCGTAGCCGATAACCAATCTTTTCTTATTCACTACAGGTTTTTGCGCCGGAGTCTTTTTCATAGGATAAAATAAAATCAGAATTTGCTGCAATTATACAATAATATTTTGAATTGCAAATTACATCCTTTCCGGTAAAACGATACCAAGTAATTCCATGGACAGTTTCAATAGTTTTGATACCTGGTTCAGAAGCAACAGACGCTGTTCCCGCACCAGTGCGTTTTCTTCGTGAAGTACAGATACTTCGTGATAGTATTGGTTGAATTCCCTGGCCAGATCAAAGCTGAAATTGGCAATTTGAGCCGGGGAAAATTCTTTTGCAGATTCTTCAATGACACGCGGAAAATCCGTCATCAGTTTGATCAGCCTCCATTCTTTTTCCAGCATGGGTATCCCGTGCAAATTTGAGGCATAGCCTCTTTCCCGGGCTTTTCTCAATATGGAGCGGATCCGGGCATAGGTATATTGGATGAAAGGTCCTGTATTTCCATTAAAATCAATGGATTCCCTGGGATCGAACAACATGGTTTTGCGGGGATCGACTTTCAGGATAAAATACTTCAATGCCCCCATACCCAGAATTTCAAAGAGTTCTGCCTTTTCTTCTTCGGGCATATCTTCCAATTTCCCTGATTCCTCAGATGTTTCACGGGCTGTTTCCACCATATTGTCCATCAAATCATCGGCATCAACTACTGTTCCTTCCCGGGATTTCATTTTACCTTCCGGCAATTCCACCATTCCGTAAGACAAATGTATGATATTATCTGCCCAGGAATAACCCAGTTTTTTTAGTATAAGCCTTAGAACCTGGAAATGATAATTCTGTTCGTTCCCAACCACATAGACATGGGTATGAAAATGTGAAGCTTCGTAACGACTAACAGCCGTTCCCAGATCTTGTGTCATGTATACGGAAGTACCATCGGCTCTTAAAAGCAGTTTTTTATCCAGCCCGTCCTGTGTCAGGTCACACCAAACAGATCCGTCCTCATTCTTGTAGAAAACCCCTTTCTCCAACCCTTTCATTACAAGTTCTTTTCCCAGGAGATAGGTACGGGATTCGTAATAAATGGTATCAAACGATACTCCCAGCCGTTCATAAGTCCTATCAAATCCGCTGTATACCCAGCCGTTCATTTTTTCCCAAAGCCCTATCACTGCGGGATCACCTTGCTCCCAACGGACCAGCATATCCTGGGCTTCTTTCATTATGGGAGCTTCTTTTTGCGCTGTTTCCTGTTCTATACCCCTTCTTTCCAATTCCCGGACCTGTTCTTTGTATTCTTTGTCAAAGCGGACGTAGTAATCTCCCACCAGGTGATCGCCTTTGATCCCCGTCGTTTCAGGCGTGTTGTTTTCTCCGAATTTCAGCCAGGCCAACATGGATTTACAAATATGAATCCCCCTGTCGTTTACCAGGTTTACTTTAATAACGTGGTGCCCGTTGGCTTCCATGATCCTGGATACGGACCATCCCAGCAGGTTGTTCCGGATATGTCCCAGGTGAAGTGGTTTGTTGGTGTTGGGAGAAGAGAATTCAATCATTACTGTTTTTCCGGATTCCTCTTTTTTCCCGAAATACGGATCAGCAGCGATTTCTTCCAGGTTTTGCATCCAGTAACCGGCTGACATTTTGAGATTCAAAAATCCTTTTATTACCCGGAAGGATTCAATTTCAGGCACTTGCAAAACCATAGCATGACCCAGCTCCTGTGCTGTTTGTTCCGGTGATTTCCGGCTCTGGCGAAGTAACGGAAAGACCACAACAGTATAATCTCCCTCAAAATCTTTACGGGTAGCCTGAACCTGAAGTGCCTCGGGCAGAGGATAAGATCCGTAGAGTTCCTTAACGGTTTCCTTTAATGCCCCTGTAATTATGATTTCTGCGTTCATTTTTTAAAATACTGCTTAATGGCCACCCTCACACGGGGAGAAAGTATCACCATAGTGAATACCGTACAGAAAGCCATAAAGGCAAAAGCAATGTCTATGATGTCAACGACTGTCGATAACGGTATGACGGCTCCCATAACCAGGGTTGCCAGAAAAAGATAATTGTAATAATGTGCCCGGTGTGCCCCGAATAAGAAATTGGTACACTTTGTACCATAATAAGAATACGAGAACATAGTGGAAAATGCAAAGACAAGCACTACGCCCATCAATAAATAACTTCCCCATCCCGGGATGGAGCGTTCAAACGATTCCATGACCATTTGCATACCCTGCACATCGGAAACGTTATATTGTGCGTTGATCAAAACTGCCAGGGCCGTCAGGGTGCAAATAAGCCCCGAGTCTATGGAAGGAGCGATCATGGCCACCAGCCCTTCCCGGACCGGCTGGCTGTTACGGGAAGCTCCGTGCATCATAGAAGCCGTTCCGATCCCCGCTTCGTTCACAAAAGCAGCCCGACGGGCCCCGATAACGATCACCGAGCCGGCAAAGCCTCCCAATCCGGCTTTGAAATGAAAGGCTTCGGAAAATATGGATCTGAATACCAGGGGTACTACATCCAGGTTAGTAAATATGATGTAAAACACTACCAAAAAATAAAAGGCTACCATAAACGGAACAAGGCGGGATGCGACTTTCCCTATTCGCTTGATCCCTCCCAATACAACTACCGAAACAATAGCCGCTATAACGATGCCCACTATAAAGCGCAATCCCAATGTATTTTCTACTCCCATAGGGGTAAACACAACCGTTTGTAAAGCTTCTGTAAGCTGGTTTGACTGCATCAGGCAAAAAGTTCCTATCATACCTGAAACGGAAAAAACAACAGCCAGGGGTTTCCATTTTTTACCCAGCCCTTCTGTGATCATGTACATGGTTCCGCCCTGCATTTCGCCTGCGGTGTCTTTTCCTTTATACATTATGGAAAGAGTGCCTTCAAAAAATTTGGTAGCCATGCCAAGGAATGCGCTCACCCACATCCAGAATATGGCTCCCGGTCCCCCTATGGTAATGGCAACGGCAACACCGGATATGTTCCCCAAGCCCACCGTAGCCGCAATAGCTGATGTAAGTGCCTGAAATGAACTAAGTTGACCTTCCGCCTTTTCCTCTTTCACCGCGGTGGCTTTCAAAGCTTTCCCGTAATACCTGAATGGTATAAAGCGGGAATATATCATAAAGAATACTCCCCCTCCTATCAGGGTAATGAATAATGGCAAATTCAGCCATGAACTAAATGAATGCAGTGCGTTACCTATTGCTTCAAACATAGGCTAACCCAGATATGCTTTGAGTAATTTGCTTCTGGCACTGTGGCGCAAACGGCGAATGGCCTTTTCTTTTATCTGGCGGACACGTTCCCGTGTAAGTCCGAATTCTTCGCCGATCTCTTCCAACGTCATTTCCTGGGTTCCTATACCAAAGAAATATTTTACGATGTCCCTTTCGCGCTTAGACAATGTGGACAACGCCCTTTCAATTTCCTTGTTCAGGCTTTCGTTTACCAGACCGCGGTCTGCGTTGGGAGAATCGTTATTGACCAATACATCCAACAAACTGTTATCTTCTCCGTCAATAAACGGGGCGTCTACGGATACATGTCGGCCCGAAACACGCAATGTGTCTGATATTTTTTCACTCGGGATTTCCAGTATCTCGGCAAGCTCTTCCGGAGAAGGAACCCGTTCGTGTTCCTGTTCGAATTTGGAAAGAGCCCGGTTGATCTTGTTCAGCGATCCCACCTGGTTCAGGGGTAGTCTTACTATACGACTTTGCTCGGCCAAAGCCTGAAGGATAGATTGCCTGATCCACCATACAGCATAAGAAATAAATTTGAATCCTCGTGTTTCGTCAAACTTTTCAGCCGCTTTGATCAGCCCCAGGTTTCCTTCGTTGATCAGATCTGGCAGGCTCAGTCCCTGGTTCTGATATTGTTTGGCAACGGAAACCACAAACCTCAAATTCGCACGGGTCAGTTTTTCAAGTGCTTCCTGGTCACCTTTTCTGATACGTTGTGCCAGTTCCACTTCTTCTTCCACCGAGATCAGATCTTCCCTGCCGATTTCCTGTAAATACTTGTCCAGAGAAGCACTTTCTCTGTTTGTAATGGATTTTGTAATTTTTAATTGTCTCATCCAAATAAAATTATAAACTGCCCTCTTATACGTAAAAGGGCAGTTTATGTTTCAAAAATGCTGTAAAATTGGAAAAATTAATTCCCTAAAGCGTAATAATATACCGATCCGTCAGGATACCGGCCTTCTATCAGGACACCGCGTTGTGCAGTTTGAACAGCCAGGGCAAATTGCTGAACGGTTGATATTGGTTTTTGATTGACATGCGTAATAACAAAACCTTTCCTTATTCCGGCGTCTTTGAGTTTGCCTTCACCAATATCCGTTACTTCAATTCCGGCGCGGATACGCAAGCTGTTCCTGATTTCTTTTCCTGCCGGACGTAATTTTGCTCCCATAAAGTTAGTTACATCTCCTTCTGTTTCACTTATAAGCTGTGTATCTCCGGATTGGTTTTGAAGGGTTGCTGTCACATTTACCTCCTTATTGCCTCTTAACAGGATCAGGTCTACTTTGTCGCCGGGGCTGAATTTGCTAATCTGCTCCTGCACTGAAGTACCGGAATTAACTTCCACCCCGTTCACTTGAACCAATACATCTCCTTCTTTGATGCCTGCTTTGGCGGCAGCTCCATCTTCAAGAACCTGATGAATGTAAACACCTTTCATGTCTTTGATCTTCTTTTCTTCTGCCAATTCGCCGGTAACATCCTGCATGGTTATTCCCAATAACGCCCGTTGAACGATCCCGTATTGACGCAGGTCATCCACAACTTTCTGCGCTATACTGCTGGGAACGGCAAACGAATAACCGGAATAAGAGCCGGTACGGGTGGCAATAGCCGTATTTATCCCCACCAATTCTCCTTTTGCATTGACCAGGGCTCCTCCCGAATTTCCTGGATTAACCGCAGCATCTGTCTGGATGAAAGCTTCAATTTTAAATTCATCCTGGTATGAGGGCAGGCTGCGCCCCTTGGCACTTACGATCCCGGCAGTAATTGTAGAACGCAGATCGTAAGGATTGCCAATGGCTATGACCCATTGTCCTAAGCGAAGATCATCTGAATTACCGAATTTCAGGGAAGGCAGATCACCGGCTTCTATCTTAAGTAAAGCAATATCTGTTGCCGGATCTTTCCCTATAACACGACCTTCGAATTCCCTTTTATCATCCAGAGTGACTATTACCTCATCGGCTCCGTCAATAACGTGGTTTGCAGTAATGATGTATCCGTCACGCGAAATGATTACCCCGGAACCCGCTCCTACCTGGGGACGTAACTGGGGGGAAGGATTTCCATATCCGAAAAAGAAATCAAAGAAGCTTTGCGGCCCTGCGGCCTGCTGACCGTTTTTAACCACTTTTACATGAACTACGGCTTTAACGCCCGTTTCCGCTGCATAAGTAAAATCCGGGTACTGGACCTCCGGAAGTGAAACCTGTTGAATTACGGGTTCTTGTTCCGGGTTAACGTATACTTTCTTTATGTCTTTTGAATTTCCGGTAAAATGATTAACCAGCAAGGTGGTCCCAACACTCAATAGTACCGTTATGACCACTATAAGTCCAACTTTGTTTTTCATAACTTATATCTCTTTAAATTTGACTACTTTTGTTTCATCGCAATATTTCAAAATTCATACCAAATCTATGAAACTGCCATTTTGTAAATACCACGGAGCCGGAAATGATTTCATTTTGATCAACAACTTTTCAGGGAATTACCACTTAACGGAAAGACAGATCAACGCTCTGTGCCACCGGCGTTTTGGCGTAGGCGCAGACGGACTTATGCTTTTGGAAAAGGATGAACCTCCTTTCGGTTATTTTATGAATTTTTTCAACTCGGACGGGACGGAAGGTACCATGTGTGGTAACGGGGGCCGCTGCCTGGTTGCTTTTGCCGACCGATTGGGCCTGAAAAATCATTATTTCAGATCCATTGACGGGCCGCACACCGGACAGGTACTGGAAAGATCCGGCTTGTATGTCAAAGTGAAATTGCAGCTTAACGACGTAGAAAAAATAAAGCTTTACGACAAGAACAGCTATGTGGCAGATACCGGATCGCTGCACCTGGTAAAATTCACGGAAAACGTTAAAGATGTGGATATAGCAACAGAAGGACCTTTCTGGCGATGGCACAGCGATTTCGGTGAAGAAGGCATCAATGTGAATTTTGTAGAAATATTGGATAGCGGATGCTTATTTGTACGAACCTTTGAAAGGGGCGTAGAAGATGAAACCTGGGCGTGCGGAACGGGATCTGCAGCCTCGGCCATAGCTGCCCGGGCACACACCAAAAAACACTTAGACCATTGGTTCATCCAGACGAAAGGAGGGAACCTGGAAGTAGAATTCAGTCAAAACGGGGATGTATACTCGGATGTTTACCTGACAGGAGGAGCCGTACTTACTTTTGAGGGCGAGGTGGAAATATAGCACTGCCTATGCGTACCATAGTACTTCCTTCTTCCAGAGCAATGGGGAAATCACCGGTCATACCCATTGAACAATGAATAAAGGACGGATTGGTGGAATACGGACCTGTTTTTAACGTATCAAACAAATTTCTCAGATGCCTGAACTCACTCCTGACTTTTTCCTTGTCGTCAGTGAATGTTGCCATTCCCATCAGACCGCATATATTCACGTTTGGCAGGTTAAACGGGTTTATTTCACGAATTTCTTCCGGCAGAAAACCCTGTTTGGTTTCTTCACCCGCAATATAGACCTGTAACAGGACATCCTGGACAACACCGCTCTTATGTGCCTGTTTTTGGATGGCATTCAACAATTTGACACTGTCTACGGACTGGATCAGCACCACGTGCCCCACAACGTCTTTTACTTTGTTGGTTTGCAGATGCCCAATAAAATGCCATTGAATGTCATGGGGCAGCAGCGGTATTTTTTCAAGCAATTCCCGGGAACGGTTTTCTCCGAACAAACGCTGCCCGGCACGGTATGCTTCCAGAATCAGCTCAGGAGGTTGATATTTAGAAACAGCCAGAATGGATACGTTCGCGGGTATCTTTTTACGTAATTGTTGGATACGATCAGAAATCATTTCCGGTTTTTCATTTGCTGCTGCTGTTGGCGCTGCATCTGTTCCAGTCGTTGCTGAAATTTTGACTTTTTAGGCGTAGAAGGTGCTTTTTCGGCTTTTTCCTTAAGTTGCCTGTATAATTTTTCCTCATCCACAAAAAATTTCTGAATGATCCAGGTTTGCAGCATGGTAATCAGGTTGGAGAGCAAGTAATAATAGCTCAATGCAGCTGAAAGGTTGTTACACACTACAAGCATCATAAGAGGCATGAAATAAAGCATCATTCCCTGCATTCCGGGCATTTGCTGACTGGAAGCCGGTTGCTGCTTCATGTTCATTTTTGAATAAAAGAACATGGAAAGAGCCATCAAAAGGGCAAATAAACTGATATGATCACCATACAAAGGAATGTTGAATGGCAATTCCAGTATGGAATCGTACCCGCTCAGGTCATCGGCCCAAAGGAAACCTTCCTGGCGCAATTCTATGGAACCCGGGAAGAACCTGAACATAGCAAACAGGATGGGCATCTGGAACAACATAGGCCAACACCCCCCCATCATGCTTACACCTGTCTTTTTATACAATGCCATGGTTTCCTGTTGCTTTTTCATGGCATCTTCCTTCTTGGGGTATTTTGCGTTGATCTTGTCGATCTCCGGTTTTAACACACGCATCTTTGCCGATGACATGTGTGATTTGAAGGTAAAAGGCGATATAACCAGTTTTATGATTATGGTCATCAAAAGGATGATGAGTCCGAAATTGCTGATAAAACGGTTTAGAAAATTGAAAATGGGAATGATGCCGAAACGGTTTATCCATTTGATCAAAAATCCGCCCATGGGAATGATCTGTTCAAAAGACCGGTCATAGGCTTTCAGAGAATAATAACCGTTGGGTCCAAAATAAAACTGCAAGGGAATACTCTGTTGCGGGGCAGCCTGGTAAGGGATCTGCATGTTCGCCCTGCAATTCATAAGCAATGTATCTGCATTTTCGGCTTCATAGAACCGGAATGAAAGGTCCCCGCTGTTAAAGCTTTCGTCTGCTATGAGTATTGCAGAAAAAAATTGTTGCTGAAAAGCCACCCACTCCAGGCGTGTGGTGATGGACTCGGATCCGTCTGCTTTTCTGTGCCCCATGTTCTCTACTTCTGTTGAATTGGGGTATTTGTAAGCAATGGTGGAATAATTCTTTTCGTTGTCAAAGCCTTTTTCCAAATGGCGTATGTCAACTGTCCAATTCAGGTCCATCTGGGTAACGTTACGGGGGATAATGCGGTCCATCCCAACCATATTGATCTGTAAATTCAACAGGTAAGAATCTTCGTTCAGGACATAAACATACTCCAGGTAGGCATCTTCATTAAAAGTAAGAGTAAACGTCAGGATATTTTCCTCTTCTATAACGCGGGGAGTGAAGAAAAATTCTCCGGTATTTATCTGTTCTCCTGTGTAAAGATCCAGGGATAAATTGTTGCCCGTGCCACGGAATAGTATCAGGCTGTCCCCGTCGTATGTCTTGAAATTCTTGATATGTACGCCGTAAGGCTGACCTCCGCGATTGGTAAAAGCGATCTTGATCTTGTCATTTTCCAGTACATACAAAGAATCGGATCCTTCAAGTGCCTGATTCAAAAAAGCATTTGAAAACTGGTATCCGTTTCCGGACTCTGCAGGCTGGGGATCATTCGGTTTGTTAGCGGTGAGCGAAGGAAGCGTATCCGTAACTGCTTTATTGGCAGCCGCTTTTGCAGCTTCTGAATAAGCGATGGAATCACGTACAAATTGTTCTCTTTGCCGTTCTTTAGTTACTTTGTTATTGTACAGGCTGAAGCCTAAAAGTATAGCTCCAATCAGCAAAACGGCCCATATCGTATTTTTATTCATTGTTCTCTATCTGTTTGATCTTTTCTTCCAATTCTTTTAACTCGGATTTGGCTTCATCAATTTTCTTACAGGTATCGGCTATGATCTTATCTGCATTTTTGGACTTGGCAAAGAAACCCATGTTGTTTTCCCACACAGTGATCTCAGATTCCAGTTGACGGAAACGTTGAATAAGCTTGTCGTGTTCACTATGACTTTCTGAAAACCTTCTTTTTCCCTGTCTGACATTACTGCGTTTTTCAGAAAATCCCGGATTTAAATGTCCAAAATGTTTGTTTATCAGATTTTTATATTTAGTCTGAACGGTATCTTTTTCCTTAATGGGAACAAACCCAATCTGATTCCATCGTGCTTGAAAATCCCGGAGTGCACCTTGCAGATCGTTAACGGAAGACGGATCGAAAACTTCCAGTTCACCCAAAAGGGCTTCTTTTTTTGCCAGGTTATCTTCAAAGGATGATTCCAGTTTGGAAAAATGTTCAGCCTTTCGGGTAAAGAAAATATCACATGCGGAACGAAAACGTTTCCAAATGGCTTCTGCCTGTTTCCTGGGTACGGGGCCTATTTCTTTCCATTGCTTCTGAAAATGGATCAATTGATCGGTCGTGCGACGCCAGTCATCACTCATGTTGACGGCCTCGGCTTGTTCACACAAAGATGTTTTCTGAGCGAGGTTTTCCTGCATTTCATGTTTGAATTTTGCATAAAAATCTCGTTTTTCTCCATAGAACTTGTCGCATGCCGCCCTAAAACGGTCGTACACCTTTTGGTTCTCTTTCTTGGTAGCAAAACCAATGGATCTCCATTCTTTTTGCAAATCTTCCAGTTCCCTGGCTCTTTTATTCCAGTTGATCTCGTCGTTTTCAATAAATCCGACTATTTTCTCCGCTTTTTCGCACAAAAGCAGTTTGGCTTCCAGGTTTTCCCGCTGATGCTTTTTCTGTTCCTCAAAGTATTCCTGGTGTTTCTTGTTGATAGCAGTAGTACTCAACTTGAAACGTTCCCACATGGTTTCCCGCAATTCACGGTCTATCGGTCCGGTTTCCCGCCACTCTTCGTGCAATTTTTGTAATTTGTGGAATGCAGATACCACATTGGGCTCATCCACCAAAAGAGCAGCCTTTTCACAAAGCTTCTCCTTGATCTCCAGGTTGCGTTTGAAATCCAGGTCACGTAACTCTTTATTGATCTTTACATAATCATAAAACTTCTCTACGTAATGCTGGTAGGTTTCCCATATATCCTTTGTCCGGGTAATGGGAACAGGGCCAACTTCTTTCCAGTGCAACTGCAAGGCACGGAATTCGGGAAATGTATGGTTAATGTCTTCCTGTTTGTCCAGAAGTTCTTTGATGCTGTCTATGATGGCCAGTTTTTCTTCCAGATTCCTCTCTTTTTGTTGTTCAATGCTACGCAACAGGTCTGCACGCAATACTTTGTAACGGGCATACAACTGTTTGAAAGCAGTTTCTTCAGGGCTTTCCTGAACCTGAACCTCGGCCGGAGTATCTCCGTTTTCGGCGGGTTGGTCTTTCCGGAGTAATTTATAGAAACAGGACTTGATTATATCTGCATTTTTATGCATTTCAGTCTTGTCCTCAGCCTCTATAAGTTTCTCAAATTCAGCCAAAAGCTCAGCCATAGACAAAGTTGAATAATCTATGGGTTCTGTGTTTTGCGTAGATTCGACCACATTGTTTTCCTGCTGTTTTTTGTCGTCGAATTGCTCCATGGGAGCAGAGTTGTTCAATTCAGGATCCATTGTACGAGAAAGGAATTAGTATTTATAGCTTGCAAATGTAATGAAAAACTCCAATATATGGAATAATGATTACTTTTGCATTATTATGAGAATCGACATAATTACGGTACTTCCCGAATTGTTGGAAAGTCCACTTTCTCATTCCATAGTTAAAAGGGCCAGGGCCGGATCATTGGTTGAAATCGTAATCCACGATCTGAAAATTTACGGCAAGGGAAAATACAGACAAACAGACGATTATGCATTCGGCGGCGATGCCGGTATGGTCATGATGATAGAGCCCGTTTTCAAACTGTTGGAAGATCTTAAGAAAGAACGCATCTATGATGAGATCATTTATACCAGCCCGGACGGGGAACACTTCTCTCAGAAAGAGGCTAACCGCCTGTCATGCATGCAAAATGTAATCATCCTATGCGGCCATTACAAAGGGATCGATCAAAGAATCCGAGACCATCTGATAACCAAAGAATTATCTATAGGAGATTACGTATTGAGCGGAGGAGAACTGGCTGCTGCAGTCATAACGGATGCCGTAGTACGACTTCTCCCCGGAGCATTATCGAATGAAACATCGGCCCTGACAGACAGCTTCCAGGACGGGCTTCTGGCTCCCCCCATTTATACCCGGCCGGCCGATTTCAGGGGATGGAAAGTCCCTGATGTACTGCTAAGCGGCGATCCGGTCAAGATCCGCAACTGGCAGGAAGAAAAAAGTCTCGACCGTACGGAACGGTTGAGACCTTCTCTTTTAAATCCGGATACCGGGGACTAAAAACCGAATCCGTCCACTTCAATATTAATAGTGGCATCAATGACAGGTTCATCTGCCTGACGTTGTTCGGACAACGGAAGCACTACAATGGCTTTAGGGCGGGCAGGACAAATAAACTCACATCCGCCGCATCCGATACACAAAGCCGGGGTAGTTTTGGGAAACAGTTTGTCGCTTCCTTCCCTGGGTGTCATTCTTACTGCTTTGACAGGACAATGCTCATCACACGCCCCGCAATCAGTTCCGAATTTTTCTACTATGCAGTTTTCCAGCATTAGTTTTACAACGCCCATCTTGACCCGTTTTTTCTCTTCCAGGGTCATTAGCTGCAACGCTCCGGAAGGACAAACTTCCTGGCATTTTTGGCAATCAAAACCGCAAAAACCGTTATCATAAGATACCGAAGGCAACAGGAATCCCTGCCATCCAAAAGCTCCCATGGCCGGTTTGATAATATGGGCAGGACAGGCTGCAATACAAGCATGACAGGCTATACAGGTGTCTTTAAGTCGATCCAGTGTACCGGCACCCGGGGGCATGGCATTGGGAATATTAATTATCTTCTTTTCTGTGAACCGGTTTAGTAAAACGACCCCGGCTCCTGTTCCCATGGCAGCCAACAGAAAAGCCCTGCGGCTCGTGCCACCGGAAGGTTTATTTTCTTCTGAAGCGGGTAAGGCTTTCTTTCCGGGTTTCCAGGCAAAACGGTAGCCGACAGATCCTTTGACACATTTGGATATACAGTTAAAACATACCACGCACCGGGAATTATCTACCACCGGTTTGCCTGCATCTATGCAAAAGGCTTTGCAATTCATGCTGCACAATTGACAATGTGTACAGGACCCCGGATCAATCTGTATCCGGAATATGGAATACCGGGAGATAAAACCCAGCAAAGTTCCCACAGGACAAATGGTGTTGCAGTAGAGTCTGCCTTTAAAGAATGCAGTTATGGTCAATGCGATCAGGATAGCCGCTGAAACCAGAAAGGCGGCCAGGTTCCAGGCATCGTATTTTGAGCCTGAAATAACATAAGCCAAAGGCCTGCCTATGTTTGCAGCCATTTTCCCGAATAATCCGTAAGGATCAAGCCATACCAGAGGCAATACAAAAGAAAAGGCAACACAAATAACAACAATGATCAATATGGAATACCTGAGTGTGTTGCGTGGTTTTGTATAACGGGTCCGGCGTTTCTTTTTATTCCTTATGAATAAACCAAGCCGGTAAATGATATCCTGGTATATACCCAGCGGACAAAGCAGGGAACAGTAAACCCTCCCGAACAGCAAAGTAATGAGCAGCACAATCAATACTGTAACCAGGCCCCCTGTGGCAATACCCAGTATTGCGGGTACTATTTGCAAACCCAGCAGCGTACTCCAGACTCCTGCAGCTTTGGCGGAAAATGCAATAAAAAAATACGTGAGCCCTGCAAAAACCGCCAAAGCAATAATCCTCCGGGACCATTTCAGAAAGCCGTACAGGTGCATCAGAGCCGGATACGTTTAATGTTCAACGAATCAAGCTTTGTGGTACCCAGCTGATGTTTCTCAGCCAGTAAAATATGAGAAGCATCTTCCAGCGTCATGGCACTGAACTGGTTGAAAAATTGTGTGGCCGCCGTATCTACTGCAACAATATCCTGTGACATGAACAAAGCCTTGGGTGTCTGCACATCTTCCAGACTTCGCCCTTTGGGTCCGTTTTGCGTCATGATACGGTACCCGTCCACTATGTTCAGTACCGGACGTTTCTCAAAGGTTGCGGCATCAGCTATACATTGCTGTAAGTCGTTGGAGTGCATAAACCTGCGATCCCACACAATCCCCATATAGTTCTTCATACACAGCGTCATCCGGGCTCCTCCGTGATTTTTCAATACGGGAACGTTGATCCAGGCATCGCATTCAAGAAGGGCTTCGTGAATCTTTGGCTTTTTCATCCTAAGAGCCATGGGCAATTCAGTTTCACGGAAGTACCTTTCTTCATGGGCGTTTGCCATTTCTCCGCCGGCCTTTTTGACAGCTTCCTGAATGCCGCTGTTTTCATAACAACCTCTCCAATGGTCACAGGTATGATCAAATACTTTTACCTCTGACGCGCCTGCTGCCAGGCAATCTTTGACGATGGCACCCACCAGTAATGGATTGGTACACGCTGCATACTCGGGGCTTTTGTCCCATCCGATATTCGGCTTAACAACTACTTTCATCCCAGGTTTAATGTACCGGGACATGCCTCCCATTTCCTGTATGGCACGGGCATATAGCTGTTCGGGTTCTCCACCCATAATGGCCACCATGTCGGGAATGCTGTCTTTACCGGGAAGGGTTCCGGGTGCTGTTTTTTCCGAGGCAAAGAGCTTCATTCCTTTCAGTCCCACCGTTCCGGCAACTGCACCCAGAACAGCGGTCTTTAAAAAATGTCTTCTTTCCATAATGATTTTATTTGTTGTGTTTTAAAGCTGCTTTTAATGTGTTTTTCAATAATGACACACGTGTCATAGGGCCTACACCGCCGGGGACCGGTGTAATGTAACTGCAACGAGGGGCCACTTCATCAAAGTCCACATCCCCAGCCAGGCGGAATCCCGATTTGGTACTTTTGTCTTCCACTCTTGAAATGCCAACGTCAATCACCACGGCTCCTTCTTTCACCATATGGGCTTTCAAAAAATGGGGACGTCCCAGGGCAGCTATAAGGATGTCGGCCCTGCGACATATTTTATCCAGGTCACGTGTACGGCTGTGGCATAAAGTCACTGTACAATCCCCTCCCGGACCTTTTTGAGATAACAGGTTGGCCAGCGGTTTTCCCACGATGTTACTGCGTCCTATGATCACACATTCCTTACCCTGTGTAGGGATCTTGTAGTATTCCAGCAAATCCACGATACCTGCCGGTGTTGCAGAAACAAACGAAGGCAACCCCAGTACCATGCGTCCTACATTAACCGGGTGAAACCCGTCCACATCTTTGGACGGATCAATGGTTTCAATGATCTCCTGGGCATCCAGGTGATCCGGCAGCGGCAACTGGACTATCAGGCCGTCAATTTCGGGATCCTCATTGATGGTCTGAACGCAGGAAAGCAATTCCTCCCTCGTAATGGTGTCCGAAAATTTGTATAGAGACGAATCCATCCCAACTTCCTCACAATCCTTTTCTTTATTCCGGACATACGTTTGACTGGCCGGATCTTCGCCTACCAAAATGGCCGCCAGGTGAGGTCTTCTGCCGTATTGGCGAATAAAGCCGGCTACGTCCTCAGCAATTTTCTTTTTGAGGTCCTGTGCCGTTTGTTTTCCATCGATTAATTTCATCATAATCCTCCTTTTCTTAATGCATTTGCCATAGACATTCCACGTCCGCCCCCGCGCATGCTTTTCATCATTTTACGGGTATCGTCAAACTGTTTGATCAAACGGTTTACTTCAGTTATGGATGTGCCGCTGCCCAATGCTATACGTTTACGCCTGTTGCCGTTCAACAGCGAAGGATCATCTCTTTCTTCCGGTGTCATGGACGATATGATGGCTTCAATCCCTTTGAAGGCATCGTTATCAATATCCTGATCTTTGATCATTTTGGATACCCCGGGTATCATGGATGCCAGGTCCTTGATATTTCCCATCTTCTGCACCTGTTTGATCTGTTTCAAAAAATCATTGAAATTAAAACTGTCCTGTGCCAGTTTCTTTCGTAATTTCTTGCTTTCTTCCTCATCAAACTGTTCCTGTGCTTTTTCCACCAAACTGACTATATCTCCCATTCCCAGGATCCTGTCTGCTATACGCGAAGGATAGAACACATCCAATGCATCCATTTTCTCCCCGGAACTGACAAATTTTATGGGTTTGTTAACTACGGCACGTATGGTCAGGGCAGCCCCGCCGCGTGTATCCCCATCCAGTTTGGTCAGTACAACCCCGTCATATTGTAATCTTTCATGGAAGGCACGGGCGGTTTCCACGGCATCCTGTCCGGTCATGGAATCAACCACAAACAGGGTTTCTGTGGGATCAACCGCTTTTTTGATGGCGGTAATCTCTTCCATCATAGCCTGGTCAATGGCAAGACGGCCCGCCGTATCAATGATCACCACTCCATATCCTTCCTTTTTGGCTTTCTCTATAGCGTTACGGGCAATTTTAACCGGATCCCGGTTCTCATTTTCAACATGCACGTCAACGCCGGTCTGCTGCCCCAGAACCTGTAACTGTTCCATGGCAGCGGGGCGGTATATGTCCCCTGCAACCAACAGCGGCCGCAGGCCTTTCTTCTTTTTTAAATGGAGAGAAAGTTTTGCCGAGAAGGTGGTCTTACCCGAGCCCTGCAGTCCCGCAACCAGAACAATCCCCGGATTTCCCTTTACATTGATTCCCGAGGCATCCCCTCCCATCAGCTCAGCCAGACGGTCGTGGACAATTTTTGTCATCATCTGACCGGGACGCACCGCTTTGAGCACGTCCTGTCCCAAAGCCTCTTCTTTGACCCGGTCGCAAAAAGTTTTGGCCACTTTGTAGCTGACGTCGGCATCGAGCAATGCCCTGCGCACATCCTTGAGGGTTTCCGCCACGTTGATCTCGGTGATCTTTCCTTCACCCTTTAACAATTGAAACGATCTTTCCAGTCTTTCCGTCAGATTCTCAAACATATATATTACTCTATTTATCCATTAATGGTTTTGGGCCCTTCCCGGATAACCATAGGTTCGGGACCCGTACAATCAATAATTGCCGAGGGATCCTGCCCCCCCGGTCCGCCGTCTATCACAATGTCCACCAACTCGCCAAACCGTTCGTTGATCAGATCCGGTTCGTAACCGTATTCCGGTTCGGTATCGTCCCAGGGAAGTGATGTGGAAATGATGGGTACTCCCAATTCCCTGAGGATCTGCTGTAATATGGGATTGTCCGGAACGCGGATACCGACGGTATGCTTTTTCCCTTTGAACAGTTTGGGTACCTGGCTGTTCCCTTGTAATAAAAAGGTATACGGCCCCGGCAGGTTTTTCTTCATCATCCTGAAAACGCTGTTGCTCATAGGCCTGCAATACGAAGACAGCTGAGACAAATCATAACAAAGGAACGACAATCTTGTGGATGGTGTATAATAACCTTTTATCCGCTCCATACGCGGCACACTTCCCAGGTATTCTATGGAACATCCCATCCCGTATACACTGTCAGTCGGATATATAACCAACCCTCCCTTTTGCAGGGTGGAGACTGTCTGTTCAATGAGTCTGTCCTGTGGATTGTCCGGATATATCTTAAAATACATAACTCTTATAAATCGGGCGAGTAGTATGCCTGTGCCAGTTCCCGCTGATTATAACGCATACTCATAACCTGTCCGTAGGCACCTGCCGTACAAATGGCTACCATATCGCCACGTGATGTTTCAGGCAAACGAACCGAAAGGCCAAAGCGGTCGGCCGATTCGCAAACCGGTCCCACAACATCGTACACCTCTGTCTTTTCCGATGCCGATGTAAAATTACAGACCGCGTGCCGTGCTCCGTACAAAGCAGGACGGATCAAATCGTTCATCCCCGCATCCAGTATTGCAAATTTCTTGCCTTTCCCTACTTTTACGTATAAAACCCTGGAAATAAGGAACCCGCACTGTGCTACCAGGGCCCTTCCGGGTTCAAAATGTACTTTTTGTCCCTTTCTCAATTCCAGGTTCCTGTTAATGGTTTCAAAATAGGTCTCAAACGGACTGAACAAATTCTCCAGCGGGTTTTTGTAATTTACGGCTACTCCTCCTCCCAGGTTAATGTGTTCAATACGGATATCGCGTTGTTCAAACCAGCGCTGGAAGTAATTTACTTTGTCGCATAACATTTCAAATACTCTCATATCGGTAACCTGTGAACCGATGTGAAAATGAAGGCCTATCAATTTAATGTTGGTACTATTGGCAAATACCTGAAGTACATCGTCCAGCATCCATTCACTGATCCCAAACTTGTCCCGGGATCTTCCCGTTGTGATGTGCTTGTTGGTATGTGCGTCAATATTGGGATTCAGCCTTAGTGATATACGGGCGGTCTTTCCCATTTGAGCAGCCAGATCGTTAATGATCTTTATTTCAGGTACCGATTCGCAATTAAAGGAAAAAATACCTCCCTGCAATGCGGTGCGGATCTCTTTGTCGGATTTGCCGACACCTGCAAATACGACTGTTTCGGGATCAAAGCCCATATCCAGTGCCAGTTGTACCTCATTACCGCTTACACAGTCTGCCCCTAATCCGGAACGTTGAATGATCTCCAGGATACGTGGATTGGCATTAGCCTTCATGGCGTAATGTGCTTTGTATCCGTATTTTATGAGATTTTTTGTGTATGTTCTGAGGGTTTGGTCCAGGATGTCCAGATCGTAAAAATAAAAGGGTGTTTCCAGACGCTTGAAGGCATTGATAAAACGTGTAAATTGCATAATGTAACGGAATGAATTATCCGCCAAAATTAACATTTTTTTGAATTAAAGCCTTACCTTTGAGGCGTTATATAAAGACACAGCTATGACATTAAAGAAAAAAGACCTGTTAAAAGATGTCATTCAACACATTGACATCACCAAGATCAATTCAACAGATATTATTGATTCCATGCGGGATATGTCTTTCTCATCACGCGATACGGCCAGGGCTGCCGACATTCTTCAGATGATGATCCGGGACAATGACTGCACCAACTGGCTAACCCTGGCAGGCAGTTCCAGCGCAGGCGGTTGCATGCAGGTATATGTAGATATGGTACGCTTCAACATGATAGACTGTATCGTTTCCACAGGAGCCTCCATAATAGACATGGATTTCTTTGAAGCCCTGGGATTCAAGCATTACAAAGGAACTCCCTTCATAGATGACGGGATGTTGCGCAGTGTGTACATAGACCGTATCTATGATACCTATATTGATGAAGAGGAACTGCAGCATTGCGATGCCACCATCAAAAAGATCGCCGACAGCCTGGAACCCCGTCCCTATTCTTCCAGGGAATTTTTATGGGAAACCGGTAAATGGCTGAAAGAAAACTCGGTAAAGAAAAACTCCTTGATCCAGATCTGTTACGAACACAGTGTTCCCATATTCGTGCCGGCCTTTTCCGATTGCAGTGCGGGATTCGGACTGGTAATGCATCAATTGGAACGTATGAAAGAAGGAAAACCTTACCTGACTATTGATTCGGTTGCCGACTTCAGGGAATTGACTGAAATCAAGATCAAAGCCAAAACAAGCGGACTGTTTATGATAGGTGGCGGCGTTCCCAAGAATTTTGCCCAGGACACAGTCGTATGCGCCGAATGCCAGGGTCTGGACGTGCCCATGCATCAATACGCCATACAAATCACCGTGGCCGACGTCCGGGACGGGGCCTGTTCCAGTTCCACACTCAAAGAAGCTTCTTC
This sequence comes from uncultured Muribaculaceae bacterium, assembly GCA_964542305.1. GTDB lineage: Bacteria > Bacteroidota > Bacteroidia > Bacteroidales > UBA932 > DMER64. Next base: position 102,378 of record CAZITX010000004.1, on the reverse strand, counting down.
CTGGGGAAAAGTAAGCACCGTGCACGAACAAATGGTTTATGCCGAGGCCACGACCGTGGTACCCCTGATAGCCGGTTATGCCTATCGCAAAGAGGACTGGAAAAACAGGAAACATTACCGCTGGGCGGACATTTTCAATCAATAAATGACCTTCAGACAAAAACACGAAAGGCGGATTTGCTGCAGCAAATCCGCCTTTCTTTAAACTCGTGTTCTTACTAGCTCGGGTTCAATAAAGAAATGATGGCCTGGATCAAAGTAACCAGAACGGCTCCAACACCCAGAAAAGCAAAAACGAATCCGTGTTCAAAATCCATAAGACCTGCCCACATATCGTTTAGAATAGTAATTATTACGTCCATTTTAATTCGAATTAAATGATTAATCTTTTTTTGCCTACTCTTGAGGATTTTCGGCGGCTCCCCCTACTCTTTCAAGGATTTTCGGGATACTCCCAAGAATAAAACTATAATTCTTATGATGGCATCGTGGGGAAAATAATCGGCACGATGAACGGCATTATTGCGCCCAGAAGCACTAGAATCATAGCTAGCCAGAGATTCGACGCGGGGTCGTGAATCAGTCCTTGTAAAAGAGTAATAAAATCCATGGTGTTTATTATTTGATTAAATGGTTAAAAATTTTTCAAAGGTCATGGCAAAGTTAAAAATCTTTTTTTAACTACCAAATACAACGGTTTCAAATATTATGCTCTTTTCTCAATAAATCATTAACTGTTTTTACGGGATTAAAAGTACTCAGCGGCACTTCCACAAAAGCCGTATTCCATCCGCTCATGCTCCCGTTCCATAATCCGGGCAATTCCAGGGCTTTTAAATCTTTGCCATCCAGGCTTTTATATGAAATAAAGCCGGTATCGTTATCCCTGTAATCCGGTAAATGATATACTTTCCCGTCGTAATCCTTAAAAGAACAGACAAGGTCAACAGGATTAAAATACGTGGAATCGTATTTTTTTCCGTTCAGCTGAAAACTTTCCAGGATCTGCAACGATCCCGATCCGTCTTTGTCCCTGACCCGGAAAGGTCCTCCCCCGGGTTCACCGGTTGAACGTACCATACCGCAAACCCGGATTGGCCTGTTCAACTTTGAGAACAAATAGGAACGAAACTCTTCGCCTTCCATGGGAGGATGTGTAATACCGAATGTCTGTTCCAGAAAGTCGGCCATTTCCCTTAACCGGAAGGGATCGGCATAATCTTTCAGTTCACCTATATATTTATACACCTGCCTTCTGCACCTGAGCAGGTATCCTGCCAACACTTTTCTCCAGTGAATGACCGGTTCCAGGGATGCTTCCGGAACAACATTGTCAATGTTCCTGATAAATACCATATCCTGTTTTAGTGTGTTCAGATTTTCCAACAAGGCCCCGTGACCGCCCGGTCTCAGAACCGGTGAGCCGTTTTTCGTACGGAACGGCTTGTTCTGCATATCCACGGCAAGGGTGTTGGTAGAAGGACTTTGAGTGGAAAAAGTTACATTAATTTCCATCCCGAACCTTTTTTGGTATTTATCACGCACCTCCTCCAAAAGACGAGCGAACAAGGAGTCGTGTTCCGGGGAGACCGTAAAGTGAAGGTTTACCGTTTCTCCGGCCGGGGTATCGCACAGTGCCGATTCTATCATGTGTTCCTGGAACGGGGTACGCGGTCCGTCAGGGTATTTATGGAACGGTATCAGTCCCTTGGGCAATGATCCGTAATTCAAACCTTCGTTTTCAAGCAATAGCGTCAGGATCTTCAACGGATCACCCTGATCAAATCCGCTCAGTTGTGAAAGTTGAGGATAAAAAGCAAATTCCTTAAGGTGTTTGAAAAAGAATTGTACCGGCTCCGGCAAATCTGCCTTTTTATCATTACGAAGCAACCCGGCTGCCGTGAACAGGTCCTTGAACATACGGCTGGCGGCTCCGGAAGCAGGCACAAATTTTATGCGGCTTCCGTTCCATTGTTCGTAACGGGTTATCAGTTCTTCCTGTTCTTCATTTTCCAGGCAGACGATCCCGTTGCCGGGTTCGGCGGGACCGATTATGTCAAGTGGGGGAATTCCCCGGGAAAAAATGTGCAGTTGCGATTTAACATCATTGAGCGTCAAACCGTTACGCTCTATAAATTCCAGATCTTTTTTGGTAAACATAAAGTCAATTGCCTATATTGTTCCGGTGTCCATTCCCTTCGGTAAACATATGCTTTTCTGAATGCTTCAAATTGGTGCGGAGCACTGCGCAACTGTTTATCTTCTACAAAGATAGGAAAACAATGCGTGAATAGCAAATCAGCAGGTACAGGACGGGGAGGCGGTAATGAAATGGTGTAATTCTCCAGTTCTCTCCAACCGAAGTGAGCTGCCAGCTCCCGAATTATAGTCTGTGATGCATTTCGCTTACCTTCCATTGAATAACCCGCAATATGGGGCGTGGCAATATCCGTGATTCCAAGGGTTTCAATATCAATACGCGGTTCGTTCCGCCATACATCCAGGATAATCCCGCCCATATCCCCGGCAGCATTTTTCAATGCTTCTTCGTCCACTACCTCTCCACGGGAGGTATTCACAAGGCAAGCCCCTTTTCTCATGGAAGAAAAAAACGCACGGTCCGCCATTCCCCGTGTATCGGGGGCAAAGGGGACGTGCAGGGTTGCGATATCGGCATGTTTAAGCAAAAAGGGCAGATCAACAAAACCGGCGGAGCCCTCGGCAAGGGCCCTGGGGGGATCGTTCAAAAGGGTTTTCATGCCCAGATGTTCTGCCAGGTGGACCACTTTTTTCCCCACGTTTCCCACACCCACAACGCCAAGCGTTTTGCCGCAAAGATTTACGTTCCTCTTTGCAGCCCATGCTGTCAGGGCAGTAAACACGTATTGCATTACGGCCCCGGCATTGCATCCGGGCGCGTTGGCCACCCTGATACCGTGTGATTCACAATATGGCAGGTCAATATGGTCCGTACCTATGGTTGCCGATCCAATAAAAGAGACGGGACTGCCTTCCAGCAGGGAAGCATCGCAACGGGTACGGGTGCGGACAAGGAGTGCATCGGCCTCCTGTATGGCCTTTTTGTCTGTCAGATGCCCAGGAATGCGTGTGATATGTGCCTTCCGGGGAGAAATGCTTTCCAGGAAAGGGATCTGGTCGTCTGCGACGATATGTGGTATTCTGTTCACGGTCAACGAATGATGAGTTCCCTCACAACGGTTTTTTTTAGAGAGGCATTGAGTTTTCCCATCAGAAAAATTTTCTGTATGTCCAGCTGGCAACGCAGGACAGAAGATTTGATCCTGACTGTATATACCCCGTCACGAAAAGACCGATCTCCGCATTCGCGAGCAGCCGTTTCGCCTATGAGCTCATCCCATGCGTGATGCAAACGCAGTGTTTCCAGACCTTCCCGCAAACCGGTTTCTTCCAGGGTCTGGTCCAGTACTTCCTGTAATGTTTTAGTCTTTTGTCTTTTCATGTTTAAAAACGCCTTCTTTGACACTGTATATGGCATGGGGACCTCCCAGGGCATGGATCAGTTCCTCTATCCTGACCTTGTTGCTATCCGTCAGGAATATCTGGCCAAAACCGTCTTCCACTACCAAATGAAGCAAATGGGATACCCGGCGGGCATCCAGTTTATCAAATACATCGTCCAGTAAAAGAATGGGAGATAGTTCTTTCATTTGCCGGATCAAAGCGAACTGGGCCAGTTTTAACGCCAACAGGTAGGTTTTCTGCTGACCCTGGGATCCGCACACTTTCAGAGGGTGGCCTTCCAGGGAGAATTGCACGTCATCCCGTTGTATACCTGTCCCGGTGTATTGCAGCATCTTGTCTTTCTGCCTGTTTTTTTTCAACAGGCCGGCCATATCTGAGTGATTCAGGTCTGAATCATACCTCAGGTCAATTTCTTCCTTACCGGCCGAGAGCAGCCTGTAATAATGGATCACATGCGGGTGCAGCAAACGGCACAGTTCTTTCCTTTTATTATATATAGTATCGGCACGTACCGATAATGAGTTATCCAAAGCATCCATCACATCACCGGGAATTTGTTCTGATTTCAGAAGTTTGTTTCTCTGGTGAAGCAGCTTTTTATATTCCAGTATGGTCTGCAGGTAATCAGGTTCTGTTTGTGAAAGGAGAAAATTCAGGTATTTACGGCGTTCTTCTCCTGAACCGTATACAAGCGACGTGTCCTGGGGTGAGACCATGACAACCGGTATAAGGCCAACGTGTGACGATAATTTATCGTAACGCTTTCCGTTGCGTTTAAATATTTTATCTCCCTGACGGTTAACGGCACAGGATATTTTTTCTGTTAAGGCATTCCCCATGTCATATTCCCCAAAGAGCGTGGTGTCCTGATATTGATAGCCTATAACGTCCCTGTCCGGGATGCCCAGTGAGCTTTTACAGACACTCAGGTAATACAGGCCGTCCAGCAAATTGGTCTTTCCTTCCCCGTTATCCCCATACAAAACATTAATACCCGGGGAAAAGGTCAAAGATGCTTCACCAATGTTTTTAAAATGAGATAGCAACAATCGGGATAAATACATAAGAGATTCGTTCAACAAGTATGCAAACATAGCAAATTTTACGTATATTTGCCGCCTCAAAACAAAGACCTATGTCAAAAAAGAATACCAGCGCAAAGCATAAACAGAAGAAAGAAGATCCGGCAGCAGTTGCCGAAGCCATCAGCAAAACAGAAGAATTTCTGGCTAAGTACAAAAAACACCTGATCTATTCCGCCACGGGTATTTTGGTCCTGTTGGGCCTCGGTTTCGGATACATGAAACTTATCCGGGAACCCCGCCGCCAGGAAGCATTGGCACAAATGTTCCCGGCTGAAAGTTATTTCAGGGCCGATTCTTTTGATCTGGCTCTGAACGGAGACGGGAACGTACTCGGCTTTAAAGACATTATTGATGAGTACAAGGCTCTTCCGGGCAAGGTTATATATTTTTATGCCGGTGTCAGTGAATTGCAACTGGGCAATTACACGCAGGCCATAGAATATTTGAAAAAATACAATTCCGGAGATGAGATCATCCAGGCACGGGCTTATTGCAACATAGGAGATGCCTATGCGGGCCTTAACGATCTTGACAACGCACTCTCATGGTATAAAAAAGCTGCTCTGTACAAGGATAATGCTTACTCTGCAGCTTATTACAAAAAGGCCGGTATCATTCTGGAAGAAAAGGAAGATTATTCCGGTGCCCTTGAAATGTACAAGACCATTAAGGATCAATATCCCCAAACCATTGAGGGAGTTGAGATAGACAAATACATCTCACGCCTGGAAATCCTGATGGAACAATAAAAAACGTGATCTATGGGAAGGGCATTTGAATACAGGAAGGCAAGAAAACTAAAACGTTGGGGCAACATGTCCCGTACCTTTACCCGCCTGGGCAAAGAATTGACCATAGCTGCCAAACAGGGCGGCACGGACCCGGAAAACAATCCCCGTTTGAGGGCCATCATTCAGAACGCCCGCTCTGAGAACATGCCCAAAGACAATATTGAACGGGCCATCCGCAGAGCCGACGAAAAAGACAAGGGAGATTATAAAGAAGTCGTTTACGAGGGATACGGACCCCACGGCATAGCCATTCTTATAGAAACCGCTACAGACAACACTACCAGGACAGTAGCAAATATCCGTTCCTATTTTAATAAAGCCGGCGGAAACCTGGGCACATCGGGAAGCGTTGAATTCATGTTTGACCACAAATGCGTCTTTCATGTAAAATCAAAAAATCCCGTGGACCTGGAAGAGCTGGAACTGGAACTGATCGATTACGGAGGGGAAGAAGTCTTTATGGACGAGGAAGAAGAAGAAATTGTGATCTACGGCAGTTTTGAATCCTATGGTTCCCTCCAAAAATACCTGGAAGAAAAAGAACTGGAACTGGTAAGCGGAGGTTTTGACCGTATAGTGAACGGTGAGATGAAAGAATTGTCCCCGGAAGAAAAGGCGGACATTGAAAAACTATTGGAGCGTATAGAGGAAGACGATGACGTTCAAAACGTTTATTCCAATATGGCTTAATCTTCTACCGTAAGCCGGTCTTCCACCAGCCTGTTGTTGTACTGCTGACGGAAAGCATTTAAAAAGAGCACATTGGAGGGCTCTTTTTCGTTTTCATCCCGGAGTATATTCAACCCCGAAGGATAATTTACGACAAAAGGTGTGGTCAGCGTATCCAGAATGCTTCTGCCGAACGCAAAAAAGGAGTATGGATGGTCCAGCATATCCAACACGGTAGGCATGATATCTATCTGTTGCGTGTACCGGTCGTAAAGCCGTCCTTTTTCAACCAAAATGCCGGCGGGATCGTGATATACCACAGGAATGGCCATGCTTTCAATATCAGTCTGGTATTGAGGATTAATCAACGAAAAAGTACCGTGATCGGCCACCAGAACAAATAATGTATTTTCGTACCAGAGACTTTCTTTTGCAGTTTCAAAAAAACGTTTCAGGGCATGATCGGCATATCCTATGCACCGGTGAACCGGAAGACTGCCCCGTGGAAATACGCCTTCGTATTCTTTTGGTATGACAAATGGATGGTGAGAAGACAGGGTAAAAACCGCTGAAGCGAAAGGTTGGGGAAAAGAATCCAGCGTCCGGGCAAAAAACTGTAAGAAAGGTTCATCCCAGATCCCCCAATACCCGTCATACTGGCTGTTGTCTCCAAATTCCTCCTTCCCGTAATAATGCTCAAATCCAAAATGCCGGGACATGCCGTCCAAGCCCATGGATCCGTCCGGAGCTCCGTGAAAGAAAGACGTGTGATAACCTGCTTTCTTTAACGCGTTACCCAACCCTTCCACACGGTTCAGAGCATAAGGGGTCAGGGCAAACGACTGTTCCAGGCTGGGGATGCTTCCCAAAACAGATGGAATGGCATCCACAGATTTTCGTCCGTTGGCATAAGCCAGGGAACAGGTCAGGGACTGCGACATCAAAGAATCCAGGAACGGGGTGAATGTCTGCATCCCGGGAGGATTCAGATACCCTGAGTATTCCCTGGAAAAACTTTCCAGGATAAAAACGACCACATTTTTCCTGGTCGTCTGCTCCTGCTGATTAATGAGTGCACTGTCTTTTACGTGAACCGGAGAATAAATACGGGCCATCTCCTCCCTGTCTTTAAAAAAGCTGAGTTTTTCAATGTCGCTCTTACCCAGTGTTCTGATAATGCAAAAAGGAGTGTTCAGTACAATTGCCGCTTCTATGGGGCGGGAAACATAGGCTGTTGCGTTGCCTAATGTAATCGGCCTGGTAGTTCTGTCCGTTCCTCCGCGAATTGCAGCAACACTTGTCAACAAAACCAAACAAAGTACAACTGTTCTGATAGCAAAAAAACGAAAAGTGAAAGGCGGTCTTGACGGATACTTTATTCGGCCGTAAAGAAACCAGAGAACAATCACCAACAGTACCCAAATTAAAAAAAACAGTACATATTGACGTAATCCTTCCAGGAAAATATATCCCAGATTTTTGTCACCTGCAAATTCGGTGAAAAATGTGAAATCTATCCGGCGCAGCCTGGTTCGGAAAAAAATAAAATCAAATAATTGGAAAAAAAATCCCGCAGCATTGAAAAGCACAAAGATGATCTTCAATAAATACTGGTATATTCCTGAAAAAACAAAAGGAAATGGCAACAATGCAAAAAAAAGGTATATACCGTTCAAATAGAAAAGGGCCGAGAGATCAAACCGTATTCCACCCCTGAAAATGGCAAGCATGTTTTCCCATTCAACCCCGGGAAAAAGATATTGATTGTACAGGTAAAACGCCAAACGGCTCAACAGGAAAAAAAGCAGGACCAAAGACAACCGTTTGGTCAAAGAAAAAAAATATGAAAATCCTGTGTAATTTTTGGGTCTGTATATGCTTTTCATATATGTTTGCAAATATAAAGAATCTATCATTATGCTGTCCGTTTCAGATAAATTTCTTATTTTTGCAGGATTGATATTTAAATTTTCATTGCACAAAAAATCCGAATTTTAATGAAGATCAAACATATTGAACACATAGGCATAGCTGTCAGATCGCTGGAATCAGCCATTGCCTTCTACCAATCCAAACTCGGATTAAAATGTTATGCCATTGAAGAAGTTCAGGATCAGAAAGTCCGGACTGCTTTCTTTAAAGTTGGACAGACAAAAGTGGAATTGCTTGAAAGCACTGATCCTGAGGGTCCCATAGGCAAATTCCTGGAAAAAAAGGGTGAAGGCGTACATCACATTGCCTTCGCTACCGAAGGATTGCAGGAAAATCTGGACGAGCTGTCCCAAAACGGGATCCGCCTGATAGACAACAATCCCCGTAAAGGCGCGGAAGGATTGCATATTGCATTCCTCCATCCCAAAGACACGTTAGGCGTGTTGACTGAATTATGTGAAAATCCGGAATAACAATACAATATTATATAAGATGAGCAATCAGTTGGAACAAATCAAGGGGTTGACACAGCTCCGCGAAAAAGCCCGCCTTGGAGGGGGTCAGAAACGCATAGATGCACAACACGAAAAGGGGAAATGTACCGCACGTGAACGCATTTCAATGCTTCTGGACGAAGGCAGTTTTGAAGAATTTGACATGTTTGTCACCCACCGTTGTGATAATTTTGGGATGCAGGACAAAACCATCCTGGGTGACGGTGTAGTGACGGGGTACGGAACCATAGACGGAAGACTTGTTTATGTTTTCGCCCAGGACTTTACTGTCTTTGGAGGATCCCTTTCTGAAACAATGGCCATGAAGATCTGTAAAGTGATGGAACAGGCCATGAAAGTAGGAGCTCCCCTGATAGGTATCAACGATTCGGGCGGTGCACGTATCCAGGAAGGAGTCAATGCCCTGGCAGGCTATGGAGATATTTTCCAAAATAACATCCTGGGATCCGGAGTGATACCGCAGATATCAGCTCTTTTCGGACCTTGTGCCGGAGGAGCGGTTTACTCTCCTGCCCTGACAGATTTCACCATCATGATGAAAGGCTCCAGCTATATGTTCCTCACCGGACCCAAAGTGGTCAAAACGGTTACGGGTGAAGATGTCACCCAGGAAGAACTTGGGGGAGCAAACGTTCATGCCAGTAAAAGCGGAGTAGCCCATTTTGCGGTAGATACAGAAGAAGAAGGCGTGGAGCTGATTCGTGAATTGCTGAGCTATATTCCCCAAAACAATATGGAAGAGCCACCGCGTGCAGAGTGTGATGATCCCGTTGACCGCCTGGACGATTCGCTCAACGACATTATCCCCGACAGTCCCAACAAACCTTACAATATGTTCGAGATCATCCACACATTGGTGGATGAAGGAAAATTCCTGGAAGTCCATAAGGAATATGCCACCAACGTTATCGTGGGATTTGCCCGCTTTAACGGCACTTCTGTGGGGATTGTAGCCAATCAGCCGCGGGTACTGGCCGGAGTACTGGATATCAATGCGTCGCGCAAAGCCGCTCGTTTTGTACGTTTCTGCGATGCATTCAACATTCCCCTGGTAACATTGGTTGACGTACCCGGCTTCCTTCCGGGAACGCATCAGGAATACGGAGGCGTTATCCTGCACGGAGCCAAGTTGTTGTACGCTTACGGAGAAGCCACCGTTCCCAAGATCACCGTAATTCTCAGAAAAGCATACGGAGGAGCTTATATTGTTATGAGCTCCAAACACCTTGGCGGAGACCTGAACTACGCCTGGCCTTCCGCTGAAATCGCCGTAATGGGTCCTTCCGGAGCCATTGAAGTTCTCTACGGAAAAGAAATGGCCCAGGCCGATGATCCGGCACTCTTTGTGGAACAAAAAGAAAAAGAATACCGTGACACTTTTGCCAATCCTTACAATGCCGCACGTTACGGTTACATTGACGATATCATTGAACCGAGGAACACACGCTTCAGGATCATCAGGTCTTTGCAGCTTCTGGCAACAAAAAAACAAAGCCTTCCTCCAAAAAAACACGACAACCTTCCCTTATAAACCCAACATTGCATGAAACGATATATTACATTCATACTCGCCGGGTTTTTTGTTTTCATTCATCTTTCCCTTCAGGGACAGAGCATGACCGATCTTCGGTTGAATGAATTGCTCATAGTCAACACAGATGATTACCAGGATAATTTTGGAGAACACAACGGCTGGTTTGAAATATTTAATACCGGATACGGCACCGTGGACATTGGCGGTTGTTACCTGAGTAACGATCCCGATGACTTAAAAATGTACACCATTCCCCGGGGAGACATCTTTACAAAGATCAAGCCCAGGCAACACATCCTGTTCTGGGCAGACAACAAACCCCACAGGGGTTCTTTCCATGTGAATTTCACCCTGGAAGCATCCGAGGTGCTCATACTTACAAGCAGCGACGGCAGTACTATTTTGGATATGGTTACCGTTCCGGACGGGTTACAACCCAACCAATCTTTCGGACGTCTTGTAGACGGAGAAGGATCCTACGGAAAGGAATCCGACAACGCAGGATGGGGCGTGCTTTCACGTACCTCACCCAGTACCAACAACCATTCTCTGGATGGCATGTCAAGAAGTGAACAAATGAAAGAGACCGATCCATTCGGATGGATCCTGGCTATCATGGCCATGTCGGTTGTCTTTTCATCGCTCGTGTTGTTATTCCTGGTATTCAAAGGCACAGGTAACATTGCATTGCGCTGGTCACAGAAAAAGGCCGATGCCTATCATAAGAATAAAACCAAAAAAGTATCCCTGGCAGAAACTTCCGGCGAGACATTCGCCGCCATTTCCATGGCGTTGCATTTATACGCCAACGAAACGGAAGTCCACGACATAGAAAATACCATCCTTACCATTGAACAGGTAAGGAGGAATTATTCTCCCTGGAGTTCCAAATTCCATTCCATGAGAAGGCCTCCTGTTATGAGAAAAAAATAATACCGATAATACATTGCGCTATGAAAGAATACAATCTGATAATCAACGGGAACAGTTACAACGTTGTCATAAACGAGCTGGAAGAAACACTGGCCGAGGTGGAAGTGAACGGAACCCCTTTCCAGGTCACCATTGATAAACCTTTGAAAAAATCTACTCCTGCTCCTTCTCCGCGGGCACAACGTTCTGCTGCTCCCACCACTGCCAAAGCCTCACACAGCAGTCCAAAAAGCACCTCCGGCAATTCCTATACTGTCAATTCACCGCTTCCGGGAGTTATACTGGAAGTGAGTGTCAAGGAAGGCGATACGGTTAAGGCAGGACAGAAACTGATAGTACTGGAAGCTATGAAGATGGAGAACAACATTGAAGCCGAAAGAGACGGAGTGGTGGCATCAATAAAAGTGAACAAAGGAGATTCCGTACTGGAAGGAGCTCCCCTGATAATAATGAATTAATATGGACCAAATAATAAACAACCTCCAGCAGTTCTGGGAATATACGGGTTTTGCCAATGCCACTTACCAGCATATTTTGATGATATGTATAGGTATAATTTTCATTACCATGGCCATAGTGAAGGAGTGGGAACCGCTTTTGCTCATTCCTATCGGTTTTGGTATGATAATAGGCAACATTCCGCTTTTCGCCGGTTTAAACGTAGGCATTTATGAGGAAGGATCCGTTTTGAACATTCTTTACCACGGGGTTCAAAAAGGATGGTACCCTCCCCTGATATTCCTGGGGATCGGGGCCATGACAGATTTTTCTGCACTGATCTCCAATCCCAAGCTACTGCTCATTGGAGCAGCGGCACAATTCGGCATTTTTGCCGCCTACGCCATATCCCTTTCCCTTGGCTTTGAACCGAGCGCAGCCGGTGCCATAGGCATCATCGGGGGTGCCGACGGACCTACAGCCATTTTCCTGTCATCCCGGCTTGCTCCGGACCTTATGGGGGCCATTGCCGTCTCGGCCTATTCCTATATGGCACTGGTACCGGTGATCCAGCCTCCCATTATGCGGTTGCTGACCTCCAAAAAAGAACGGCTGATAAAGATGAAACCGCCCAGGGCCGTTTCCAAGATGGAGAAGATCGTCTTTCCCATTGTCGGACTTTTGCTGACCGCCTTTATAGTACCTTCGGGCCTGCCCCTGCTGGGTATGCTTTTCTTTGGTAACCTGTTGAAAGAAAGCGGAGTGACAAGAAGATTGGCAGAAACGGCACGCGGACCGCTGGTGGATATTGTCACCATCCTCATTGGACTGACTGTGGGCTGTTCCACACAAGCCGATAAATTCCTGCAGCTGGATTCCATACTGATCTTCGGGCTGGGAGCTTTATCATTCGTTGTTGCAACAAGTGCCGGGGTTTTATTTGTGAAACTAATGAACGTGTTCCTCAAACCGGGAAATAAGATAAATCCTTTGATCGGTAATTCCGGTGTGTCAGCCGTCCCCGACTCGGCACGTGTTTCTGAAAACGTGGGCCTTTCCTATGACCGTTCCAATCACCTTCTGATGCACGCCATGGGACCCAACGTGGCCGGGGTTATTGGCTCGGCAGTTGCGGCAGGGATTTTGCTGGGATTCTTATCTTAAAAACATATTGACCATTCTGAAATTATATGGAAAACAAACTGCAAGAACTGACTAACAAGCTTTACCAGGAAGGACTGGCTAAAGGCAAAGACCAGGCAGAAGAGATTATTGCCAAAGCCAGGGAAGAAGCCAATGCCATTGTTAAAAAGGCAAAAAAAGAAGCTACCTGGATGGTTGAGCGGGCAGAAAAAGAAGCTGCCGAACATAAGGAGCAGGTTGAAAACGAGATCAAAATGGCTTCCCGCCATACCCTGTCTTCACTAAAAAAACAAATTGAAAACCTGGTAGTCCTCAAATCGTTGGAAAATCCAACCCGGAAAGCCATGGAAGATGACATATTTATTCAGGATATCATTAAAACCCTTATCAATGCTTTTAATCCTGAAGATGCCGAATCCATGGACCTGGAATTGGTGCTTCCCAAAGAAAAACAAAAATCCTTTACGGAATTTTTGAAATCACAGAGTTCCAAAGCATTCGATAAAAATCTGAAAGTTACTTTCAGTCCGGACATGGAAAACGGATTTGTCATAGGACCTGCCGACGGAGGATACCAGATACGTTTCTCTGACAAGGATTTCCTGGCACTTTTCAATAAATACGTGAGTCCCGGGACACAAGAATTGCTCTATGGCGAATAACTACGAATTCATTGTTGCCGGATTGCCCCAGCTGGCACTGGATTTTCAATCCGGTAGCTTTGATCTGGAAGAACTGACCGGTTCACTGCGTTCATTACTGGGTAAAAAAGACAATCGTTGGCTGGATTGGCTGATAAAGGGATTGCAAAGCAAATACATGCATTCCCGTTTTTACCGTGCAGCAGAAAATTGCAACAATGCTTTTATCAGCCGTTATTTTTCCTTTGACCGGGATATCCGTAACATCATAGCCGCATACACGGCCAAGGAATACGGACGTGATATCAAACCAAACCTGGTAGGAGAAAACCAGATCACAGAACAATTGTCTGTTTCCAAAGCAGATGATTTTGATCTGGAGTACCTTACACCGTACTCGGCAGCGTTGAATAAAATCATGCAATTGAAAGAACCGGTGCAGAGGGAACAGAAAACAGATATGCTCCGCTGGGAAAAAGCCACGGAACTCACCACATTCCATTACTTTGATATAGATGTTATACTAGCTTTTTTACTTAAAGCCTCCCTGGTGGCACGTTGGGCAAAACTGGACAAAGAAACCGGTACCAGATTGTTCAGGGAACTGGTAGAAGAAGTAAAAGGCACATACAAAGCAGATAAACAATAATTATGCAAACAAAAACCACCGGAAAAGTAAAAGGCATCATTGCCAATCTGGTTACTATAGAAGTTGACGGACCGGTTGCCCAAAATGAAATATGTTTCATCCATCTGGGAGACACCCGTTTGATGTCCGAAGTCATTAAGGTAACGGGAAACATTGCCTCGGCACAGGTTTACGAGAGCACGCGCGGACTGCGGGTGGGAGACCATGTAACCTTTGAAGGCCATATGTTGGAAGTTCAACTGGGACCGGGCCTATTATCCAGCAATTACGACGGGTTACAAAATAACCTGGCTACCATGGAAGGTGTTTTCCTGAAAAGAGGTGAATATACCGAACCTATTGACAGGGAAGCCAAATGGGATTTCAAACCCCTGGCAAAGAAAGGCGATACAGTAACCGCCGGAGACTGGCTGGGAGAAGTTATGGAAGGCTGGATGGTCCACAGGATCATGGTGCCTTTCATCATGACAGATAGCTACACCATCCAGGAAATAACCAAAGAAGGCTCCTACACGGTTGACGAAAAAATTGCCGTTCTCAAAGACGCAGACGGCAAAACACACGATGTCACCATGGTGCAAAAATGGCCGGTGAAGCGAGCCATCACCGCATACAAGGAAAAACCCAGGCCATTCAAAGTATTGGAAACCGGGGTTCGTACCATAGACACCTTTAACCCCATGGCCGAGGGTGGGACCGGATTCATCCCGGGACCGTTCGGTTGCGGAAAGACCGTGCTCCAGCACGCTTTGGCAAAACAAGCCGAGGCCGACATCATCGTGATGGCCGCCTGCGGAGAGCGTGCCAACGAAGTGGTGGAAATTTTTGCCGAGTTTCCCAAGCTCATTGACCCGCGCACCGGAAGGCACCTGATGGACAGAACTACTATTATCTGCAATACATCAAACATGCCGGTTGCAGCGCGTGAAGCTTCTGTCTATACTGCTATGACCATCTGTGAATATTACCGTGCCATGGGACATAAAGCCCTTTTGCTGGCCGACTCTACTTCCCGCTGGGCACAAGCATTGCGCGAAATGAGTAACCGTATGGAAGAACTCCCCGGTCAGGATGCTTTCCCTATGGACCTCTCTGCAATTATTGCCAATTTTTATGCACGTGCCGGCATCGTAAAACTGAATAACGGTCAAACGGGTTCGGTTACTTTCATAGGAACGGTATCCCCTGCCGGTGGTAACTTAAAAGAACCGGTAACCGAATCCACTCAGAAAGCCACCAGGTGTTTCTACGCACTCTCCCAGAACCGTGCCGACAGAAAACGTTATCCTGCGGTTGATCCCATGGAGAGTTATTCCAAGTACCTGGAATACCCCGAGATCATGAAATACTTCAAGGAAAAGATTGGCGAAGACTGGATTGACAAGGTATGGGAAGGAAAGAATTACGTAAGACGCGGCAAGGAAGCCTATGAGCAGATCAACATATTGGGAGACGACGGAGTTCCCCTGGATTACCATATCAGTTACTGGAAATCAGAATTGATCGATTTCATAATCCTTCAGCAGGATGCTTTTGACGACGTTGACGCATCCACATCCATGGAACGCCAGGAATATATGTTTTCCAAGGTTATTAACGTCTGCCGCCGGGATTTTGCATTTGATGATTTTGAATCCTGCTCGGCTTATTTCAAAAAAATGATCAATATTTTCCGCCAAATGAATTACTCGGAATTCGAATCCGAAGATTTCAAGCGCTACGAAACCGAAATTGAAGAACTTCTGGCCGAAAAGGTTCAGGCATAACATTACAAATATGGCACAAGCTTTTCAACGCATATACACACGTTTAGAAGGAATTACCAAGGCTACGGTCGTTTTGAACGCACAACGCGTGACAAATGACGAACTGGCCACCGTGGACGGCCGGCTGGCCCAGGTAGTAAAAATCAACGGAGACCGCGTCACCTTACAGATATTCGGTGGCACGGAAGGGATAGCCACCAACTCGGAAGTAGTTTTCTGGGGAGAAGCCCCATCACTCAATGTCAGTGACAACCTGGCCGGGCGTTTTTTCAACTCATACGGGAATCCCATTGACGGAGGACCGGAGGTGGAAGGAGAACACCGCGAGATCGGAGGTCCCTCGGTAAATCCTTATAAAAGGAAACAGCCATCGCAGCTCATCCCCACAGGGATTGCAGGCATCGATTTGAACAATACCCTGGTCTCGGGTCAGAAAATTCCGTTTTTTGCCGACCCTGACCAGCCTTACAACCAGGTAATGGCCACAGTTGCACTGAGGGCCGATGTAGACAAGATCATCCTGGGGGGCATGGGGCTGACCAACGACGATTACCTGTATTTCCGCCAGTCTTTTGAGAATGCCGGAAAACTATCCAAGATCATCAGTTTTGTCAATACTACGGATGATCCCCCGGTAGAGCGATTGCTTATCCCGGACATGGCTCTGACAGCTGCCGAATATTTTGCCGTAGACAAAAACGAAAAGGTGCTCGTTTTGCTTACGGACATGACACTTTACGCAGATGCGCTCAGTATTGTGAGCAACCGTATGGACCAGATACCTTCCAAAGATTCCATGCCCGGGTCCCTCTACTCGGACCTGGCAAAGATCTATGAGAAAGCGGTATTGTTGCCCAGCGGCGGATCTATAACTATCATTGCCGTAACAACACTGAACGGCGGAGACATTACCCACGCCATTCCCGACAATACAGGTTACATTACAGAAGGACAGCTCTTCCTGCGTCATGATTCAGATACGGGTAAAGTAATCGTAGACCCGTTCCGTTCCCTTTCCCGTTTAAAACAGCTGGTTATTGGAAAACAAACCCGTGAAGACCACAACCAGGTAATGAATACGGCCATCCGGCTTTATGCGGACGCCGCAGACGCCAAGACCAAACTGGAGAACGGGTTCGATCTGAGCGATTACGATCTTCGTTCCCTGGATTTCGCCAAGGAATATTCTTTACAGTTATTGTCCATAGACGTGAACATCAACGTAACCGAAATGCTGGAACGGACCTGGAAACTGTTTGCCAAATATTTCAGCAAAGAAGAAGTCAGTATTCGTGAAGACCTTATTGATCAATACTGGCCCAAAGAAGAAGAATAAAAACAATCAGTATGGCCATTAAATACCAGTTTAACAAAACGTCGCTGACTGCCTTGGGAAAACAGCTGAAGATAAGGCAGAAAGCACTCCCCACGTTAAAGAACAAGGAAAGTGCTTTACGTGCGGAGGTAAAACGTGCCAAACAACGATCGGACGAGTTATTGGAAGAACTGGACAAGACCTTATCATCATACAGGAATATGGCAGCCCTGTGGAATGAATTCACACCCGGACTGATATCCGTAAAAGACGTTGAACTGGAAATCGTCAAGATCGCCGGCATTAAGACTCCCGCTTTGAAGGAAGTCATTTTCCAGGTGCAGCCTTTTTCCTTGTTCTCACAACCGCAATGGTATGCCCAGGGCGTGCAGATCCTGAAAGATCTGGCCCAGATAGGCATTGAAAGCGAGATATTCCTGGAAAAAAAGAATTTACTGGATTTTGCTCGTAAGAAAACCACCCAAAAGGTGAACCTGTATGAAAAAGTACAGATTCCCGGGTATCAGGAAGCTATTCGTAAGATCAAACGGTTCATGGAAGATGAGGAAACGCTGTCCAAAGCCAGTCAGAAGATCGTAAAAACGCGCCATCAGGAGCAGGAGGAAGAACTATGATAACCCGGATGACAAAATATTCCTTTGTACTGCTCAGTGAGCAGACTCAGGACTTCCTGACAAAGTTACAGGATTTGGGTATGGTAGATATAAACCGCCGGGAGAAACCCGTTGATGAGCATTCCAAAGAAATGACCAATCAGCTGGTCCGGATAAACCAAACTGTTGCCCGACTGAAACAGGTTGCCAAAGAAAAGACTCAAAAAGAGGTTTTACCTTTTGAAGGTGATGGATCTTCCCTGCTGGACGAGGCTACCCGTTTGTTTGCGGACAAAGAGACTTTACGTAACGAAATCAACGTTCTCAAAGAACATATTGATCAGGCTGAACCCTGGGGCTCATTTACACAAGAAGACCTGGACAAGCTCCGCAATATGGGTTTAACCATCCATGCATATGTACAGCCGGTTAAAAAAATCACTGCGGCCCTGGAGGAAAAATTTCCGCTCTATATAGTAAACCGTGTTGACGGACAAGCCTATTTCATCGTTTTGGAGGTTGAGGGAGAATCTTATGATTTTCCGGGAAATGAAGTGAGTTTTCCATCCGTATCTTACGACAAATTGAAGGAAAGACTTCAGGAAAAAGAAACCGCTCTTGCCTCAACGGTATCCAGACTGGAAGCTCTGTCGGATCACACCGGTCTTTTGAAAAATCACGCAGCTGAAATCTCTTCGCATCTGGACTTATACCTGGCCAACGCCTCTGCACAGAAAGAAGTTGAAGACCACATTGATCTGCTGACGGGTTTTGTGCCTACTGAAAAAACAAAAGAATTGGAAGACTTTCTGAATAAAGAAAGTTTGTACTACATCAGTGCCGCTGCCGAAAGTGAAGACAATCCTCCCATTAAACTGAAAAACAATTGGTATACCCGTTTGTTCGAACCCATTGGGGATTTGTATATGCTTCCACGTTACGATGAATTGGACCTGACTCCCTACTTTGCTCCTTTTTATATGCTTTTCTTCGGTTTCTGCCTGGGAGACATGGGATACGGCCTGGTGTTCATGATATTGGGATTAGTGGGGAAACGCTTCCTCCCAAAAATGAAAGGATACCTGAACCTGGTATTCTTCCTGGGACTCGGATCTTTTATAATGGCCGCTTTTCCCGGTGTAATTTTTGGCGTAAAGGTTGCAGATATAATACCTTCTGTAAGAGAAAACAATACTTTTTTATTTAACTTCTCTGATATGAAGATGTTCTGGTTTGCCATCCTTTTTGGATTATTCCAGATTGTGTTTGCACGCATTCTTACAGGGATCGATTCATTTATCCGTAAAGGATGGCAGCACGGTATGGCTCCGTTCGGATGGGCCATACTTATTGTATGGTGTACCATAGCATACGCCTCAATGGAAGTGCCTTCCCTGGCATTGCCAAAAAGTGTATCGCTAAGTATGGTTATTGTGAGTGTTTCATTGATCCTCTTTTTCTCCAAACCAGAAGGACCCATTTACAAAAGACTGGGAAAAGGCCTATGGGCCATGTACGATATCACCGGAGTTTTCGGAGATATGCTTTCCTACATCCGTCTGTTTGGACTTGGAACGGCAGGAGCAATACTTGGAATGGTATTTAATTCCATAGCCATGAGTCTGTCCGGTGTTCCTTACGTAGGCTGGTTGCTCACGGTTATCATGCTCCTATTTGGACATACACTGGTATTGGCGCTCAATTCACTGGGAGCCTTTGTGCATCCCATGCGTCTGACATTCGTGGAATTTTACAAAAATGCCGGATTTACAGGCGGAGGTCGCGGATACAAACCCCTTACTTCCGTATCAAATAATAAAGAACAATAGATAATTTAATAAACAACTAACCAATTAATTATGAACACATTACCTTTAATTTTAGCCTATATCGGTTTGGCTTTTATGTTGGGTCTTGCCGGAATCGGAAGCGCTATTGGTGTTACCATCGCGGGAAATGCCACTGTGGGAGCTCTAAAGAAAAATCCCAACATATTCGGGTCTGCCATGATCCTGAGTGCTATGCCTTCAACGCAGGGTCTTTACGGATTTGCCGGATTCTTTTTGAACCTGGGTGCCGTGACCGAATTAGGTGATGCCCTTACCCTGGGACAGGGTCTGGCCGTTTTTGCAGTAGGGTTGGCCATGGGCTTTGTTGGTCTCTTTTCCGCAATTAAACAGGCTTCTATCTCGGCAAACGGTATTGTTGAGATGAGTAACGGACATAATGTATTCAGCAGCACTCTGGTTTTAGCCGTGTTCCCGGAGTTGTACGCAATTCTGGCTTTTGCCTCGTGCTTCCTGGCAATGCCCAGTTAAGCCATGAGTCTGATAAAATCGATCTCCGGAATAAGGGGTACTATAGGCGGTTTGCCCGGAGTATCCCTTTCTCCTTTAGATATAGTTCTGTTTACGACCGGTTATGCGCAACTGATCCGGGAATCTTATCCGGGCAGAAATTACACCATTGTAGTAGGCCGGGATGCACGTATTTCGGGAGATATGGTCCGTCAATTGGTTTGCGGGACTTTACGTGCGTGCGGAATGCATGTTACAGATATCGGCATGGCCAGTACTCCTACAACAGAGATGGCCGTTGTTTTTTCCGGTGCCTCCGGGGGCATCATCCTGACAGCCAGTCATAATCCACGCGAGTGGAATGCCCTTAAACTGCTGGGGCCGGAAGGCGAATTCCTGAATGCAGAACAGGGAAAACGCCTGCTGGAGATCGTTGCCCAAAAACAGTTTGATTTTGCCGAAGTTGATTCCCTGGGTTCTTATGATCAGGAAAATTATACTTCCAGACACATAGAAGCCGTTCTGAACCATCCCCTGGTAGACGTCGAGGCCATTTACCGTGCCGGATTCAGTGTTGTGGTAGACGGGATTAACTCGGTGGGCGGGCAGGTTATGCCTGAATTGTTGGAAGCCCTGGGCGTAACTTGTCACAAGGTTCACTGCGAACCGCACGGGAATTTTGCACATAATCCGGAACCTTTACCTGCACATCTTACAGATCTCTCAGCTGAAGTCGTTTTACAAAAGGCCTCTTTGGGAATATCTGTTGATCCCGATGTAGACCGTCTGGCACTTGTCTGCGAAGACGGTACCATGTTCGGAGAAGAATATACATTGGTAGCGTGTGCCGATTACGTCATACAAAAGTATACAGAAGATCATCCTGGAGAAAGTATCCATACCGTTTCCAACTTGTCGTCCACCAGGGCTCTTAAAGATGTAACCCAATGGTATAAAGGTTCTTACACAGCTGCTACCGTAGGAGAAGTCAATGTGGTAGAAGAAATGAAACGGACCCGGAGTATTATTGGCGGAGAAGGAAACGGCGGGGTTATTCTGCCTTCACTTCATTACGGAAGGGATGCCCTGATAGGGACAGCTCTATTCCTCTCCCTTCTGGCCGAAAAAAAGATCAATGCATCTGCTTTAAGAGACTCCTATCCCCGTTACCATATGAGTAAAAACAGAGTTGAACTGAAAGAAGAAATTGCGTTGGGATCGCTTTTCACAAAGATCCGGGACGCTTATCCCAAAGCTGTAATAAACGATACGGATGGGTTGCGTCTGGACTTTGAAGAGGAAAAAAAGTGGGTTTGTCTGCGCAAATCCAACACGGAACCAATTGTTCGCATTTATTCGGAAGCTCCTTCCAAAACACAGGCAGAAGCATTGGCTCACGAAATCATGAATTTCCTGTAATTATTTATTTGGCCAAGCCGAAAAAATGTGTACCTTTGCAGCCCGTTTGCAAGAAAAAAAATAAACTTTACATACAATGAAACAAGGAATACACCCCGACACCTACAGACTGGTTGCTTTTAAGGATATGTCCAACGACCATGTATTCATAACACGTTCCTGTGTCAATACAAAAGAGACTCTTGCCGTGGACGGAATTGAATACCCTTTGTACAAACTTGAAATTTCAAACACGTCTCATCCCTTCTACACAGGTAAGATGAAACTGGTGGATACAGCCGGACGTGTGGATAAATTCAGAAGCCGTTATGGTGACCGGAAAAAATAAGCCAAAACCCGTCAATACAGAAAGCTGTCCCCACCCGGACGGCTTTTTTTCTGACCGCCCTGCTCCTTTTATTGCAACATCTGACGGTTCTGTTACCCTTATGGGACCCTATGGAGAAACGTATCATTCTACAGGCGGGGCTGTTGATGAATCCCAACATGTATACATTGAATCAGGGTTGCGGTATTACCTGGAACAAAGGGAAAAAGAAGGATTGCTGCCAACAGTTGTTAACATTTTTGAGTTGGGGTTGGGAACCGGTCTGAATGCACTTCTAACTTACCGTGAAATGCTCCGGAAACATTTTCCGGCTTCGGTAAAGATCTGCTACCTGACCGCGGAAATGCACCCTTTGGAAACCGTCGTTTGGGAAAAACTCGATTATGCCGGGTCTGAAAAAGAAAAGGAATTTTTCAGGAATGTGCACCGGGGTCCCTGGAATGAACCGTTTGATCCTGCTCCCGGATTCAAACTTATCAAACTGAAGAAAGACTTTTTGGAATGTACCTTAAAGTGTCCTGTACAGGTTGTATATTACGATGCTTTCTCTCCTGCTGCTCAACCTGAACTCTGGACATACGGGGCTGTTGCAAAGCTTGTACCGGCACTTACAGCAAAAAGTGTACTGACCACCTATTCATGCAAAGGCTCGTTTAAACAGGTACTGCGTGATTCGGGATTTATTCTGGAAAAACTTCCAGGGACGGGAAAGAAACGTCATATTCTGCGAGCTGTTTACGGCTTGCATAACTCTCTGATGACAGGCGTAAGCAATGCTTCCATGGCAAAATAAGCATCCGGGTAAGGATGCACCCCGTCTGCACTCAAATCTTTTTTCATTGCTCCCTCGTCGTCTGACATAGGTGTCCAGAAATCTACGTACCGGCAATCATTATTACGGGCAAAATCTTCTATCATGGCGTTCAATCGTTTAATAGCAACGGCAGGACATACCATTTCATTAAACTCGTCAGGTCTCCACTTATATTCTCCCGCCGGCAGGACCGAACATAAAATCACCTCTATACCATAAAACCGGGCCAGATCTGCCATGGAAGCGATATTGTCCATTATCTGCCTGTGAGTAACATATCCCTGGTTTTGAGCTATATCGTTTGTTCCGGCAAAGATCACAACCACTTTCGGTTGTAATCTTATCACATCTTTTCTGAAACGGAGCAACATCTGAGCCGTCACTTCTCCGCCTATCCCCTTTCCAATAAAATTGTTTTCTGAAAAATAACCGGGATGAAAATGCATCCAGTTCTGGGTTATGGAATTTCCCATAAAAACAGCATCCGGTCTTTCTTCTGCCCGGTTTTCCTGAGCAATTGCAGTCATGAGAACCAGCATAGCAATTACAAAACTTGTTATATACTTCATATATAGGGATTTAAATAGATTTAAAAGGTTCTATCGCTCTTTCGTATACCCCCTGTGTATAAGCTATGGCCATTCCGTAATTTGTTACAGGGACACCGGCTTTTCTCACTTCCCGTATCCTGGCCAGGAGCTGCCGATGTGTGATCATACATCCTCCGCATTGTACTACAAGGGCATAATCCCCAAAAGGCCGTGGCGGACTGTCCAACCCGGCAATCATATCAAATTCCAGTTTTTTTCCGGAATATTGGCGTAACATCCGGGGCAACTTAACTCGGCCAATATCTTCACAAGTGCTGTGATGACTGCAGGATTCCATCATCAGAACACGGTCTCCGTCCCTGAGACGGTCTATGGCAGATGTTTCATCCATATATGTTTTGAAATCTCCTTTGCTGCGAGCCAGTAAAATGCTGAATCCTGTCAGAGGCTGGTCATCAGGTATCAACGATTCCACATTCCCGAATAACTGGCTGTCAGTAACAACCAATACCGGCTTATTGTCGGGACAGGTTTTATGATAATAGGCTTCCAATTGTGTTTCCTGCAAAACAATGGCAATTGCCTTAAGATCCAGGATTTCCCTGATCACCTGGACCTGTGGTAAGATCAGGCGTCCTTCAGGAGCTTCCGAGTCTACCGGGCAGACCAAAACCACACGATCGTTTTCCCTGACCAAACCATCAAGCATAGGCATAGTACGAAAAGGAGACGGGCCCAGATTATTTGATATCAGTTTGATCAAAGCATCAACAGCAACAGGTTCCCTGCAACTGAAATCAAGAATGTCAACCGGGTAATAGTGTTCTATCTCCTTTCTGATAACGGGATCCAACGGAACTTTATCCGACATGTTGTGAACCAGGATAAAAGGGACTTCATCCATCCGGAATTCCTCTATCAGATTTTTTTCGTATTTGCCCAGAAAGTTACCTGTAAACAAGAGAATGGCCATGTTCACCTGGAGAATGACCTCCCGGCTGCGTAACACACGCTTTTCTCCCAGCAGTCCTTCATCGTCCATTCCGGCCGTGTCAATGAACACAACCGGCCCCAAACCATGAATCTCCATGATCTTACGAACTGGATCCGTTGTAGTACCGGGAATATCAGATACAATAGCTACTTCCTGTCCGGAGAGAACATTGATCAGCGAGCTCTTTCCGGCGTTTCGCCGGCCAAAAATCCCTATCTGCGGGCGCGAGGCCATGGCAGCGATCAATAATTGTTTTTCTTTTCCTCAAAAAATGCCTTAGGATGTTGGCAGGCAGGACAAATTTCAGGAGCCTTCTTCCCTTTTGTTATGTAACCGCAATTGCGACATTGCCAAAGGATCTCCTCATCTCTTTCAAAAAATTTTCCTGATTCAACTCTCTCCAGAAGAATCCTGTAACGGGTTTCGTGTTCTTTTTCAACGGCTGCGACTGCCAGGAAAGTAGCGGCGATTTTGGGGAAACCTTCTTCTGCTGCGATTTTTGCAAATTCGGGATATAAGACAGCGTGTTCCTCATGCTCTCCTTCTGCGGCAGCTTTCAGGTTTTCTGTCGTTGTTCCTATCATACCGGCAGGATAAAATGCTGTTATCTCAACCATGCCGCCTTCAAGATATTTAAAGAAACGTTTTGCATGTTCTTTCTCTTGATTGGCAGTTTCCTCAAAGACACCGGCAATTTGTTCATAACCTTCTTTTTTGGCGGCGGATGCAAAAAAAGAATAACGGTTGCGAGCCTGAGACTCTCCTGCAAAAGCATCCAGGAGATTCTTTTCTGTTTTCGTTCCTTTTATTGATTTCATACTAAGGCTGGTTATAGATAAATGAGTAGCCCCAACAGGACTCGAACCTGTATTTGAAGTTTAGGAAACTTCCGTTCTATCCCTTGAACTATAGGGCCAAAGCGCCTGAAAGTGATCAGACTACTTTCTTTGCAATGATCTGCCTTCCACGGTAGTAGCCACATTCAGGACATACTCTGTGGTACATGACGGTTGCTCCGCAATTGGAACAAACAGCCAATGTAGGGGTTTCCAATTTATAGTGCGTTCTGCGTTTGTCTCTTCTCTGTTTTGAGACTCTGTGTTTAGGATGTGCCATATCTCAATTTATTTTATGTTGTTATCTTTCCATATACGCAGCATTTCGGGATCACAATCCTTTTCGGATTCATGAACCCTTTGAATGGGAATAGCCAGGTATACGTTGTCGTATACATATTGCGTAAAATCAAGTTGCCCGGTATGATCATTACTGCATTCTTCCATTTCTTCCTCATTCAACTCTCCGGTGAAAGAAACAGGTATGGATAATCTTTCCAGACAACGATCGCACAAAAGTACTACATATCCTTCAATTTTCACGGAAATACCCAACTTTCTTTCTTCTGCAATCTCAATTTGGACAGCAGCTGTTAACTCACTATCAAGCACTTCTGTATTTTCAAATAAGTTAAAGAAATCTTTCCCCAAATGGAAATCGTAAAGGTGTTTCCCTTTGGAAAGCGTCTTGCCCGCAACAGTAAGTCTTTTATAATTCTTGTTATCCATCCTGCCCGAAATGAGCCGACAAAGATAAACAAATATTTTTGATAATCGCTGTTTTATTATACTTTTGCCCACGCAGTTTAACTTACACTATTTATGAACGAGAAGATTCTCATTCTTGACTTTGGATCACAATTTACACAATTGATTGGCAGGCGTTTACGTGAAATGAACGTATATTGTGAAATCCATCCTTACCATCATTACCCTAAACCTGATGCATCCGTTAAAGGGATCATCTTGTCGGGAAGTCCTTATTCGGTAATCGATGAAAATGCGCCCGAAATCGACCTGACGCATATCAGGGGTCACATACCGTTACTGGGAATCTGCTTTGGATCGCAATACCTGGCAACCCTTTACGGGGGATCAGTGCATTCTTCCCTGTCCAGGGAATACGGCAGGGCAAAACTGGAAATAAAAGAACCCGGTTCTCTGTTGTTCAAGGATATCCCCTCACCCACTACGGTATGGATGTCTCACGGGGACAGTATTGAATCTTTGCCCCGGGGTGCCATAAACCTGGCCTCGACAAACGATGTCAGGTATGCTGCATTCCGATTCCCGGAAGACGAAACATATGCTGTGCAATTCCATCCCGAAGTATACCATTCTGTTCACGGACAAGAAATGCTTAAGAACTTCGTATTTAATATATGTAAATGCAACGGTGACTGGACTCCGTCTTGCTTCATTGACAGTACTGTTGCAGAATTACGAGATAAAATTAAAAATGAACATGTCATCCTGGCATTATCGGGCGGTGTGGACAGTACTGTTGCTGCCGTATTGTTGCACAAAGCAATAGGAAAACAATTGCACTGCATTTTTGTAGACACAGGTCTTCTTCGCATGAATGAATACCAATCTGTTATGAAATCCTACGAGGAAATGGGTCTTAACATTACCGGCGTAGATGCCTCAGGTACTTTTTTATCGGCTCTCAAGGGAATTTCAGATCCGGAAACCAAAAGGAAAGCCATTGGGCGGACATTCATAGAGGTTTTCCATAAAGAATCCGAAAAAGTACAGGATGCCACATGGCTGGCTCAAGGGACCATTTACCCCGATGTTATAGAATCGGTTCCTGTTCACGGACATTCAGCCGTAATTAAATCCCATCACAATGTTGGCGGACTTCCTGAACACGTACCGTTGAAGATCGTAGAACCTTTACGTATGTTGTTTAAAGACGAAGTACGTCGCATAGGTCTCTCGCTTGGCATCAAAAAAGAACTGATTGGCAGGCATCCTTTTCCCGGTCCGGGACTGGCTATCAGGCTGCTGGGAGAAATCACCCCGGAAAAACTTGCAATCCTCAGGCAGGCAGACGAAATTTTTATCCGGAACCTGAAGAACGACAATCTGTACGATTCGGTCTGGCAGGCAGGAGCAATATTACTTCCGGTTAAGAGTGTGGGTGTGATGGGAGATGAACGGACTTACGAATATACCATTGCGTTGCGTGCCGTCGAATCAACAGACGGTATGACCGCAGACTGGGTACATTTGCCTTACGAGTTCCTGATGAAAGTATCCAACGAGATTATCAACAAGGTAAAGGGAATTAATCGCGTAGTCTACGATATTTCCTCTAAACCGCCAGCTACCATTGAATGGGAATAACCGGTTAACATTCCCGGTTCATTAAACAGCGTTCTGTAATAAGAAGCTTTCTTTGTCAGTGCCATGGGATAGGCTCTGGAAGTTGAAGGCATTCTGTAGAATTTAATAGTCCGGCCCTTAAAAGGAAAGGGTTCGTATTCCCCCATTCGGGGAAGAGATAAATTTTTTGTAAAACCTTTTTTTTCTATTACCTCCAGCAACGTTTCTGCTGCTTTTTGCCCGGTAACCGCCACAGTATTGCAATCGGGCAAACGATTAAGAATACACTCCAGGTCTATGGAATCAAGGACTTCCAGAAATTTGTCGGATGCGTTTCCGGACCCCCGGACAATACGCATGGCGGTATCGTATAAAGCGATCCCGTTTTTCTCACAAAAACTAATGATACGTTCCTTGTTGAAAGCTTTCCCATTTATAAAAAAACCGGGATCACTGAAAAAAACAATACCTATTACCCGCCACATGTCATTTTGAAAATTCGGGTAATAAAAATCCATGGACCACCGGGCCACCGGAGGCGGAAAACTGCCCAAAAGGAGCATACGTGCACTCCCTGGCAGGAAAGGCTTCATGGGATGAATTTCGGGATCAGGCACCTATGTATTTAAAGACTTCAAATACCATTATTGCCGGCCATACAATGGCTTTTAAAACTCCCAACACACCGGCCCAAAAACCGGTAGCTTGAATAATAAAATAGATTACCGCACCTACAAAACCGATTCCGTAAACAGCTCCGGCCTGAGGGCTACTTTTAGGCATTTCACATTTCATGATAAGAGATTTTTATAATTTTTTTATACTAGTGGAACAACGGATTCATAAAAGTACTAATATCGCACATTATTTTAAAAACCAAAATTATGAAAATTTATGGTATTCCCGTTGAGCCCGGGAGCAAATGAAATGAAAATCGGCCTCACCTATGACCTGCGTTCCGAATATCTGTCTTTGGGATATTCAGAAGAAGACACCGCAGAACTGGACAAAACAGAGACGATAGAGGGCATCGAAAACGCCCTGCAATCACTGGGTTATCAAACCGAACGCATCGGAAATGCACGATCGCTGATGATGCGTCTACTTAACGGAAACAGATGGGATCTTGTTTTCAACATCTGCGAAGGCATCTTCGGAGACGGCAGGGAATCGCTTGTTCCCGCCATATTGGATGACTGGCAAATCCCTTATGTATTTTCCGGAGCCGCCACCATGGCGCTTTCACTGAATAAAGCATTATGCAAACGTGTAGTAAGGGATGCGGGAATACCGACACCCGATTTTTGTCTTATACGCGGTGAGAACGATCTGGACCATGCCAAACCTGCTTTCCCTCTTTTCCTTAAACCTGTAATGGAAGGGTCCGGAAAAGGAATAGGAGAATATTCCCTGGTATGGAACGAAGAAGAATTCCGTGTGGTCTGCCGTACATTACTGGAGCGTTATAGCCAACCGGTGTTGGTAGAGGAATACCTTCCCGGCCGTGAGTTTACCGTCGGTATATGCGGAAATGGTGAAGAAGCCCGTGTTATTGGTGTTATGGAGGTCATTTTCAAAAATGAAGTACCCGAAATATACTCGTACGAAAACAAGCAGAACTACAAAGAAGCCGTTGAATATCAGAACGTAGAGGATGGCCAGCTGGCAGCTGCATGTGCGCGCCTGGCCCTTGATGTGTGGGAAATATCCGGCTCCCGTGACAGTGGCCGGGTAGATATGAAATTAAATCGTAACGGCCAGCCTGAATTTATGGAAATCAATCCCCTGGCGGGGTTGAATTACAAAGATTCTGACCTTCCCATACTGGCCGGAATGAACGGCATGGATTTCACACAATTGATAGACGCCATCATGCAGGCCGCACTCAAACGAATATACGGTAGTGAAATACCGTCTGTAATCATGCACCGTGAACAATACAGTTATTATCCTGCATAACCGGCTATCGGCTCATCCCACCCCGGATGAACAGGATGTTATTGATCAGGTCTCACTTGTCCGGGATGCTCTTCAAAACCTGGGATACTGTTGCCGTGTGCGTGACGTGGGTCAAGACCTGTATCATGACCTAAAACCATTGAAAGCAGAAAAACCCGCATTTGTCTTCAACCTGGTAGAGTCCGTCTGGGGTTTTACCGGGTTACTTCATATGGTTCCCTCTATCCTTCATGCCTGGAAAATACCTTACACCGGTGTTGGAGAAGAAGGTTTGTACCTGACCACAAAAAAAACACTTGCCAAAGCCATCATGATCCTTCACGGTGTTGATACCCCCGGCTGGTTTTCCACTCACGAACCGGACCTTTTAGACCTTCAAAAAAAATACATTGTCAAGCCTATTGCCGAGGAGGGTTCTGCAGACCTTGACGAACATCATGTTTTTGACCCGAAGCAGCCCGGAATAAGGAAATGGCTGGCAGCTTTTGATCCTAAGCATTATTTTGTGGAAGAATTCATCGAGGGCAGGGAATTCAACCTGAGTGTGACAGGAAGTCCCGGCCGGTATGAAATGTACCCTGTTCCAGAGATGATTTTCACTAATTATCCCCGCGGTAAGGCAAAAATCCTGGGATATCGGTCCAAATGGATGGAAGATTCTTTTGAATACAAACACACACAAAGAGAATTCCATACACTGGACGAAACGCCCCTGATCACACAAAAACTGCATAAAACAGCTGTCACCTGCGGGGAAATCTTCGGTTTGTCCGGATATTTCAGGGTAGATATCAGATTAAGTGAAGAAGGTATTCCGTACGTACTGGAAGTGAATGCCAATCCCTGCATATCTCCCGACAGCGGATTTGTGGCAGCCGGAAAAGAGGCCGGTTTTTCCACCAAAGATATGATACAACAAATCATTTCGTGTCTCAATTAAAATGTTGAATATGTCATTTACTTTTCGTGACGTGCTGCAGGAACAAGACCTGCGGGAACTCACTGCTGTCATGGAATCAACGGGTTTGTTCTATGATTATGAAATTGATGTGGCACTTGAAGTGTTACAGTCTTTCCTGGATCGCGGCGCGTCTTCGGGTTATCATTGCATCATTGCTCTTGAGAAAGGGGTTTGTGCCGGATATGTAGTATATGGTCCCACTCCTTGCACCCTTTCCGGGTGGGACATATACTGGATGGCAGTAGGTAAAGAACTACAAGGCATAGGCTTGGGCTCCGAACTGATCATACGGACTGAACAGAACATTGCCTTAAATGGTGGTACTGCTGTATGGATCGAAACATCCGGCAGGCCGGATTACCTACCTACACGAAAATTTTATGAGAAGCACCAATACATTAAAATGGCAGAATTGCCCGGATTCTATGCTCCCGGTGACAGTAAAGTCATTTACGGGAAAACCATTTCTTTTTCCTGAAAAGAAAATGATCAACGGAAAAGCCTCCCGGACCGGTTATAAGCAACACCAGGAAAAGCCCCAGAAATAACAGGGACAATTCCCTTGAAGAAAACGGATCACCGGCGTGTGTAACAAAAGCGGCAACTACCATCCCGGTTATTACCGGCAAGGTGGCCAGGCGTGTCAGAAGACCGGCAATGATCAGTATACTGCATCCGATCTCCGCAAACATAATCAGGATCAATGAAACATGACTGCCCAATCCAACTGGATCGGGAAATACATCCTTTAGGTTTTCATAATTGAGCAACTTCGTTAACCCGTGATATAACATCAGGGATGCTATCAGGACACGAAATAGCAATAAACCGAAATCCAAACTTCTTTTCATAATATCAAAATTAGCAAAAATTATTGTTATATTTGACATCATGGAACTTAAGGAAAGAAAACAAATCGCTATACTGGTAGGCAGTCTTCGAAAAGAATCACTGAACCGGAAAATGGCAAGGGTACTTATTGACCTGGCACCAGACACAATGGATCTGGAAATTGTGGACATCGGGCATCTTCCCCTTTACAATGAGGATCTGGAAGAAAATACACCCAGGGAATGGACGGCATTCCGTAAAAAAATCAAGGAATATGACGGCATCATTTTCGTTACACCGGAATACAACCGGTCAACCACGGCTGCCATGAAGAATGCCCTTGATGTGGGATCCCGGCCTTACAAACATAATGTATGGAGCAACAAACCTTCTGCTGTGATCTCGGTATCAATGGGGGCAATTGGCGGGTTTGGGGCCAACCATCATGTAAGGCAGTCATTGGTATGTTTGAATGCACCCGTTATGGCTCAACCTGAAATGTATATTGGAGGTGCCGCTGACCTTTTTGACCAGGATGACCAGCTGACCGATAGCCGGATGGAAGAACTGATCCATAAATTCTTTCGTTCTTACAGCCGTTGGTTATGTAAGTTTGTCGAGTGATCTGAGTGCACGGGCATTGTATCCCAGGTCAAACATTTCCTCTTTGTGTTTTAGGTCATAGGCGTTGTATACTGCCATTTCCTCATCTTCAATCACCAGATCTGCCAAATCCATGTCATAAGATGCATTGGCATTGAATAACATGGTAACACAACGTTCGGCTATGTATTTCATGGATCCTGTATATTTTGTATCCCGTTCCGGCTCGGGAAACAAATTCAGAGCAAAAACTTTCTTGCATTCTTCCCGGATAGGCAATACGGGTACATTCCTGATAACTCCTCCGTCAACATAATGTTTGCCGTTTATTTTTACGGGAGGAAAAACAACCGGAATACTGCAGGAAGCCAATATGGCATCAATGAGGGGACCGCTGTCAAATACCACTTCTTTTGCCGTTTCAAGACAGGTAGCTACCACTTTAAGTGGAATTTTCAACTCTTCAAAAGTTTTTGCTTTCAGTGTTTGCTCAAGGATCTTTCGTACCGGCTTTGAATCTACCAGGAATTCCTTTGGGAGCCTTGGCTCAAGAAAATCTTTCAGATTCAGCTCCCTGAAAGCTTCCAGCATTTCCTCTATACTTAATCCCTGCGCATACATAGCGGCAATTATTGACCCCACACTGGTCCCTGATACCATATCGGGCCTGTATCCCAATTCCAACAGCCGCTTTAAAACCCCTCCGTGATAATAGCCTCTGGCACCTCCACCGCCAAAGGCTATTCCCAATTTGTATTTTTTTCTCATAAAACTTATGATAATATTACTTCAATCCACCTGAAGTATCAGTAGAAATACCACCGGACGTGCCAACCCGGGAAGCTTCTTCCAGATCTCCAACCTTTCTGGCCCTGGCAGCTTTTCCCTGTCCAAACCGGATACTGAAGCTCAACCTGATTTTTTGAAGATTGATTTTTTGATCAAGAGTATATTGTACTTCACTATCTGAATTGTACTTCAGGTTATTATCAAAGGTATTAAAAATATCATTGACATTAAGACTCAAAGTAGCTTTATTATCCATGAAATTTTTCTTAATCCCGCCACTGGTCATAAAAATCGGCTCAATTATAAAATAACCGTACGGAATTTTTCCCTGAAAAAGTGCATTGATCTCAATTTTCCAGTCTTTTGGGAGCAGGAATGTCAGCTGACCATAGGCATTGGTTAACATGCCGTTGTTGATATATTGTTCTGTCTGGCCCTGGCGGGGATCTGCCGAATTATTCATATAGAGACACGTTCCGCTTGCCGTAAAGTGAAGCCATTGTATAATTGGCAATTCGCTTATGGATAAAGAAGCCCCGGCCATGTTCTGATTCCCGAAGTTTTCATATAACAACATCTTGGTCCCTGTTTGGTCGTAATAAGGATTCTGCATGATCAGATTCCGTGTATGGGCATATATTAAAGCCAGGTTGTAATGAGTTTTGAAATTCACACTTAGTGCCAGCTGATCCGAGAGCTGCGGATCAAGATCGGGATTCCCCTCCACATATGAGTTGGCATCTACATAATTCCGGAAAGGATTGAGCTGGTTAAAAGACGGCCTTCCAATACGGCTTGTATAGGATAATGTCAGACGCCATATTGCAGAAGGGTTGTATCCTACAAAAACAGTCGGAAAAACATTGAAATAACTTTTAACCGTTTCTTTTTGTGCCGTGATCCAATCACCCAGGGCATAAGTATACTCACCGCGCAATCCAATTTTGAGCATCCATTTGGTACCTAACATTCTGCCCATTGAAGCATAAGCAGCTGCAATATGCTCTGTATACAAAAATTGGTTGGACATATTGGTGTTGGGTTGCCAGATATTGTTCAAAAAATCTTCCCGGTTCAGATCGTTGTCGGTTTGTGTCATAGCCCACTTCAGACCGGTTTCCAGCACACCCGTTTTCCAAAATGACTGTTGGTAATCCACACGGCCTGAAAACAAGTTAATATACTGCTGGCTGTTCTGTTTGAATATTTCACTTATACCGGTTCCGGAAACCACGTTGTTATCCTGGGAATTCCGGGATGTTATGTCGTAATAAGCATAATCACCATTGAAAGTCAGTTCCTGTCCCTTCTGCTCATTGAACAAACCTGTATAATTAATATTGGTAGTGATGTTATCGTAATCAGAACCGGTTGTTATTACACTTTTTATACTATTGATAAGTTGATCGTTAATGTATGTATTGGTAAAATTCTGATCACCGTAATTGTCCTGGGACTGATCCCTGAACATGGTGGTTACAATAAACCCTACCGTGTTCTTTTTATCAATAAAGAAATCATTGGCCAGTTTGATCGTGTGACTTTGCGATCCAATCAAAAAATCGGAATGGGATATCTGTTCAAAACCTGTAGTGCCACCCAGTCCTGTCCACGAATCCAGTGTAGCTCCCATTTGTTCGTAACGTCCTCCGTAATTGAGCAATGTATTGGTTTTATCTGTACGCAGGTTCAGATTCAACCCCCCGCCGGCTTCCTGCTCATAAACCTTATGTTTCATACCGCCGTAAAACCCGTTGGCCATCCCGCTGAATCCCTTTAACAGGTTTTTCTTCATTTTAATATTGATGATCCCCCCCGTGCCTTCTGCATCGTAACGGGCAGAAGGATGTGCCATTAGCTCAATTTTATCTATGGTTGTTCCATCAGTGGACCTGAGCAGGGCTTCCAACTCCAGTCCGCTCAGGTATGAAGGACGTCCGTCAATCCAGATACTCACAGCCTGACCGTTCAATTTCACATTCCCGTCCATGTCTATAGTCACACCCGGGGCTTTGCGTAAAACTTCCAAAGCATTGCTCCCTTCGGTCGAAACAGCCTCTGCAACATTCATAACAATCTTATCAATTTTTTGTTCAATGACCGGAACCCTGGCCGTGATCACGGCCGTTTCCAGTGTTTCAACATCCTCTTCCATTTCAATAGTTCCTGCATCCATCTCGGACGTATTCAATTGGACAGCGGTTTCATGTTCTTTATAACCAATAAAGGTTGCAACAAGACGGTACGAACCGTGAGGTACGTTGCTGATCAAAAAGGATCCGTCTTCATTTGCCGTGGCAGCAGCAATTACTTCATCGCTGCCGTTCCTGACAGCAACCGTAGCATAAGAAAGCGGGGATTGGGTTTCTTTATCAACAACTACACCTTTAATATTCGTAGTGTTTGGGGAAGCCATAAGATTTGCTGTTCCCAGCAAAAGCACAGACAATAGTGTTGCGAAAATTTTCATTTGGATTCTTGTTTGTAAAAAGTTTCAATTTCATTGAGTGATATGGACAACATATCCATACGTTTAAAAAATACCGGAAGTTCTTCATTTAAAAAACGTTCCCTGAGAGTTTTAACGATTTCCTGCCGGGCTCCGGGCGCAACAAAATAACCAATACCCCTTTTGTTGTAAATTATTTCCCTTTGCTGCAGATGATCGTAAGTCCGGGCTACCGTATTGGGATTCACTCCCAATTTAGCCCCCAGTTCCCGTACAGACGGGATCCGGTCTTCTGCATTCCATTTGCCGCTCAGTATCCTTTCGCATAACGATTCAGCTATCTGCAGGTAAATGGCTTTATGTTCCTTGAATTCCATAATGATCAGTATTTTCTTGTTTTAATAAGCCGGTAGGTACCTATCCAGCATCCCAGACTTACAACAGACCAAAGAATGTATTGTATGGTCATCATCTTTTTGTAGATGGGAATTCCTTTCATAAGTTCTCTCATATCTCCAATACCAAACACCCTGAACTTACTCCCGTCAATATTCAATGACATATCTGAGAATTGTTCTTCAAAGAACATCCCCACTTTTTCATAACCAATAATATTGAAAACAAATATTGAAAGTAATCCTGTAAGAATAACCAGTCCCAAAAGACTGAGTATGGTCTTGGCTACTTTCTGGTTTTTAAAGAGCATATTTCCTAAAACAAACCAGGATTGTATGACCAGTAAACTTATCAGTTCAATACCCATGATCTCCATGCTGTGAGCCGTAAAAAGCATTTCATTAAGACGTAACGGCATGATCAGGTATACCACCGTGTCCAGAATAAGCAGGCCTGCTGTTACAATGAACGTAGTAAAAACGGCTGTGATAAAAAACATGCTCAACGTTTTTTCCAGTGTTGATAATGGCAGTAATACATAATTCAATCCTTTCCGGTGATGATTCACTGTCCCGTAAAGTTTTGAGGGGGCCACAATCATTATGACCGCTATCAGGAGCATCATCATACTGATACGTGACAAAGCACTGACCGATCCACCTACCAGTACAGGTAATATCAGAAATAAAAAATATATCCCCAATATACTGACTATTGAAATACCGTAATTCCGGAAATATTCCCTGATCTCTTTTGCCGTAACGGCAGAAAAACGATTGAAATCAAATATGTTATTCATGATCATTCACTTTAAAATGTTCGTTAAACCATTCCTTTTGTTTCAGCACCGCATTAAATAAAGCCTCCAGATTCACTTTTGTGTCCAATCCCATTGTATTGGCTTTTACCATAGCATATCCCATAGGTGTTTCCTCTGAATACAATGCATCGGGATCACTGTCGGAGTTTGTAATAAAACATATCCTTTCAGCAATTTCTTGTATGGTAGCATGCAGTAAAACTCCTTTGTTATCAAGAATGATCACCGGATCAATCAGATGCTCCAGATCACGTACCTGGTGGGTTGAAACAACCATGATCCGGTTTTCGTTGATGTGTCCTGCCACAATACTCCGGAAAAGGGCTTTGGATGGAATGTCCAACCCGTTACTCGGTTCATCCAAAAGCAGTATACCGGTATTAAGCGACAAAGCATAAGATATATACGCCTTTTTCTGTTGTCCTGCAGACAGGTCTTTAAACTTTTGGCCGGGCTTTACCTCAAAACGGTCTAACAAGGAATAAAACTGTTCCATTTTGAACCCCGGATAAAAAGTACCATAGTTTTTACCCAGCTCCCCCACTGTTCCCGGAGGGCAGGCCGGCTCTTCAGGCAGATAATAGATATCTGCCAGGAATGCAGGTTGACGTTTGTAAGGATGAAATCCATTGACATTACAGGCAGCCTGGTCACTTTTTAACAGACCGGCCATGATCTTGAGCAATGTTGTTTTACCGACCCCGTTTTGTCCCAGCAGGCCGTATACATTCCCTTTTTCCAGTGCCAAAGTCAAACTGTCAAACACCTTGTTCCTGGAATAACTAAACGATAAATCGTTAATTTGTATCATATTGCTAGTGTATTAGTATATTAGTTCGCTGCAAATGTAGACACTTTTTTATAAATACCTAATTTTTTTTCTTTTATTATCTTTGTTAAAAATCCGTATTATGGCTCTTATAAAGCTTTCCGGCGTAGACATCATAAAAGATACGAATCTTATCCTGGCAGGTGTTGATTTAACTCTTGACAAAGGAGATTTCATATACCTGGTAGGCCGTGTAGGCACCGGAAAAACTTCTCTGATTAAAACACTTATAGGAGAATTTCCTGTATTGAAAGGAGAGGCACAGGTGGCAGGATTCAATCTGATCAAACTGAAAAGAAAAAGAATACCTTATCTAAGGAGAAAGATCGGCGTGGTTTTTCAGGATTTTCAGCTTTTACAGGACCGTTCTGCTTACGATAACCTGGAATTCGTTCTCCGTTCTACCGGATGGAAACATAAAAAAGAAATTCAACAACGCATTGAAGAAGCACTTGACAGCGTGGGTATGCTTCACAAAAAGCATAAAATGCCTCACCAGTTATCGGGCGGCGAACAGCAACGGGTAGCTATTGCCCGTGCCATATTGAACAATCCTGAAATCATCCTGGCAGATGAACCTACCGGGAACCTGGACAGCGATACGCAACAGGAAATTATGCAATTGTTCATGAACATACATGAAAAACAAAAACCGGCCATGATGGTCGTTACACACAACTTGCAATTATTACAACGCTACCCGGGACGGATCTTTAAATGTGAAGCAGGAAAATGTACAGAAGTTGCTAATCGTCAGGAAATTGACTTTTCTACTTTTATGGAATCATGAAAAGCAGGAAAGAGGTTGAAGGAATCATAGACTGGTTCTGCAAACACATGCCGGATCCTGTTACAGAATTGGAATATGCTGATCCGTTTGGTTTGCTGGTAGCGGTCATTCTTTCGGCCCAATGTACGGATAAACGCGTTAACATGACCACGCCTGTCCTGCTTGAACGTTATCCCACGGCATCTGATTTGGCAGCTGCGACTCCTGAAGAAGTATACCCTTATATTAAATCCATTTCATACCCCAACAACAAAGCCAGGCATCTTACCGGAATGGCCCGGGCATTGATCACCTTTTTTGATGGAAAAGTCCCTGAAGATCCTGAAGAATTGCAAAAGCTTCCCGGAGTAGGCAGGAAAACGGCTAACGTAATCGCCTCGGTAGTTTTCCAAAAACAAGTCATGGCTGTAGACACCCACGTTTTCCGGATATCCCGCAGACTCGGCTTATCAAAAGGAAAAACACCGCTTACCGTGGAAAAAGATCTGAACCGTCATTTTCCTCCGGAACTCCGGGCAAAGGCACATCACTGGCTTATCCTCCACGGACGTTACGTATGTACGGCCAGGAAACCAAAGTGCGAATCGTGCGGGATCTCTTCGTTTTGTGACACATACAAAAAAAAGGTCAAAGGATGAAGGCCTTACAAAGGATTGGAAAAGTTTGGCAAGAAGCCCTCAACGACTTCCTGATATACCTGCGTCTGGAGCGTTCCCTTTCTGAAAACACACGGAATGCCTACCTGCACGACGTAAACATGTTCCTTGATTACCTGGCACACAACATTCCCACCGGAGCGACATTTCCTGATCCCCGGCAGATCCGGGACAAACACATTGAATTGTTTCTGACACAGGTTACCGATTCCGGTTCTTCTCCCAGGACACAGGCACGTATTCTTTCCGGGTTAAATGCTTTTTTCCGGTTTTTAGCCATGGAAAAACGCATCACTGCCAATCCCTGTACCCCGGTTGAATCTCCAAAAACCGGCAGGCATCTGCCCGTAGTGCTTTCATTAAATGAAATTGAAAAAATTCTGAATGCAGTGGATTTGAGCCTGCCGGAAGGGCACCGCAACAAGGCGATCATTGAAGTATTGTACGGTTGCGGATTGCGTGTGAGTGAACTTATTGGTTTAAAATTATCTCAAATGTTTCCCGGTCAAGGCTTTATACGGGTTATTGGGAAAGGAGACAAACAACGTTTGGTGCCAATTGGATCTCATGCCCTGAAAGCACTCAATTTGTACTATCCCTGGAGAAATTCACTGAATATTAAACCGGCAGACGATGATTACGTCTTTCTGAACCGTTACGGCAGACAGATAAGTCGTAATATGATTTTCATAATTGTCAGGGAACTGGCAGCACATGCAGGAATGAAAAAAACTATCTCCCCACATACTTTCCGTCATTCTTTTGCCACGCATTTAATTGAAAACGGGGCTGATCTGCGTGTAGTACAGGAAATGTTGGGACACAGCAGCATTCTTACCACCGAGATTTATACCCATTTGGACACTGCTTTCTGGCAACATACCATTCTGAGTCATCATCCGCGTCCCTAAATGCGGTATGATTCTTGAAAAACCCTATATTTGTTACAACATTTATTTGCTACATGAAATCTTTCAGGCGCATCCTTTTATTTACCGGGTTACTCCTTCTTGCCCCCGGTCTTTCCGGACAGGAATATGAGCGTTCCTACGACGACATCTTCAATACTGCCGTTGAATTGTACAAACAGGAGCAATACTGGAGCGCCTGCCTGCTTTTTGAAAACCTTGAACAGCGTGATCCGGAAAACCGATCTGCATTGGTAGCCTCATACAGGATCCTTTGTGATATTGCGCTGAAAGATCCCGGGGTAGATACACGCATTGCCCGTTGGGAAGAACGCTATCCTTCGGCACCCCTGAAACATCAAATATATAATAATTTCGGGAACCTTCTTTCCGATGAAACACGCTACCAGGAAGCTGCAGCTGTTTACGATAAAGTAAATGTGAAGCGGCTACCCAAATCCGAACGTGCTTCACTGACTTTCCGGAAAGGATACATTAATACGCAATTGGGTAATTCGGATAAAGCGATCACATTGTTCCTGGAAACGGAAACATACCCTCCCGGTCAGGAATACCATTGGGCGGCAAGGTATTACCGGGGATACATCCATTATGCAAAAGGACGTTTTGAAGATGCCATTCCCCTTTTGGAGCCGCTTACGGAAATTCCGCAATACGGAGCCCTATCTTCGGTATACCTGTTACAAGCACTCTTTTACACGGGTAAATACGAACAGGTGATCCGCCAGGGAGTTCCCATTTACCGCGATGCCGATCCCGCGTTGCGTACCACCCTTGCCAAAACATTGTCTGAATCCTATTTTGCCCTGGGAAGAACGGAGGAGGCTCGCAGTTTTTTTGACGATTACCTGAAAGATGCCCGTTCTCTTACACTAACAGACAGTTACTTCTCCGGCATATTGCACTTTAAACTGGGAGACTATGAACGTGCAGCAGAACAACTTTCCCTGGTAGGTGAAAGACCCGACAGCCTGGGACAAAATGCTCTTTATCACCTGGGAGAAACCTATATACAATTGCGCAACAAACTGCAGGCTATGGATGCCTTCAGACGCGCCAGTGCACTGGATTTTGATCCCGCTATAAGGGAGGATGCATTTTTCAATTATGCCAAACTGGCCTTTGATGTTAACCGGGACATCCAGGTATTGTCTTTATACAGGAACGCCTATCCGGACTCTCCGCGACTGGACGAGATCCAAAACTATATTGCCGCGAATTACTTCCTTAACAGGGATTACGCTTCAGCCGTCGAAGCGCTGCAGGCACTAAGGGATCCTACCCCTGAGAACCGGGAAGATCTGAAAAAAGCCGCTTACTTAAGAGGAGTTCAACTCTACCAGGCCGGATCTTTCCGGGATGCAGAAAGGTATTTTTCAATGGCCCGGGAACCTTATTGGGTGGCGGAATGTTTGTACCGGAGCAATCTTTTTGGCAATGCCATTCAGATCTGGGAGCAGTTTATAAGACAAAGCGGTTCATTCTCCAATCCCGAAAAATACCGCACCAGCCACTACAATATCGCCTATGCCTATTTTAAACAGGGAGATTATGCAAACGCTGAAAATTGGTTTACACGGTACCTAAGACTCGGTCCGCGTAACAATTCTTTGATGTCGGACACATACCTGCGTCTGGGTGATTGTGCTTTTGCCCAATACAAACACCAACAAGCCCTTGAAGAATACCAAGAAGCTCTTGATCACAAGACGGTAGTCCCCGATTATGCCCTTTATCAAATGGGCATGGCTCAGGGAATTCTGAATCGTGAATCCGAAAAAATTCAAACACTGGACCGGCTGATGCAGGAATATCCTTCTTCTGCATACTATTCCCCTGCCCTCTTTGAACAGGGTCGCACATATATACAGACAAATCAATACGCCAAAGCCGAAGAACGTTTCCGGATCATTCTATCGTTTGACACACACAGGGCATACCACGCCAAAGCTCTAATTGAACTGGGACTTATACAGATTAACTTACAGAATTCGGAAGCAGCCCTTGATTATTACAAAGAAGTGCTGCGGCGTTTCCCCGATTCGCCCGATATAACCGATGCCCTTGCCGGAATAGAAAACATTTACCTTTCACGAAACGATTCCCGCGGATTCTTCAAATACATGGAAAGCCTGGGTATTGACTCGGGGAAAACCCCCGGTGAGAAAGAATTGATGATCTTCGCTTCGGCCGAGCAGTTGTACCTGGATCATTCACATGCCGAGGCAGTCACTGCGCTGAACAATTTTATCAAGGAATATCCCAAAAGCGAAAAGATCCCTGCCGCGCATTTTTACCTGGGCGAATGCCTGTCTCAACTGGGCAAAATGCAAATGGCAGCCGATTCCTACCTTGTGGTAATGAAAAAACCTTCCGGTTCGTTTACCGAGTTGGCCACCCGCAATTACGCTTCCATCCAATACGATCTGGAGCAATATGCCAATGCCGTGGATGCTTATATGAGTCTGAATGATATCGCTGTATTGGAAAACAACCGGCTGGTAGCAATCAAAGGCCTGATGTGGTCTTTCTTCAAGAACAAACAATTCAGGAATGCTATAGTACAATCAGCAAAAGTACTGGATAATAGTGCCTTTGGAAAAGACGTCCACAACGATGCCGTGTATATAAGCGCCATGAGCCATCTGAACCTGGGAGAAAGAGAAAAAGCACTTCCTTTGCTGGAAGTTCTATCCCGGGAAAGTCACACTGCGTACGGAGCCGAAGCTTACTACCTTTTGTGTAAAGATGCTTTTGATTCCGGGGAATTTGAAAAAGCGGAAACCATGGTATATAATTTTGCCGATACCAATACGCCTCAGGAATACTGGATCGCACGTTCCTTCATTCTTCTGGGCGATATTTTTGCCGAGAGAGGGGAATGGGCCCAGGCAAAAGCCACGTATGAAAGCGTTCAAAACGGATACAACCCTTCAGAGCCTGATGATATTGCACAATTGACATCACTCAGGATCCAAAAATGTGAGGAGGCACTGCAACAATGAAAAGATGGTTATTCATATTGTTTATTCCTGTAACACTGAATATATATGCACAGGAGCAGATCAACCCGGTGATCCGGGTGGAACGTCTTTATGATGCCCAGCTGATAGAAGTTACCAAACCTATGCTGGATACCTCTGTCCCGGATTCTGTGCTGACCATGAACACCTCATTTCAATACAGCATATTCGACAAGCCGTTGTTCAATTTATATGAATTCACACCCCTGCCTCC
The DNA here is from genome assembly GCA_964542305.1 of uncultured Muribaculaceae bacterium. Taxonomy (GTDB): domain Bacteria; phylum Bacteroidota; class Bacteroidia; order Bacteroidales; family UBA932; genus DMER64. The sequence goes on along the minus strand of CAZITX010000004.1, from coordinate 60,030 downwards.
GGCTACTGTAAGGGCCTTCCAACCTCCCGGAAGACACTATGGATACATAAACCTGGGAACCGGGTACCCGTGGACACCGCGTACCGATATTATCCTGCACACTCCTATAAGATCGGGCTGGTTTGCCGGGATACAGGCACGTCACCGCTCCCTTCTGGATAAGGACACACGTGCAGCCACAGAGGGAACCTTTACACTGGAACACAGGGGAAAGAACAATACATTCCGTTTGCGTGCCCTGGGAGAACACCTGAACAACACATATGCCGTTATCGATTTGCTTTCTGTGGGGGGGCTGAGCCGGCAGAATTATTACAACACAGGGGTTGAAATTGAGACGTATTCCCTAAACAACACCCCCGGTTCCTGGCATTATTACTGGAAATCGGGTTACCGGCATGCCAAAAACAAAATTTTGGGTTCCTTTGACAGTTTGCCGGTGATCCGGGAAAACCTACTGGACATAAATGCCTTAACGGGGTATTGCCTGACTGAAGGTTTTTCCATTAACCTGGGAGCCCAGGCGCGTTTTGTCAGCAACCTTTGGACCGTGGACGGGGTATCCGCTTCGCGGGCAGTGCTGAATGTATTCCCACACATTCTGTGGAGCGGTGACAGGTATAAAGTCGGAGCCGGAGTAAAGATCGGATACCTGCTCAGACCGGATGGAAATAACTTTGGACTATTCCCCTGGTTTGACGCCCATCTGATTCTTGCCGACGATTGGCTTACGCTGTATGCCAAAATGGAAGGCAGCCACCACCTGAACACATATCAGGACAGGATGGGTGAAAATCCGTGGGTGTTTGCCAATGAAATGTACGATGCAACCACCCCGTGGAACATGAAGGCCGGCCTGACCGGAACCCTGGGAGACCGTTTTCATTACAACATCTACGGAGCCTACCGCTATACAAAGAATCAGTTCTTTTACGGGACACAAACCATTACAGGGGGATACGCAGGTTTGTACGACCTGCATTATGCCAATGAGACCCGTTATTCGGCAGGCGCTTCACTGACGTTCCGTTCCGATCCCTTTGAAGCCGGTATCACCGGAGAATGGCACCATTATGCGCTGAGTTCAGGCAACCCGCCCTGGCATAAACCGGTATGGGAAGCATCCGGATACGCTCGATATAACTGGCGTGAACGCATTATTATCAGCGCAACGGGTTATTGGCGCGATACCTGCCTTGCTCCCTCCTGGACAGATGGGGCTCCTGATGTTATCGTACCCGGTTTTTTTGATCTGGGTGCGCGTCTGGAATACGTCATGAACCGGTTTTTATCTGCCTATGTTTTTGGAAGCAACCTGTTGGACAAAGACATCTCGTATTTTTATCTCTATCCCAATCCCGGATTGACTTTCGGGGGAGGTATAACATTCCGTTTTTAATTAGGTTTTCTGATGCTTTTTCCATAACTTTGCGTGTTATTCAAAGCATGAAAAAGTGAGCAAAGAGAATCAGTATTCTGCAGAGAGCATCCAGGTCCTGGAAGGACTGGAAGCTGTCAGAAAACGTCCTTCCATGTACATCGGGGACATCGGATCCAGGGGATTACACCACCTTGTTTATGAAGTGGTGGACAATTCCATTGACGAAGCGCTGGCCGGTTATTGTGACCAGATAAAAGTAATTATCAATCCCGACAACAGCATTACTGTTATAGACAACGGTCGTGGTATTCCTACAGGAATGCACGAAAAAGAGAAAAGGTCTGCCCTTGAAGTGGTTCTGACTGTATTGCATGCCGGTGGTAAATTTTCAAAAGACTCCTACAAAGTATCCGGAGGGTTGCACGGCGTAGGGCTCTCCTGTGTTAACGCATTATCAGACAAGTTAATAGCTACCATTTACCGGGAAGGCAAAATATTCAGACAGAAATTTTCGCGGGGCGTTCCGCAGGCTCCCGTAGAGATTATTGGAGACAGCGATTTAACAGGAACCGAAATCTATTTTGTTCCAGACAAAGATATTTTTACTATTGGAACCGAATACAGCTACGACATTCTCTCGGCAAGACTCCGGGAACTGGCCTTTCTGAACAAGGGCATCCGTCTTACCATAGAAGACCACCGGGAAAATGCGGAAGAAGATACCTTTACAGAAGAAATTGAAGAAGAAAACATCGTTAGAAAAGGGTTCCGGAAAGACGAATTTTATTCTGAGACAGGGTTGCTTGATTTTGTAAAATTCCTGGACAAAACGCGTGATCCACTGACCGAGACCCCCATTTACCTGGAAACAAACAAGACCAATATCCCTATTGAGATCGCCATGCAATACAATACGGGATTCACGGAAAATATTCATTCCTACGTCAACAATATCAATACCATAGAAGGAGGGACCCACCTTACGGGATTCCGGAGGGGACTGACCTCCACCCTTAAGAATTATGCCGATAAAAGCGGAATGCTCAGTAAACTGAAATTCGACATAGATCCGGCAGATTTCAGGGAAGGATTAACGGCCATTATCTCGGTAAAGGTAAACGAACCACAGTTTGAAGGACAGACAAAAACCAAACTCGGCAACAGCGAAGTCATGGCTGCCGTTTCCCAGTCCGTGAGCTCTGCTTTGGAGAATTACCTGGAAGAAAATCCCAAGGATGCCAAAACCATTGTGGAAAAAGTGATCATGGCAGCAACGGCACGGCACGCAGCCCGCAAGGCCAGGGAGCTGGTACAGCGCAAAACCGTGATGTCCGGTGCCGGCTTGCCGGGGAAACTGGCAGACTGCTCCAACCGGGATCCGGAAAAGAGTGAAATATTCCTGGTGGAAGGAGACTCGGCAGGCGGTACGGCAAAAAGCGGCCGCGACCGTTCTTTCCAGGCAATATTGCCCTTGCGGGGTAAGATCCTGAACGTGGAGAAAGCCCAGGAACACCGGGTATTCGAAAACGAAGAAATACGCAATATCTATACGGCATTCGGCGTGACACGAGGCACCGAAGAAGATAGTAAGGCATTGAATATGACCAAACTCAGGTACCATCGCGTGATCATAATGACGGACGCCGATGTGGACGGAAGCCATATTGACACCCTGCTGCTAACCTTCTTTTTCCGCCATATGCCGGACCTTATACAGAACGGTCACGTATATATCGCGTCCCCGCCTCTATACCTGATAAAAAGAGGAAAAGAAGAACGGTATTGCTGGACGGAAGAACAGCGCCGGGCTGCCGTGGAAGAGTTGGGTAAGGGAAAAGAAAGTGCAGTAACCATACAACGTTACAAAGGTCTTGGCGAAATGGACGCGTCCCAGTTATGGGATACCACAATGAATCCCGAAAACCGTATCCTGCGTCAGATCACCATAGATAATGCCGCTGAAGCAGACCGGATTTTTTCCACGTTGATGGGAGATGAAGTGCCTCCCCGCAGGGAATTCATAGAACAACACGCCAAATACGCAAACATAGACGCTTAATTATGGACATTTTTGAAAGAATAAAAAAAGATGAAGGCGGTCCTTTAGGCCAATACCGCAGGAAAGCGCACGGATACTTCATGTTCCCGAAGCTGGAAGGTCCCATTGAGCCCTATATGATGTTCCAGGGCAAAAAGATGTTGGCCTGGACATTCAACAATTACCTGGGACTTGCCAACCATCCCGAGGTCAGAAAAGCCGATGCGGCCGGAGCCGAGAGATGGGGTCTGGCTTATCCCATGGGAGCCCGTATGATGAGCGGACACACTTCCCTGCATGAAAAACTGGAACGTGAATTGGCGGATTTCGAGAAAAAAGAAGATGCTTTCCTCTTTAATTTCGGATACCAGGGGATGGTTTCGACCATAGATGCCCTGCTGAACCGGCGGGATGTAGTGGTTTATGATTCACAGGCTCACGCCTGCATCATGGACGGTATGCGTCTTCATATGGGACAGAGGATCGTATATCCCCATAATGATCTGGAAAAATGCGATAAAGCCCTGGAACGTGCTACCCGCCTGACAGAGAAAACAGGAGGCGGCATTTTACTCATTACAGAAGGCGTATACGGGATGACCGGTGCGTTGGGATTCCTGGATCAGATCGTATCACTGAAAAAGAAATACAATTTCCGTATCCTGATTGACGATGCACACGGATTCGGTGTGATGGGCGCAAACGGACGCGGAACTTCGGAGCATTTTAACGTGATGGATGAAGTGGACCTCTATTTTGGGGCCTTTGCCAAATCCATGGCCGGAATCGGAGGCTTTGTCGCCGGTCCTGCAGATGTTATCAATTATCTAAGGTACAACCTGCGTTCCCAGATATACGCCAAGAGCCTGCCTATGGCCATGGTGGAAGGGTTGTTGAAACGCCTGGAAATGATCCGCACGCAACCCGAATTACGGGAAAAATTGTGGCTTATCACAAGAACCCTTCAGGACGGGTTGAGAAAAAACGGCTTTGACATTGGAGCAGCTGAAGCTTGTGTAACTCCGGTATTTTTAAAGGGAGAATTAGTTGAAGCCACAAATATCCTTATAGATCTGAGGGAAAATTACAAAATATTCTGCTCTGTCGTGGTATACCCGGTCGTACCCCGGGATGTTATCATGTACAGGCTTATTCCCACAGCCATGCACTCCCTGGAACATGTTGAATACACGCTTAACGCATTTCGTGAAATACAGGAAAAACTGAAAGCGGGAAAATACAAAGGGACTGAGATCAAGAACATGGCTATTGAATAACCATGAAGAGGACCTTACAGGGCAAAGTAGCGATAATCACAGGCGCATCGTCGGGCATTGGACTGGAATGCGCCCGTGTTTTTTCACAGGCAGGAGCTTCTCTTGTACTGGCAGCACGTTCCGGTGATAAACTCAAAGCCCTGGAAGATGAACTGAAAAACAATCCTGTTTTAACCGTAGTTACAGATGTTTCCCGGGAAGAGGACTGTAAAGTTTTGATAGATAATACCGTGGAGCGTTTTGGGCGTATTGATATCCTGGTCAACAACGCCGGGCTATCCATGCGGGCATTGTTTAAAGACCTTGACCTTTCTGTCCTTAAAACGCTTATGGATGTGAATTTCTGGGGATGTGTATATTGTACTAAATACGCATTGCCCCTGTTGTTGGAAAGCAAAGGTTCGGTTGTGGGAGTCACTTCCATTGCCGGGTTCAAAGGACTTCCCGCAAGGACAGGCTATTCAGCGTCCAAATACGCCTTAAACGGTTTTCTGGATACGTTACGTACCGAGCACCTTTACGACGGATTGCACGTAATGATCTTTGCCCCCGGTTTTACATCTTCCAACGTACGTGTTTCGGCACTTACTGCCGATGGCACTTCTCAGGGAAAAACGCCCCGGGCAGAGGAGAAAATGATGTCGGCCCATAGCGTAGCTTTACAGATGCTTAAAGGGATCATTAAGAGAAAAAATACCGTTGTGCTGACGCCGCTGGGAAAACTTACGGTACTGATGGCCAAATTCTTTCCCCGGTTTGTATCCAGGATAGAATACCGCATGATGGCCGGGGAACCGGATTCTCCGTTAAAACAAAACGCTTAGGCATAAAATTAACTACGCACTCAAAAGGGACAGATCCTCCAGGGGTTTCATGTATTTTACGGCGTGTTCTTTCTTGAACAATTTCTCTCCTCCCCCTGTTATGTTAAGCATAATTACGGCATCCGGATCAATTTTCCCGGCCTTGACATTTTTAATCAGGCTGGCCGCAGCGACTCCTGCAGCAGGATCAATGTCAATGCCTTCGAGGGTTTCAAACAAATGCTTTGCCCGCTCCAGTTCCTGATTGGTTGCGTAATCCATATATCCCCCGGTTTCCAACAGGGCATCGTACAACCCGCCGGGAATACTGTATGGAGGTTTTCTGTTGGCCAGGACTTTGGCACGAATGCTTGCCGATCTCTGGCGAGCTTCTCCGGCACCCATCGTCTTCATTTCCCTTTCGCCGGAACTCCAGGCTTCGTAAATCGGTAAGAATGGTGCATTTTGTGAAGGTATCAGCCGCATGATTGTATTTCCAAAACGGCCGTCTTCAATCAAACGTTTGTTGGCTTCCCAAGCGGCAATCGCACCGGTTCCGCTTCCCACAGCCTGAAAATAATAATCGGGGATCCTCCCAATAAAAGTCGCTGCAGAAAGGACGGTGGTTCCCATGCCGTCACGACGCGCTATGTTTTTGGCCCCCCCCTCGGCAAAAAAATGGACCTTATCTTCACAAAAACGATTGCTCATCTCAATGGCATCGTAATAATCCGATCCGGGAGGAGAACAGAGCAGTTTCACACAAGGATCCAGCCGGTCTTCGAACCATAGTGTATCCAGATTATCGTATGGAACAAAGAGCAACAAGGGAATTTTATTTTGGGAACATACCCGCGCGAAAGCTCTTGCCGTATTGCCGGCAGAAGCCACTATCATGGTTCGTTTTTCGTTATCAGGAATATGAGCACAGACGGAATAAGCCTCGGTCTCTTTAAAAGAACAGGTTTTCATAAAGGCACCTCTTTGGGGCCAATATCCACTAAAGGTAACGTACAGGTTTTTAAGTCCCAGATGTCCGGCCAGGGCTTCACTCTTATATGTCACAGGAGCGGCCGAACCTTTGAGCATCCTTCTTACGGGCATCCAGTCTGAATAGCGATACAACCCGTTATCTGTTCGGTCGTAATCAAGCTGTTTCTTTTTGTACATAGCCCTTATCAAAGCCGGATCCTGGCACTGAGGATCAGATAAAAGCCATCCCGTATCTTCAAAAAGTCTTCCTGTAGCACAATTCTTCAATATGTATTCTGTAGTCATTCTTATTTCTTCTGCAAAAGTTTTTTCATGTTTTTGTTGAGCTTGTTCAAAACTTCCACCACGGTGTTTAACTCTTCGGTAGGGATCCCGCCCAAAATGTTATCCGCTGCATTTATGGCTATGCGTGTTATTTCCTGTTTTTTTTCTTCACCTATTTTGGTGACTACCACCCGATTTTTACGGCGATCCCTGGGATTGGTTTCCCGTGTTACATAGCCTTTTTTTTCCAGACCGTCAATGAGCTTTGTAATGGAATTTTTATCCTTTTGCATCTGGTCGGCAATTTCCTGTTGAGTCAGGGGCCCTTCATCCCATAACAGATCAATAAGCAGGTACTGCTCGGGGGTGAGATCTACGTTATTGGCTACCAGTTCGCTAAGAAAGCATTGTTTGAACAGGAAATGTGCCTGGTTCAAATAAACCCCCATTTTTTTACTTAGTAACATATTATATAGTAAATGCTGTTACAAATATAGGAATCTCCTCAATTTTGCACAAGTATCTTGAAGATTCCTTATCTTTAGATATGAATTCCCGCAGATTCATTCCCCTGTTGCTGCTCATTTTGCCTGTCAGCGGCTGCATTCCTGAAAACGATGCACTCTCTGTTATATTGCCCGCAACCAATCAAATTATCATACCGGAATATAAAATTCCCGGCGATACGCTCCAGGTTCATTTTTATGCGCCCGGTTCCTGGACAGCGACCTTCAGTGCCGGCAATACATGGGTGGATGTATCTCCTTCAACGGGCACATCCGGCAACAAAACCACGTATATTTACCTGCGTGGTTTAAACACTACCGGCATACCCAGAATTGATTCTCTGCGAATCTACAGTAACGAACAAACCGTATCCGTTCCGGTTTATCAGGCGGTTACTTATCTGGCTCTTTATCCGGGAAATGTGGTTTTGCAGAATACGGCCCAATATGAGCAGTCGTTTCAAGTTGCATCTGAAACGGATTGGACTATTGCTTTCAACCCGGAACAAGTTCCATGGCTTTCTGTTCAACCTCTCTCGGGAGGCCCGGGGACCCATCAGGTTGTGCTTAAAACACTGGAAGCTAACAACAGCTATGACGATAGAAATACTGTTCTGAGAACCACTGCCGGTGAGTTTTCTCAAAACATTACCGTTACACAAAAACAAAAAGATGCCCTGTTGCTTTCTTCGGATGTACAGAATATTCCTTCTGAAGGAGGATATTTCTCAGTAGAAATACAACATAACACCGATTATACGGTTACCGTTCCCGCTGCCTATCCATGGATCGTCAATAACAAACCAAACCCGGTCGCAACAAAAGGGCTCATCTCCTCCACGGAATATTTCACGGTCCGCGAAGGGACAGAAGACGGAGCCCGGCACGGAACGGTCATTTTCAGTAACGGCACTCTTTCGGAGACCCTGCACGTATATCAGGCACAGGTTGATCGTTTGATCCTTTCCAACAAGTTCCTGAACGTTCCCTCAGCCGGCGGAGAATATCCGGTTCAATTGAGGACCAACATTCAGTACGATATTATTATTCCCGGATCCCCTGACTGGTTGGAAATGATCACTACCAAAGCCATACGAACCGATGTGCTAAACCTGCTGATCCACCCTCTTACGGGTGATGAGAGCCGTACGGCACAGGTGATAGTTCGTGATCAGCAGTCCACTTTATCGGATACGCTTACAGTTTATCAATCTCCAAGGGAAGAACTGTCAGTTGAACCATCAACGGTATACCTGGAAGAGGAGGCCGTTTTTGCTGTCAATTTGAGCACCAATGTCCCTTACGTTGTGATTATACCTGAAGATGCAGGATGGATCACAGTCAATCAAACCGATCCCGTATCCCTTACGGAGCTGGCATTTTCCGCTGCTCCCAATGCGTTGCTTACACAACGCCAAACATCCATCATTATCAGCAGTGAAAGTGAACAGGTAAAGGACACTCTAACCGTTACACAAGCCCCTTACGCACAACAGCCTCTATTTCAATGTAGCCTTCCGGGTGTCTACACTCCCGACAATCTGCCCCTTGCTACATACACACCGTTTGTGAACCAATGTGTTGTTTTTAACGCAGAAAACGGTCTCTATTTTCGAATTCAACATCTTGGACAATGTAAGGTTTTTTCTTTCGGACCCGTTCCCCAGGAGGCAGTTCCCTGTGATCATCTCCATGTAGAGATAGCCTCTGAAGGCTTTGCCAGACTTTCTTCCGGTACCCGTTCCGTTGTACTGCTCCGTTCCCGGGAAAACAAGCTTTGGCTTGTAGATACGAATGATTTCACAGGTTATGTTATTCAAAACGAGCTACAATGAAACGGATTTTGATCACACTCCTGTGTTTGCTGTTTTTCCTGTGCGAAAACCCGATTAAAGTCTCTGGCGTTAAGGCCTATCCTTTTCCTGTACGCGTTGTCCAACCCGATGGAAGCTTTTTGACCATCCGTATACACGGGGATGAATTTCTGAATTGGAAAACAAGTGGCGGGCGCCTGGTAATGCAGGGAAAGGACCGGTTTTACTATTATGCTCAATTTTCATCTGATGGCAGGCGGGTCCTGACTCCCAACCGTGTTGTTGAATCCCCGGCAACACCGCTGGTACAGGACCTGTTACCGGACAGGCCACCTGCCGTCGCTTTGCAGCAAGCATCGGAATTGCGCAGGACTTCCGTTGCAACACCGGTCAATGTTCCCGCCCGATCCATTTCCATCGGAGAAAAGCCATTCCTGGTTATCCTGGTACAATTCGCCGATCTGACATTCACATCCGCCTCGGCAAACGAAGATTTTTTTAATATGCTCAATTTACCCGGGTACAATGCAAACCGGGGCACCGGCTCGGCCTATGATTATTTTTATGACAATTCGTCGGGAGCTTTCAGTCCGCAATTTGATGTCATCGGACCGGTGACACTTCCCCAGAATTATGCTTATTACGGAGAAAATGACCGTAAAGGCTACGATTTGAGACCGCAGGAAATGGTAGAAGATGCGGTAAAGTTGGCAGACCAGACGCTTGGAATTGATTTTTCGCAATATGATACCGACAACAACGGCTATATTGACAACATATTTGTGTATTATGCAGGGTACAACGAGGCGGAAGGAGGCGGAGACGATACCATTTGGCCGCATCAATGGAGCATCTACAATTGGGTTACGGCAGACGGTGTGAAAACCGGCACGTATGCCTGCACGTCTGAGTTCAGAGGAACTCCTGATTATCAGGATTATGCGGGGATAGGAACCTTCTGCCACGAATTCTGTCATGTGCTTGGACTGCCTGATTTTTATGATACAGATTACGGGGACAACGGACAGTCAGAAGAATTGGGTCCTTACTCATTAATGTCGGATGGTAATTACAACAATGCGGGACGTACCCCGCCTTATTTTAGTGTGATGGAAAGAGCGTTGGTGGGATGGATCACTACAGGAGAAGTTCCCGCTCTTAAGCAAACTGGTTATTATGAACTGGATCCCGTTTTTATGAATACCGGTTTTCGCTCACCTACTCCTTCTTTTACACAGAATTATTTCCCCGATGGAGAGTATTACCTTTATGAAACCCGCCGAAAAACAGGTTGGGACCTCTACCTGCCACATGAAGGACTGCTGATCTATCACGTGGACAGGAGTCCGGAATACCTTTCCCGTTGGGACAACAATGAAGTAAACAATTACAGCGACCACGAGTGTTTTGACCTGATTGAAGCCAAAAATCCCTATTACTCACCCTTCCCGGGATCTTTGCCGGTAACAGAATTTACTTCGCTTACACAACCGGCAGCCGTTGACTGGGACGGGAAACCTTCAGGTTATGATTTACGAAACATTACCCGGACAGGTAACCGGATTGCATTTACAACCGGAAGTTCAGAACCTTTACCGTATTACGGCATATATATGACCAAAGACGTGTATGCTGCAGGTGATCCTTTCCTGTTGCTACTTTCCGGAAACGGCCCGGCAAGGGTTTCTGAACAATGGTTTTTTAACGGTGTTCCGCAAACTTCCGGATTTACCCTCATTCTGCCTGCGGGTGAGCATACCCTCAAAGTGATCGTCTTTTACAGTGACGGATCCAGTGAAACCATACTTCAAAAAATACAGGTTAACTGAAAACCATTTTTGCGCAATTAGAGTAACGGGCTTAACAGGCGGGTAAGTGCCTCTGCAATTTTTTGTCGTACCGGTCTTTTCTCCCAGGCTTTGGGAGATATCAAACGGGAATCATTCGTGTAGCGGTCAAACTGATCTTCCAGTTCCCGGCTTACTTGCCGATTATAGACTATGGCACCTACTTCAAAATGATGGTCCAGGCTCCTGTTGTCCAGGTTGGCTGAACCAATAACGCAACTTTTTCCGTCTATGCTGATGGTTTTGGAATGGATGAAGCTTTTAGTGTATAGGTACACCTTAACACCAGCATCCAACAATTCACTGACATAGGACAAGCTGGCGAAATGGACAAAGCGACTATCTGCTACCCGGGGCAACATCAAACGTACTTCTACACCTCCGAGGGCTGCCGTACGCAGCGCGTTGAGTATGGATTCATTTGGAATAAAATACGGAGTAGTTATGCTAATGCGTTCTTTAGCCTCCGTAATGAAAGTCAGGTACAATTGCATAATATCTGCCCAATCGCTGTCCGGTCCGGAGCTTACTATCTGGATGTGGCAGGTTTCAGGGACCTTGTCTTCTTCCAATGTGGGAAGACGGTACGTGTAAGGTTTCCTTCTTCTGAGGTTTTTATGTGTGATAAAATACCAGTCCATTAAAAAACTTGACTCCAGTTGCCGGACCGCTTCACCTTCAATGCGCATTTGTGTGTCGCGCCATTCCAGGCTGTTTCCCCCATCGTAGTACCTGTCGGCAATGTTGACTCCGCCCAGGAACCCCTCTACCCCGTCCACTATCAAGAGCTTGCGGTGATTCCGGTAATTGATCATGGTTCGCATTCCGGGAAACCGGACTTTCCCGAAGGGCTGCATGTGCACCCCGGCCTCCAGCATTTGATTTTTAAAAGAACGGGGCAAATGCCAGCTTCCAAAATCATCGTAAATGACACATACATCAAGACCTTCTTCGGCTTTTTTTATCAGCAAATTTTTCCACTGTGTCCCTACTGAATCGTTTTCTATGATAAAAGACTGCAGATGAATGTGTTGTTTTGCACGCTCAGCACTTTTGAACATGGCTTCCAGTGCTTCTTTTCCGGTAAAATACAACTGTGTTCGGTTGTGTTCGGTCAGGATGCTCCTGCTGTTGTTAAGTGCCAGCAGTACAATTTTTTTATGAGAGGCAATGGCATCAGGCAATTCATCCCGGGTAGCATTCAATTGTTCTACCTGTTGGGCACTCAGTTCTTTTTTCAATCTTTCGTCGTGCAATCCTTTCCGGCTGTAAATTTTTATTCGCCTGTAATCCCTGCCTACATAGATATAAAGTATCAGCCCGATGTACGGAAGTAAAAGCATGACCACGATCCAGGAAAGTGATTTAACCGGATTGTGTTTTTTAAAGATCAGATCGTAAATGAAATAAAGTGCCAACCCCAGGTAAAAAAGGTAGAGCAAAAGAGTGAAAACAGAACTGAAACTATAATCCATCATCTTAATTTAGCACCTGTAAACAAAACGGCTACACCCGGTTTTAAACGGGTGTGTGATACTTCTGTAAATCCCGCATCTTCCATTTTACTGCATATGGTTCCGGCTTGCGGAAAAGATTCCACCGAATCCCGCAGGTACCGGTATGCCTGCTTTTGACCGGTACTTAGCCACCCAATACGCGGTAATATCCTATGAATATAAAACCTTTTCAAAACATTTCCGGGCGAATCCCCTTTTTCCGGCGAAAATTCCAATATGAAAAGCCGGCCACCCGGCTCAAGCACTCTCCATGTTTCCTGCAGAGAAACTTCCATCTGGGCAAAATTTCGGATTCCGTAGGAAACCGTCACCACCGCAAAAGATCCTTCGGAGAACGGAAGGGACTCGGCATATCCCTTTATTAAACTAATATTTTCTTTTGTGCCGAGTCTTTTTTGCGCCACGGAGAGCATATTTGCCGAGGGGTCCACGCCTGTTACGCGGGTGCCGGGCAGGCTGGCCAGTTTTTTGGTAAGGGTGCCCGTTCCGCAGGCCAGATCCAGGATCTTTTCGTGTGGCTCCTTTCGCACTTCACCAATCAGTTTCCGGTGCCACAGGGCGTTAAAACCAAAGGAAAGGATACTATTGGTTCTGTCGTACCGGCGGGCAATGGCGTTAAAGATCCCGTTGGTCAGATCATATTTGGCGGATATTTCCGTAGGATTGGTCATCTATGCGAATATCTCCCTTGGTTACGTGGCCCAATGTCATCACGTTGATCCTGTTATCAAAAAGATACTGAACCAGTTCTTCGTCCTTTTCAACGGAAACCGTAACCACGGCACAGGTCCCTGGATCTTCAAACAAAAACTGCTCTTCCGGGATCTCAGAATCCGTGGTAATATCAAAACCCAGTCCGGCGGGCATGGCTGCCCTAAGCAAAGCTTCAAAAACACCTCCATCGGATACCTCCTGAACACACGATACCAAGTTCTTACGCATTGCAGACAGCATGATTTTCTGTATACGGTAATCCTGGTCCAGGTCTACCTTTTTTGACACTGTATCGCCTACCAGGTAAATCATATCCCCTTTCTGTTTGAATAAACCGAAAGACTCTTCCGGAGACGGTTTGTCTGCTCCCTCGTTACGAAGTTTTGCTGCTATTTCTAAAGCCTTACGCTGAAGTGTTGTATGTGTGTCCATAATCAATTTTTTATCCAACAAATATAGGAAGAATAAGGAAATTTGTCTTATATTTGCCCCGCAAATTGCCCAGGTGGTGGAATTGGTAGACACGCCACTTTGAGGGGGTGGTGCCGGTTACGGTGTGCAAGTTCGAGTCTTGTCCTGGGCACGTTTACTAAAACCAAACTATTGAAATTCAGTAGTTTGGTTTTTTCTTTTTTAAAAAGTTCCGCAAAAGTTCCGCTAATTTGAAAAACGAAAGGAAAAAACCCGCAAACGGATGGCATTTGTGAACGGTTTCATCGGACCATGCAGGATGTATTTTATGCTATCGCATTCAGGAAAATACTGTTATGGAGAAACTGCTAAACAATCATTCCCAAAATGTTGTATCTTTACCTCTGTCATATGAAGTCTTAACTTTTGCATTTCAGGGCAGAAAATATACATACACCTAAACATTGATGAAACACTACATTCTCATCACAGCTTTCTGTCTTTTATGCTCCTTTTCTTGTAGTATTCAAGATGCCACTCCTATCTCTTACAAATCTTTGAATGTTTATCAAGCAGATAGTATCATAGTCCTATATAATTCGAACAATTCTTTTAAAAATGATGCCCATAAATTTTGGACAATAAAAGACACTACTAAATGGAAAAATATATCAGGGTTCTTTGAATATATGCTAACCGATAACGAAAAATATGGTATTTCTTTTATGATAAAAAACTTCAACGGTCTAAAAGAGTTATCATCAAGAAAAGATGGAACTATAAAACTGTTGAAATTATATTCAAACATTAAAGTACTCGAAGATCCCTTTATATCAAACCTGGACACGCTATCTTCGCCACTTCATTTAAGATATATTGAGTTACTACTTGCAAATGATACTTTTATCTCTCAACTGAATGATATACAGAAGGACTCTTTATATTTTTACCTGTCTGAAAAAGCATCTGAGAAAAGAAAAAACCCATTGGTTTATCAAGGTTACCTTTTACTTGATATGTCAAAGTCAAAGAGAATTAAAGCAATGAGTGACTATTTTACTATCATATATACGCCTTTAAGACAAGAAATTACTGCATATATACGAGATGAAGTCTCTTCCTGGGTAATTTTTGAAAGCACAATGGATGTACTTAACAACTACAATGTAATCCTTATTGACAGTGCTTCACGCACCTACAACTGCCACAGTTATGCATGGAACATATCGGAAGGAGGGGCAACCTGTTGGATTGATTATGGAGGTATCAATTTATCCAAATATTGGACAAATGATTTATATAGCTCTGCAACCCAGGGTAATAATTATGGATATACCAGAGTATATTACAGCGGTGACCATTCGGCACTTTCATCATATGGCACATCATATTATACTTCAAAATGGGGAGAGGGTCCATTAGTGAGACACGCCCCCACGACAGTTCCCGCTTCGTACACTACCAACAGAACATACTATTACGCCCCCGCAATAATCGGACCGGCATACATCACCTTGGGGAATACTTATATCTACAGAATATTTCCACACATAGCCGAATATGCTAATGCTACTTATCATTGGAACTTTTGTGATGAAGAAAAAGGAGGTTATATTGTATCTTCTGCTGCAGATTCTGTAGCAATCTTTTTTAATCAAGGAGGTACATTCCAGATTAGTTGTAGTATTGAAAATTCTCAAGGCACAATTGTTTATTCAGCCTTTTTTGAACCGTTACGTGAATACTTGTAAAATGAGGGCTTTTCTTTTCTTTGTTCTCTGCAAATTGTTAATATTGTTAATATTGCTGATACCGGCTAGTGTTTACGGACAAAACAAATTTGTTGTGAGAGGAATCGTATACGACTCATTAACAGGTGAATGCCTAAACGGGGCATCAATTATAAGCGATGTAGGACTACGAAACACATACACACATAGCGATGGGACTTACACCATAAAATTACCAAAAGGTGGCGTACTGTTAGATTTCAGCTACGTAGGATACATAACGCAAGAAGTACAACTCACAATTACCTGCGACACTATCCTGAACGTAAGACTACAGCCAAATCCGGATCTGGACGAAATCACTATATATGCCCGACAGTCTGATTTGGGAGCTCACAGTACACAGATGGGGACAGTATCTATTCCTGTGGCCCAGGTAAAAAAAGCTCCGGCACTACTTGGAGAACCCGATATAATGAAAATGGTTCAATTATTACCGGGTATCCATTCCGGGGGAGATGGTTTCGCCGGGGTGTATATCAGGGGCGGCTCATACGACCAAAACGATATGACAATGGGGGGAATATCCATATACAATGCTGAACATCTTAAAGGGTTTGTATCTGCTTTTAATCCCGACGTCATTGAAGAAATCGTCGTCCACAAGGGAAATTTTCCCGCCCGGTACGGAGGGCACATTTCATCGGTAATTGAAGCCAAGATGAAAGACGGTAATTTTGAATCTTTCCATGGAGCAGGCTCCCTGGGCATGTTATCTGCTAAACTATTTTCCGAGGGACCTATCATTAAAGAGCAAACATCGTTCATTGTCTCGGCAAGAATATCGTATTTCAATTTATTTACAAGACCCATTCTGGAAAAGATATATGACAAAACAGAAGCTTTGTCACAGTTTGTCAATATGTCTTATTTTGACCTTAACGCCAAAATAACACATAAACTCTCTAAAAAAAGTAAGATTTCCGCACTATTCTATTGCGGTGGCGATCGCCTAAATCTGGATGGAGAAATGAGTCAAATGGAAAGCCAACAAGAACGACAAGGGAAAATAGAGACCTATAGAAAAAGTAACCAGGAAGACATTAATAATAACTGGGGCAATATCCTGGCAAGTGTACACTGGAATCGCATTTACGGAGAAAAAACAATCCTTAATACAGGGCTATATTTCAGTCGTTTCCGTTATGAACTTAATAAGAATTCAGCCATTAAGGAGGAATTTATTCCTCTAAATAACCCTACGGACAGTTTCTACCAGCATACGAACTCCAGCATAAAATTTTTATCAGGTATTGAAGACTATAATTTGAACTCCGATGTAACATCCTTGTTGACAGCCAATAACACACTATCCGCTGGAATGAAATTATCAATAAAACAGTTCTCACCCATAGTCAAGACACACCGGGACATAACAACCATTATAGCTTCCTCACAAACAGTTGATGTCTCTGACATAAACACAGGAAACCCATCAAAACTTATTAACGGGGCAATATATGTTGAAGATAAATGGCGGGTAAATGACAAGTTCAGTATGAATATGGGGTTACGCCTTAACATATACGGCGTAAAGGATAGGATATACGTCTATCCTGAACCACGTGTCAACATAAGGATACTGATGACTGATAACTTTTCCATAAAAACGTCCTATTCCTACATGAGCCAGGCATTCCACGGGTTAAACAGCGCCAATCTTGTGATGCCTTCAGATATATGGGTGCCTGTTAGCAATCAAATTGTACCCTTAACCTCTCACCAAGCCTCACTGGGCTTCTTCTATGATCTGGATAAATCTGGCATTCGTTTTTCGATGGAAGGATATTATAAGACCATGAACAACGTACTGGAATATAGAGACGGCATAACTTTCTTCAACACTTCGGAAGGGTGGGAAAATAAAGTGGCCATAGGTAAAGGGACATCATACGGAGTGGAATTCCTTGCACAAAAATCTGTTGGAAGGACGACAGGATGGATTGCCTATACGTGGTCAAAATCTCTCAGAAAGTTTAACCGGGAGGGCAATGTGCTTAATAACGGAGACGTATTTTTCGCTAAAAATGACTGCCGGAACAGTTTGAGCATGACCGTTTCACATCAAATCAGCAAAAAATGGGAAGTGTCGGGCACGTTTGTTTACCATACAGGGTATCGGGCCACATTGTCACAAGTGGCTTTTATTGGACGTTATATCCCGGATTTGACAGTCCTTCCGGTATCCTATCTTTCCTCAAGTCGTGAACCTGTTTTGTTTATTACTTCCGGGCAACAACCGGACCAGGTTAACCTGGACGGGTATCAACGTCTCTCAACATACCTGGAAAGGAATGGATTTGTTATGGATGATTACCATCGCCTGGACATTGCCATCAACTATTACCTGGTGCACAAAAGAGGAAAAAGTACCCTGTCTATAAACATTTATAACGTTTACAATCGAATGAATGCATATGCAGTGTATCCGGCTTTTGATTCAAACAGGTATGTGCTTAAGAAGCTCTGCCTGTTCCCGTTTATGCCTTCACTTAGTTATTCATACCAGTTTTAGTTATGAAATGGATTTTTTGCCTATTATTATTGATTATTTTGAATGGTTGTGAAAAAAACATCTCCTTTTCAGGAGAGGAAACAAAACCATTGATAACCTTAAATGCCCTTGCCATCGCAGGCGAACCTATTAAGGTTTACGTATATAAAAGCCTCTTCTTCCTTGATCCGGATAGTTGGATGACTCCTGAAAAACAGACTCTTAGCACGGCTTTAGTACAAATGACTATAAATAATTCATTGCCTGTTAAGATGGCCTATGACAACATAGATAATTGCTTTGTATCCGATTACTGTCCAATGGAGGGAGATCAACTTCAGTTGAAGGCATCTTTCGAGGGTTGTGATCCGGTTGAGGCTAACACAACCATTCTCAATTCGCCTGATTTTGAGATAGTTCGTCACAATTCTTTTTATAGTAAGATTGATCACTACGACATTCCTAATGATGACCCGGACTGGTCAGGGACAGATACAATTATGTCTATCACAGCACGATTAAGGGATCCGGCGGGAGAAAAAAATTATTACAGACTTAATGTACGAAGCCTTGGTGCTCTTTCAGATTCCATATACTATGTTAATGATTTGTTTACTTCCTACGATATTGTATTTGAAGACAAGAACTTATCTGTTTCCTATAATGGATGGGCGGCGTATTTTTCAAATGTTTTTGATGATTCAATATTTGATGGAACCACATACGATTTTACTATAGAGACACGTCAACGCACATCCAATTATTTCAGACCTTACGTTGTTGTTAATTTACAACAGATATCAGAAGATTACTACAAATATTTAAAAACATTGGAATTGTATAACTGTTCTGCAAATGATATATATGCTGAGCCTATCCGTATACACTCCAATATTAAAAATGGAACAGGTATTTTTGGATCTCTTACAGGTACACGTTATACTCTCTTTTTTTAAAATCAAGCCCTGCAGAAAAAATACACCAAAAATTAAACTTCAATCCCTAAGACAACGTACAGAAAATCCGTATCCCTTGCCGGTGCCGCCCCTGCCTACGTAGCTGTAATTGTAGGCCATGCTCCGGTACCAGGCATCCGTATCGCGCTCCGTAGAACTCCACCAGTGACCGGTGGAGCCAATGCCGTAGAATGTTCCAATGGAGGTACGGTATCCTCCAGGAAGAGCTGTAAAACCACTTGTATTTGTTGCGCCGGTGTTGGGATCTTCCCACAAACCTGTTGTTGCGTCTAAAGTGCCTGTCGCTTTCATTTTGCCGCCGGCAACAGAGGTTCCTCCAAGATAATCAGTAAGGGTTGTCCACTCCGCATCACTGGGCAGGTGCCAGCCATCAGGGCAAGCTCCTTGTACACCGCTGGGATTTGCGCTGCTGCTGGTTGATGCTGCCATGGCAGCCGGCCAGTTGTACAACACTCCATAAAAGATGTATTCATCGGTTATTTTTGCGTCAATAATATTGTCCTTTTCGTAATTGTAAACGTAATATCTCGGGGACAAATCTGAGCCCAGGTCCGGAGCGTGAACCGTAGGCAAATAAGCCAGGTTCTCTGTCATCCACACTTGAGTACCAATCAGTCTGTAGCTGTAAATATTTGTATCCCGGGAATCGGTAAATTCATTTCCCCACCCTTCATCCTCAGTATCCAATGAAACTACGTATTTTTTACCCCGTGCAAAGCCCGGTTCAACTGAACCGCGGGTAAAACCGTCTATAACATCAGGAGTCTCTTTATCCATTTCTTTCCATATCCCTTCAGTTGTAAGGGAAATCCTCATAATAGTTTCTTGAATACCGGGAAGCACCATCATGTAAACGCTAACGGGCACAGTCGGGTCTAGCGCAACCGGTGTATCCAGAGTAACTGTTACGTTATTGGTGGTTCCGCTCGTTGTTATATTGTAAAAATTCGGATCCGGCTCTTGAGTCAGGTCAACAGTACCTTCACATGCCAGGGGATAGGCCCCGCTCAGGCTCACCTGGCTCAATGTTCCACTGCCAGTGATCTGAAACTCTATCATGGTAAACACATGATTGAAAGTAAAGTTCACCGCTCCTGGAGGGGTAACCGTAAGAGGAGTCGCCACCATAAAATCCAACGCCCCGATGTGGGCTGTATTCCCGGCCGCAGACTGCGTCTGTTCCCAGGGAAGGGAAACGGGTACAGCCGTCCGCTCTCCGGTAAATCCCGAATTTCGCGGGTAATACGCGTAAAAATGATGATCTCCGGTACCCCAAAACATGGTCCCGTTAAAACCCGAGCTTTTTGCCGAGGCTAGTGCCGTAAAGGCAAGGTTCTTGGCGGGATTTGCTTCCGGAGTGCCCTCACTTGTGGCTATAGCCTCGGGCGAAAATATCCCGATTTGATCGGAACCCCCAACCCAGTAGGTCTCCAGGCCTTCCGCGCCGGACAAGATGGTTTTAGTTCCTTGGGTTTCCGTTTGACCCGTTATGGTTATTGATCCGCCGGTAGGGCCGGGATCGGGTCCCTCCTGGGGCATACATGTACACAGTATCATGGCCAGGAACAGGAATATTGACGTATTCTTTAATGTTTTCATCGCTTAATGCTTAATACTGTTACCAACTAATAGAACCCCAGTCTTCAGCGCCCGAGGCGGAAGAGGCGGCAAAACCCTGTTCCAGGTTAATTACTAAAACGGTGATTTCAGGTGGAATGTAGCTATCCTGATCTGCCTGAAAGCCAGATGAGAGCTGTTCATTATTTAAATTATTCATGATTTATAGGTTTAAATGGATTCTCACAGAAATCCCCCTACCAATACCATCACCCTGCCACAGAGTAGAGTAATTATCGCATATTGGATGGTAAGAAAGATAAAAACAGGCAATAGAAAAAAGGTCTTGAACCTTACGCCTTATGGAACGGATAAATATGATGGTACCCATTGATCGGAAATGTTAGATAAATGTAGGAAACAATCCCTACAATTACAAATTTTCCGACAGGTAGGTGGAACCTTGCCGCGCCACTTTTTTAATACTTTTTACAACTAACTAATAAAGAGTGTCTTAGAATTTTGAATTAAAATTTGGCGCGGCAAGGTTCCACCTCACCCCAACACCATACTCACCACCGGGTGCTTGCCTTCGTAATAATGCATGTTCAGAATGTGCATAACCACTTCCCGCTGTGCCGCAGGCAGGGATATCTGAATGGAAGCGCCCCCATCCAGAATGTATTGGGTACCGCCAATGGTGAACTTATATTGAATCCCGGAAAGGTTGGTCACACGATAAGAGATCGACTTGCCTCTCTCCGATACTTTTTCCCATTGTACAGAAGCCAGGAACAGCGATTTGAGCCACTTTTCCTCCCCGGCTACGTTGCCGTAAAAATAAGCCAGGGTGCGCTTGTTATCCAGGGCTTCCCGAACCCCTTGCTCGCTCTTCTCCTTAACAAATACTAAAGTCATTGGCCTGAACGCAGTCCCGGTTCCATCCGGAAAATGAGCTTCCAGTACATCGTTGATGGTCTCATGGACATCGGAAGAGGCAAAAACAGTCAGTTGCCGATCCCGGCTCCAGGAAAGCGCCCTGGGGTAAAATTCGTCGTTGTTGAAGACTTCTATGCCCCTGACCAGGCCTTTGTCTATCATATCCTGCTGGAATTCGGTCAACAGACAGGTATCCAGTGCCCAGGCCGGATGGTTGTACATGATGAAGGCCCCCTGGTCATAAGCGGCCTGCAAGGCTTTTTCAGGATCTGCCTGCTCAATACCATTGGCATCCTGAATAAACAACGCATTGAAATGACCAATCACCCCCTGTTTGCGCGTAACCTCGGTCCCTCTGATAAGCATGATCCCATACTCCTGCGCCACCGGTAAGGCCAGTTCGTAGGAAGTATTAAAATCTCCGCTAACATATTCTTTGAAGGGACGGTATTCAATATGATCGGTAATGGCCAGTACATCCAGTCCCTGTGCCCAGGCTTCCCCTACGCGGTAAGTCGGCCATACCAGGCCGTCTGAAAATACAGTATGGGTATGGAAGTCACATCGTAACACGGTATACCCGTTCACTTGAGGCAAAGCCATCTCCACCCGGTTAAAATTTTTCTTTTCGGGAAAATTCTGTTTGTTCACATTCTGCGCAAATAGCCCCAAATGGGCCGTTATCAAAATAAAAAGTACAAAATAGCGCATGGTTTATTATTTTACATTAGAACTTTTCAGATTCCTCATTTTGGCAAAAGACAGGATCAGCCCCAGCACGATGGACAACGAGGCGGCAAACAGCACCCGGTACTGCCCGGGCAGCAGGAACGTGATGGTATGCGCAGGGATCCAGAACACCGGGATGGTCACGCCCACGATCTCCTTGATGAACCGCCCCCAGTCTATCTGCGGAATAACCTCGGCAAAGGTCACCTTTTCCCCCAAAAACCGTTTATCAATATACACATCGGTAATGCGGTGCGCAGCCATGAACACCGGCCCAAAAGTCAGATTCATGATTGCCGAGATGAACAACGCACGGCGCAACCTGGAAATGAACTGCACCACCGGCGGGCAGGTATCGCTGCATTCCTGGATCAGTAGTCCCTGCGAGGCAGCACTGTCCACACCCCCCGAGAAAACCGCAAACATCAGCACGATCAGCATCCCCAGGATCCCCCACACCAGCATCTTTGGCAGCATGCCCCTGACCCTGACCCACCTTTTATGCACCAGCCTGGCCGCCAGAAACTCGCCCATCATTGAAAGGATGGCAAATTTTACAAATCCCATGATATAGGGAACCTTTGCCGTAAGCTCCACAAACACCTTGTGTGTAGGAGGCCAGATCAGGAAACCGGCAATCAGCGCCAGCACCCCCACCCATATTGCAGTTCCGAATTTTGACATAAACAAAGATAAAAATCTCAGAGATTCTGCGCAACTGCATTCCTTGTTACAGCGTATAATGCTCATATTCTTTTATTTGTATTTTGATATAATACAGATTTGCGCAGAATCTCTGAGATTACCCTATCTTTACACCCATGAAAAAGCACATCACACTTATAGCCACCCTGGTTATTTGCGTTCTGGGGACACAGAGTGTTCAGGCGCAGACAATTCCGGTGATCCCTCAGGATCCCCAAATAGAAAAACAAATTGACAAGATTTTGTCTAAAATGACCCTGACCGAAAAGGTAGGGCAGATGACGCAGCTGGATGTCAACCTGCTGCTGCCCAACATGCAAGCCCAAATGATGAAATTGATCTCACTTTCACAAGAGGATCTGGAAGCCTTAATCAAAGAGCACGGACTGGAAAATGAATACGATGCAGCCGATCTGGCCAACAAGGACAAACTGCGGCAGAACGGATTCAAATTCTACCAACTTCAGCAACAGATACAGATGAAGAAGGGCATTACCTTTGACACGGCCATCATGGACTCGGTATTTGTCAAATACAAAGTAGGGTCCATCCTCAATACGCCCTATACCACGGCCCAGAGCGTCAAGGAGTGGAATCATATCATCAAGACCATCCAGGACAAATCTCTGGAAGCCATTGGGATACCTTGTCTCTACGGATTGGACCAGATCCACGGATCTACTTATATTTCCGACGGCACGCTGTTCCCGCAGGGAGTAAACATGGCTGCTACCTTCAACCGGGAACTGGCCCGCCGTACGGGTGAGGTTACCGCCTACGAAACACGGGCCGGAGGCATTCCCTGGTCGTTCAACCCGGTACTGGACATGGGCCGCCAACCGGCATGGCCCCGCCAGTGGGAAGGCTACGGCGAAGATCCCTACCTGGCCTCGGAAATCGGACGGGAAGTCATACTCGGCATGCAGGGAGATGATCCCAACCGCATCGGCAAAGAAAACATCTCGGCCTGTCTGAAACATTACATGGGCTACGGCGTGCCGTTTAACGGACTGGACCGCACCCCTGCCATCATCAACGAGCAGGACATGCGCGAAAAGCAATTTGCCCCGTTCCTGGAGGCGCTGCGTAACGGAGCGCTGTCCATCATGACCAATTCATCGACCATCAACGGGGTGAACGGCGTGGCCAACCCCATCCTGCTGACCCAATGGGTCAAGGAAGACCTGGGTTGGGACGGGATGATCGTAACGGACTGGGCCGATATTACCAGCCTGCATGAGCGCGACCGGATTGCCTCGTCCTATAAAGAAGCGGTCAAAATGGCCATCAACGCGGGCATTGACATGGCCATGGTCCCTTCCAGCTGGCAGTTTTGCATAGATTTGAAAGAACTGGTAGAGGAAGGCGAAGTACCCATGAGCCGCATTGACGATGCCGTAAGGCGGATTCTGCGCCTGAAATTCCGTTTGGGTCTGTTTGATACGCCTTATACCGTATTGAAGGATTATCCCCGCTTTGGAGATCCCGCCTTTGCTGCGCTTTCCCTGGAAGCAGCCGAAGAATCCATGGTACTGCTGAAAAATGAAAACAACATCCTGCCGCTTCCCAAAGGCAAAAAGATCCTGGTAGCAGGGCCCAATGCCCATACCATGCGGGGCTTGAACGGGGGTTGGAGCTATACCTGGCAGGGAAGCGGGATTGATCGTTTTACGGAACAATTCAATACCATCCTGGAAGCCATGCAAAACGAATTCGGGCCCGGGAACATTATTTACGAACCGGGCGTGCTATACAACGAGCAAGGATTCTGGACCATGGAACACGAACCGGAAATTGAAAAAGCAGTAGCTGCAGCTGACGGAGCAGATTACATCATGATATGCATAGGAGAAAATTCCTATTGTGAAACGACAGGGAACATCAACGATTTGCATATTTCACAAAACCAGGCCGACCTGGTAAAAGCATTGGCCGCCACAGGCAAACCTGTCATACTGGTTCTGAACCAGGGCCGTCCGCGTGTCATAGCCGACCTTGTACCGCTGGCGCAAGGCATAGTAAACGTAATGCTTCCAGGCAATTACGGAGGAGACGCCCTGGCCGACCTCCTTTCAGGAGAAGTGAATTTCAGCGGCCGGATGTCTTTCACCTACCCCAGCGGCCCCAACGGGTACACCACCTACGATTACAAAGTATGTGAAGCCCGCTCCCCCATCGAAGGTCCTTATGATTATTTTGCCAACACCCACATCCAGTGGCCTTTCGGATTCGGGCTCAGCTATACAACTTTTGCCTATTCCAACCTGAAGACAGATAAAACATCGTTTACGGCCGGGGATGAACTGACCTTTACCGTGGATGTGAAAAACACAGGCAACGTAGCCGGAAAGGAAAGTGTACTGCTCTACTCTTCAGACCTTTATGCTTCTTTAATGCCGGATAACAGGCGTCTTAGGGCTTTTGACAAGATATCCCTGAATCCGGGCGAAACGCAAACCGTCACCCTGACCATCCCGGCACAAGATTTGGCTTTTGTGGGACAAGACGGAAAATGGGTGCTGGAAGAAGGAGACTTCAAGATAGGCATTGGTGATCAGAGCCTGATGATCCGTTGCACCAAAACCCACAAGTGGGAGCAGCCCAACCGCCCGTGAATCTTGAAGATGACGCGCCACTGTACGTTTACCCAAAATGCATGGTGCTGTTTTTCTGTCAGTTGCGCCTTAGCAGTTACTCAAGTGGCGCGTTATCTTCAAGATGAAACCGCATCTCGGCAGGATTTGCCGAGGTATAGGGATCCCATCGTGGAAGACCTTCCGCGTTGGGATCTCCTTTTTTCATGAAGGAGGTCCAGTGGTCGATCATCCGGTGGCTCAGCATACGGTCTTCCCCGGTAAAAGGCCGCCAGGCACGATCCAGAGTCCCGAACACGTACCACAACTCGGCCGAGTGGAACGCGCCGTTGTCGTCCCCGGGCAATTCCCGGTCAAAGCGGTAAATGTATGCCGGCCGCCTGCCCCGGTATTCCAGCGCGATGCTTAAATCGTAAAGCGACTGGCCGGTCATCAGGGGACTCAGATCGTCCTTGCACCCGCCTACCATGAAAGGAATGTCGGCAATGTCCCCTTCCATGGCCGCTTTGCTGAATTCTTCCACCAGCACGTACTGGTCAATATTGGGACGGAGCATCATAAAACGTTTGTTTTGGATCATCCACCCGGTGAACAACTGCTGCAACGCCTCAAAGGTCATGGCCCTCATTTGTTCCAGGGTGTTGATATCCGTATCGGCAAACAATTCCTGTCCCACCTGCTCCATCTGAGGAAGAAAAGGCGTTGTACTCAACCCGCTCAATCCTCCACCACTCTGGATAATGGCCCGTTGCATCTTATCATGGCTCAAAGGCGACGTGACCATTGCCTGAACACTCCCGGCCCCGGCAGATTGTCCGAATACGGTAATATTATGGGGGTCTCCGCCAAATTGTTCAATATTTGCGATGACCCAGTCCAAAGCAGCAATCTGGTCCAACAGCCCGTAATTCCCTGAAGAATTATTGGGACTTTCCGCGGTCAGTAACGGATGTGCCAGGTAACCCAACAGACCCAAACGGTAATTTATAGTCACCAGGATCACTCCCCGCTTGGCGTATTCCATCCCGTCAAATTCTATCTCGTGACCGAATCCCTGCATATAAGCCCCTCCATGGATCCACAAGGCCACCGGAAGTTTTTCCCGGGGCTTTCCGGGAGCAGGCGTCCACACATTCAGATACAGGCAGTCCTCACTGCGTAACGGATCCCCGTTGGCAAAGAACTCTTTTACGTAATCGATTCCCCCACCGGACGTACCGCTCACTTTATCAGTCTGCGGGGCGGCAGGGCCAAAGGTATCTGCCAGAAGCACACCTTCCCATGGGACAACCGGCTGCGGTTCTTTCCAGCGCAGATCCCCAACCGGGGGTGCTGCATAAGGAATTCCCCTGTACACATATATGCCGGGAATTTCGGTTTCCACTCCCTGAACCTTACCTCCCGTGATTTTCAGCACAGGCTCGCTGCTGCATGCAGCCAGCAGCATTATCCCAATAAGCAATAGCAACTTTTTCATGGCTGCAATTTAGGGAATCTCAGAGATTCTGCGCAACTTGGGTTTATTAAAAATTGTAACAAGCTGTGTAATAGTATATTGGAATTTATGGTTTGGAATTCTTGCGCAGAATCTCTGAGATTCCCCTACCTTTGCTGCATGAAATTGGTATTCCTTGACGCAGCAACCATGGGGGATGACATTGATCTGAGCCCCTTTGAACAGTTTGGAGCATTAACTGTATATCACAATACCCTGCCGCAAGAGGTGATTCCCCGCATTGCAGAAGCCGACATCGTGTTGGTCAACAAGGTAAAGATCTCACGGGAACATATGGAGGCGGCCAAAGAGCTGAAATTGATCTGTGTGGCGGCCACCGGGATGGATATCATAGACCTGGAATTTGCGGCCAAGGCAGGGATCACAGTGATGAACGTAGCCGGGTATTCCACAGACAGCGTGGCGCAGACTACTTTTTTGCATATCCTTTCCTGTGTACAACAGGGTCCGTATTTCAACCAGTTTGCCCATTCACAGGCATATGCGGAAAGCGGACTCCCCACACACTTCGGGGGGCGGTATTTCCACGAACTCCATGGCAAGCGCATGGGAATCATCGGGATGGGCGCCATCGGGCAGAAGGTGGCAGGCATCGCCTCGGCATTCGGTATGGACGTGGTATATTATTCTTCCTCGGGGAAAGACCGTACCGGCGGGCAATACCGGCGGGTGGAACTGGTTGAGCTGCTGCGCACCTCGGATGTGGTGACCATCCATTCCCCCCTCAATGCAAAGACGCGCGGATTGATTGGCAAAGCCGAGTTGGACATGATGAAAAACTCGGCATACATCTTCAACATGGGACGGGGTGCCATTGTGGACGAATGCGCGCTGGCCCATGCGCTGAACGAAAACCGGCTGGCCGGGGCAGGCATGGATGTGTTCAGTGCCGAGCCGCTTCCTGCAAATCATTGTTATTACCGGGTTAAAGACCGTTCCAAGCTTTTCCTGACACCGCACATTGGATGGGCCTCTATTGAAGCACGCAAGCGTCTGGTAGCCATGATGGTGGACAACATCAATCAATATAAAGC
Organism: uncultured Muribaculaceae bacterium; assembly: GCA_964542305.1. Lineage (GTDB taxonomy): Bacteria > Bacteroidota > Bacteroidia > Bacteroidales > UBA932 > DMER64. The sequence goes on along the minus strand of CAZITX010000004.1, from coordinate 32,130 downwards.
TTCCCGTTCAGGTGATCAATCTCGTGCTGAAAAATAACCGCCGTAAAGCCTGATACCGTGTCGCGAACGATTTGCCAGGAATCCTGATCTCTATAGGCAATCACCACCTGTGTGGAACGCAAGACCGTATCCCTTTCCCCGGGAACCGAAAGGCAACCTTCCCATCCCCACTTTTTTTCTTCACTATACTTTTCAATTACAGGGTTGACATAGAATTCAAAAGGTTCCCCTTCCTTATCCAAACGTTGTACAGCAATCAATTGCTTGCTGATACCCACCTGAGGGGCGGCAATCCCCACCCCGGTGTTGGCAGTATCCCGGACGGTTGCCAGCATACGTGCTTTTAACGTGGCATAGGCCTTTGTTTTCATATCCCTGCGATTCAGGGGACCGGCATTCAAATGCAGAAACCGCAACTCTTCCGGCACCTGGTTGGTAAAAAGCGCCATGATCTTTTCCGAGTCACCGGGTTTGCCTATACGGTGCTTCTCTATGGAAGAAAAATTGCTGCAGGCAACGGCCAGCAATAATAAAAAAGACAGGAGTGTTTTTTGCATGGTCAAAGGTAAAAATCTCAGAGATTCTGCGCAACAACATTCCAATAAAAATGCAAGACCCTGAATGTGAAGATCTTGCAATTTTTAACCGGCGGGACTTGCGCAGAATCTCTGAGATTTTTACTTCCGCTCAATAACGATCACCCCGTTTTGGGCTTTTTTACCGTATTTTTCTATGGCTTTTTCTCCTTTCAATACTTCTATGCTTTCAATGTCGTCGGGAGCGATGTCCGGCAGTTTATCATATTCTTTGCCATCCATTACATACAGAACATTTTCACCAGGAATTTCTTTTGATTTAACTACAATCGTGGACAGTTCCTTTCCTGCTTTGGCTGCATTATCCCCCGGCTCAAATTTCACGGGTATGGTATAGTTTACACGAACCTTTTTCCCTTCTGCCACAGCAGCTTTTTCCCATTTGGGCGAATCGGTCAATACACGGATCACTTCTTTGTCCAGGCTTGGAGAAACTCCTCTGAGGATCTTGATGTCGGATATGCTCCCGTCTTCTGAAACAGTAAAAGATGCAATGACAGTACCTGCCGACTTTTCTTTACGAGCTTCTTCAGGGTAGGTGACGTGCTTCATTACCCATATCTGGAAAGCCTCTTCCCCTTTCCCGTCAACGAAGATGGCAGGTTCCAATCCGAGGTCTTTGGGATCGGTTGACTGTTTAACCTGAGTATCATCCACTTTTCCCCTTAGTCCAAACTTTAGAGGAAAGTTGTAATTCACACTGACTTTTTTCCCTTTTGATATCCCGGGGCGTTCCCATTTTGGGGCAGATTCCAGTACCCGGATGGTTTCTGCGTCCAGCAATGGATGTACTCCCCTCACAATTTTGATGTTTGTTACTTCTCCTTCACTGTTCACCACTAAAGAGGCTACCACCGTACCCTGAATGCCTTTGTTTTTGGCTTCCTCGGGATATTTAACATGTTCAAACACCCAGCGGGTAAATGCTTCTTCCCCTTGCCCGTTAGCGAACAAAGGTTTGGTGTCAAGTATGGCCAGCGGAACCAGCGTATCCTGCCCGCCCTGGGGAAGGGGAATGGCATCGGGCGAAACGGGAACGGCTGCCGGAGGCGAAGGGGGCGAAGGAGGCGGAGGGGGCGGAGGATCCTGGGGTGTCATGTTCTGTTGCAAAGAAATTTTTATATCTTTGACAGAGGATATCTCTGACAACCTGCCGGAGATTTCAGGTGTTGCAAATGCCGTAATGGCAATGAATGCGAGAGGCAGAGCGTACATGCACTTTGCAAACGCCCATTTGCTTGATTTCTTTTTCCACATCATGGTGATTCTTTTTTTGAGTTTACTGTGATTAAAGCTGTTGACCATGGAGTAGCGTCTTGTGCCAACAGCTTTCTTTATTAATAATAATTGGTATTGTTTTGCATTAATGCCTGCTTTAAGGACTGCATCGTCGGCCTGAAATTCATGTACCTGCTGAATGGATTGTTTCATGAGCCACGCTGCGGGATTGAACCATTGAAAAAGAATGAGCAGGTCTGTTAAGATCAGGTCCCGTGAATGGCCCATGCGAATATGCGATAATTCGTGGATAAGGATATCCCGCCCGTCTTCTGTCATGTCGTTTTCAGAAACGACAATGTAGCGCATCCAGCTAAACGGGGCTGTCTCCTGATTATGGACCAGCAGCTTAACTTTTTTCCTTACTCCGGCCAGTTGCTTGCATTCGTCCAGCAGTTCTTCAAATGCGATTTCTTTTCCGTTGTTTCTGTTTTTCCACAATACGGCAGTCAGCTTAATGTAAGAAACGATAAAGAAAAGGATACAGACAAACATGCCGGCGAAATAGATCAGAAGGATCCATTGTACCATACGTGCCATAGCAAAAGATCCGTCAGAGGGATCCATTACGGTAGCAGTCATCCCTTCCGGCAGTATGAGCATCTGCCCTTGCTGTTCCTTTGGCCCAAACCAGGCAAGGGGATCCAAGGATTCCAAAACGCAGAAAGGAAGCAACAGGGAAAGCGGGATGATCAGTAACCATACAATCCTGTTAAACCTGTGAAACGTTTCTTTGGCCAGTAACAGACGGTTGAACAGGTAAAAGAACAGCAGGAAAATTCCGGCTTTCAACAAATATGTAACAAAAGCACCCATGATCAATTGTTTTTTTGCTCCACTTCCGATATGAGTTTTTTCAGTTCGTCCAGGGAGATAGCCTCTTCCTCAATAAGTGAAGAAACCGCACTGAAAGCAGAACTGCTGTAATACTTACGAATGACCCCTTTAAGTGTTGATTTACGAAAGTCTTCACGACTAACTACGGGATAGTACTGGTGTGTATTACCAAAGGCATTGTGGTTCAAAAAATCTTTTTCCTCCAGTCCCCGTACTATGGTTGACAGTGTATTGAAATGCGGCCTGGGTTCAGGGTAGAAGTCCAAAAGTTCCCGTACGAACAGGGGCCCCCTGTCCCAAAAAAAGGTCATTACCTCTTCTTCTTTTGCAGTAAGTTTCATGGTGTATAATTATTTACACCGCTAATATAACTATATTTTTTAGTTATACAACTATTTTATATAGTTAATTGAAAAAATTACTGTTTCCGGGCTATGATTTTTAGTTGGACATTATCCAGACCCCTGTACGCGGTCATGTACATTTTATGCCCTTTGATTGTCAGATGCCAATTGTCGTGATGGTGCTTGTGATATCTTTTTATCCCGTTCCATTCTTTGATGGCATGACCCACCAAAAAATCCCCGTACAAATAATAACGGTGCGGTGAATTGGGTGTCACTGTCCAGGACCGGCCGTCAAACACATGGAAATTATACATTTCTCCGTCAATAAACTCCATCCGGAACCTCTTCCCTTCCATTTCATATTCCCAGGTTCCAAGAATTGCTTGTGAATAATCTTCTTTGGGTTTACGCAATGTTATTGGCCTGTTATCAGAGATATAAACTCCGGCAAAATACGGCTCGGCATAAAAATAAACCAGTTTATCCCGGGTAAGTTTTAAAATGTTCAGGTTCAAATCTAAGGGAATGCCCAATGGGGATGTCCCGGTAATTCTGATTGATCTTTTAGTATCCGAAAGAAATTTAAAAGTATAATCTTCGCCTTGAAACCAACGTACATTAACTGAATCTACATATAAAGGAGAAGCGTGCATTTCAGTTCCGTCCGGGTCAAACCGCAGTACAAAAAAATCGTTTGTATGAATATCCTGCCCGTCAACACTTTCCATAACCCAGGTTCCATAGAGCAATTCTTCTTTAATCTCGTTTTTACAGCCTGAAATTGAGAGGAGCAGCAAACCAGCTAGTAACCATCTCATAGCGAAAGTTATAATATGACCTTGTAAAGATAAAAAAAACACGGAATTAAGCAATTAACGGGACGATTTTACAACCGGAATGTCAGTCCATTTGGTGGTATATTGAGGAGAAAGCCGCTGCCGGTTCATTTTAATCCCTTCGCGGGATTCTGTAGCTACAGCCAGTGTTCCGTGACCGATCCTTTCGTTCAATTGATCCATCACTTTCATCAGACGGGATTGTTTTACCCTGTCCAGATTATCGTACAAATTCAATTGAACCGCATCTTCCGGTATAATCCCCGTTAAAATGACACCTGCTTTCTTGTAACCGTACCCTTTCCTGTACAGGAAAGACAATTCTTTAAGAACAACACGGTTAATCTCAAGTGTACTTGAGGCGGCCACAGGAAACGTAAACATACGGCTTTCGTATTGCTGGGGAGATTCTTCTTTAAAACGGTTGGTCAACAGAAATACAATGACCTGGTGACAGGCACTTTTTTGCCGCCGGAGCTTTTCACATACCATAGACGTAAAAAGCGATACCTGTTCTGAAATTTTTCCGGTATCATACATTTCACGGGCAAAACTGCGTGATACGCAAATCTGCTTTTTTGGCGGCACGATACCCAGAAAATCTATACAGGATTCTCCTTTCAGTTCATTTTGTGTGCGCAGCCCGTTTATGCTCATTTGTTTTTGCACCCATTCCGGGGGCAGGGATACAAAATCCGCTGCGGTATGTACTCCGTAAGTATGCAGTTTTTGTGAATACCTTCTCCCGATACCCCAAATATCTTCCACAGGAACCGTTTTGAGGATTTCCCGGATATCCTCTTTTTGGTGCAAAAAGTAACCGCCTTGCAGCTCCGGACGCTTTTTGCAGTATTTGGAGGCGATCTTGGCCAGTGTTTTGGTGGGAGCAACCCCCACTGATACCGGTATTCCCGTGTTTTTAAAGCACATTGCCGAGGCCTTTTTCGCAAAGGCATCCAGATCTGTCTGTTCCAGCCCCCTCAGGTCCAGAAATGCTTCGTCGATGGAATAAATTTCAATGGCCGGTGCCAGTTGACGCAAAGTCTGGTGGATCCGCCCGGACATGTCCCCGTAAAGGGCAAAATTGGATGAAAAAACAGCTACATTGTATTTTTCAACGATATCCCGGATCTTAAAAAGGGGAACGCCCATTGTTATACCAAGCGCTTTGGCCTCGTTGCTTCGCGAAACAGCACATCCGTCGTTGTTGGAAAGGACAATTACCGGACGTCCGTTCAAACCCGGATTGAACACTCTTTCGCAACTTACGAAAAAATTATTACAATCGGCCAGTGCATACATAATCAGAGTTTTTTGATCACATAACGGACCACACCCCAAATGGTGAAATGATTGTCTTCCGTAATATGGATGGGTTTATATGCTTTATTGGCCGGAATCAGCATTAAATGATCGTTGTGCCGTTCCACGCGTTTTAACGTAAATTCACCATCCACGTAACATATGGCAATACAACCGTCGTATGGATCCACCGATTTGTCCACAACCAGAATATCCCCGTCCCCTATCCCGTCATTGATCATGCTGTTACCACTTACGCGCGCATAAAACGTAGAAGCAGGATTTTTAACGATCTCCCGGGTTATGTTCAATCGCATATCCGAGAAATCCTCCGCAGGAGAAGGGAATCCACATTTGACACCGTCTACAACCGGCAATTCCGTTTCTTCTTCTGTAGGTTTGTATATTTTTACAACCTTTTTCATGGAAACAAAGTTAGAAAAAAAAGTGGTGCAGAATCCCAGAGATTCTGCACCACTGTATGAGTGACCCCGACAGGATTCAAACCTGTAACCTTTTGATCCGTAGTCAAATGCTCTATTCAGTTGAGCTACGGGGCCGGAAAACTATACCTCAGCTTTAGCTGTTTTGTCCAGGTTGACCCTTCTTTCTTTAATACGGGCTTTCTTACCTGTCAGATTACGGAGGTAATAAATACGGGCACGGCGAACTTTTCCGTATTTGTTTACTTCAATGGAATCAATAAAAGGAGACGTATAAGGGAATATACGCTCTACTCCCACTCCGTTTGAAATCTTGCGAACGGTAAACGTTTCGGATACTCCGGAACCTTTACGCTGAATGCACACTCCGCGGAACTTTTGCAGACGTTCCTTGTTCTCATCCTTTATCTTATAGGTAACCGTTATGGTATCCCCTGATTTAAAATCCGGAAAGTTTTTACTTTCTCCTGCAAATGCTTGCTCTGCTGCTTTTCTTAAGTCCATCTTCGTACGTATCGTATTAATTTTGGGCTTGCAAAGGTAGTGCTTTTTTCTTTTTACCCAAACTTTTTGTAAACATTTATTTGTACATCGCCCCGCCGATATTATCGTGCAGGCTCCCGGTCACCGATGACAAACAGGACGGGATGTCACTTACATACAAAACGCCCAGAAATGCAAAGATAAGGGCTTCTTTGAAATTTACCGTAAGATCATCGGGAATATGGAAATTTACCTTTTCTGCCACAGCTGCCATACGCTCCATCAAATATCTATTGAAAGCCCCGCCGCCTGTGACCAGCACCTTTGATCCGGGTCGTACGTGATAAGAGGTTTGTAAGGCTATGTGTTCACAATACGTGGCCAGAATATCGTCCGTTGTCATCCCGAACGAATCGATCAGCGGAAGTACTTGCCCTTCCACCCACTCCCTGCCCAGGGATTTTGGGCCGGTCTGCTCATAAAAAGGAAGTCGGTTAAGCGCATCCAAAACCGTATGGTTCACATTTCCTCGCCGGGCACGGTTCCCGTCTTTATCATAATCATCCCCTGTCTGCCGGGTATAATGGTTCAATACGTAGTTTACTGCGGTTATATCATAAGCCTTTCTTGTACCGCCCTCTCCTTCAGAAGATATATTGGAAAAACCGCCCAAATTCAGACAATAGTCAAAATCCCCGAACAGGTACCGGTCACCTACCGGTACCAGGGGAGCTCCCTGTCCGTGAAGTGCCACATCGGTAGTCCGGAAATCGCATACTGCAGGGATGCCGCTTTCTGCTGCAATACCGGCTCCGCTACCTATCTGGCTTGTGAGCCGGACTGAAGGCTGGTGAAAGATCGTATGCCCGTGGGATGCTACCAATTGTGGTTTAACGCGGAATCTCTCCATAAACGCCTTTACCTGCTCTCCCAGGTAAATACCGTAATCGGAATGCAAGCGGGCGTATTCCAGTGCCGTCATGGATTGTGCCGTTGCCAATGAATTTTTGAGCTCATCCGGATATGTGACAGCATCTGCACATTCAACCCGGTAGGACCATTTCCCGTTTTTAAGCATAAAAGTGGCCATGCACAGATCCAGTCCGTCCAGCGAGGTTCCCGACATCAGTCCCAGAGCAGTAATGCCTTCTTCAGGATTAAAGGTTACCATAAAAATTCTGTATTATATTCTGTACGATTATTTTTCTGATCCACTACCAGTAATGTGAGTTTATGTTTTGTGCCCTTTGTTATCCTTTTGGGATCCAGTATACACGTAACTCTTGAACGTTTACCGTCATGTATGCCCAACACCCATTTTCCGTCTATGGTCAGGTCATAGGAACGTATCCCGGAACATTCGTCTTTAATAGTGAAATAAACACTTCTGCGCCCACGCAGATCTGCCCCCTTTCCAAAAGAAGCACTTACAGAAGGAGGTATGGTATCCACATCTATCCGGAAGCGACCAAAGGCATTGCTTTGAAACGAAACAATACTGTCCCGGCAAATACCTCCAACCGATCTCCAGAGGCTCGGATCGGCCTCTGCCATGTGTGGATCACGCCCTTTGTCCAACTGGCGCAAAACCACAACTTTGTCGTAAAGTGTCTCCGGAACAGAAGCGGGAACCTGCCATTGAACCTGCATGGGCAAATGAAGCGGTTCTTCCGCCGTATGCAGGAACCACTCCACAGAATCAACACGAATAGCCCGAAACATTATGTCTTTATATAAAGCTTTTTCCGGTATTTTTACATGGATATCCCCGGCATTTAGGATGTTTGTCGCATTCCAAAGAAAACGTTTTTCATATTCTTCCTGTAAATCCTGAGTTTGGGGAAAATCAATATTAGAAGGTATGTCAGTTACCAGGATATCCAATCCACCCTTTTTTCTGACTGTAAAACTTCGTTTGGCCCGGTTTCCGGCACCATCATGTATTACAATTGACAACAGATGATCCAAAGTGTCGTTTAAAGAGAACAACCCCCCGGTTGGAGCTTCAATACGGGTATCCGCTATAACATTGCCCGGTTCCACCCATGTTTTGAGCAAACTTTTGCCGTTAGAGACCCTTTCCGGATAATAAACCAGGGATAAAATATACCTGGTATGATCCAGGAGAAGATCCCGGTTAGTATATCTGTAAACGAGTGTAGTATCCAGAAACACCTCCCATTTTTCTATGCCCATCCGGGACCAGGTATTGTTCATCCTGTCTATGGCATCTACAGCTACAAAAAAAGAGTCAGCCACATTGACGGCAATATGATTCCTGTTTCCTTCAAAACCGGCCGTCAGGCGCGTATGGACGATTCCGTCAGGATGGGTATTGTAACCGTAAAACTGTATGGTCCTGAATTCCGGCGGCAATGTATCCTCGATCTCGTACACTCCTTGACGGATCAGATTGGCAGTGATATAAGAAGATGATAAAAGAGAATCCCTGTAACGGATCTCAAAATGCAAATGCGGACCCGCCGAATCCCCGGAATTTCCAGCCCTACCAATTTGTTGTCCTTTATGAACGGGGAACATTTCCGGAGGGCAATCCAACGCCACATTAAAGGTTTGTCCGGCATATTGCTCTTCTTCCACATATGCAGCAATGTCAGGAGAAAATGAATCCAGGTGTCCGTATAGTGAAACTGTTCCGTTGGGATGGGTTATCTGCAGTGCATTCCCATACCCACCGGAAGATACTGTGATCCGCGAAACATATCCGTCTGCGACCGCATAAACGGGAGCCCCGGATACACCGCCAACACGAAAATCATAACCGGTATGAAAATGCGTAGCACGAAATTCGCCCATACTCCCGCTCAAAGTAAGTGGTTTTATAGACAGCGGAGAAGCGTAATAGCCTTCCAAATCCTTTTCCTGAGCCCAAAGTGATACAAAAACAAAACCCAGTGCTGTCACAAGCACCGGTATGCGTTTCAAACAAGGAACCATCACGAAAACATTTTTTTCATCCGGTCAAAGAAATTGCGTTCTTCTTTGGCGGGATTCGGAGCAAAGTTAGAAGAATCCTTCAGTTTGGACAACAATTCTTTTTCTTCCCTGCTTAATTTCTTTGGAGTCCACAATTGCACAAATACCAACAGATCTCCTGTCCCGTATCCGTTAACATCGGGAAGTCCTTTGCCCCTGAGGCGCAATATACGACCGCTTTGTGTGCCCGGATCCACTTTTATTTTGACTTTACCGTCAATAGTAGGAATTTCCATATCATCTCCCAGAGCAGCCTGGGCATAGGAAACAAACAAGGTATAGATCAAATCGTGACCGTCACGCTGCAATTCCGGATGCGGTTCTTCTTCAATGACTACAAGAAGATTGCCATTCACACCACCACGTTTGGGTGCATTCCCTTTCCCGCTGATGGTCAATTGCATTCCTTCTTCCACACCTTTTGGTATAGAGAACGATATTTCCTCGGCTTCCTTGACTACACCTTCCCCTTTACAAACCGGACAGGGATTTACAATGATCTTTCCTTCCCCGTGACAGGCCGGACAGGGACTAGAACTCTGCATTTGTCCCAGGAATGTATGAGTGATACGTGTAAAGACTCCCGAACCGTTACAAGTGGGACAAGTCTTAGTATCGGATTCTGATACCGCACCTTTACCTCCACAGTGACTGCAAGTTTTGAGCTTATTGATCTTAACTACTTTATTGGCTCCGTAAGCGATCTCTTTCAATGTCAGTTTTACGCGAATGCGTATATCTGAGCCGCGACGCACTCCACGCCTGGGATTGGTACGTCCGCCAAAGGCACTGCCGAACGGACTTCCTCCGAAAGCTTCACCAAATATATCCCCAAACCGGGAAAATATATCGTCCATTGTAAAACCTCCTGCAAATCCGCCGGGTCCGCCTGCTCCCATTCCGTCCACTCCTGCGTGACCAAACTGGTCGTAGCGGGATTTTTTTGTGGGGTCGCTCAGTACGTCATAAGCCTCGGCAGCTTCCTTAAAGTTATCCTCAGCTGTTTTATCTCCCGGATTCTTATCCGGATGGAATTGCAGTGCTTTTTTACGGTACGCTTTTTTTATTTCCTCGGAAGATGCGTTTTTATCTACTCCCAGAACTTCATAATAATCTCTTTTGGCCATAATGCTGTCTATTCGCCCACTACTACGTTAGCGAACCTGATTACTTTTCCGTTTAGTGTATATCCTTCCAATGCCACATCTATGATCTTTCCTTTCATCTTTTTTTCTTTGACAGGCACTTTAGCTATTGCACAATGAAAATCCGTATCCAGCGACTTTCCTTTGGCTTCTATGATTTTCAGTCCTTTACCCTGTAAAAAGGTAAGGAGCTTATTGTAGATCAGCCGCACACCTTCCACAGAATGCGGATCGGCATTTTCCAGCTGTTCCAGTGTGGAAAGTGCTCGCTGGCAATCATCCAGCACGGGCAACATTCCTTTGATAACCTCTTCAGAAGCCGTCAGAACAAGTTCCAGCCGTTCCCTGGCCGTGCGTTTCCGGTAATTGTCAAACTCGGCCTGAAGGCGCAACAGCCTGTCGTTCGCCTCGTCCAGTTTCTTCTGCAGACCGGAATCCTGCTGAACCTGTTCTTCTTGTTGCTGAGCATCTTCTGCCTTTTGCTGAGCCTGTTCCGCCTGCTGCGGTTGTGACTCTTGCTGCTCCTGCTGTTCTAAATGATCAACATCAGGCCCGGGTTGGGCCTGATGTTTCTTTGTCTTTGCTTCAGCCATATTATTTGACCTCCTCAAAATCTACATCCTTAACTTCTCCGTCTTCATTGCCGGTATCACTGCTACCGTTTCCTGGTTGTTCCCCTTCAAAAGGAGGTTGCTGCTGCGGTCCCTGGCCCCCTGCCTGGGACGCTTTGTACATTTCCTCGGATGCGGCATGCCAGGCTTTGTTCATGGCCTCCAGGGCGCTGTCAATGGCAGCAAGATCCTGAGATTTATGCGCTTTCTTCAGATTTTCCAAGGCTTCTTCAATAGGCGCTTTTTTATCTGCCGGCAATTTATCCCCATACTCTTTGAGTTGTTTCTCTGTCTGGAAGATCATGCTGTCGGCCTCGTTGATTTTATCTATACGCTCTTTTTCCTTCTTATCGGCATCTTCATTGGCTTTTGCCTCGTCTCTCATCTTTTTGATCTCATCTTCTGTAAGGCCCGAGGAAGCTTCAATACGGATTTTCTGCTCTTTCCCGGTTCCTTTATCTTTTGCCGAGACATTCAAAATACCGTTGGCGTCAATGTCGAACGAAACTTCAATCTGAGGCACTCCGCGGGGTGCGGGAGCTATTCCGTCCAGATGGAACCGACCGATGGTCTTGTTGTCACGTGCCATGGGCCGTTCTCCCTGCAACACATGGATCTCAACCGAAGGCTGGTTGTCACTGGCCGTGGAAAATACCTGTGATTTTTTTGTAGGTATGGTTGTATTGGCTTCAATTAGTTTTGTCATCACACCGCCCAGGGTTTCAATACCCAGGCTCAGAGGAGTTACGTCAAGCAACAAAACGTCTTTCACGTCACCGGAAAGCACACCGCCCTGTATGGCAGCACCTACGGCAACCACCTCGTCCGGATTTACACTCTTGTTTGGTGTTTTTCCAAAGAATTTCTGTACCAGTTGCTGAATAACCGGTATACGTGTTGAACCGCCCACCAGTATTACATCATCAATATCGGAGGCCTTCAGCCCGGCATCAGAAAGGGCTTTTTTACAAGGCTCCATGGTACGTTGTACCAGGTTGTCTATCAATTGTTCGAATTTTGCCCTTGACAAGGTTTTGACCAGGTGTTTGGGAACACCGTCAACGGGCATGATGTAAGGCAGGTTGATCTCTGTGGAATTCTGACTGGAGAGCTCTATCTTGGCTTTTTCTGCTGCCTCTTTCAGACGTTGCAATGCCATTGGGTCTTTACGAAGGTCCAGTCCGCTGTTGTCAGAAGCAAATTCCTCAGCAAGCCAGTCGATCACAGCCTGGTCAAAATCGTCTCCGCCAAGGTGCGTGTCACCGTTGGTGGATTTCACTTCAAATACACCGTCTCCCAGTTCCAGGATAGATATGTCAAAAGTTCCGCCACCCAGATCATATACAGCAACCTTCATGTCTTTGTGCATTTTATCCAGGCCGTAGGCCAATGCGGCAGCAGTAGGTTCATTGATGATACGACGCACTTTCAGACCGGCAATTTCCCCGGCTTCTTTAGTGGCCTGACGTTGTGAATCACTAAAATAAGCAGGTACAGTTATTACGGCTTCGGTCACTTCCTGTCCCAGAAAATCTTCTGCTGTCTTTTTCATCTTTTGCAGTACCATAGCAGAGATTTCCTGCGGTGTATATAAACGTTCGTCAATTTTCACGCGGGGTGTATTGTTATCTCCTTTTTCCACCACATAAGATACCCTGTTGCGTTCCAGGGCTACTTTATCAAATGTTTCTCCCATAAAACGCTTTATAGAATAAATGGTTCTGTGGGGATTTGTAATAGCCTGACGTTTGGCCGGATCACCAATTTTACGTTCACCGTTATCCGCAAATGCGACAACAGAAGGAGTTGTCCGTTTGCCTTCCGAATTAATGATAACAACCGGTTCGTTACCTTCCATAACGGCAACGCACGAGTTGGTGGTTCCCAAGTCTATACCAATAATTTTTCCCATAATAATATTTTTAATTTTAATAATTTCCGAATTCTGTCCTGACTTGCTCAATAGTTATGCCAAAAGAGATTTACTGACAGGTTGGCAGTTTACAGGATTGTTTATCTTTGTTACCATGTCATATCTTGCAGATAATTCCATAGCACAACGCATTCTTTACGAAGACAACCACCTTCTGGTAGTAAGTAAACTTTCCGGAGAGATCGTACAGGGAGATAAGACCGGTGATATGCCTCTGAGTGAGATCCTTAAGAATTTTATTAAGGAAAGAGATCATAAACCGGGCAATGTGTTTATGGGTGTACCACACCGTCTGGACCGTCCCGTTAGCGGCATATGTATATTTGCCAAAACATCCAAATCGCTGGAACGCCTGAACCGGATGTTCCGTGACGGAGAAGTACAAAAAACCTACCTGGCGCTGGTATCCAAAAGACCTCCGGCAGACAGTGCCCTGCTTACACACTACCTTACCCGTAATGAAAAGCAAAACAAGTCTTACGCCAGGGAAATGCCTGCAGAAGGCGCCCGCGAAGCTAAATTACGTTACAAGTACCTGGAAAGCACCCATAAATACCACCTGCTGGAAATTGACCTTTTAACGGGCAGACACCACCAGATCCGTTGCCAGCTGGCTGCCATCGGATGTCCCATTAAAGGAGATCTGAAATACGGTGCCCGCCGTTCCAATCCCGACGGCAGCATTTCCCTTCACGCCTACCGGGTAACTTTAGATCATCCCGTCAGAAAAGAACCGCTTGTGATCACAGCCCCCTGGGATCCTTTTGACCCCTCTCCGTAACACCTGCAGAATCACATAATAAATTGTTATTGGTCATCCCGCTTGGACTGGGCTTATTATTACTGTCTGCCTGTAACAAAAAAGACAATAATGGTGGCATTACAGGCAGCATCACCGATATTGACGGTAACACCTATAAAACCATAGTCGCCGGCTCCCAGGAATGGATGGCAGAGAACCTTAAGGTGACCAGATACAAAAACGGTGAAGCCATACCCACGGGTTTGAGCCAGAGTGAATGGGACAACACAACAAACGGCGCTTATGCCATCTATGACAACAATGAAAGCATGGGGGAAGCCTATGGCCTGCTGTATAATTGGTATGCGGCAACCAGTAACAAAGGTTTGTGCCCGGAAGGCTGGCATGTACCCAGTGATGATGAATGGACCCAATTCTTTGATTATTTGATTGCCTCAAACAGCCAGGCTACGGAGGAAAACCTGGGAATCATGTTGAAATCCTGCCGCAAGGTCAATTCCTCATTAGGGGGTAATTGCAGTACATCTGTTCATCCGCGATGGGACTCGGGTGGCACGCACGATGGCACAGACGATTTCGGTTTTTCCGGCCTTCCGGGTGGGGTGCTTTTTATTGACGGATTATACGATGCACTTGGACACGCAGCCGTATGGTGGACGACTTCAGAAGTTGATTATGGAGATGGTAATATGAGTGAAGACGAGGTTGCATGGTTCCTGGAATTGGGAATGCACTACGAATTTGTTTTCCGCAACTGGGAATGGAAAGCTACCGGATGCAGCATCCGTTGTGTAAGGAATCTGTAAGAAAAACCGGTTAAAGATTGTTTGTCAGATCCCCGGCCAATAGATTTGTATGCAACCCGGACGACAGGGCCCTGTCTCCCGCCAGTCCGTGTAAATAGACCCCAAGAACAGCCGCTTTTTGCGGGTCGTATCCCTGTGCAAGCAAACCCAGAATGATCCCTGTAAGAACGTCCCCGCTCCCGGCCGTTGCCATGCCAGGATTTCCGGTGGGATTAAACCGGTGGGGACCTTCCGGTGTGGCCGTCAGCGTATACCTGCCTTTCAGAACAACAACAATATTTTTATCCCACGCCATTTTTACGGCCTGCATAGCCCTTTCCTGACCGTCTTTTGCCTTGGATCCTCCGCTGGCAGTGACCAGTCTGTCAAATTCACCGGGATGTGGTGTTATCACAGTTCCTGCAGGGATCAGGGACATCATCATTGGATTTGCCGAGATAATGTTCAGCGCATCGGCGTCCAGCACCAGCGGTGGGGCCGGTTTCATTTCATTGAGCAAACCCAGCAATTGTCTCATAAGCTCCGAGGTTTCGGAGGCAGTCCCCAGACCGGGGCCTGCTCCGATGGCCGTATACAAGGTCTTGCCGTGCATCAGTCCTCCGGGCAAATCACCCGAGACATCCGTCCCCCTGTCCACTGATAGCATGGCTTCAGGAAGCATCCCGTAAAAAGCCGCTTCCCCGGCAGCGGGAACATGCACTGTCAGCAACCCGGTCCCGGTACGCAAACATGAACGTGCCGCCAGCATGGCTGCTCCTATCTTCCCGCGACTTCCGGCAATAAGCAGCGCATGCCCGAAATTGTTTTTGTAGGCAAAAGGATGGCGTTTCTCCGGATAACACGCTTTAAAGTAATCAGCGGAAGTCATCACAAACGGACATTCCACCCCCGGGTAATCCGTGCTTCCCATGCCAATATCCAGCACTTTCCACTCCCCTGTATAAGGATAAGCCTCGGCAAAAAAGAAGGAGAATTTCGGGAACTGGAATGCATAAGTTACGTTTGCCCGGACAACAGATCCGGAGGGATCCGGGAGCCCTTCCCCGGGAAGTCCGGAAGGGATATCCACAGCATAAACCTTTGCATTCAGGTTGTTTATATCATCAATAACACGACCGTAACGTCCTGTAACCGGACGCGTCAGGCCTGAACCGAACAATCCGTCAACAACCAGGGTATCCCGGTGAAATCCGGATAAAAGGTCCTGCCATGCTTCATCCTGTTCGCTCTCAGACATGTTTCCTGCAAAATCCATAAGTTGAACCTGCCACCCTTTTTCTTTCAGCAATATGGCAATGAAACGCGCATCGGCCCCGTTATTCCCGGGGCCTGCCACAACCAGCACATTACCCGGAACCTTCTCTTCTTCAAGAAATGCCTGTACAAATGCATGAGCAGCCCGGGCTATCAGCTGTTGTTCAGTCTCTCCTGTTGTTTCCATGAAAAGACGGTCAATAGTCCTGATGTCTTGTGTTCTGTAAACATTCATAATGTGATCTTTTATACCAGGTAACCGTTCATGTTCTTACCTGCCTGTAGCCCTTCCCTTATAAATGTTGACGATATGGTA
This sequence comes from uncultured Muribaculaceae bacterium, assembly GCA_964542305.1. Lineage (GTDB taxonomy): Bacteria > Bacteroidota > Bacteroidia > Bacteroidales > UBA932 > DMER64. The sequence continues at coordinate 16,183 of CAZITX010000004.1, read as the reverse complement.
ATTTCAGGAGCAGGCAGTAAAACGAGTTTTTTTGCAAAACGCTCGTATTTATCACACAAAGCGCGGTGATCCACTCCCTGCCGGGGATATACGTAAACGATAAATTCTTTAAGAATGATTTCCCATTCATTCCATTGTTCAATAACAGCCAGGTTATCTCCCCCGATCACCGGTATAAAACACAAACCGGGCTGGGTTTTCTGCAGGTAACGCAATGTGTTAATGGTATAAAGCGGTTCAGGCAAATGAAATTCGATATCTGAAACGGTAACCGGCAGTTTTTTTTCATTCATTACATCCCGGATATGTTCCAAACGGGAGGCAGGACTGTCCGGTGCAAACCGGTCAATATCCTTTAACGGATTGTGAGGTGATACAATCAGACGTACTTCGTCCAGATCCGTATAAGACACCAGGTAATTGACAATGGCCAGATGTCCAATGTGAAACGGATTGAATGAACCAAAGTATAAACCGCAGGTATTCATATTATGATAAAAAAGCGGCAACTATCTCGGTTGCCTTGTCCAGTGTATCTTCCAGGCGATCGTTGACCAAAACCACATCAAAATACCTGGCATCCTCTATTTCCACAGAGGCTTTTGCCAGCCGTTCCTCTATGGCACTTGATGAATCGGTTCCTCTTTTTGTGAGCCTTTCGCGTAAAATTTCCAATGAAGGCGGGGCTACAAAAACGGAAAGAGCCTCTTTCCCAAATATTTTTTTCAGGTTTATCCCTCCTTTTACATCTACATCAAAAACCGCCACTTTGTTCCCGTTCCATATACGTTCCAGTTCCAGTTTTAACGTCCCGTAATACCTGCCCTTGTAAACTTCTTCCCATTCCACAAAGGCATCCTGCTCAATAAGCTTGCGGAACTCATCCCCGGAAATAAAATAATATTCTTTCCCATTTTCTTCTTTTCCCCTTTTAGGCCGGGTAGTGGCGGTAATGGAAAAATCCAAATTGGGAAACGTTTCCATTAAATGATTCACAACGGTCGATTTTCCGGCACCCGAAGGAGCAGAAAAGATCAGGGCTTTTTTAGTGCTCATACAAATCTTCAATTTTTTCAACACCGGAAAACGCAACAAGAAACCCGGCTACTTCTCTAATACAATCGTTCAAGAATTTTTCTCCTTTTTCCGGGGTGGAAGCAGAAGGGTCACCTACCCCCGTATCATCTGTTGTGTATATCCACCGTCTGGGAATCCAGGCCCATTTTTCACGCAAGCCCTTAAGCTTAAAGCGGTGCTCTTTCCCCGGTCCGGCTTCTTCCAGGGGCAGAACCAAACGGGGATACAGGGCCATAAGCGAAGAGGTTTCCATTTCATCGGCATGATCTCCGGGATTGTCAAAATATTGAGCTACCGGTCGAACACGCCACCAATTCACCATGGATATGAGCATTTCCGGAAAAAGAAGTTCCATTTCCCGGATAGCATTTTGAAACGCATTGCCCCCGTGTCCGTTCAGGATGACCAACTTGTTTACGTTATGATGTAAAAGTACGCTAACTATGTCTTCCAGTACACGTTGTTGTGTGGAAGGATTCATGTGCATGCAGAAAGGAATATCCAATTGCCCTGAGTTGACACCATAGGCCATGGCAGGCAACACCATTGTCTTTACATTTTGTTCCCAGGCCAGGGCGGCACTGCGTTGTGCAACTTCCGTGGCCAGGTAAGTATCTGTACCGTATGGAAGGTGGTAATTATGAGCTTCCGTGGCCCCCCAGGGAAGTACGGCGACCCGGTATTCCGTGTCCTTAACTTCACGCCAGTTGGTTTCCTGAAGTATATAAGGTTTCATTACAATTATAGATTTATCACTCCCAAATATACGGCAAAAGTCTTATCTTTGTAAACCGAATAAAGGAAAACATCAAATATTAAATTTTAGAATATGGTATCATACAAAGATTTAGGACTGGTAAACTCACGTGATATGTTTGCCAGTGCAGTCAAGGGCGGCTATGCCATCCCCGCATTCAATTTTAACAACATGGAACAGATGCAGGCCATTATCAGTGCCTGCGTGGAAACAAAATCACCGGTTATTTTACAGGTATCAAGCGGTGCCCGCAAATATGCCAACCAGACACTTCTGCGTTATATGGCTCAGGGAGCTGTAGAATACGCCAAGGAACTGGGATACGCCATACCCATAGTATTACACCTGGACCACGGGGACTCCTTTGAATTGTGTAAAAACTGTATAGAATACGGCTTCTCGTCCGTAATGATAGACGGTTCTCACCTTTCTTACGAAGAAAACGTGGAACTGACCCGTAAGGTTGTAGAATATGCACACCAACACGATGTTACCGTGGAAGGAGAATTGGGTGTGCTGGCCGGCGTCGAAGACGACGTGAAGGCCGAGCACCACACGTACACCCAACCGGAAGAAGTGGAAGATTTTGTGAAACGCACAGGGGTTGACTCCCTGGCTATTTCTATTGGAACCTCGCACGGAGCATACAAATTCAAACCCGGACAGAAACCTGAAATTCGTCTGGACATCCTGGCCGAGATTGAAAAACGCATCCCCGGATTCCCCATCGTGCTGCACGGATCATCCAGCGTTCCGCAGGATATTGTTGCCGAGATTAACCATTACGGAGGCAAACTGAAAGATTCCATAGGAATTCCGGAAGACCAGCTCCGGATGGCGGCACGTTCTGCCGTATGCAAAATCAATATTGACTCCGACGGGCGGCTTGCAATGACAGCAGCCATCCGTAAAGTCATGGCCGAAAAACCCGAGGAATTTGACCCGCGCAAATACCTGGGTCCGGCCCGTGACAAACTCAAAGAGTTGTACAAACACAAAGTAGTGAACGTACTTGGCTCCGACGACAAAGCCTGAAAAAACGGCCCTTGTTACCGGCGCAGATGGCGGTCTTGGCCGTGAAATCTGCCGTTCTTTACTCGACAACGGGTACTCACTTATCATGGCCTGCCTCTGCACAGAGGAGGCCATGCCTTTTTATACACAACTCGTTAGCGACTATGAAAACAAAACAAATCCCCCGTCTGTAGAGCTGCTTCCCCTGGATCTTTCTTCTTTTGCCTCTGTGAAAGCTTTTGCTGAAAGCATAAAACACAAGGCCATTAACCGGCTTATACATAATGCGGGGATTCTCCCCAAAAGAACCGGTTTTACCGAAGACGGACTGGAAAAAATTGCTCAGGTCAATTACAAAGCACCGCTCTACCTGACAGAACTTTTATTTCCCAAACTCCGGGAAGGGGCATTGACAACGTACGGAGCCCGGGTCATTTTCACAGTCTCTTGTACGATCTATTTTGGATGGTTTTCCAGAATAAGGCCCTCTTTTGTGAACCGTATCCCAAAAAACTGGGCCGGCCGGGTTATCCGTTATGGCAATTCAAAAAGAGCACTGTTTTATGAATCACTTGCCCTTGCCGACAAATATAAACCTTTCAACATCCTGGTAGTTTCAGCCGATCCGGGGGCTGTAGACACCCCTATGATAACCATGAACAACCGCCTGGATCCCCTGGTTAATCTTTTTTTCAGGCCTTTTCTGAGCACTCCTGCCCGGGGAGCTTCCACTACCGTATACCTGGCAACGGCAGAAACCCTTCCCCATCCTTACGGAGGGACTTACCGTAAAAGCAAGTCGCGTAGTTTCTTAATTAGCAAAAACATCCATTACCGGTAAAGCGTTACCCGTTTGGATGTCGAACACCCCCCTGTGAAGTGTAAGAATGTTGCCGGAAGGAATGTAAGTTTCTTCCGGGTACCAGTACATGAATCCATTCACGTTGGGGAAATCCCGGATGGTATCAATAAAATCTTCCATGAATTTTTTCTGTCCCTGGGGCGATGCTGCATATTCAGGGGTATAACCCGCATTATCAGGAATACCCCACGGATTATTCGGAAAAGCGACTTCAACCAGGTTTACTTTTTTGTCCGGGAAATTCATTTGAAGGCCTTCCAGACAGGAACGAAGGTTTGACAATGGACCGTGCCAAAACGGGTAATAGCTCAGTCCAATGATGTCGTAATCCACATTATATATCTCAAGCTGGTTGTAAAATTTCAAAGCCGTTTGCCTGTCTCCTCCGCGATCTGTGTGGATCATAATCCATGAATCGGGACAGGTTTCGCGACACGCCTTGGCAGCCTGTGAGAGGATACGACAAAAGTAAGACCACCTGGCCGGAGTGTTCCACTGAGTAGACCATACATCTGCACGTGCCGAATCCCACAGCATTCCGTTTGTAATTTCATTGCCTATCTGAATCATATCGGGAGCAGCCTGTGCTTTTACCAGGGCCAACAGCGTTTCTTTTGTGTATGTATATACTTTGTCTGCCAGCTGATCTGCATTCAGAGTTGCCCAGGCTGCCGGCTTGTATTGTTTGCCGGGGTCAGCCCACGTATCTGAATAATGATAATCCAACAATATTTTAAATCCATCGTTCCGGGCTTTCAGACTCAGTTTTTTTACATAATCCAGATCCTGACATGCCGTGGATTGCAGATCAGGACCCACGAACAAGCGAATTCTTATGTAATTGAATCCTTTGTCCCGGAAAAACGGTAAAACTTCTACATTTTGTCCCTGGAAATCGCGGTAAACGGCACCGGCCTTTTGCAGTTTGGTCACAAGCGAAAGGTCAGCCCCTATTATCCATTCGGGCTGATCTACCGGATCCGTGCCGGGCCCGTAAGGATCATCCTTGTCACATCCGGAGATAAACAGTATAAACCCTGCGATGAAATACAGTACCGCTCTTTTCATCATAATTATCCAAATAAGACTGAAATATTAGAAACGAAAAGTTTCACCGATATGGCCAGCAATATGATCCCGAAAAATTTACGCAAAATATAAATACCGCCTTTGCCCAGCAGTTTTTCAGCCCAGTCTACGTGACGTAAAACGACAAAGACAATGATCATATTGAGCAAAATGGCAATGGAAACGTTTATCAAACTATACTCGGCACGTAATGAAAGAACGGTGGTCAGGGTTCCCGTTCCGGCTATCAGGGGAAATACAAGCGGTACAATTGTGGCTGCATCAGGAGGTCCGTCGTTTTTGAAAATCTCAATACCAAAGATCATTTCCACAGCCAATACAAAAATGACAAGGGAACCGGCAATGGCAAACGAAGAAATATCTACACTGAACAGGCCCAAAATTGCCTCTCCCACAAATAAGAACAAGAAAATCAGTGCGGTAGAAATTATTGCCGCCATAAAAGGTTTGAATTTCCTGCCTTTGGCTTTCATGTCCAGGATAATAGGAATGGACCCAGTAATATCTATCACAGCAAACAAGACCATGAAGGCACTTACAATTTCCCTGAATTTTATCATGGTGCAAAGATATAAAACACTACATTTGTATCACTTGTTTTTCCAAAATAGTTTACAATGAAAGACAGAACCTTATCATTAAGCTTGCTCATAGCAGTAAGTGTTTTTTCTATTTGCCCTCAGGCAAACGCTCAGGATGCCGTTGTTAAAAAGATTATTCAAGAGGGGACACTCAACAACAAGACCCAGGATCACCTGGATGTATTGTCAAACCGCATTGGAGGTCGTCTGGTAGGATCGGACGCTTACAATGCCGCAGTGCGCTGGACAGCCTCTCAATTTGAATCCTGGGGACTGGAAGTTTCTATTGAAGAAGCCGGTGAAACACGCGTAGGGTTTAATCGCGGTCCATGGTTTGGAACATTGTACGGAGACGTATTCCCCGGCGGGGACGGCATTCATTTGCATTTTGCCACTCCTTCCTACACGGCAGGAACGAAAGGACTTCAAAGGGGACACGTTCTTATTGAGCCAAAAAACCAAGCCGAGTTCGATAGTATGAAAGGAGCCCTAAAGGGAGCCTGGGTCCTGATCACCGGAAGTAATACGGGATGGCCCGTGGAACGTTCAGAAATTGCAGACCGGAGAAGAGATTCACTGATCCGGCTGAATGAAGAGATTTCCCGCCATAACAACCAGGTTATACGTCGATACCGTATGCAAACGGGAGACCGCAGGATGAATGTGGATGAGATGCAGGAGGCCCTGAAAGACAGCCTGAAAAAGACAGCCGACGAACCCGCACTCTTTTACAGGCAAATGGTAGATGCAGGTATTCTGGGCCTTATTCAGGCATCTCCGGTTCCCATAACAGCTCTTTGGGACAAAGAAACCGTATTCGGAGAAAATTCTTCTTTTGAGAACCTGCCTGCTGTTCCGGATATTAAGCTGGATGAACACCAATACCAATACTTATACCAACTGGTAAAAGAAAGACGTCCCATAGAACTTGAATTTGATATCCGGAACCATTTTCGCCCGGGCCCGGTGAAATTCCATAACGTGGTAGCCAAAATGACCGGAACCCGCTATCCCGATGAATACATTATGGTAAGCGGTCACCTGGATTCTTACGATGTTGCTACGGGAGGGGTAGACTGCGGTGTAGGTGTTACACCGGCCATGGAAGCTGCCCGTTTGTTATCAGTAGCCGGAGCCAACCCAAAACGGTCCATACTATTTGTATTGTTTGCCGGAGAAGAATTCGGCCTGTTGGGGGCAACTGCATGGGTAGAACAGCATAAAGACAAACTGGATAAAATCTCCAACCTCTTTAACAGGGACGGAGCCCCTCTTGCTGCCAGCGGCGTATCCGTTCCCGCTGCCATGTACGATGATTTTGTCAAAGCATCCAAACACGTGTCTTCCATCAATCCTGATTTTCCTTTTACCGTAGACACCATCCCTTCCCGTCCAAAACCTACACGCACCGGAGGTACCGATGCGTCCGTTTTTGCTATTCATGGTGTTCCCACTATTTCGTTACGTGACAGAGACGTGAAAGGCTACAACTTCAACTACAGGGAAATATGGCATACAGAAAGGGACCTTTTCACAAAGAGTATAGCTGAATACCAGGAACATACGTCTGTAGTTCAGGCAGTCCTCATATACAACCTGGCTAACCTGGACCACCAGCTATCCCGTGAAGGAATGTATTACATTCCTGAAAAGAAGTAAATCATGCAACGTTTTATTCAGGAAATGTGTCTTTACATTGATGAACAGCAGGTTTTATAAATATCTGTTAATTGCCCTGGTCCTGCCCGGAATCTTTCCCGGATGTGACCGTTTGCCGCAACAAACGAATCAGCGACATGATATAATCCTGACAAAAACAGAACAGGCTTTATCAGCAGAAGCCAACCGGTTCGCTTTTGATCTGTTTCAACAGGTTAATTCCGAGGATAAGAATTATTTCATTTCTCCGTTGAGTGCCTCCCTGGCATTATCCATGACTGCCAACGGCACAGCCGCAGAAACGGCTGCACAAATGAAAGACGTTCTAGGGTTCCAGGAGTTTTCCTACGAACAGATGAACGGGTTCTTCAAAAAGATGTCCCGGGAACTGAAAGAAGCCGATCAGTTGACAGAATTGGGGATCGCAAATTCAGTATGGATCCTGGAAGGGTTTCCCGTATACGAAAAATTCAAAGATATTGTAAGGGCCTGGTACATGGCACAAATTGAGGAACTGGACTTCTTCTCTCCTACTGCAGTTCAAACCATCAATTACTGGTGTGCATCCAAAACGAATGGCAAGATTGATGAAATCATTAAAGAGATACCTCCCTCAATGGTCATGTATTTGATCAATGCCCTGTATTTCAAAGGTACCTGGACATATTCCTTTGATAAATCGGCTACTTACAGCGACCGTTTTTACGGAGATGACGGATCTTCTCCTGTGACCGATTATATGCTCCAGACTGAAACCTTTCCATACCTGGAACACGATCTTTGCCAGATAGCCGAACTCCCTTACGGGAATGAAGCTTTTTCCATGGTGTTGATGCTCCCCAAGCCCGGTGTTCATGTTGACCGCATGATCAAAGAATTTTTGAACACGACACAATGGAATATCCTTGTTAGCGGCCTGGAACGTTTTGAACGCAAGCTGACCATATCCATGCCAAAATTCAGATTTGAATACGAAAAAGACCTGATCCCTACCCTGCAAGCCATGGGCATGACCATACCCTTTATGGAAGGAATGGCCGATTTCAGCAACATGTCTCCCTCGGGAGGTCTTTATATTGGTCTTGTAAAACAAAAAACTTACGTAGAGGTCAATGAAGAAGGCACTGAAGCAGCAGCGGTTACGGTAGTGGGGGTGGAAAAAAGTTCCATTGAACCTGATGATCCCCTTCCTTTTTACGTAAACCGTTCTTTCGTTTATATTATCAAAGAAAAGAGTACCGGGATAATCCTGTTTATGGGAAAAATGTCAAGTCTCAACCAGGATCAGACCTGATGAAAGGGAAAGGTTTCTGGTACCCCCTGGACAATGCTGCCAAGATATTCCCTGCAGTAATTAACGATGAATTTACATCTGTATTTCGTTTTTCAGTGGTACTGAAACACAAAGTACACATTAAAAGTTTGTTTGCAGCTGTCAGGAGCATAGAATCACGTTTCCCGTATTACAAAGTTTTTTTGAAAAAGGGATTTTTCTGGTATTACCTGGAATCGGCTCGTTTCCTAACCCCTGTGGTAGTAGACAGCAAATTGCCATGCAGAAGATTTGATAAAGAGGGTCCTCTTTTGCGGGTTTTGGCAGGAGACAACCGCATAAGTGTGGAATTTTCACATATGCTTGCTGACGGCGGAGGGGCCCAGGAGTATTTTAAAACCTTGTTGGCTCAATATTTTTTGTTCCGGGGTATAGAGGTTCCGCCTTCCTTCAAATACAAAAAACCTTCCGGTCAACCCGATCCTGAAGAATTCGAAGATGCATACAACCGGTTCTTTAAAGAAAACATCCCTGTAAACACAAAGCGCCCCAAAGCATTTCATCTTCCTTTCCCGCTTAACCGGAAACCCCGGCTGGGCATCATTACTGCTTCGGTACCTGTTGCTGCTTTAAAGGAAAAAGCAAAAGAAAAAAACGTTAACCTGACCATATACCTTGCAGCTGTTTACTTTTATGCGATCCAGCAAATATTTGAGGATCCCGGACTTCCGCGCAGAAAGAAAAAAACGGGAAAGATCAGCGTCCAGATTCCCATGAATACGCGCAATCTGTACCATAGCAAAACAATGCGCAATTTTTCCCTTTTTGTAATGCCCGAGATCGACCGGAGACTGGGGCATTATACCTTTGATGAAATATTGAAAACCGTATTTCATCAGATGCAACTGGAAACAGATGTAAAACTGATTAACAAGATTCTTTCGCGTAATGTGGGTAGTGAACGTAATATGATTATCCGTGCCATTCCTCTTTTCATCAAAAATCCTGTTTTACGGATGAACTTTAAGAAAATGGGCTGCAGCCAGTATACCGGTGTTTTGTCGAATCTTGGAGGTGTCATTTTTCCTCCACCCATGGCAGAACACATTGAATCTGTAATGGTCATTCCGCCTCCTCCGAACAAATTGACCAAAGTCAGCTGCGGAATCATTGGTTACAACGACCAAATAACCATTACCTTTGGTAACATAACATGTAGCCGGGAGCTGGAAAAACACTTCTTTCGTTTCCTGACAGGAGAAAACATTCCGGTATCCATTATTTATAACAGAAACTGCCATGATGAATATCTGTAAAAAATGCGGCGTCGAGCTGGACATTAACATGAATTATTGTCCCCTGTGCGGGTATAAAACAACGGCGACAAGTGAAGAACCCTTATTGTCAAAGATTGAGACATACGATTTTCAGGAACTTTCCGATAATCAGAAAAGAAAGGTTTTTTGGGATCTTTCTCTTATCGTTTTACTGGTGGGGCTCTTTACTTCTACAATTATTGACCTGATAATCAATAAGAACATTACGTGGTCAAGGTATACAATAACAGTCGGTATCTCACTTGTAATTCACATTTCACTGATGGTTTTCCTGCACGCAAGGGTTATCTCCCTGCTGATCTCGGGATTCATTACCAATTCCGTCCTGATCGTTCTTCTTGATTTGATGAATAAAAGTATAGACTGGGCATTTACCTTTGGGATCCCGCTCCTTTTGGCATTTTACCTGGTTTTGCTTGTTGTGAGCCTGATCATTAAAAAAACAAAACAAAAAGGAGTGAATATTATCGCATATATTCTTCTGGCAATTGCAGCTGCCGGTATATGTACCGAAGGGATCATGTCACTGCATATGCACAAAACACTTTCATTTCACTGGAGCCTGATCTTGCTGGTATGTATTGTTGCCATATCTGCCATACTTTTGTTTATTCATTTTCGGTTGAAAAGGGCAACCGATCTCAGAAAGTTTTTCCATATTTGAATCACACCTTACAGCTTTAGACATGAAGAATTTTTCCGATTTGCTTGAACACCAACGTGCATTTTTTATCTCCGGTAAAACCCGGGACCTGTCTTTCAGGAAGGATGCTTTAAAGAAATTATCTGATTGCATCAGCCGTTGCAAAACAGATATTCTGGAAGCGTTGCATGCAGATCTGAATAAATCGGACATTGAAGGGGAAATGACCGAGATCAGCGTTCTGCAGGAAGAAATACGTTATGTTTTAAAACACATGCGTAAATGGAACAACCCGGTCAAAGCAAAAACTCCTTTGGTTCTTTTTCCTGCAAAGAGTTACCGGATTGCCGAGCCTTACGGGGTGGTCCTGATCATGTCCCCCTGGAACTATCCCCTGCTGTTATCACTGGAACCTTTGGTGGGGGCGATTGCTGCCGGAAACTGTGCCGTAATAAAGCCTTCTGCATATTCTCCTGCTACATCGTCCATAGTTGCCCGGATCATCCGGGAATGCTTCCCTCCCGAATACTGCTCGGTTGTGGAAGGAGGACGTGCGGAAAACTCGGGTTTGCTGGCACTTCCATTCGACTACATTTTCTTTACCGGAAGTACCACCGTAGGTAAAAAAGTCATGGAAGCCGCCTCGGCAAATTTGATTCCGGTAAGCCTTGAATTGGGCGGAAAGAGTCCGGTGATCATTCACAAAAGCGCCGATGTGGATCTGGCAGCCAAACGAATCGTCTTCGGAAAATTCATCAATGCCGGGCAAACGTGCGTAGCTCCGGATTACATCCTGGTCCCGGAAAGTCTGCAGGAAAAATTGCAGGAACGGATATGTCACTGGATTCAAGTGTTTTACCCTGTGGATGAACAGGGCTTGATTGAAAATTTCCCCCGAATGGTCAACGAGAAACATTTTGACCGTGTTTTAGGATTGCTTAAAAATGAAAAGATCGTCCTGGGCGGGGAAAGCATCCGGCAGAAACTTACTATCAATCCAACCGTCATTACAGATGTCTTCCAGGACAGTCCCATTATGCAGGAAGAGATTTTTGGTCCTGTGCTCCCGCTTCTGACTTATAAAACGTTGAATGAAGCTGTAGAATTTGTCCGCAGCAGGCCCAAACCATTGGCGTTGTATTTATTTACCAAAGATAAAATTGCCCGTGAAAAAATTTTCCGGGAACTCTCTTTCGGAGGGGGTTGTGTGAATGACACTCTAATACATGTGGCTTCTTCATACCTTCCTTTTGGAGGTGTGGGATACAGTGGGATGGGGTCCTACCACGGAAAAGCAAGTTTTGATACCTTTACCCATTACAAAAGCATTGTGGATAAAGGCATACGACCGGATCCATCACTGAGGTACCGTCCCTATACTCCGAATAAAGTAAGGTGGCTCAAAAAGTTGTTTTTTTAATTTTTCTTATCTTTGTAGGTCGCTGTATATAGTGAGCGGGGGTTTTCCATACATATACCCCGGGTAGATACTCACACATCAGTTATTCATAATAACATTTAAATGAATCTGACCATGAAGAAACAGAACGATATTCTTGTCTTTACAAAAAAGCAATTGAAAAGATTGTTTCAGGATCGCTTCCCCGGTATCGTAACCATGGCAAGGGACAGTAAAAGTGAAGAATCTTTTCTCACAAGTCTGAAACAATACATTGCCCAACATCCGAACAACTCCAGCAAAGCAGCTGCAAGTCTTAAGGCTTTGATCGAATACGATCAGAAAACCGTATATGAATTATCAAATGAAAGAAATTTTAAAATCAAAACCATCAGTCTGTTCAGGGAATGGCTCAGGGATGAAGTGAACAACACCATCAACACAGATTTTATCCTGGAGTTGTACAATCAGTTTGAGTTACTGGAAAATCCGAAAATCCAGAAACCGGCGGCAAAAAAAACCGTCAATTGGATGAAAAAATGGAGATCGGGGCTGAGTCCCGGTATTGTACATGCCAGGGAAGATAACAAAGAGCGGATCATTAGACTGCTTATGGCTAAGATCGAGAACCGACAAAGCAAAAACGGCAAATACGTGTTCCCTCCGGATAGTACGTATATGGCAAAATACAACCTGGTGGAAAAATGGTGGGATGACCATCGTTTTCATTTGGCAATGGCCGCCCGGACACCTTCAGAAGTTAACATGATGCTGAATAACTCCCTGTCAACCAAGACCATGTCTCTTCTAAAAGAAGCCCGGAAAAAAGGGATCCCTACCTTTGCCACTCCCTATTACCTTTCGTTGCTTAATGTCTCCGACACAGGATACAACGATCTGGCCATACGTAGTTATATACTGTATTCAAAAGAACTTGTAGACACTTTCGGAAATATTGTGGCATGGGAGCGTGAAGACAAAGTGGCACCCGGAGTGCCAAATGCCGCAGGTTGGTTGTTGCCAAACAGTCACAACATTCACCGCAGGTATCCCGACGTAGCCATTCTCATTCCTGATTCCGTAGGCAGGGCCTGCGGGGGATTATGTGCTTCCTGCCAGAGAATGTACGATTTCCAGAACAAACATCTGAATTTTGATCTTGAAGAACTGAAGCCGCATGAAACCTGGGATAAAAAGCTTCGTTCCCTGATGAAATATTTTGAAGACGATACCCAGTTGAGGGATATTTTGATCACCGGGGGAGATGCCCTGATGAGCCACAACAAAACGTTACGTAACCTGCTGGAGGCCGTGTACAAAATGGCCTTGAGGAAGAAGAAAGCCAATAAGGACCGCCCGGATGGTGAAAAGTATGCCGAAATACAACGTATTCGTTTGGGTACCAGATTACCGGCATACCTGCCTATGCGTATTAACGATGAATTGATAGAAATTTTAAAAGAATTTAAAGAAAAGGCTTCCAAAATCGGTATTAAACAATTAATAATCCAGACACACTTTGAAAGTCCGCTGGAAATTACCCTGGAAGCAAAACGAGCCATAAAGAAGATCCTTTCCACAGGGTGGTCCATTACCAACCAGCTGGTCTTTACAGTAGCTTCTTCCCGCCGGGGACATACAGCACAACTAAGAAGGAAACTCAATAAACTGGGCGTGATCTCTTACTATACATTTTCAGTGAAAGGATTCAATGAAAATTACGCAGTATTCGCACCAAATTGCCGTTCCATCCAGGAACAGGAAGAAGAAAAAGTGATCGGACTGCTTTCAAAAAGACAGGAAGATGCTCTTTGTGAACTTTTTGAAAAGGGAGATAACATTTACAAGGAATTGAAAGTGTTTATGAAAGATCACGATCTGCCGTTCCTGGCTACAGACAGGAATGTGCTGAACCTCCCCGGCATAGGAAAAAGCATGACTTATAATATGATAGGACTTACCCCTCAAGGGAAACGTATCCTTCGTTTTGAGCATGACAAGAACCGCAAACACAGTCCTGTCATTGAAAACATGAAGCATGTTTACATTGTGGAAAACAAATCTGTAGCCGCATATATGAGACAGCTTAAGGAAATTGGTGAAAATCCCAACGATTATGCCAGCATTTGGTCCTATACCACGGGGAAAACAGAACCGCGTTTCAAAATGTACGAGTATCCCGAATACGATTTTGACATCACTTCCGAACTCACAAACTTCAAGATGTAGGCGCCAGCTTTTTGACCAGGTATCTTACTACAAAACCTGCTGCCAATAACACAATCCCGGAAAGAATCACATTCAGTGGAAGGGAAACCGACATAACCAGACATCCTGCAAGGCCGAGGATGGGAATGATCTTTCCGTAGAGTTGTTGTTCCCCGGGCTGTTTTAGTGCGGACAAATTGGTGATCGAGTAATAGAGCAAAATGGTGAATGTAGCCGCCCTGACTACAAATTCAAAATTTCCCAATAGTGTTATCAGTAAAATAACTGCTGCGGTAAACAATATGCCTGTATGGGGGACAGATGTTTTCCTGTGAATCCTTTCAAAGAATGCAGGCAAGTCCCTGCGTCGTCCCATAGCCAGTAACATACGGCTGATTCCCAGGATCTGGCTGAGCAATACCCCCAGCATGGCTGTTGAAGCCCCCAGTGTGGTTACCAAACTAATTGCCGGAGCACGCATGAAATCAGAAGCCAGCTGTAAGGGTGACTGGCTGTGTGCCATAGCACCGGAGCCAATAGTCCCAACAGCAATAAAAGACACGGCAGCATACAATATGATGGCGGTAAGGATGGTGATGATCACGGCCCGGGGAATGGTCTTTTTGGGCTCGACCACCTCCTCGGCAAGTGTCGCAATACGTGCATAGCCTGTAAAGGCAAAGAAAAGGATGGCGGCCGATTCGGCAATTCCGCGGATCCCAAAGGGTGCATAGGGGGTAAAGTTTCGGGATTCCACTGATCCGATCCCACCAAAGACAAAATACAAAAGTGATAGAAGGGTGATCAGCACAATCAGGGTGTTCACAAGACCGGCTTTCTGTATGCCCGCCAGATTGGCCAGGGTAAGAAGCACTATAGCTGCTACCGAATAGACCACAGGCGAAAAAAACGGAACCAGTTGGTGAAAGTAGCTTCCAAACCCTATAGCCACAATACCGGCAGCAGACAGTTTGCTCAACAGGAACATCCATCCGGCAGAAAAGCCAAGAGCCGGGTTAAGCAGGCGATACCCGTACTCATAGGTACCTCCAGATTGGGGATAAACGGCTGCCAATTGTGCCGAACTCAAGGCATTGAAAGAGGCCACCAATCCGGCTATCAGCAGACCCACCAGGAAGGCGGTACCGGCTACCCCGGCTGCTACCCCGGTAACCACAAAGATCCCGGCGCCTATGATGGCACCCAAACCTACGGCAACGGCATCTTTCAGATGCAGGACTTTTTTAAGTTTCGTTTCCATAGATGAAATTTTCTTGAATAAAGATATGATTTTTTGGGTTTAATATTTATTGTTCGTATTTTTGCGAACAAAAGCAATTGGCTTTTCTGTTATCACGGAGACATGTTTTTTATATTAGACTAATGGATGATAAAAAGATTAAAGATCTGGTTCGCAGCAGGTACGGACAGATCGCAAATAACACTTCCTGTTGCGGAGGGGGATGTTGTTCTTCGAGCGACATACGTTTCACAATGAACGAAGATTACAGTAACCTAAAGGGCTATGAAAACATAGCAGATTTTGGTCTGGGTTGCGGATTGCCTACCGAGTTTGCCTCGTTACGTGAAGGGGATACTGTCATTGACCTGGGATCGGGCGCGGGAAATGATTGTTTTGTCGCCCGGGCGTATACTGGAAAGAGCGGTCGCGTGATAGGCATAGATTTTACCCCTGAAATGACAGATAAGGCAAAACAGAATGCCTCTAAGCTCGGATACTCAAATGTTGAGTTCCATACGGGAGACATCGAAAATATGCCCGTTCCCGATCAGGTAGCCGATGTAGTGATAAGCAATTGCGTTCTTAATCTGCTGCCTTCCAAGGAAAAAATCTTTCACGAGATTTTCAGGGTATTAAAACCGGGAGGACATTTTTGTATTTCCGACGTTGTCCTGAACGGTGAATTACCTGCTGATCTGAAAGAAAATGTTGAGTTCTACACCGGCTGCATTGCAGGTGCCATACAGAAAGACCGGTACCTGGAATATATAACCCGGGCCGGGTTCATTCATATTGCCGTCCAAAAAGAAAACCAAATTGTTTTACCCGAGAGTGTCGCTGATCAGTCAGAAGTGACCTTTTCAGTCCTTTCAGTAACAGTAACCGGGGAAAAACCTTTATCTGATAAATAACAAGAAAATTCTGATCGTTTGCACAGGAAACAGTTGCCGCTGCCAGATTGCCCACGGGTTCCTGCAGTCTTTTGATCCGGGATTACCTTCGCACTACGTGCTTCGCACTGTGTGCTCGGTGATGACCCCT
>CAZITX010000003.1:141515-142896 GCA_964542305.1 uncultured Muribaculaceae bacterium | reverse complement strand
CTCGGTTCATCCTCAAAAAGGGGCTTCCATGAGGATGGATCGGCAAAAAACCTCGGTTCATCCTCAAAAACCGGCCTAAATGAGGATGGATCGGCAAAAAACCCCGGTTCATCCTCAAAAAGGGCAGGTTTTCTATCTGTAGTTAATTCCACTTGTTACGCGTATTGCTGTCAGCCCGCTGAGAATGGTGCGAAAGTTTCCACCTGAGATTTCTTCCTGAAACTTTCTCCCCTGTAGCGTTGAAGGGTCTACTTGTAACTTTTTTTGCATATTAAAATATATCGCCTACCTTTGTAACGGCTTCCGATATAACGGCACCCGGAATAAAATAAGCACCCGGAATAAAATAAGAATGATATGACAAATACTGAAGACAACATTGTATTGACAGAAGCTGTCTTTTACACTTTGCTGGCTTTGCATACGCCGCTTCACGGATATGGGATCATGCAGGAGACCAAAAGACTGACCGACGGTAGACTTGTCCTGTCGGCCGGGACTCTCTATGGGGCCATTTCTTCCATGCTGGAAAAAGGTTGGATAAAAGCCCTGCCGGCGGCAGAAGACAGTCGCCGCAAAGAATATGAAATAACAGAAACCGGCAGAATGGCCGTAAGTAAGGAACTTGCCCGGTTACGTGAACTTGTGGAAAATGGTGAAAAGATCATTAATGTTAATTTATAGGAATGAAGACAAAAAATGTTAGAAAGATCTTCTTTTTATGGGAATATGAAAAAGAAGAGAACTGGATCAACCAGATGGCTGAAGACGGATGGATGCTCATCCGGACCGGATTCAGAAAATATGTGTTTGAAAAAGGAACACCGGGAGAATACACATACCGGCTGGAGTTACTGGAGAAAGATATGCATTCTCCGGAAAGCAGATCCTATCTTGATTTTTTGCGGGAAACCGGGATAGAGGTCGTTGGTGAATGCATCAACTGGGTGTATCTCCGCTGCAAAACGGACGATTGCCGGTTTGACCCGGCAAACAGGCCTTTATATAATCTCACACACATGCTCAAGATCCAAGACTTTTTCAACAAACTCAGACATGCTTTTGTTGTGGTCATAGCCCTATGTCTTGTTGCCATCTTCAGCCTGGAACATCTGGAATCCGTTCCTGTTGTTGAGTTTTTTAAGGGATTTTGCGTAGGGATGAGCTTTGGCACCTCCGTTCTTATACTTTTGGCATCACCCTATCTTAACAGGATAAACAAAAAAGTGAAAGCGGCCATCAAAGATCTGTACACCTGCAACTAATATGGAATCTTTGGCGCACAAATGTGGGTCTGTGGCGCAGTCAAACTCCATTTGAAATCAGTCTTTGGCGCACAAATGTGGGTCTGTGGCGCAGTCAAACTCCATTTGAAATCAGT
>CAZITX010000003.1:0-141415 GCA_964542305.1 uncultured Muribaculaceae bacterium | reverse complement strand
CTTTGGCGCACAAATGTGGGTCTGTGGCGCAGTCAAACTCCATTTGAAATCAGTCAGTCCATTTGAAATCAGTCCATTTGAAATCAGTCCAGCTTCAGGACCGCCATAAAGGCGGATTGGGGAACTTCCACATTTCCGATTTGGCGCATGCGGCGTTTGCCTTTTTTCTGTTTTTCCAGGAGTTTGCGTTTGCGGGTGATGTCTCCCCCGTAACATTTGGCGGTGACGTCTTTGCGTACGGCTTTGACGGTTTCGCGGGCGATGATTTTGGCGCCAATAGCGGCCTGGATGGCTATATCAAATTGCTGGCGCGGTATGAGTTCTTTGAGTTTCTCACACATTTTCCGGCCAAAGGTATAGGAGTGTCCGCGATGGATCAGGCTGGAAAGAGCGTCTACGGGTTCGCTGTTCAGCAGAATGTCCAGTTTTACCAGATCGGCTTTTTCATACCCGGTGATGTGGTAGTCAAATGAAGCATACCCGCGGGAGACGCTTTTTAGTTTGTCGTAGAAATCAAAGACGATCTCTGAGAGCGGCATTTTAAAAGTCAATTCTACCCGGTCCGAGGTCAGGTAATGCTGATTGCTCAACACGCCTCTTTTGTCAAGACACAATTTCATGATGACTCCGAAATATTCAGCTTTGGAGATCACCTGAGCACGAATATAAGGTTCTTCAATGGAGTCTATCAATGTGGATGGAGGCAGACCCGACGGGTTGTGTACATCAATTTTCTCTCCTTTGGTTGTGTATACTATATAGGAAACGTTGGGAACGGTAGTGACCACATCACAATCAAACTCCCGGAACAACCTTTCCTGTACTATTTCCATGTGCAACAATCCCAGGAATCCGCAACGAAAACCAAATCCAAGGGCAAGCGAAGATTCCGGTTCAAACGTCAAAGAAGCATCGTTGAGTTGCAACTTTTCCAATGCAGTGCGCAGGTCTTCGTAACCGTCTGTATCCACGGGATACAAACCGGCAAATACCATGGGTTTTACTTCTTCAAATCCCGCGATGGCCTGTTTACAAGGCCGGGCTACCTGAGTAAGGGTATCCCCCACTTTAACTTCGGACACAGTTTTTATTCCCGATATGATATAACCCACATCCCCTGTTTTGATCTCTTTACGCGGTATCATTTTCATTTTCAGGATTCCTACTTCATCCGCTTCGTACACTTTCCCGGTATTGAAAAATTTTACTTTTTCTCCTTGCGCCACAGAACCGTTCATCACCCGGAAATAGGCAATGATCCCCCGAAAAGGATTAAAGACCGAGTCAAAGATCAGTGCCTGTAACGGCGCCTGGGGATCCCCTACCGGTGCAGGAATTCGCTCGACAATGGCTTCCAGCACCTCCGGAACACCTTCCCCTGTCCTTGCGCTGGTACACAGCACTTCTTCCGGCCGGCATCCCAGCAGTTCCACCACCTGATCCCGTACCGTTTCGACCATGGCCGAATCCATGTCAATTTTATTAATGACCGGGATGATCTCCAGGTTATGGGAAATGGCCAGGTATAAATTGGAAATGGTCTGCGCCTGCACACCCTGTGTGGCATCCACCACCAGTAAGGCCCCTTCACAAGAAGCTATAGCCCGGGATACTTCGTAAGAAAAATCCACGTGTCCCGGGGTGTCCAACAGGTTCAACACATAGTTCTCACCCCCGGAGACATAGTCCAGCTGGATCGCGTGGGATTTTATGGTAATTCCCTTCTCCCGTTCCAGATCCATATTGTCCAGAACCTGGGCTTCCATATCCCTTTGCTCCACGGTATGGGTAAGCTCCAGAAGACGGTCCGCCAGTGTGCTTTTCCCGTGATCTATATGGGCAATTATGCAGAAATTTCTGATGTTCTTCATAAGTGGCGCAAAGGTAATTATTATTTTTATCTTTGCAGGAAATCAAAGCAGAGACAGCATGAATCCAAAAACACCCCATTCCATCCCGGACCTTACATCTCAGATTCGCCGGGATATCGTTCGTATGGTCACCGCGGCCAAAAGCGGTCACCCGGGAGGTTCCCTGGGGAGTACCGATTTTCTTACCGTTTTGTTTGCCGAGTTTCTGGACCAGGATCCGGCTCAATGGCGTCGCGACGGCCAAAACACGGATATGTTCTTCCTTTCCATCGGGCACATTTCGCCGTTGTATTACAGCCTTCTGGCCCGTATGGGTTATTTTCCGGTCAAAGAATTGGCCTCATTCCGTCAACTCGGCTCAAGATTGCAGGGCCATCCCAGCGTGGAAAACGGATTGCCCGGAGTTCACGTAGCCAGCGGATCCCTGGGACAGGGACTTTCCATTGCATGCGGTGCCGCTTTAAGTAAACGTCTGGCCGGTGATCCCCACCGGGTATATGTTTTGATGGGAGACGGCGAGAGCGAAGAAGGCCAGGTATGGGAAGCTGCTATGTTTGCTGCCCACCACAAGATATCCAACCTGACAGCCATAACCGACTGGAACGGGCAACAAATTGACGGTCCTGTGGACGAGATCGGCGGTGTTGGAGATTTGAATGCCAAATGGACCGCCTTTGGATGGCGCGTTTTGGAATGTGACGGCCACAACCCGGATGATATCCGCAAAGCCTACCGAATGGCAGCAGAGGCCGGCGACAAACCGGTTATGATCCTGATGCACACCAATATGGGACAGGGCGTGGATTTTATGACCGGATCACATAAATGGCACGGGAAAGCCCCTTCGGCCGAGCAGGAAGCCCTGGCACTGGCTCAATTAAAGGAAACTCTGGGAGATTTTTAACGCACTGAATGACTATGACAAATACTGGAAATAAAGATACCCGCTCCGGCTTTGGTGCCGGTCTGTATGAACTGGGAACAATCAACCCGAACGTGGTTGCTTTGTGCGCCGATCTGATCGGTTCCCTGAAAATGGAAAAATTTGCCGAGTCTTTCCCGGACCGCTTTTTTCAAACCGGGATCGCCGAGGCCAACATGATGGGCGTAGCGGCCGGCCTGGCCGTCACGGGAAGAATCCCCTTTGCGGGAACATTTGCCGAGTTTGCCACCGGCCGCGTATACGATCAGTTGCGGCAGTCCGTCTGTTATTCGCAGGCCAACGTTAAAATTGCCGCCTCCCACGCAGGTATCACCCTGGGAGAAGACGGAGCCACCCACCAGACCATGGAAGACATAGCCCTTGCCCGGGCGCTCCCCCATATGGCCGTTGTCAATCCATGCGACTACAACCAGACGCGGTTGGCCACCCTGGCTGCAGCCCGCTGGGAAGGCCCCCTGTACCTGCGTTTTGGTAGACCCTCCGTACCCAATTTCACGCCCGTTGACGGACCTTTTGAAATTGGAAAAGCCTGGATGATCCAACCCGGTGAAGATTTGACCATCCTGGCTACCGGTCATCTTGTATGGGAAGCCCTTGAAGCCCTGAAAATCCTGGCCCAAAAAGGAATCCGGGCCGAGTTGATAAACATCCACACCATCAGCCCCCTGGATGAAAAGGCAATTATTGAATCCGCCAGGAAAACAGGTGCCGTTGTCACAGCGGAAGAGCACCTGGTTACAGGAGGTCTGGGAGAAGCCGTGGCCGGCCTGCTGGCTCGTCACAATCCCGTACCCATGCGCATGGTCGCCATGGAAGAAGGGTTCGGACAAAGCGGAACACCCCGTGAACTGATGGACCTTTACGGGCTCAATGCCGCCGGTATTGTAGCAAAAGCAAGTGAACTCAGACTCAGATAAAGATTTACAGTCATGGTGTGAAAGCGGACAATACGAACGCGCTTTCAGCGAGATTGTACATTTGTACAGTCAGCGGTTGTATTGGCATATCCGTAAAATGGTTCTCCTTCATGATGATGCGGATGACATCCTGCAAAACACCTTGTTAAAAGCATGGACCGGATTGCCGTCTTTCCGTTGGCAATCGCAATTGTATACATGGTTGTACCGCATTGCTACCAACGAAGTCCTGACTTTCCTGAAAAAAAGCAAATCCCTTCAACAGATTCCGATGGAAGACCGGTTGGATGCAGACCCTCAGCTTTTCAACGGGGACGATATGCAAAAAGCTTTGCAGAAAGCCATCCTGAGTCTGCCTCCCAAACAACGCCTGGTATTTAACATGAGGTACTTTGACGAGATCAAATACGAAGACATGTCCCGTATTCTGGGGACTTCACAAGGTGCTTTGAAAGCCTCTTACCATCATGCCGCTTCCAAAATACAGGAAATGCTTAAAGAACTGCTACTTTAAACCTTTTGAACCGGGCAACATCTAACACATATAATATGAGCGAAAAAACGTTATATGATCCTCATCTGAAAGAGAACCCGTTTAAGGTTCCCGCCGGTTATTTCCAACAGGTGGAAGCCCGTTGGGCTAGCGGTGAATTGCCGGATCAGGGGACGTTGCCGGATCAGGGGGCATGGTCGGATCAGGGGGCATGGTCGGATCAGGGGGCGTTGCCGGATCGGGAACTGTCCGGAAACGGAAAGGGCCGGCGTTTCATTCGTTTGCTCCGTCCCCAACTGCAACTTGCCGCTGCTTTTATACTGCTCTTTGGTATTGGCTATTTACTCCTGTTGATAACCGGCAGGAACGAAACACAACAAATGCAAACCGAAGAACTTTCCGTTTTAAGTGAGTGGTCCAACCTTGGTCTGGATCACAGAAAGGTGTCCAATCTGATCCTGGATGATCTTTATGAAGAAAACCAGACGACTACCATTATCGATCCGGACATTGAAGACCTGATCGATTATATGGATTACCCGGGTTTTGATCCGGTTAATTTAGCATTAAACACAGAGAATGAATAAATCATTTGCCATGAACCGTTGTTTACTAGTTATTTTGTTGAGCTTTCTGCCATTGTGGACTATGGCCCAGGATGCGCGTCCTCATAAAACCGACCAGGAACGCAGGGCCGAAAGGGAAGCCATCAGGGCCCAGAAGGTCGCTTTTATTACACAGGAAGTAGGTCTTACGGCAGGAGATGCCGAAAAATTCTGGCCGCTTTACAACGAATTGGAACAAAAAGTAATGGAGGTAGGACACGAGCGTGGCCGGTCAAAAGCAGAAATGTACCGTTTGCTGGAACCATTCAATTACAATAATTCCGGTAAAGGCACCGAACCTGCCGGCGTATCGCAGGGCCGCAGCAAGACCGGAGACCATCGTGCACCCGCTCAACCTGTTTTCCTGGAAGAACACCCAAAAGGACCTCCTCCGCCCATTGACAAATTGCTGGAATCGTATATCCTGACTTTTGAAAAAGAAACCCGTTTACGCAGTGAATACCATCAGAAGTTCCTGAAGGTGTTGACCGCCGAACAGGTGGCTCGTCTTTACTTGGCTGAAGAACGTTTTAGCAACAAACTGTTCCGGGACTACATAGACAATAAGCTGGAGCAAAAAAACAGGTAAGCGTTCTTTACGCCCACAAATAAAAATCCTTTACCAGTTGCACGTATTGCACACTGAATTGGTTTCCGTTGCTTTCGTAAATTATCAAATCCTCCCGGACCGGGAGGATTTCCTTATATCCTGTTTGTAACAAAACTCTAACGACCGGTTTGCCGGGCCGTGTAAATACACGTGTTATTCTGTGCGGAAACATAGGTCTTCCCAAAGAAAGAGCTTCTTTCAGAAGCAGAGTTGCGCCGTCTTCCGGCAGTATTACAGCAAATACACCCTGTGGAGAAAGGATACCGGAAACGCCTTTTACCAACATTTTCAAAGACAGGCTGTCCGGGTGGCTGTGACGAGCCAGGGCACGGCGCTTGTTTTCAGGCAACATAGATTGGGAAAAATACGGGGGATTGCTAATTATCAGATCATATGGGGCAGATGGTATAAAAGTGCTAAAATCACACCGGGAAACGTTTATTCTGCCGGCCCAGGTTGAACGGGTTGCATTTTCTGCGGCTTCTGCGACCGATTCGTCATCTATATCAACAGCATCAATGACAGCTTCCCGAAAACGCTGTGCCATCATCAAGGCCAGTATGCCGCATCCGGTACCAATATCCAGTATCCGGGAAGGCTCCCTCACATTCTTCTTTGCCCACGCGCCCAGCATGACACTGTCGGTATTGACGTGCATAGAAGAACGTTCGTGATGAACGGAAAACTGTTTAAAACGGAAAGGTTCCACGCTACGGTAAAAAAAGTCCGTCACGCATGGTCAGGCTGCGGTCACTCATGCCGGCCAATGACTGATCGTGAGTTACCATAATTATGGTTTGACCATAGGTGTCGCGCAACCGGAAAAATAATTTATGAAGTTCTTCCTTGTTATGGGAATCCAGATTCCCCGAAGGCTCGTCGGCCAGGATCACTTTGGGGTGGTTGACCAATGCGCGTGCTACAGCTACGCGTTGCTGTTCACCTCCGCTCAATTCTGCGGGTTTATGTTCCCTGCGGTGTTCCAGGCCCAGGAATTCCAACAGTTCAGCAGCTCTTTTGCGCACCCCTCTTACAGGATCCCCGGCTATAAAACCCGGAATACATACGTTTTCCAGGGCGGTGAATTCGGGTAACAGGTGGTGGAATTGAAAAACAAATCCAATGTGTTTGTTGCGAAAATCGGCCAGTTTGTCTTTTCTCAATTCGCAAACGGGCGTGTCTCCAATCCATACTTGTCCTGAATCGGGACGTGTCAACGTCCCCAGAACCTGCAGGAAAGTAGTTTTACCCGCTCCGCTGGCGCCTGTAATACAAACCACTTCGGCAGGTGCAACTTCCAGGGAAACACCCTTGAGAACTTGCACACTGCCGAAAGATTTGGTGATATGTTCCGCTTTTATCATTTGTTGCGGAAAATTGTTTATTCGTCTTTTTCTTCCTCTTCGTATTCTTTCAGGAGTTTGTCCTGAACATCAGAAGGCACCTGGGCATATTCCAGGAAATTCATGGTAAAGCTGGCACGACCGGAAGTCAGGGAGCTGAGCGTGGTGGAATATTTATTCAACTCGGCAAGGGGAACCCTGGCTTTCAGGATCTGGAAGCCTTTTTCACTGCTCATGCCTTCGATCAGGGCACGGCGGTTTTGTAAGTCGCTCATAACATCGCCCATGCAGTCCGAAGGGACAAGGACTTCCACCATGTAGACAGGTTCCATGATTTTGGGTCCGGCTTTTTTGAAGGCGTCTTTAAAGGCGTTCCTTCCGGCCAGTTTGAAGGAGATCTCGTTGGAGTCTACCGGGTGCATTTTCCCATCGTATACAAAACATTTGATGTCACGGGCATAAGAACCGGTCAGCGGACCTTCTTCCATTTTTTCCATGATCCCTTTCAGAATGGCAGGCATAAAACGACCATCAATGGAGCCGCCCACTATACAGTTGTAATAGATGAGTTTTCCGCCCCAGTCCATATCGTAATCTTCCCTTCCTTTTATATTGAGGACCAATTCTTTCCCCTCAACTTTAAACCGGTTGTTTTCCGGAGCTCCCTCAACAAACGGTTCAATAAGCAAATGTACTTCTCCAAACTGTCCGGCACCTCCGGATTGTTTTTTGTGGCGGTAGCTTGACGCAGCCATTTTTGTAATTGTTTCACGGTAGGGGATCTTGGGTGCAATCAGATCCACTTCCATTTTATGGGTATTGTTAATGTGCCATTTAAGGGTATTGATGTGGTGTTCACCCTGTCCGCTTACAATAACTTGTTTGAGTTCTTTGGAATATTCCACTCCTATGGTGGGATCTTCGGCAGAGGCTTTGTTCAGAATTTCACCCAGTTTTTCGTCATCCTTTTCCGATTTTGCTTTAATGGCTGTGCGGAATTTGGCGGGAGGGAATGAGATGGGTTCAAATTCCCAATCTTTTCCGTTACCATTGAGTGTGTGATTGGAACGTGCACTCTTCAGTTTTACTGTACAACCCATATCCCCGGCTACCAGTTCAGTGACTTTGTCACGTTTTTTACCGGCTGCAACAAAAAGACCCGAGATCCTTTCCTTGCCGCCATTATTGGCATTGATCAGATCCTGAGACTCGGTGATCTTGCCTGACATAACACGGAAAAATGCAACGTCGCCCAGGTGTTGTTCCTGTGTTGTTTTGTAGATGTACAGGGAAGGGGCACCTTTTACGTCACAGGGAACCTCTTCACCGGATACGGTTTTGCTGCTTGTCAATCCCGGATGGGGAGCGATAAGGGTAATGAGCTCCATCAAACGTTTCACTCCAATATCCTTTTTGCCGGAAACAATTACAAGCGGCATGATCTCGCATTTGCCGAATCCTATGATCAAACCCTGTATGATCTCATCCGGAGTCAGGGCTCCATTCTCAAAGAATTTTTCCATCAACGGCTCGTCGGCTTCGGCAGCGCGTTCCGCCAATTCAGAATGCATGGATTCGGCCTTGTCTTTGTATTCGGCCGGAATATCCAGTTCTTCACGAGTTCCGTTTGCATCGTTAAAACGATACATTTTCATTTTTACTACATCAACAAAGGAATTGAATCCGGCTCCTGCTTCTATGGGGAACTGAACGGGACATACTTTGTTGCCAAAAGCTTCGTGCAATGAGTCCAGGCAGGCGTCCCAGTTGGCTTTTTCATGATCCAGCTGGCTGACGGCAAGAAAAATGGGTTTGTTATGCTTTTCGGCATAACGGGAGAAAATTTCCGTTCCCACTTCCACTCCGTGTTGTCCGTTAACAAGCATTACACCTGAATCAGCTACCCTGAAAGCAGATATCAGACCGCCTATGAAATCGTCAGAGCCCGGAGTATCTATGAAATTCAATTTATGATCCTCGTATTCTGTATAGAAAAGCGTAGGATAAATGGATCTCTGATACAATTGTTCAATTTCCGTATTGTCGCATACGGTGTTTTTAGCTTCAACAGTCCCACGGCGGTCAATCACTTTGCCTTCCATCATCATGGCTTCGGCAAGGGTGGTCTTTCCGGATTTGGTATTACCCATCAGTACCACGTTGCGAAGTTGTTCTGTAGTATAAGTTTTCATTAAGTCAATATGTTTATTTGTTGTTTTACGGGATAATACAGGGCGACAAAGGTAATAATTTTTCCTTTACCTTTGTATATATGTATTTTCCTTTGCTTCCCCATTTTCAGGCGGACAGACAAGAGGCCGGCTGCGATGAGGCCGGCAGGGGATGCCTGGCGGGACCGGTTTATGCCGCAGCAGTAATTCTTCCTCCGGGGTTCAATGATCCTTTATTGCAGGATTCTAAGCTGATGAGTCCAAAACAACGTCTGGAAGCAAGGGATCACATCCTGGAAACAGCCGTCAGCTGGGGTGTGGCTTGTTGCTCTCCTCTTGAGATAGATCAATGGAACATTCTGAGAGCATCAATAACTGCTATGCACCGGGCCCTGGACAAGCTAATCATTGTTCCTGATTTTATTCTGGTAGACGGGAACCGTTTTTATCCGTACCATCCTAAAGGCGGCGAGCCCATGTTGAGCCCGGCAATCCCCCACCGCTGTATTGTAAAGGGCGACCGCAAATATGCTGCCATTGCGGCAGCCTCTGTTCTGGCTAAAACATTTCGTGACGAGTATATGATGGAACAGGATTTGCTGTATCCCCAATACGGATGGAAAGACAATAAAGGGTACCCTACCGTTAAACACAAAAAAGCCATCCTGGAATATGGCCTGACAAGCCTTCACCGGAAAACTTTTTCTTGTCTTTTATGATTACCTTTGCAGGATTATTTTCGCTTACTACAACTTAATAAGTATATCTCACATGAAAAAGATCACCTACCTCTTGTGCACTTTGTTGCTTTTAGGCAGCACGGTCCGTGCCGACGAAGGAATGTGGCTCCTGCCGCTTCTGGAAAAAATGAATATTAAAAACATGAAAGATGCCGGACTTGCCCTGGATGCAAAGGACATTTACGACATTAACCATTCCAGCCTGAAAGATGCAATTGTAATCTTTGGGGGCGGTTGTACCGGGGAAGTAGTTTCCGGAGAAGGTTTGCTGCTGACCAATCACCATTGCGGTTACGGCGTCATCCAGGCTTTGAGCAGCGTGGAGCATAATTACCTGAAAGACGGGTTCTGGGCAAAAAACAGGGAAGAAGAAATTCCGGCTCCGGGGTTGAGGGTAATATTTATGGAGCGCATGACAGACGTTACCAAAGAGGTGTTGTCTGTACTGGATACATGTACCACAGAAGAAAGCCGCATGGCTGCCGAGGCCAAAGTGACTCGGGAATGGGGAAACAAAGTGAAAGAAGAAAACCCGAATGCTTCGGGCAGGCTGTACAGTATGTACGGCGGGAACCAGTATTACCTGGTGGTATATAAAACTTATACTGACGTCCGTTTTGTGGGAGCACCTCCTTCCTCCATCGGAAAATTCGGTGCCGACACGGACAACTGGATGTGGCCCCGTCACACCTGTGATTTTTCCATGTTCCGTATCTATGCAGGGGCAGACAATGAACCTGCCGATTATTCACCGGACAACCAGCCTTACCGTCCCAAACAATTCCTCCCCGTCAGCCTGAAAGGCATTCAACAGGGTGATTTTGTGATGACACTGGGATACCCCGGAACGACTACCCGTTATATGACTTCTGTGGAAGTGGAGCGCCAGGAACAGTTGACCAATAACATTGGAATTGAAGTCCGGACCCTGCGTCAGGATATATTACTGGAAGATATGCTGGCCGATCCCAAAGTACAACTTCAGTATGCCAGCAAATATTCCGGCAGTACCAATGCCTGGAAAAAATGGACCGGCATGAACGAAACCTTTGAAAAACTTAATGTGAAAAGTAGAAGAGGTATGGAGGAAAAAGCTTTTTCCAATTGGGTGAATGCCAATAAAAAACGCCATGAAAAATACGGGACTGCCCTAAGCGATATTGAAGAAGCCATTAAGGGTCAATGGGATATGGTATATGTTAGTCGCTATTTGAGCGAGGCCCTGCGTAATATTGAGCTTGCTTCTTTTGCATCGCGGGCTGCCCGCATGATAGACAGAAGAGGTGAAGACGGAAGCGTAAATACGGACGGATTGCAAGCGCAGGCAACACGGTTTTTTACCAATTACAACGCTCCTACGGATGTAAAAGTGGCCAAAGCCATGCTGAAACTGTATGCTTCGCGGGTGGATAAAGAGCATTATCCTTCTATCTACCAGACAATTGAAAACGACTACTCCGGCAACATAGATGCTTATGTGGAAAACCTTTTTGAAAAAAGTCTTTTTGTTTCTGCCGAAAGGGTCAATTGCCTGATAGACTGTTTGTCTGCAGAAAACACGCGTGATGCCGCCCTGGAAGAAATTGCCAATGATCCTGCCGTTATTCTTGGAAAATCTGTAGAGGAAAAAAATGCCGAATGCCAGGCAGCCATAGCTCCTTTCAATACACAATATGAACGTGGACACCGGAACTTCATAGCCGGTATGATGGAAATGAATAAAGGGGAAGCCATGTATCCGGACGCCAATTTCTCCATGCGTTTGACTTATGGGAATGTGTTGAATTACAGGCCTAAAGATGGGGTTATCTATGATTATTACACCACTTTGACAGGGGTAATGGAAAAGGAAGATCCCGATAACTGGGAATTCGTGGTACCTGAAAAACTGAAACAACTGTACAACAATAAAGATTACGGACAGTACGCCGACCCCGGAAAAGAAGTTGTTACCGGGTTTATTGCCAACACAGATATCACCGGAGGCAATTCGGGGTCACCCGTTGTCAACGCCCACGGAGAACTCATAGGGCTGGCTTTTGACGGCAACTGGGAGTCGATGAGCGGCGACGTTATTTTTGAACCCGAATTGCAGCGTTGTATTGCCGTTGACATCAGGTACGTGTTGTTTATTATTGACAAATACGGAGAAGCAGGCTACTTGCTTGAAGAAATGGATATTAGAAAATAGAAGAAATGACAAAGATAGATTATGCGGCCATGAAGCCGGCTGCCCCACAGGCAGGGAAGAAAAAAGAAGAAAAAGAAACGCCTGTAATTGACGGTATGAAAGCCGTAAAAAATGTCATTGCCATAGCCAGCGGCAAAGGCGGAGTGGGAAAATCCACCGTCGCAGTTAACCTGGCCGTGGCACTGGCACTGGAAGGGTATAGTGTAGGGCTTGCCGATGCCGATATTTACGGTCCCTCCATTCCCACCCTGACCGGAACGACCGACCAGCGACCGGGCGTGGACGTCATTGATGAGAACGTGCAGGTATTTGAGCCTCTGGAAAAATACGGGGTAAAATGGATTTCCATAGGTTATTTTGCCAAACCCGAACAGGCCCTGATCTGGCGCGGCCCGATGGCCAGCAATGCTCTCAAACAGCTTTTGCAACAAACAAAATGGGGCGCGTTGGATTTTCTGCTCATTGATCTGCCTCCCGGAACCGGGGATATTCATCTGAGCCTGATGCAGGATCTCCCGCTGACAGGCGGGATAGTTGTTACCACCCCGCAACAGGTCTCGGTAACCGATGTGGAAAAATGCCTAAATATGTTTTACCACCCGAACCTGAATAAAAAAGTTTTCGGCATTGTGGAGAATATGGCCTGGTTTACACCGGAAGAATTACCGGAAAATAAATATTATATTTTCGGCAAAGGCGGAGCCGCAAAACTTGCCGAAAAATACAACTTGCCCGTGTTAGCGGAAATTCCTCTCATTCAGGGCGTTTGTGACCGGGGAGATGCCGGTATTCCGGTAGCCAACGATAAAAATGCCGCAGGTGATGCTTTTAAAGATCTGGCAGGAAAATTGATTTCCCTGTTGGTGTAAAGCAGCCAATCATTCCTTAAATGCGTCTTTGTGCTATGAAAAAGATCCTGACATTACTGGCCGCGGCTACCGCTTTTCTATTGTTGAACAGTTGTAAACCCGAGGTGCCGTATATTGAAGCCAGTCCCTCCAGTGTTTCCTTCACCCAGGAAGGAGGAACTCAAAACATAAGTTTATCTACCAACAGCATGTCCTGGACGGCTTCCGTCTCGGGGAAAGGGTTTGCAGTCACTCCGGCCAAGGGCTCGGGAAACGCAACCCTCCAGTTGACGGCAGCTGCGTCCACCTCGTCCTCGGATCAGACCGGAACGCTGACCATCAAGAGCGGCACCATGCAGGCAACTGTCTCCATTTCACAAAGCGCACGGAATACACTTATTGTAGGCGGCACAACCACAGCTGTCGAGGCTGCCGGAGGAACGTATACCGTTACCCTGCAATACAATACCGCCTATACAGTAGAGGTTTCCGCAGCAGCAAAATCCTGGATCCAATACATGGGGACCAAAGCATTGTCTTCCGGATCCCTGGAGTTCCTGGTGGCTCCCAATACAGGTGCTGCCCGTTCTGGACAGGCAACTGTAAGGGATAACGCAGGTATAGCTCAGTCACAGACTCTTACGTTCAACCAGGCCGAAGATCCCCGCAGAACGGCTCTTGTAGAAATATACGAGTCTTTGGACGGGAACAATTGGGATGATGAAAAGAAGGTCAACTGGAACAGTAATGAACCCGTTCAGAGCTGGGGAGGCGTCACGATGGAAGACGGGAAGATCACAGGATTGGATTTGAACGGATTTGGGTTGAACGGATCATTGCCTTCAGCTATAGGAACACTAACAGACCTGGTGACACTGGATTTGGGATCCAATCCCGGTTTGACCGGAGCACTTCCCGAAGAAACGGGGGACCTGGTTAACCTGGAAATTTTCCGTGCCGTGACAACCGGACTGGAGGGCGGCCTACCGGCCTCTATGGGAAATCTGACCAAGCTTTCTTGCCTGAATATTGGCAACAACAATATGGAAGGCCGGATTCCTGAATCCTGGGATGGAATGACAGCAATGCAGGATTTTGCCCTTTTCGGAACCGGTATTCAAAGCCCGCTGCCCAAAACCATCTTTACAGCCTGGACCCATTTAGGTTCCTTTATTATGCACAGCAATCCCGGACTGACTGGGACACTGCCTCCGCAGCTTGGTCAAATAACCACGGATAAAAGTACATTAATCATACAATTACACGATTGTAATTTTACCGGCGGGATTCCCGAAGAATGGGCCTCTATTCCCGGTGTCTGTACGCAATTGTATCTGTACGGGAATAAATTGACCGAACAAATACCCCTGGCTATTCAGAACCATCCGTCCTGGGAATACTGGGACGATTACCTGCCGGACACCGAAATCCATTACCTCCGCACCCAGCAAAACGGTGTTTTCCTTGGACTGGAGCCCGTCCCCGATGCACAACGGGAACGCCTGATGGTTTTGTATAACCTGCTGGACGGGGAAAACTGGACAAAAGGAGAGAACTGGAACTCGCAAGAGGATATTTCTGCCTGGGAAGGAGTCACTGTTGAAAACGAGGCTGTCACCGGGCTGAATCTGAACGGCTTTGGATTGAATGGACAACTGCCTTCAGAGATCGGGGATTTCACCTCCCTGCGTTCACTGGATTTGGGAAACAACCCGGATCTGACCGGATCGTTGCCCCAGAATTTGGGAAACCTTGGCGAATTGAGAAGGTTTTTAGCTGCAGAAACTGATTTAACGGGCTCTCTGCCCGGGACAATGGGCAACCTGGCCAAATTGACAGAATTGAGGCTGGCCGGCAACCGGATAAGCGGAACGATTCCCCAAACATGGGCAGGGATGAGTGCCCTGAGAATTTTTGAAATGTCCGGAACGGGAATTCAAAGTCCGCTCCCGGAGGGTTTGTTTACCCAATGGACCCATATTACCGACCTCCTGCTCTTTGACAATCCCGGGTTAACCGGTGTATTGCCCGATGATATAGGGGAAATGACAACCACCGGGGATCATTTGAACATTCATTTATACAACAACAATTTTGAAGGCGGGATCCCGGCATCCTTGGCAGGTCTTCCTGAAGTATGCACACAGCTTTACCTGTATAATAACCGTTTAACGGAAGCCATTCCTGCCGCTTTGATAGTACATCCTTCCTGGGACAACTGGAATGCTTACAAACCGGGAACGGGGATTCATTACCTGAGAACCCAGCAAAACGGGGTTTTCCTGGACCTGGAAGGTGTTTTACCCACTTTGAGTGAGGTGACGGTTACCGAATTGCTGTATAACAAGATCAGTGTTCAGGCAACCGTGATAAAACAAGGAAGTGACCAGGTAACCGAAAGGGGATTCATTTTGAATACGACCACCCGGAAAACAGGTTCGGGAACGGGAACTTTTTCGGCGGATTTCACGCAAAACATAGTGGAAAATACCGTTTATAGAGTGAAAGCTTTTGCCACCAACTCTGCCGGCACGGTATACAGCACGGAAATTACGGTAACCACACCGCTCTACAATCAGCTGAATGTCACATTCACCGATACCGGCGGAGCTCCCGTCACCGGGGTCAATGTTTACCTGAAACGCATTGGGGGGCTGACAATTCCTGTATCGGGTGAAGCTTCAGTGGCCTCCCCGTCTGCGTCTTCACTTCCCCGTGTTACGGATGGCATATCTAACGAAGATGTTGTCAAATCGGTCGCTTCCCGGATGGTGTTGTTGTTAAAACCTTTCGCAGAAGCCATGCAGGAAAACATGGGAATGTTGACAACAGGAATTTCTTCCGCTCCGGCCACACGCAGCACTCCTTACATACAAAAAACCAACGGAACGGATTATGATTACATGAGGTATTCAAGTGCCAGCGGAAATATCTCCGTTGAAAACATCGTACCGGGAACGTACGCCGTTAAACTGGAAGGATACGGTATTGTTAAGGATTTCTACACCACCCTGAATGTACCGGCAGGTGTTTCCGCTCAAAATGTGAAGCATGTTCCGTTGCTCTCTTCCGCTTCAAAAACCCTGTCTCTTTTCCGGCCTAATGTTGGCATAAAGCCCTTTGCTTCACCCTCATCTGACGACGACGTGATGATCCTGGTTGAAATGCTTCCGGAATATGTGTCGGGTTTTGCAGGAAAGAACCTGGAACATGTAATGCTTTGTCCGGCAGATACAACTACTTCAATTATTATCATTGCAAAAGACGGGGATCAATTGCTGGAGATTTACGAAACATTCCTTAACCTGACCGATGAGGAAGGAAATCCCAACCCGGATATGGATCCTACCCAGTCTATCAACTTCATTGAAAATCTGGCCCGGCGCATAATGCTGGTCAACGGAGTCTATGCCGGACAGACCAACCTGATACCCCAAAGCACGGCGAACCTCAAAAAAGTATTCATAGATCAGTTGAAAAACAGTGAATACTGGTCATTACTCCAGACTGCGGGTATAACTGAATACTACAACGTTCAGATCCAAAACGGAGAAAGTCTGATAATCAACCAGATCATTCAGCAACAAGACCTTCACCCGGTATTGATGACCGACGGAGACGGTCCCTCACAGACAGGAGGAAACCTGGTAACCATATCCTCGGACGAAACGGTGACCAATATTTCCCAATTGGGCTACAACGGGAACTGGCACCTGGGGGTTACGGTAAAATAAGATCTATAAAAACGATGGCAATGGCCACCGGTGCCACGTAACGAATGATAAAATAATACGCGCGAAACAGGGTGCCCTTTAGGGTGCCCTGATTTGTAAATTCCTGGTAAACAAGGGATTTTTTCATATACCATCCTACAAAAATCACTATGGAAAGACCTCCCAAGGGAAGCAGGATGTTTGCCGAGAGGTAATCAAAGAAATCAAAAATGGATTTTCCGAAAATCGTAACGTTTTTGAGAACCCCCTGCGAAAGGGAACTCAGGGAAGCAAAAAAGGTAACGATAACCGTGATTGCGGATACGGCTACTATTCGTTTTAATTTGAGTTTTTCCGTTACATAAGCTGTTATGACTTCCAGCAGAGAAATTACCGACGTAATTGCGGCAATGAGCAGGATAATGAAAAACATGACGGCAAATACGTTCCCCAGGGGAATCTGCGCAAAAATACGGGGTAAAACAATAAACACCAGACCGGGACCTTCCTGGGGGGATATCCCAAAGGCAAAAACCGCAGGCATAATGGCCAGCCCTGCCAACATCGCAAAAAGGGTGTCGGATAAAGCTGTGGTAAATGACAATTTGGATAAATTTTCTTTGTCCGGGATATAGGAACCATAGGTGATCAGACATCCCATTCCCAGGCTTAGGGAGAAAAAAGCCTGCCCCAATGCAGCCAGCACGACCGAGGTATTTATCTTAGAAAAATCGGGTTTAATCAAAAAAGAAATTCCTTCACCGGCTCCGGGCAGCGTAACGGAACGCACCATCAGGATCACAATCATTAAAAAAAGGAAGGGCATCATGATTTTGGAATATTTTTCGATACCCTTTTTTATTCCGCACATAACAATCAGGGCGCACACGACCATAAAAACAACGGTCCATACAATAGGTCGCACAGGAGAAGTTACCATGGTTGTAAATTGGCTTTCCAGGGCAGATATGTCCGGCTTCGAAAAAATATGGATAACGGATCGCACCAGGTAATCCATGGTCCAACCTCCTACTACCGTATAAAAAGCCAGTATGGCAAAAGCGGCCAATACCCCAACGATCCCTATACCGCTCCATGCCGTCTTCGGGGCCAGTACCTGGAATGCCTTTACGGTATTCGCCCTTGTTTTGCGGCCAATAATAAATTCAGATACGGCAATAGGCAGGCAGATGATCAATACAAATGCCAGGTAGATCAATATAAAGGCTGCGCCCCCGTTTTGTCCTACCAGGTATGGAAATCTCCACAAATTGCCCAATCCCACGGCAGATCCCACCGTGGCAACCAGAACGCCGAAAAATCCCGAAAATTCGTCACGACTCATAAACAATAGGTTTTACACAAATATAAGTCCTTTCTTTTTACCTTTGTTATAAAATACAGAAGCTATGCAAAAGATTCCCGTGAAAAAATGGATTGCTTATCCGGTTGCCGTGGTTTTCTTTCTCATTCTTTCCTATGGTTTTGTGCCGCAGGTTTTCCAGGGAAAAACGCTCAACCAGGGAGATATAACGGCCTGGCAGGCAATGTCCAAAGAGGCAAAAGACTATAATGAAACACACAAAGATGAGGCCCGTTGGACCAATTCCATGTTTGGCGGAATGCCTACCGTTACCATTAATAAAGTCACTAAGGGCAATTATATAAGGGCCATTGGCCAAATACTGGAATCAGGCGCAGAACCCGCCTCTTATCTGTTTTTGTCATTATTGGGCGGATTCCTGTTGTTCCTTGCCCTGGGGATCAATCCATGGATATCGGTGTTAGGAGCTGTGGCCATCACATTTTGTTCCTACAATCTCCAGATCATACAAGCGGGTCACGTGACCAAAATGATAGCTATTGCCTATTTACCCTGGGTCCTGGCTTCTATGGCATATGCTTACCGCAAACAGGCATTGACAGGTGCTTTGTTTTTTGCCCTTACCGTCAGCTTGCATGTAGCTGCCAACCATCCCCAGATCACTTATTACCTTGGATTTATACTGCTTTTTGTAATGGCCGGTCTTCTTGCAGAAGCGCTGATACAGCACCGTGTCAAAAAATTCATAAAAACCACGCTTTTGATTATTGCGGCCGGAATTTTGGGTCTTGCCACCTCTGCAAACCATCTGCTGCCGACATAT
This sequence comes from uncultured Muribaculaceae bacterium, assembly GCA_964542305.1. Classification (GTDB taxonomy): domain Bacteria; phylum Bacteroidota; class Bacteroidia; order Bacteroidales; family UBA932; genus DMER64. Next base: position 122,823 of record CAZITX010000003.1, on the reverse strand, counting down.
GAATATACGGCCCAATCCATGCGCGGAGGTTCAGAACTTAGTGCCGGCCGGGATGGCAAGACAAGATCGGGCCTGGAGTTTGATTACGCTACCCAGTGGAGTTATTCCAAAATGGAGTCGTTCAACATGATGATTCCCGATTTTTACGGAGGTGCTTCCGTCGGGCCGCTGGCTAAAAACTCCAACACATACAAGACATTGAACGATTTGGGTTACAATGCTGACGGGGTTATTTCCAATATGCCGCTGTATTGGGGAGAACAGCCTTTTACAGCGGGTCCCATGTATATGGGAGCCATTATAATCTTTCTTTTCGTCCTGGGACTCATACTGGTAAAAAGTCCCGTTAAATGGGCCCTGGCCGGCGTTTCACTGCTGGCTCTCTTGTTGTCGTGGGGTTACCACCTTCCGGGGTTTAATACGTTTTTCTTCCGTTTTGTGCCCTTATACGATAAGTTCCGGACAGTCAGCATGATCCTGGTTATATGGCAAATGGTTCTTCCGGCCCTGGGAATCTATGTATTGTGGCAAATCCTTGAGGGTGTTTATCCACAGAAAAAAGCCGTCAAAGGCATATACTGGGCTTTGGGAATTACCGCAGGTTTCTCTTTGTTGGCCGCATTGATACCTTCCCTGGCGGGTTCTTTCACAGGTCCTTCAGACAGTTCACTGCCTTCTTCCCTGATCCCCGCCCTGGTAGAAGACCGTAAAGACCTCCTGAGCCGGGATGCCTGGCGTTCTGTCCTGCTTATTCTGCCTGCCGCTGTTTTGCTCTGGCTGGGCGTACACCGCAAGATGAAGCAGGCCTGGATCATAGGTGCTTTTGCGGTTTTGATCCTGGTCGATTACCTTCCCGTTGGAAAAAGGTACCTGAACGAGTCACATTTTATTTCACGTATCAATTACCGGAGCCAGTTTTCTGAAAGACCTGTAGACAAACACATTAAGCAGGACACGGATTTGTATTACCGGGTACTCGATATGACCGGAAGTACTTTTATGGATGCAACGGCCAGTTACCACCATAAATCCATTGGGGGATACAACGCGGCCAAATTGCAGCGTTACCAGGATGTAATTGACCACCATCTGTTACCCGAAATGCAATATTTTGCAGATAAACTCAGCCAGTGCCAGACACTGGAAGAAGCCTCGGATATTTTTAGATACAACGGCAACCGCTCCCGGACCCCGGTGCTCAATATGCTTAATTCCCGCTACGTGATTTTAGGGGCAGATGCCCTGCCCGTAACCAATCCCTATGCCTTGGGAAATGCCTGGGTTGTATCTTCCATACAACCGGTTTCATCCCCACAGGAAGAAATTGAAACCCTGTCCAGGGTAGATCTGAGAACTACCGCTGTCATGCAAGATCCCCCGGAATCTTGGGTAGAAGCAGCCGGGCCCTCCAATTCAACAATCAAGCTGACCTCCTATTCTCCGAACACACTGGAATACAAAGCTTCAATGGAAAAAGAAGGGATTGTTGTGTTTTCCGAAATTTATTACCCCAAAGGATGGAAGGCATGGATTGACGGTCAGGAAGCACAGATCTGCCGGTCCAACTACATTACCCGGACATTACGGGTTCCTGAGGGAGAACACGAAATACGCTTTACATACCTGCCTTCTTCCTACACCACCGGTATTATGATCTCGCGCATCAGTTCCGGGGCTTTGCTTCTGGCATTGTTGGCAGCTATAGCGGCCGGATGCGTTCGTATATTACGAAAGAAAAAGGAAACGGAAATTTAGCCCCGTTCGGGTAATCTTCCCGCTTAATCTCTTTCCACTGAAGGGGATCAACGTGAGGAAAAAACACCTCGGCGCCTCCTTCCGGAAGCGGCGCATTAACATGGGTAAGGTACAGTTTATCTGCCAGATGGATGGTCTGCTCGTAAATCTGCGCTCCCCCGATGACAAATACCTCGGCCCGGTCATTTATCCCGGAGAGCACTTCTTCCAGGCTTTTTGCGGATCTTGAAAGAACAACATTATTTCTTCCGGGGAGAGGTTTTCCCAAGGATTCATAGGTTTTCCGCCCCATGATCACCGTGTGTCCCATTGTCAGTGCTTTAAAGTGCCTGAGATCTTCGGATATGTGCCACAACAATTGGTTTTTTGCGCCCAATTCCAGGCCCGGTCCCACCACGGCAACCAGGGAAAGCGTATACGGTCTGTTCGTGCCTTGATCTTTCATACGGCAACAGGAGCTTTTATAGAAGGCCATGGATCGTAATCCTGAAGGCTGAAATCTGAATACTCAAAGGAAAAGAGGTCTTGACGCAAAGGGTTCAGCACCATTTTCGGTAATATTCGCGGGGTACGGGTCAATTGCAGCCGTACTTGTTCCATATGGTTAGTATAAATATGTACGTCTCCGAAAGTGTGGATGTAATCTCCGGGCTCATAGCCGCAAACCTGCGCTACCATAAGCGTAAGCAGCGCATAGGAAGCAATATTGAAAGGCACGCCCAAAAAGACGTCTGCACTGCGTTGGTAGAGTTGGCACGAAAGCTTTCCGTTTGCCACATAAAACTGGAACAGGGCATGACAGGGCGGCAGGGCCATACGGGATATGTCTGCCACATTCCAGGCACTGACTATATGACGGCGGCCGTCGGGATTGTTTTTCAGGCCTTCCACCAGGCAGGAGATCTGGTCTATTGTTTTTCCGTCTGCGGTTGTCCAGGATCTCCATTGTTTCCCGTAAACAGGGCCAAGTTGCCCTCCGGGATCGGCCCATTCATCCCAGATGGTGACCCCGTTGTCATTCAGGTATTTGATGTTTGTGTCACCCTTCAGAAACCAGAGCAATTCGTAAATGATGGATTTAATATGCACCTTTTTTGTTGTCAGCAAAGGAAATCCTTTCGAGAGAGGACAACGCAACTGGTATCCGAAAACACTCTTTGTTCCGGTTCCGGTTCTGTCGTTCTTGTCCGTCCCATTGTCCAGGATGTGTTGCAGGAGATCCAAATAGTTTTGCATAGCCTCACAAAGGTAGCCATTTTCTGATTACCTTTGTTGCCTAAAAAATCATCAATATGTACAGGACACACACGTGCGGAGCACTCAATCTTTCCCACGCAGGCCGGGAGGTACAATTGGCCGGATGGATACAACGTATCAGGAAATTGGGAGGTATGACTTTCATTGACCTTCGTGACCGTTACGGCATTACCCAATTGGTTGTTAACGAAGATTCTCCAGGGCAGGTCTCTGACGCAGTGGAAGACCTGGGACGCGAGTATGTCATTACGGTAAAAGGAACTGTTGTGGAGCGGAGCAGCAAGAACCTGAAGATTCCCACCGGGGAAATTGAGATCCTGCTCAAGGGTGTGGAAATTTTAAGCCGTTCCCAGACACCGCCTTTTACCATTGAAGAAGAATCGGATGGTGGCGAAGAACTTCGATCCCGTTACCGTTACCTGGACCTGAGACGGCCCCCGTTGCAAAAGGCTATTATGCTTCGTCATAAAATGGCGCAGGAAACCAGGAATTATCTGAGTCAATGCGGGTTCCTGGAAATTGAAACGCCTTTTCTCATAAAATCAACCCCGGAAGGAGCCCGGGATTTTGTAGTGCCTTCCCGCATGAACCAGGGACAGTTCTACGCCCTGCCCCAAAGTCCGCAAACTTTTAAACAATTATTAATGATCTCCGGATACGACAAGTATTTTCAGGTCGTACGGTGTTTCAGGGACGAAGACCTTAGGGCAGACCGGCAACCGGAATTTACACAAATAGACTGTGAAATGTCGTTTGTGGAGCGAGACGATATACTGGCTCAGTTTGAAGGGTTGATATTGCACCTTTTTAAATCCGTACTCGGAAAAGATATTCCTGCTCCCCTGCCGCGCATTTCCTGGACAACAGCAATGGAAAAATACGGGAGCGACAAACCGGATATCCGCTTTGACATGTTGCTGCACGACCTTACCCCTCTGACCCGTGATACGGAATTTAGTGTATTTCGCAATGCCGCTTACGTGGGAGCCATCTGTGTAAAAGGAGCGGCTTCCTATACCCGGAAACAACTTGACGAACTGACCGATTGGGTCCGCAGGCCCCAAATAGGAGCTGCCGGACTGGTTTACGTGCGTTGTACAAAAGAGCCCGATGGCCTTATGACGTACAAATCCTCCGTGGATAAATTCTTTGACCGGGATGCGCTGGAATCCTGGGCACAACTTACCGGAGCCGGCGATGAGGACCTGATCCTGGTAATGAGCGGTGCGCATGTAAAAACATTGGAAGCATTGGGCGTGTTGCGGCTGGAAATGGGAAACCGTATGGGCCTGAGAGACAAAGATCATTACGCTCCCCTTTGGGTATACGATTTCCCGTTGTTGGAATGGGATGAAGAGACTCAGCGTTTCTACGCCAAGCACCATCCTTTCACCGCTCCCAAACCCGAAGACCTTGACAAATTCTATAGCGACGATCCCAAAGACCTGGAACAGGTCAGCGCCAATGCTTATGATTTTGTTTTAAACGGTACCGAAGTAGGAGGCGGCTCTGTCAGGATCCACGATAAGGATATGCAGGAACGTATGTTCAAGGTTCTGGGAATGTCCCCGGAAGAAGTAAAAGCCAAATTTTCCTTTATAATAAACGCGTTTCAATACGGCGCACCTCCCCACGGAGGGATCGCCTTTGGGTTTGACCGCTGGTGTTCGCTTTTTGGCGGATCGGAAAGTATCCGGGATTTTATTGCCTTTCCCAAGAATAATTCCGGGAGGGACGTTATGCTGGACGCTCCTTCAGAAATTGATGCGTTACAAAAGAAAGAGCTGGGCCTTTCCTGAAAACCGTTCTTTTAGCGGATAAATATATCGTACAACGCGTTGATCACGTCCGTCTGAACCGGCATAAAGCCGTTTTCCCTGCGGGGAAGCGACGAATCGCATCCATTGCACAATACAATAAAGCCGAACTTCTTGTCTTTCTCAAAGAACATTGCCGAGTAGAGGCCGTATGCGCTTCCGGTGTGTCCGGTCATAATCTCTCCTTCTATGAGCCGGTCGGTCCTTTCCAGGGCAAATCCATAACCGCAATTTTCATTCTCTGAAGAACGTCCGCCCGGGCTTTGTGGCGTTTGCATAAGAGCTACGCTTTGGGGTGTGAGGATCTCCGTGTCGTTAAAAAAGCCGTCATTCATCTGTATAAGTGCATGACGAGCCAGATCGGGTGCATTGATCTTCATTCCTCCTGTAGGTGAAAAAACAGGAGCCGAGAAAATCTCAACATAGTTTTCAATTTCTTCTGTACGGGGATTGTATGCCTGCGGAGAGGGAACAAACCGGCCTTCCTCAAAAACATAAAGTGTTGCAAAACGATTGGTGTCCAGATCGTTTACATTGAAAGAAGCGCATACTCCCAGGGGATCCAGGATGTTGTTGCGGATGTATTGGTCAAAACGTTCTCCCGAATGGATTTCCACCAGGGCTCCCAGCGTATTGAATCCCAGGTTGCAATATTGGTAACCGGTCCCGGGGGCATATTCATTGAAAGAACCGGAAACATCCGGAGTTCTGTCCGGACGGATTAAATCCAGGGTAAAATACCCGCCTTTGTCACTCAAAGAAGAAGTATGGGAAAGCAACATCCTGTACGTTATGGGAATATCGGGATGGTTTGGGTTTCTTACCGGGAATCCCAGGGCGTCCCCTATGTCATCGTCAAGATCAAAACAACCGGCCTCGTACAATTGCATAATAGCCGTTGCCGTAAAACTTTTGGATATGGAAGCTATGCGCATCAGGTCCGAAGGCCTGAGTTTTTCTTCCGTTTGGATGTTTTTCAAACCATATGCTCCGGTATAAATTATTTCGTTGTCACTGATGACCGCAACCGAGATCCCTACCGCATTGATATTCTGTGCGATCTGTTGCAGGCACATGTCCGCTTGCCGCGCTTGCCTGCCCGAACAGGAAAGCAGTGTCAGGGAAACCAGGAAAAGAAAGAGTGTTTTTTTCATAACGTTCGCCTTTAGAGTTGCATAAAGGTATAAAAACTATCTTTGTACTATGGAGGTAAGACCAAAAAAAGCATTGGGACAACATTTCCTTAGAGATCAGGGAGCTGCCCAAAAGATCGTTAACAGCCTGTCGGTAATACAAGACGGGCAGAAGGTCCCGGTTGTGGAAGTAGGACCCGGAACGGGAGTGCTTACTGCCTATTTATGGGATAATCCCGGTATAGACTATTACGCCGTTGAATTGGATCGGGAATCGGTGGCTTTCCTTCAACAAAAATATCCCGGATTGGGGAAAAAACTGATACAGGGAGATTTTTTGCAATTGCCTGCAGATGTGTTCCCGGACGAGTTTTCATTGATAGGAAACTTCCCTTATAATATTTCATCCCAGATCTTTTTCCGGGTTTTGGAATTCAGGGACAGAATCCCTGAAGTAGTGGGCATGGTCCAAAAAGAAGTTGCGGAACGTTTCTGTGCTTCCCCCGGATCCCGCACTTATGGCATACTTAGCGTTTTGCTTCACGCCTGGTACCATACAGAATACCTTTTCACGGTTCCTCCCGGAGCTTTTGTCCCGCCTCCGAAAGTACAGTCCGGGGTCATTCGCCTGACAAGGAATAACAGAACAATACTGGATTGTCCGGAAGATATGTTCCTGAAAGTAGTTAAAACCACGTTTAACCAACGGCGAAAAACCATACGTAACAGCCTGAAACCGATCCTGGGAAACCGTAAAATCACGGGATCTGTGCTCCCGGACCTAAGGCCGGAACAACTGGATGTAAGCGATTTTATTCAGTTGACAAAAGAGGTCCTGGCTGTTCTCAATGCTGATTCATAGCATCTACCGGATTCATGCGGGCAGCCTGCAGGGAAGGAATGAACCCGGCTACAACACCTACGGCACCCGAGATCAATACTCCCCGCAGTATGTTTGAAAAAGACATGGTCAGAACAAAATCATACTGATTGGTAACAAACACAGTCAGTCCCCATACTATCAAGATCCCCACAAAACCTCCCACCATAGCCAGGAGCGCGGCTTCAAAAAGGAATTGAGCCAGTACAAATGCGCTTTTTGCACCCATGGCTTTTTCTATGCCAATAATATGCGTCCTTTCCTTGACTGATACGAACATAATGTTGGCCACCCCAAATGCCCCAATGAGTATGGAAAAGCCCCCTATAACCCACCCCGCAATGGAAATCACGCTGAAAAGCTGGGAAAGGGCATCGTCCAGGAAGGACATTTTGTTGAGTGCGAAGTTGTCGTTCTGGATCGGTTTCAGGCGGCGTACGGCACGCATGGCGTTCCTTAACTCGGCCATAAATTCTTCTTCATCGGCCCGGGGATCCTTATGTACCACAATGCTGGGGGAAGTGCGCCGCAAGTCAATGTAATTGCGGATAAAGGGCAACGGGATGATAACCGCATCGTCATACGTTACCGGATCGAACATGGATTCTCCCTTTTTCTTGATGACTCCTATGACCCGGACCGAAAAACCTCCTATCTTAATGGAATTGTTCACGGGAGAAATGCCGTCCGGAAACAACTCTTCAGCCACGTTGCTGCCAATGACTGCCAGAGGAACATTTTCAGCGGCTTCGGTCGGGGTAAAATACCGGCCCCTGTCTATTTCAAAAAAAGAGATCCGGTTCCAATCATACGTTACTCCGTGTACCGAGGTGTTGCGCAAGGTGGTCCTTCCGTACCTTACGTGTGCCGATGTAATGGCCGAAAGAGCCATCATATCTGCATTTTTCAGGTTTTTTTGAAGGAAACTAAATTCTTCGTATGTGTTGTTGGGGCGTTGTCTGAATTCCCACCATTTTATTCCTTCTCCGTCAGCAAAAGATTCCCAGGAGATCTTGTCTATGTAGACGACGTCAGTGCCCAGGGAAGAGAACAGGTTTCGGACGTTTTTTTCCAGGCCTTCAATTGCCGTAAATACGGCCACTATGGAAAATATCCCAATGGTAACGCCCAAAAGGGAAAGAAAAGCCCTGAACTTGTCTCCTTTTACCGAGTCATAAGCAAACGAGAAGCTTTCCCCCATAAGTTTAAAGAAGATGTTGATGCTCTTTACGATCTTTTTCATTCTTTTTGTCCGATTTTTCGTTTCAGTTCCCGTAGGGCATCAAATGCTTCCAGGGGTGTCATTCTGTTTAAATCCAGTGATTCAATATCTCTTTTCAGGGCCTGCAGCAAAGGATCTTCCAATTGAAAAAACGAAAGTTGCTTAGGCCTTTCAACGGAAGGAGGCTGTTCCCTGCCGGCTTCCATTCTTTTAAGGATCTCTTCTGCTGTCAGTAAAACCCGGCGGGGCATTCCCGCCATTCCGGCTACGTGTATCCCAAAGCTGTGCTCCACGCCTCCGGAAATCATTTTACGCAAAAATAATACCTTTTGTCCCCGTTCTTTCACCGCTATGTGGAAATTTTTAACCCGGGCATACTGTTCTGCCATTTGGTTCAGTTCGTGGTAATGGGTGGCAAAAAGTGTTTTGGCTTGTGCTCCTGCTTTTTCATGCAGGTATTCCACAATGGCCCAGGCAATGGATATGCCGTCGTAAGTACTTGTTCCGCGGCCTATCTCGTCAAAAAGCACCAGCGATTTACCTGTTATATTGTTCAGAATAGCGGCCGATTCCAGCATTTCTACCATAAACGTGGATTCCCTGCGGGCCATATTGTCCGAAGCACCCACCCGGGTAAATAATTTGTCCACTATGCCCAGCGTTGCTTCCTTGGCAGGCACGTAAGAACCTATCTGCGCCAGAAGCACAATCAGTCCCGTCTGGCGTAGTAAAGCCGATTTCCCGGCCATATTGGGTCCGGTCAGAATAATGATCTGTTGTTTTGTGTTGTCCAGGTAAACATCGTTTGGGATATAGGCTTCCCCCGGAGGCATAAGCGTTTCCAGAACAGGGTGTCGCCCCTGACGGATATCTATGACATCCGACTCTTCCATGCGGGGACGGCAATATTTTTGTTCACGTGCCAGTATGGCGAATCCCAGCAGAACGTCCAGTCTTGCCAGTATGCGGGCATTTTCCTGTATGGGGCGGATATACTGCCGGATTGAATCTACCAGTCGTGTAAAGATTTCCTGTTCCAGCAATGCAATCCGTTCTTCAGCTCCCAGGATTTTTTCTTCATAAGATTTCAGTTCTTCTGTAATGTACCGTTCGGCACTGACCAGGGTCTGTTTCCGGATCCAGGAAGCAGGTACTTTGTCTTTATGGGTATTGCGCACTTCAATATAATACCCGAACACATTGTTGAAACTGATCTTGAGTGAAGATATACCTGTTGCATCCGCAGCTTTTTGCTGCATTTCCTGCAGGTATTCCTTATTGTGCGACACAATATGGCGTAATTCATCAAGCTGGGAATCAAACCCCGGAGCAATAACCGGGCTTTTTCCCAATTGCGGGGGAGGTGAAGCCACCAGTGTCCGGTGCAGGATCTCTACCAGTTCCGTACAGTCGTCCAGGTTGTCTGTATCCTTTCGAATGGCTTGGGTTTCTTCCGTTTTAGCCAGCAGTTGCCTAACCTTTGAGGTTTGAATCAGTGCCGTTTTAAGTTGTCCCGCCTCACGCGGAGAAAGCCTTCCTGCGGCCGCCCTTGAAACGAGCCGTTCCATATCGCCGGTCTGGGAAAGCATTTTACGTAATTTACCAGTCAGATCCCATTGTTCCAGGAAAGCTTCTACAACGTTGTGCCGTTCCCTGATATCAACGGTATGCCGCAGGGGCATCACCACCCATTGACGCAGCAGTCTGGCCCCCATGGGTGTATTTGTTTTATCTATTACTTCTATAAGGCTTGCCCCTTTTTCCGGGTTGTCGTGACGCGGAAAAAGTTCCATATTCCGGATGCTGTATTTATCCAGCCACATAAGTCGTCCGGAATCTATTCGCTGCAGGGTGCATAAATGATCGTAACGGGCGTATTTGTTTATTTCCAGATAAAAAAGCACCGCGCCTACTGCCGATATGGCCAGCGGAAGGTTTTCAACACCGAATCCTTTTAGGCTGTCAACACCAAATTGTGTTTTTACTTTCTCTTGTGCCGCATCGTACACGAACGCCCAATCATCTATTGTTGAAATAAATGAAGCGGCCCCTGCCGTTGTTTTCCATTTTTTCTCCTGATCCCTTGACACCAGTATTTCCCTGGGATTGTACTGGGATAAAAGGCTTTCAATATAAGAACGATCTCCCTGTGCAAGTTGTATGGTCCCCGTGGATATATCCGTAAAGGCGATCCCGGTCAGCTCCCCTTCTGTTGTCCTGCCGGAAAAAATGCCGGCCAGAAAATTATGTTCCGAGGCCTCCAGCAGTTGCGGATTGTAAGAAAGGCCGGGAGTCACCACTTCCGTGATCCCTCTTTTTACAATTTTTTTGGCGAGTTTGGGGTCTTCCAGCTGGTCGCAAACGGCAACTTTGTAACCCGCCCGGACCAGTTTTGGCAAGTATGTATCCAGCGCATGATGGGGAAATCCGGCCAATTCCACCGAGGATGCGGACCCGTTGGCGCGGCGGGTAAGAACAATGCCCAACGCTTTTGAAGTTTTGATGGCATCTTCCCCGAATGTCTCATAAAAGTCACCGACCCTGAAAAGCATCAGGGCGTCGGGATATTCTGCCTTTACAGCAAAATATTGGTCCATCAAAGGGGTCTTAACGGGTTGTGAAGCCATAAGAAGCAAAGGTAATAAATTTTAGGGTTACAGGCAGGTGATCACTCACTCCTCCGTGATATACCGGGCCCCGGTAGGTTCTTTTTGGTTTGTACCCCAAATGCGTTTTGTCTCGTTCCAGTAAATAGCTGTTTTTAAATACTTTGACGTGTTTTATGTTCTTATGCACAGATGCACTGACCAAAAATTGGTCCAGGCATTCCCAAACACCCAGGTATTTGTAAGTCCCCTCACCGGAAACGTTGATAAGTCCTTTCCCGGAAAGATGCCTCAACGGAGGGGAATCAGGAGGATCGTTAAAATCACCCATTACAATAACGCGTGCCTGCGGAGAAACCCCGCAGATACTGTCAACAGCTTTCAACAACAGCTCCGAAGCATACATCCTGTACCCTGCCGCTAACGCACCGCCTCTTTTGGATGGCCAGTGATTCACAAAAAAATGAAGTGTATCCCGGTTATCCAGAATGCCTTTTACATATAGAATTTCGCGAGTTTTTACCACAAGATTGTCGTTTCCCTTTATGGTGTAATACTTCTGCTCTAAAGGCATAAAGCGTTCTTTCAGGTACAATAAGGCTACATCTATTCCGCGCGGATCCGGAGAATCCCGGTGAATAATCCCGTATTGCAATGGTGCCAGGGGAGAATCGTTCACCAACAGTGATAGAACATACTGGTTTTCAATTTCACACAACCCGATTATGGCGGGAGCTTCCCAGGTCCCGTTTTCCAGGGCCCCGCAAGAAATAAGTATTTTTGCCAGATCATTTTTCTTCTTCAGGAACCGGGTCCATGTCCATGAATAAGCACCTTCGGAAGTAAATTCATCATAACCTGTCTGCCGGTCTGTAAACGGGTCAAAGTAATTTTCCACGTTCCAGAATACAACCAAACACAATACCCATTTAAACATGCTTTCAAGATAACATACCCGTTGAACAGCAAAAGGACAATTCGTAAAAAGTTGTTAGTTTTGTGCCTTCATAGTTAAATAAAGATCAGATGGCTTTAAGATGCGGTATAGTGGGACTTCCCAATGTGGGTAAATCCACTTTGTTCAATTGTGTTTCCTCCGGGAAGGCCCAGGCCGCCAATTTCCCTTTTTGCACTATAGAACCCAACCTGGGTTCAACCCAGGTGCCGGACACACGCCTTGAGGAAATGGCCGCCCTGGTCCATCCCGGACGCATAGTCCCTGCAACGGTTGATTTTGTGGATATTGCGGGCCTGGTAAAAGGAGCCAGCAAAGGAGAGGGTTTGGGAAATCAGTTTTTGGCCAATATACGTGAAACAGATGCGATTCTTCATATACTGCGTTGTTTTGACGATCCGGATGTAGTGCACGTAGATGGTTCCGTGGACCCCGTCCGCGATAAAGAGATCATAGATGCCGAGTTGCAACTCAAAGATCTGGAAACCGTGGAAAACCGCATTTCCAAAGTACAAAAACAGGCCGTTACGGGCGGGGATAAACAGGCGGCAAAACTGGCCGGATTGCTGATACGCTACCGGGATGTACTCCGTCAGGGGAAAAATGCCAGGTCGGTAACATTGGCCAACCAGGAAGAAGAACAAATGGCCCGGGACTTGTTCCTGCTGACCAACAAACCTGTCCTGTATGTTTGTAACGTAGACGAAAACTCTGCCCAAAAAGGAAATGAATATACCCGGCAGGTCGCTGAAGCATTACTGCCCGAGAACGAACCGTACCTGATCGTGGCTGGCCGGATTGAATCGGAAATTGCTCAACTGGATACCTACCAGGAAAGACAAATGTTTCTGGAGGATCTGGGACTTAGTGAGTCCGGGGTTTCCCGTCTAATAAAAGCCGCTTTCAAGTTGCTCCATCTGGAAACCTATTTTACGGCAGGACCTATGGAAGTTAAGGCGTGGACTTATATAAAAGGAACAAAAGCCCCGCAGGCTGCAGGGCTTATTCATTCTGACTTTGAGCACGGCTTTATTCGTGCCGAGGTAATCAAATTTGAGGATTACATCCGTTACGGTTCGGAGTCCGCCTGCCGTGAAGCCGGAAAACTGGCTGTCGAAGGCAAGAACTATGTGGTGCAGGATGGAGACATCATGCACTTTTTGTTCAGCCGTTAAAAGAACCGGGCCCGATTGTCCTCTACATCTGCCGTTTCCTGCAATACCATCGGTACCATCTGGATCTGAATATTGGCCAGATAGGATGCATATTGCATAGCGTCGTTTTCTGTATAAAAGGCACCGTCGGAACGTTCATCCACCCGGAAGACATATATGCCTACTTCTCCTTTAACCGGTCCGCACAGGGTTTGCTCAGGGGCTGCCGAAACGGCTCCCGCAAATTTCGGATCTGTCTGCTGTACCGATCCAAAAGCGACTCCGGTTTGTCTGGATACGTTTCTTCCCGTAGCCTCGGCCCATTCCTCCAGGGTTGTATGTGATGCCAACTCATTACTGATCTGTTCGTAAATACGGTCTTTTTTCTTTTCCAATGTGAGGATGGATTCAATTTCAGCCCGTTTTTCTTCCAATGTGGCTATCCCTTCTTCATGTACACCGGCAACTGCCGCAACAAAGAAATATTTGTTATCCACGGTAATAACCGGAGAAACCTCCCCTTGTTTGGCATCAAAAGCCCAACGTACCAATTCCCTCATGTGCTCATATCCGGCGATCGTCTTGGCGTCTTCCCTGACACCCATTGCCGGGACCAGGAACCAGCTATTTTGAGTGGCTGCCTGGTTGAAGGCGGCAATATCCTTACTGCCAGATGACAAAGTATTTGCCCGGGAATAAATTTCCTGGTACGTTTCTCTTCCGGCAACGGCTTCTTTTTCCAGCACAGCCAGCTGCACTTTTTTATGAGGACGTGTGCGTTCACTCACTTTCACAACGTGAATCCCGTATTGTGTTTCTGCAATGTAAGGTTTATTTAAAGGCGCTTCGAAGACAGATTCCATTCCGGGTATATAAGCGGCTTGCACAAACCAGCCGATCTCCCCCGGATTAACGTTGGGATTGCGGTCTGCCGAAAATTCTCCGGCCAGGCGGACAAAACTGCCCGGGTCACCTTTTAGTACGGTGATCAGGCTGTCGGCAATTTTCCGGGCTTCCCGGGTTTCGTTCTGTAACAATATGTGATGCACAAAAACCGAATCGGGTAATTGTTTAACATCGGCTATCCTGGCTGCACGGAAAAAGTTGTCTTCCTTGTATACAGGTAACACATCGCGCATTGAAGCGTTGAAAGCAAAACTATCCAGCACAGCAGATATGGAAACCAGTTCCCCTTCTTTGTAATAATACGTATCCAGGGGTTTATCGGAATTGCGTGCAAGGAATTGCCTAAGGTTTTGTGTGGTTACGAATTCATCGTATAAGTTATCAATATCAGCGCGTGCTTCCTGGTTGTCTTTTTCTGATGGTTCTATGGGGAACACAACGTATTCAATATCCCTTGTGGCGATTTGTTCGTAGTGATGTTTATTTTCCTGGTAATATTTTTGAATTTCAGCGTCTGAAATTCTTATGGTTGTATCCCTGGCAAAGGATACGGGTTCCAGAACAAAGCTGACATCGGAAGTAATGTTGTTTTCTTCCATGTTCCGTCGCAATTCCACCGGGGTGACTATATTGCTTTTAGAGAGCAGTGAACTGTACTTGGAAAACATTCTGTCCGTTTCCATATTATCCTGGATAAAAGCCCAGTACATGGCTGCTATGCCGTTGGGATCTGCCGTGGCATTTTGTACGAACGAAGTAAGACGCGAGCGGTCAAAAGCCCCGTCTTCTCCCCTGAAAAGAGCATCGTTCATAATTACCGGAGAAATATCCCGGCCCTGGACCATATCAAAAAGTTCCTCGTTACCCAGCCGGATTCCGGCATCTTCAATAGCCGGCATATATACAAGGTCTTTCAGGAATGCCTGCCAGGTTCCCTGTTCCACGGCTTCCTGGCTTTGCTCGTCCAGGGCGGCGCTACCGGATACAGCCTGTTGCAGGTTTTTCAGATTCTCCAGTTTTTTTGTGTATTCCATATATGTTATGCTTTGCCCGTTCATTTCTCCCACATCGTTTTTGGAAGAGAACATAGACATGGCCGACTGTAATGTGCCAGGATCTATAATAAAGGAAATTAAGGCAATAGCTATGAGTACGGTAATAAATATACCCATTTGTACTCTAATCTTCTCCAGAACTGCCATCTTGTAAGTTTATTGGTTGTGGTTTTTGTTGTATTTGAGGGTGCGAAGATAATTCTTTTTCTTCATTGGACAAAGTATCCTGCTTAATGTACCCGTAAGAATCAAACGGTTTCAGAATTTTGGCGTTTGTAGCCCGTTCATCGGATTCCATCCCGTAACCTTGTGCAAAAAAGTCGGGAGAGGTAAGTCTTACGTAACAATTTGTATAAATTTTCTTGTTCTGCTGGTCCCAGTACAAGGTATCTGTTTCCATGGTTTCTTCTTTCAGCAGGTTTTTTACGATTACGTTTCCCGTTGCTATCCACACCTGCTCTTCTCCGGTACGGTGCAATGCCTTATCGGCCGTAATTACCGTTTCCAGTTCTCCCTCAGGAGTATACCCTTCTACCCGGAATGATTGCGGAAAGATCTCGTACGGCTCAGATCCCCGGGAATATTTTTCCATATAGGGGGCAGTCAGCCGTCCCCGGACAATACCTCCTTCCACCTGCCAGCCTTCCATGTTTTCAATGGTCTGCGTGGGAATGCTGTCCAGGTTGTCGAGTGACTCAACTGTTGTCACCCGGTTTTTACAGGAGACAAATATGGTAGCAAGAGACAAGCCCGTTGCTACCATTATTTGTTTTGTTGTACGGGAAAAAGATCCCATTATTTGTTTGTTCTTACCGTAGTTGTGGCTGATAAGCCGTTAGCCCTTACGGAATACCTTGAGCCTTCGTCCAGATCATGCATAAAAGCTTCTTCCGGGGTGGGGAAATACTGTCTGTAAGTGGCAATAAGACGATTGCATTCTTCATCAAGTGAAGGATCTGCCGATTTGGCCCGGGCAAAATAATCCACGGCTACCCAGAAATTGGCACGTTTGTCGATTTCCGGCATATCTCCGCTTGTTACCTTGGCATTGGCCCAGATGTGTCCCATTAACAGGTAAGCCCGTCCTTCCACTTCTTTATTGAAATCTGCAGCACCCAGGGCGGAATTGGCAGCAGCTGAAGCATCATTCATTTTTTTGAAATAGAACGTGCCCAGCTCCATCATGTAATCCCCTTTGGTCACGCTGTCAATGGAATCGGATTCTATAGCGCGTTCCAGATATTTTGCCGCGTTTTCATTGTTTTCCCGGGCCGAATACAAACGATAGAGGTAATATGCCGAGTTGTAGGAAGGTTCCATTTCATAGAGACGTTCCACAGCCTTGAGGAACAGGTCCGATGTTTCGCAGCCTGCATTGGAAAGTAACTGCACAACCCGTTTTACATAAACAATATCGGAGGCGTTTGCGTCAAAACGGGGACCGAACAGGGCCAGCAGGTTTTCGCAATCGGCCACTCCGCTTATGGCAAAGAGCGTTTCAAAATTATTGCGTGCTTCATCCAGGGCTTCATCCGATCCGGCCAGCATTTTATTATCGAAAATCTCGCTCAGTTGCTGGTATACATTTATAACTTTTACGGCATCCAGTTTTTCTTCTTTAAACAAACTGGTGGCATATTGCATGTTCAATACAAGAATGCCGGGATCTGTATTTTGTTTTCCGAATTCCACCACATCCTGCAAAGCCTGGAAAACTTTCATGTCGTCCTCTTTGTAGAATGTCACCATATCATAGGCTTTGTATGTAAAGGCACTTAAACGGGCTTTGCTTGTGGGAAATTTGTCAATCCTGATGTCATACATCAAAACGAGCGAATCTATCAATTCTTTTCTGCGTTCAGGATCTTTTGTCTGGTGGATCAGAAATTTGATAATGTTCTGACCGTCCTGATACAGGGATTGTACTACTCCAACGGGGCAAACCCTTACTGCACCCCGCCATGAAGGCAGTGCTTCCCTTATGTTCCCGTTCTTGTAATAATCCTTATAAAAAGACAAGTATCTAACACATTGTACGCTATCTTCCGGTGTTGCCCCGAATTTTCCGCCCTGCGCGTAACTTTGTGTTACGAATGCGAACATGATCAATGTAAATAGGATTCCAAGCTTTTTCATTTTCGTGTATTTTAATTGTATCTGTGTTTTAAGAACCAAATATCGTGTAAGTTGAAATTCAGGATCAGCATGATGTACCTTTCGCGGATAAGGTTGTTTTCAATACTGCCCCTTTGTCCGGCATCAATGGATACGCCCACGGAATTATACCAGCGGTAAATTGGCAATGAAAAACCAAAGGTAACGCCTATGGCCTCTACCTGTTGTCCGTTCAGTCTCATATACGATTTATCGTAATAGGCTCCCAGCCGGTAAGTCCACCTGCGCATAAAATAACGGATGCTGTACCTGTCGGGGGTAAATTCCAGACCTGCTTTCAGCGTGCGGCTCATGGCCGGTTCAAAGTTTACTCCCGGGGTGGGGGAAAAATTGGCTTTGCTCCAGTCTGATTGTGAGTAATCAACCCCAAACATCCATTTGTCGCGTTTTCTTATTGAAAAACCAACAGTCCACTCCATGGGAACTGACATTCTTGTTTCTTCATTGACAATGGAATACACCGTATCAATAACAGATCCTTTTTCAACTTTGGCAAACCGGGTTACATCTCCTTTAAGGGTTGTGGCCGGCTGAAATGTCGCCCCGACGGTAAAAGACGTGTTGGGATTGAAATTTCCAAAGGCCTGGACTCCAAACTGGGCACCGAACGAGCCTAATACTATGTCATATCCTGTTTTTAAGGTTCCATAAGACTCAGGTGATGTTACAGATACGGCCTGGGCATTTTTTTCAATGTTGCCAAAATAATACATCCCCTGCACCCCTACTGAAAGATGGTTGAAAAAAGTAGCGGAATAAGCCGCAAAAGCCTGATTGATGCTTCCCTGCCCGTAATGGTAATAACGGAATGATCCGATGGTTGCCAGTATGTTTTCCCGGCTTTCATCTTCAATAAAACGGTATCCTACGTTGCTGTAAGGGATAATACCCAGTTGCATTGCAGAACTTTTCCATATGGGAAAAGACATAATGATGTGGTGCATATTGAATGCGTTGTATGCCGAAGAACGGGATCCGTCCGTGTTGATGAAATTACTCTGCATCAATCCAAAATCGAGCATAAAGGAAAGGGAATCCCTTGCCGAGGCGGAAGCGGGGTTCAGGTAATTGATGTAACGGTTGTCACGCAATCCGGCTCCGATACCTCCCATACCTCTGTTCAAAGAAGTTCCCGGGCGGGTTAATTCTCCCACCCCGAACATGGAATAAGGGGTAAATGTGCCTAAAGCGTCCATCGTTTGTGCCGCAGATTTAATATTTCCTGTGAGCAATAAAAACAAACAGAGGGCCATCAGCCGGAATCCTGTTCTATGCATAGCTTGCAAATGTCGCACTTTTTCAGGGTTTTGCAAAAATTTTTAAAAAATTATATGCCGCTTCAACACTCTTAACGTGAGGTACTTTTACAAACAGTTTGTTTTTTTGCTCTTTGACCTGGAAATCCCTGGGGTGCGCCGATATGTAATTCAGGATGTTTGCAAATAGTTCCGTTTTGTAATAGTCTGAATGCGGATCTGAAATAAAATATGCAAGCATTATGCCGTTTTTCAGCACAATACGTTCAAAACCTGCCCGTACGGCCAGTTGCCTTAAGCGTACCACATATCCCAATTGCCGGAAAGGTTCCGGAATGGCGCCAAAACGATCTTCCAGGGATGCAAAAAAACGTTGCAAACGTTCTTCATCCTTCATATTGTCCAGTTCCTTGTAAAGGCGTATTTTCTCTGAAACCTGCCCTATGTATTCATCGGGGATCATAACGTCCAGATCTGTCTCTATAGTACAATCGGCGGCAAATGAAGACACAAAGGAAGGTTTTTTAATGGTTTTCTCCGGTTCATCGTACGACAGGTTCAACTCGGCAAAGGCTTCTTCCAGGATTCTCTGGTACGTCTCAAACCCCATCTCGGCAATAAATCCGCTTTGTTCCCCGCCCAAAAGGTTGCCCGCACCGCGAATGTCCAAATCCTGCATGGCTATGTTAAAGCCGCTTCCCAGTTCCGTAAAGGCTTCCAGTGCTTTGAGCCGCCTGTTGGCATCTTCGGTCAAACCGGCGTTTTGCGGTATTAGAAGGTAACAATAAGCTTTCCGATTGGAGCGGCCCACCCGGCCTCGCATCTGGTGCAGATCGCTCAGACCGAACAGGTGTGCCCGGTTGATAATGATGGTGTTGGCATTGGGAATGTCAATTCCGTTTTCAATTATGGATGTGGATAATAACAAATCATAATCCCCGCATATAAAATCCAGCAGGACTTTCTCCATGGTTTTGGGAGGCATTTGCCCGTGTCCTATGGCAATACGGATGCCCGGACGTATTTTTCTCAAAATTTCGGCAACGGTTTCTATATCCATTATGCGGTTATGGACAAAGAAAAGCTGACCGCCCCGGTCCAGTTCCCTGTCTATGGCTTCTTTGATGACCTGGTGATCAAAAGTCTGGACTTCCGTGTGGATGGGAAGCCGGTTGGACGGGGGTGTCTGGATGATGGAGAGATCTCTTGCTCCCATAAGGGAAAACTGCAATGTTCTGGGAATGGGTGTTGCTGTCATGGTAAGGGTGTCGACGTTGACTTTGATCAGTTTTAATTTTTCTTTGGCCGCTACCCCGAATTTTTGTTCTTCATCTATTACCAGCAGACCCAGATCCTTGAACAAAACATCTTTGTTTAAAAGCCGGTGCGTTCCAATAATAATATCAATAGTCCCCTCCTGCAGTTGCCTTAAGATTTCTTTTGTCCGGGAGGGGGTTTTCAACCGGGAAACAAATTCTGTTTTCACGGGAAAATCTTCCAGACGCTCTGTTATTGTATGGTAATGCTGGAGGGCCAATATGGTTGTGGGAACAAGAAACGCAACCTGTTTTCCATCGGTTACGGCCTTAAAGGCAGCCCTGATGGCAATTTCGGTTTTGCCAAATCCTACATCACCGCATATTAGCCGGTCCATGGGATATGGTTTTTCCATATCGCTTTTTACTTGTTGTGTGGCCAGCAATTGGTCGGGAGTATCTTCAAAAAGAAATGATGCTTCCAGTTGTTGTTGCAGGTAAGTATCCGGAGAAAACGCAAATCCTTTTGCCGATATTCTTTCCGAATACAGTTTGATAAGGTCCCGGGCAATGTCCTGTACTTTTTTCTTAGTCTGTTGCCTGATCTTGTTCCAGGCACCGGATCCCAGCTTGTGGATCCTTGGAGCTTCGCTTTCTTTGCTTTTGTACCGGGCAATTCTGTGCAGACCGTGTATGTTCACATAGAGCACGTCGTTATCCCGGTAAATGATCTTTACCGCCTCTTGCACTTTCCCGTTCAGGTTCGTTCTTACAAGGCCCCCGAATACGCCCACTCCGTGGTCAATGTGTACGACATAGTCCCCAATTTTAAAGCCTGTAAGCTCATTCAGCGTAATTTGTTCGCTTTTCTGAACCGAGCCTTTCAGGTATACTCTGTGTATTCGCTGGAAAAGCTGATGATCTGTGTAATAGCAGATTTTATTACGGTGGTCCGTAAAACCTTCGTGTAAAGAGACTTTTTTATATTCCACAAAGGGCTCCGGACAACCCAGGCTTTCAAAAATATCTTCCAGCCTTCTTATTTGTGCCTTGTTCTCACTCAATATGTAAACCCGGTATCCGTCCATTTTTCTTTTACGGATATCACTGACCAGCAGTCCAAAGTTTTTGTTAAACACCGGTTGGGGGGACGTTTCATACTGAACCACGGCTTTTTCCTTTATCAAATTATAAAAAGCCATTACCGGAATATTGGGCGGAATTTGTTTAAAATCTTCCTGGAAAGACCAAATGGCAGCGTGTTCTGCAATCGTTTCCAGTAATAACTGCTCCCCTTGCAAACGCTGTGTTATTGAAACAAATTCTCGTTCTTCAATGGATAATTGGGTGTTTTGGTCGAAAATCCGTATATTTTCTATTTCGTCTCCAAAAAAATTGATCCGGTAGGGACGGTTTTCTGAATACGAAAACACATCAATAATGCTTCCCCGCACAGCAAATTGTCCGGGTTCAATAACAAAATCCGTTTTTTCAAAACCGGCCCGGAAAAGGTATTCCTTTATGGTTTCATGAGACAGGTTGAGTCCTTTATGAACGGTAAGAGAATCTTTTTCCAGGGCGTCTTTTTCCGGGACACCTTCCAGCAATGCTTTTGGATAAGTGACAAGAATAATATCTTTTTTGTCGTTAAAAAAGCGGGACAACGCCCTTAAAGCTGTTGTTCGCTGAACCCTGAAAGATTCATCGGGTCTTGCTGTTTTTCCGGTGCCCCTGTAAGATGCGGGAAACAAAAATACATTGTCTTCTTCTGTCAGTACGGAAAGATCTCCTGCGGCATATGAAGCTTCCGAAGAGTTTTCCCTGATCACTATGTGAATCTTCCCGGATAATGCTTTGCAGATACCGGCAATGGGAAAATATACGGAAGAACCGGAAAGTCCCTGTAAAGAAAGGACTCCCGGAATATTATGAAAACCTGAATCTTCTATAAATTTACGTATATCCCTAACATCAAAGCCCGTCATATACGCGTTCTATCTGGGGAGCAATTTGCCCGTACATGTCTTTTATTAGTCTTTTATCCAATTTCTTTCCCTTCATCCCGTCTTTTTCCATATTTTCAATAACGTTTCGGTACGTAGCAAAAAGCGTTTCTTCCAGCTCTCCCAGCTGCTGCATATAACCGGTTCCCTTGCTGTTGAATATACGGGAAAAATACATGTATTTGCTTCCGTTTCCTCTTTTTACCGGGAATGTTTCATGTTTAAGCCTTACGGCTTCTTCGCATAATGGGGATCTGTTGTTTTCTCCTTGTCCCAGAAGTAAATACGGTTGATCTTTTCCCATTTGTACCCAAAGAGGAATGCATACGCCTGCGGGAGGGTAACCCATAACGGTCCACATTACGGTTTCCAGGGGATCCTCTCCTTGTTTTACCCCTTCAACAACTATGGAACAGGTGCTGGATCTGCGAGGAATAAAATCCTGATCCAAAAACCATCCGGTAGCGTTTTCCGGAGTAAATGCAGGATCGCACAGGTCCATTCCTAAAAAAGCGTGATAAAAAGAACGTGAAACATTTTTAAATATCCATTGAGGCGAAAAATCTGCAGTGGCTGATTTTTTCAGAAAAAGGGCAGATGCTGTCTGATACCTCATATAACCCATCCCTTCGTTGATCCTTCCGGTATAGGAAAAATTAGTATATACAAGATATCCGTGTGGTGCAATGGCAGGATCATTGGCATCTACTTTAACCCAGGAGTGATTGTTGACTTCGTAATAAGCGGCACCTCCCAAAGCATCAATAACTCCAAAATTTGCTTCAACGCGCATTGGTCTTGAAAGGGTATCCAGAAACTTTTCAAAATCTTTAAGATCTGCACATATCTCCAGCGCCCTGTACATAACCTTTCCCTCCTTGTCCATTTCCTTAACCTGATCGTCTTTTAAATTGTATGAAGCTGTATTCATAATGGAAAAACCCGCACTGTTGGTTCCGGTCCATGCAGTTCCTCCGGTATCGGGAGCATCCACCAGGGCCAAAAAAGTGTATTTTCCGGTATTGAAAAATTCTATCCGGTTTTGTTCCTGTCCGGTATCCCGGTGTTTCCATAAAAGCGGCCGTCCGTTAGCGGTAACTTTTCCTGTAATTACGGCTGAAGTACAAGCCTGTGAAGGATGGAAAAAAAGACTTAAAACAACAGTGGTAAGTGTAAGGATCCAATATTTTTTCATAACGATCATTTTTCAAAATAGTTTTTCGGGTTCTTCCCTGAAGATACCCAGGTGTTCATATGCAAGACGGGTGGCTTCCCTGCCGCGGGGAGTTCTCTGCAACAATCCCTCTTTAATAAGGAACGGTTCATAAACTTCTTCCAAAGTACCTATCTCTTCACTGACGGCTGTTGCAATGGTTCCTATTCCAACGGGACCTCCCCTGAATTTGTGAATAATTGTAGATAATATCTTATTATCCATCTGATCAAGTCCCCTTTTGTCAATATTCAGTGCGTCCAGTGCATACTGTGTTATTTCATTATCTATGACCCCTGATCCTTTTACCTGTGCAAAATCACGCACCCTTCTGAGCAATGCGTTTGCAATACGGGGGGTCCCCCTACTCCTGGAAGCAATTTCATGAGCTGCTTTCTGATCAATATCAACATTTAATATGGAAGCCGAACGCAATACTATCTGTAATAAAACAGGGGCATCGTAATATTCCAGATGACACTGTATGCCAAAACGGGCCCTTAACGGGGCGGTGAGCAGTCCGCTTCTTGTGGTGGCTCCAACCAGGGTAAATGGTTGCAGGGATATCTGCACGGATCTGGCACCCGGTCCCTTATCCAGCATTATGTCTATTGTAAAATCTTCCATGGCCGAGTACAAATATTCCTCTACCACAGGAGAGAGCCTGTGAATTTCATCTATAAATAAAACATCCCCCGGTTCCAGTCCGGTTAGCAAGCCTGCCAGATCACCCGGTTTATCCAAAACCGGGCCGGATGTAATTCTTAATCCCACTCCGAGTTCCCGTGCAACAATGTGTGCCAGTGTGGTTTTACCCAGTCCTGGAGGTCCATGCAAAAGAACGTGGTCCAGGGATTCTCCCCTCAAAAGCGCGGCTTTTACGAAAACCTTAAGATTATCGGTAATTTTTTCCTGCCCCGAGAATTGTGCAAATTCTTTTGGTCTGATCTGCTCTTCAAAATCCCTGTCCGAAGATTCTCTGTTTTTGTGTGGGTCGAAATCATTCATGAAAACAATATAAATATATATTCTTCTTAAAAGTTCTTATTTCTTTTAATAGTCTGTTGATATGTTAATAAATATTAAAAACACTTGTAAATAAAGCTATTTTGGAATTAAAAAGTAAAAAAGGATGTTCATAATTTTGTTGGTAAAAATGGAAAAAACAAAGGTTATACACAACTGAAAAAGTTTTCAAAAAATATCTTTTTTTATCCCCATTTTATTTAACAGGTTTTCCACAGGGTATTGTGCAGTTATAAACAAAAGACCTGAAGTGATCAAGCCTTCAGATAAAATGGCCATAACCGGAAAATAGACCCTGTAATGAAATACAGCCGGAGTAAAAGCAAGGTTACTCAATTTAAGAACTGCAGCCAGTATGGTTACCATAACAGGGACAAGTATCTTGTTTCCGCTTTTTGAAAAAGCTTTTATAAGACAAAAAGCACCAAAAGGATACAACAATATACCGGCTGAATTTTCAACAAAATGAAGCGCATAGCCGATAGTTGCTTCTGAAATACCCCAGCATACAGCCCAGAAAATAATGATCCGTATGTTATTCTTCATGGTATAAAGGTTTTATTAATTCTTCTCTTGTCGCGGGAATGGGAAGTGAAGTTCCCCTGGCATCCTGAAGAGCCAGCCATACCGATAGCGCGTATATCAAAGGAGGCTCCCCTATTGCCCTTGTATTATGTATATTTAAGGGTTCCGGATTTCCGCTGAATAATTCAATGTGGAAATTTTCAGGTAATTCATAAATTCCGGGGATTTTGTAATTATCCAGGGAATCCGTTTCCAGTCTGCCGTCTTTTCCTGTTATTAGTTTTTCCAGGGTACACCAGCCAAGACCTTGTATAAAAGCCCCGTGTATTTGTCCCATATCTATTCCCTTATCCACAGGTTCTCCGCAATCATGCAATATCCACATGTCCAGTATGCGGAATTGTCCTGTAAGCAAATTCAGTTCCACATGTGCCACAGAAGATCCCATCACATAATACCAATAAGGGCGACCGGTCATGGTTTCCAGGTTAAATCCTATATTTTCTCTTTTGTAAAAACCTTTTTCGCTCAAAGATTCCAGGATCATATAGGAATGAAAAGCCAGTTCTTTAAAAGAAACACTAATTTCTGCCTCTTTACAGGATACCGTGTTGTTTTCCCACACCACCTTACCTTTATCCAATCCCATCATTTTTAAAGCAATGGGATTGAGTCGTTTTTTTAATTTATCGCAGGCATCTTTTAATGCGGCCCCGGAAAAATCGGTCCCGGTAGAAGCTGCAGTGGAAGTAGTATTGGGAATAATGGAAGTTGAAGTATCTGCCACCCGTATAAATTCAGTGGAGACTCCCAGCTCCCGGTGGACGACAGTTCTCATTTTATCATGCAAGCCCTGCCCCATTTCTGTACCCGGGTGATGGATCAGAACGGATCCGTCCCGGTAAATGTTAATAAGTGCACCTGCCTGGTTGAAGAAAGACTCATTGAAAGATATCCCGAATTTGCCGGGAACCATGGCAAGTCCCTGTTTTACGAAACTATGTTTTTTGTTGAACGCATTGATCTTTTTCCGTAAACCATAATAATCGCTTTTATTTACTATCTGGCGATGGGCTGCGCGTAAAATATTATGTTCCACAAGCATATTACAGGGAGTACGGTTGTTTTTCCGGATCCCGTAATAATTTTTCCAGCGGATGTTTGCCGGATCTTTACCCAGGGTTTGAGCAATTTGGGTAATAACGGACTCTATGACTGAAATAGCCTGGGGAACACCAAAGCCCCTAAATGCCGTGTTGCTGGGTTTATTTGTCCTGCACCCGTAAAGCACGCTTTCTATATGGGGAATGTAATAAGCCCCGTCCATATGAAAAAGGGAGTGATGTAATACCGCAATAGAAACATCATTGCACCAGCCGCAGTCGTAAGCCATGGATATTTCTAGGGCCAGGATCCTTCCCTGGTGGTCGAACCCGGCTTCCCAGCCGGCTGTAAAAGGATGACGCTTGCCAGTTAAACAGAAATCCCGGTCTCTTTCCAGGATAAAAAGAACAGGCCTTTTTGTTTTCCAGGCCAAAAGCGCCGACCAGGCAACAGGCCAGGTGGCCTGGGTTTGTTTTCCTCCGAATCCTCCCCCAAGACATCCCACCTGAACTTCAACATCAGAAGCTTTCAGCCCCAGCAAAGATGCTGCAAAACGCTGATTGTCGGTAGGGTTTTGTGTGGATGAACGTATAAGCAAGCCTCCCTGATGCAAAGGAATGGCATAAGCTGCCTGCGTTTCAAAGTAATAATGTTCCTGTCCCCCGGCTTCCAGCGAACCCTTTTTTCTAAAGGGGGCATTTTTCATTATTTGTGCAGGATCTCCCCTTTTAAGCCTCAGTGGTTTAAAAAGGAAATCTTCTTTTTTCATGGCTTCCTCTACGGTCAGGACGGGATCAAGGATTTCCCATTTCCACTTTATCAGAGAAGCGGCTTTTTTTGCATTTTCGAGCGTATCTGCGGCAATAATGCAAACAACCTGTCCCATATACCCGCAGGTTCCTCCTTCAGGAAGAAGGCAAGATTCATCATCAATAATAGGAGCCATTGTATTGGGTCCCGGTATATCCCGGGCGGTAAGAACGGCAGCGACACCCGGAGAGGTCCGGGCAAGTGATACGTCCAGATGTTCCAGGCGGGCCCTGGCATAGGGAGAAGATACGGCGTACCCGGTAAGTGTTCCCCGGTAAAGTTCCATATCGGGAATATACCGGGTTTCACCCGAAAGATGTGCCGCTTCCCTATATTGAGTGAATCCTTGTTCAGTCATGGTTCCCTTTGTATGATTCAAAAAGCAACAAAAGCATATTTTTAGCTACATCCATACGGTATGTAGCACTTCCCCTGATATCTGACAAAGGGGAAAAATCTTTTTCAAGCAGGGCTGAGGCTTTACGGCAATTATTGAGGGAAAAAACTTTTCCTTTCAAAAATCGTTCGGCATTTAGTGCCCGTGCAGGTACGGCGGCCATACCGCCGTATGCCAGCCGGATATCACGGCAGGTTTTGCCACGCAAATTAATACGGGCGGCAAATGATACCGAGCTGATGTCCATATTCCTGCGTCTTGCCTGTTTGTGGGCAAAATAAAAAGTATCTGTATCCGGACGGGGAAATTCTACGGCTTGGATCAATTCGCCGGGTCTAAGGGCAACCTGCCGGTATCCCGTAGTAAAGAGCCGGGCTTCAATGCGCCGGGTTCCCCGTGGGCCGGTCACAATACAAACCGAGTCATGTGACAGACATAAAGGCATGGTGTCTCCCACGGGAGATCCGTCGGCAATATTTCCTCCCAGAGTTGCCTGGTTCCGGACCTGGAGTGAAGCAAATTCATCCAGGTAAGGCATCATATATGGAAAAGCCGGGCCCATAACCTGTTTCATTGTTTCAAAATTACAGGCGGCCCCTATTGTGATATGAGAATCTGTCACGTTAACCTCTGTCAATTCAGGTATCCGGGAAATATCTATTACAGAACTTTTATAGTCCATACAGGAACCTGTAAACCCGGCTGCGATACGCGCAGCGGGCCAGGTTTTGCGGGCCCGGTAGAATTCCTGTAAAGAAGACGGTACAACATAAACCAGCTCATCTTGTTCAAAGAGAAGCAATTTATTACCTGTTTCCGGAAATGACAGGGGAAGTTCGTTCTGACCGGGTGCTTCGGGACATTTTTCCAGGGATAATGCCGCATCCATAATTGCCTGGTAACCGGTACACCGGCATAGATTTCCGGACAAAGAACGCTGGATGTCCTCCCTTTTAAAAGGAAGTTGGTTCTTAACGTGAATATAGGTGGAAAGCACCATTCCCGGAGAACAAAAACCGCATTGACTGGCCCGTTCCCTTAAAAAAGCTTCTTTTACCGGGCCTATATCCAGGTATTGATCAGGGGCTTCTATGGTCAGCAGGTGCTTCCCGTGCAATTGAGGCAGGCGCATCAGGCAGGAATCCACGGAAACCCTTTTTTCCCGGCCGGAAACAGCGTCTTTACAGGCCACAATAACAGTGCAGGCCCCGCAATCTCCCCTGCCGCATACTTCCTTGGTTCCGGTAAGTTTTTCATACGTACGCAGGTAATGTAAAACCGAACAGGAAAGAGACGGACTGTCTTTGGCGGAAAATTCAATTTCCCGGAGATTACCGTTTAGGTAAAAACGCAGAATGTCCATAGGCTCATTTTTCTATACGAAGATCTTGCAAATAATAAGTCAGGGGTTGGTTCCGGTTGTCAAACAGGATTTTTACAGCCATTACAGGCTGCTCAGGAATAAAACGGCAACCTCCGTTTTCCCAAAGGCAGGCGGCTTTCGTAAAATGAACCCCGTCAACGGAATACTCTACTTGAGCAAAATCAACAATATCAATATCTACCCGCGGCAGTCCGGTTTGCACCGTGATCCCCGGGGTTGTTACCGGCTCTTCAAATGCGAACAGTAAATACTGATCTTCTTTCAAAGGACCATAACAGCTAACATAAGTAGCGGAATTATTGTCTCCTAAAAGGGACAAAGGTGTACGAGGATGTGTTTCCACATTTCCGGTAACACGTGTTACCGGTTTCTGGTAACGGTCATAAGGCAGGTTTGCCAGGGTAACCTGGCTGCGGATATCATCCCTGAAAAAGGCCGCAAAACGATACGGTTCCGGGTTGTTGGTTTTCAGGGGACCGGTATATAAACAGGACCTTGGACCGGGCTGGGATCCGTCACACGTATAGCGTATTATCATCCACGGGTACTGGTGTGTAACACACAGGTATCCGTTTACGTAATCAGCCTTGGGGGGTGCTATCCTAAAACGAATACCCATAAAATAAAGCCGGTCAAAATGCGTTTGACTGAGCCGGTTGTTAAAATCGTCCCAGTCTTTATTTTCGCGGGGACTCCAGGCCACCTCGGCAAGAGCACACAAGCGCGGATATACCTGGTATTCGGCAATGTTGGAAGGCATGTTCATCAATTCAGACCACAAACCGCCCTGGACACCCAGGACCCTGGAAGCTTCTGCCTGATTCAACCCTGCTGTTTCAACGGGATCAAAGGAATAAACTTTATCCGTATCAAAAATCGCAGCCCAGGTCATACCTCGTTCCTGCGGTGTGTGTTTCATGTCCAGGTAGCAATACTGGGCCGGCTGGGCGATCACCCGGTATCCGGCAGCGGTGGCTTCCTTGATCTTTTCCGCACTTTGCCACGCATGAACTACCGTTTTTTCCCGGTCCAGCTCCCCTCCTTCCATAATTTCATTCCACCCCACCAGCGTTTTATCGAATTTGTTGAGGATCTGCTGCATGCGTTGAACGAAATAGGACTGCATTTCTATAGGGTCTTCCATATTGTGTTCATGCATGAAAGCCTTGCAACGGGTACAGCTGGCCCATTGGCTGGTAACCACTTCGTCACCGCCAACGTGAAAATACCGGGAAGGAAACAACCGGACCATTTCCCGGACTATGTCTTCAAGCATTTGGTAATTTTTCTCGTAGGAAGCACACCAGACGTTGTTGCTGACTCCCTGGATGCTCAGTTCCACTTCCCCGGTCAGATCGCAAAGGATATCGGGGTAACTGGCTATGGCGGCCTTGGAATGCCCGGGAAGGTCAATTTCCGGAATGATCTCTACGTGACGCGCTGCCGCATAGGCCACTATTTCACGGATGTCTTCCTGGGTGTAGTACCCGCCGTATCGTTGGCCGGCATGCCCGTATGTTGTTGGCAACACTTCTCCGGGGCCCCTCCAGGCTCCCTTGCTGGTCAGGAACGGGTATTTTTTGATCTCGATGCGCCATCCCGTATCATCTGCAAGGTGCCAGTGAAAACGATTCAGTTTGTGAACAGCCATCCTGTCTATAAAACGCTTAATGTAATCTACAGTGTAAAACTGGCGGCTCACATCCAGCATCATTCCCCTGTGTTCAAAAGCGGGATAATCCTTGATCGTCAGACCGGGAATATCTGCTGTCAGGGAAGGTGTGTACTGATCTGGCTTGTATACCGGTTGATAAACATAAGGGGGCAACAATTGCAATAATGTCTGTACGCCATAGAAAAAACCGGCATCATCCCCTGCGCATATTTCAATAAACCGGTTGGTTACGGAGAGCGTATACCCTTCTGCAGGCAAGGTTTTATCCAATGAAAAGAGAATGGCATTTTCCAGGGGCCGGCTTTTTGAAAAAGCAGGATTAATGCCCATGGACGGCTTTACGGTTTCCGTAAAATATAAAGCCGCACCCCCGGCCATGGAAGCTTCCCGGGTAACGAACAATTGTGTTTGGTTATTCAGGGTAAAAAAACCTTCCCCGGGCTCCAGGCTTACCGGTGCGGGAATAAGATGAACCAGGGAGGTCATAACTAAAGCAAATAAAGTGTTCATAAATAAGTAATTACATTTTCAAATCTCCCAGGTAGGAAATGGGTTCCCGGGTGCTGCTGTTAATAGAAAGGGTCACCATACCGCTGTATGTGATCTTCAAATAAAAAGTGATGTTCTCGTTCGTTTGGGTTTTCGCGGAAAAAGTAAGGGAATACCCTTTTTTTGGGTCTTTTTCGGTTTTGACTTCAATTTCCTGATCAGTAAGTTCAATGGCCAGTTTTGTCGGGTCCATGGGCGCGGTATGGGCTCTTCCAAAATACGGCAGGTATGTAGTTACCCGGTTGTTTTCAAATTTCATTTCATAATCCGGGGACAAGGTCCTTGACATTCCCCGTGCCGGGTTGGCGCGATCAAAAGAAATGGCAAATGTACCGCTTTCAACAAGGTTGCAGACCTGTTGTTCCCGGGCTGCTTTACGGGCGGCTTTTTCTTCCTTGCGTGTCTGGGCTGAAATACTTCCGGGAGCAAGGAAAAGCATAACCAATGATAAAAGTACCAGACGTTTCATATTATTCGGGATATATTAGATAATTAGTACGTTTTGCCTTAAAATCCTCCAGTTCTTCCTGCCAGGTTTCGGCTATCTGAGCGGCGTCTTTTCCCCGGATGATCATTTCCCTTACGTAATCCACCCCAACAAGCGTGTCAAAATAGGCAGTGAAAAACGCATCACCCATTTCTGTATTTTCATTTAGGTTACGGTACGCATCAATAACATACTCCAGGTTGAATCCGTTTGCCCTTACAACATCATCTGAAGGAGAAATTCGCAGGTCCACTCCGTAGCAAAGATTCCCTTTTTGCGGAGGATTCTGTGCGCCAGGAACGGGTTGAGGTGTAAAGGAGAAATCATACCCTGTCATTTGGGGATGTCCGTATACCTGGAAGGGGAATTCGGTACCGCGTCCCAGGCTTACACGGGTGCCCTCAAAAGGACAAATGGAAGGATACAGGTAAATTGACCGGTTATTGGGCAAGTTGGGTGATGGTTTTACCGGTAGCTGATAAATGGTTTGGTGTGTGTAATTCAGGCAGGGAATAACGGTTAGTTGTACCTGCAAGCTGTCTTTAAGCCAAAATTCCCCGTTGATCATACCGGCAAGTTCTCCCAGGGTCATACCGTGTACTACCGGGATGGGGATTACTCCCACAAAAGAACGGTATTGCATGTCTAAAACAGGGCCGGATACTATATGCCCGTTTGGATTGGGCCTGTCCAGCACAATGAGGGGAACATTGTTCCGGGCACAGGCTTCCATCAAATAATACATGGAAGAGAGGTAAGTGTAAAAACGCAAACCGACATCCTGGATATCAAACAATGCGACATCCAGTTGCTGTATAAGGCTGTCTGCCGGAATGAATCCCGCTCCGTAAACAGAGACTATGGGTATGCCCGTTTTCGGGTCTGTCTGATGGGCAATGTGGGAGCCGGCATCTTCATTTCCCCGGAAACCGTGTTCCGGAGCGAAGATCATTTTCAGATCCACACCCAGGCCGGTGAGACTGTCTACAAGGTGTGTAGAGTCTATAAGGGCGGTGTGATTTGTCAGCAAGCCTACCTTTTTCCCCTGGATCAGGGACAGGTATGCCCCGGTATTTTCAGCCCCTGTTCTCAGGGGTGCCGTTTCCTGTGTATTACTACAGGAAACACAGATCACGGCAAGCACCGTAATTCCGAAGTAAAATATACGTTTCATGCGTCTAAGTTATGAAAAAATTGCATCTCATCATTGTTTTGTATTTTTGTCAAATAAACCAGGAAAATACGATGGCTGGAATTCTGAATGCAAAAATCCCCGAAGGTCCACTGGATCAAAAATGGACGATCCACAAGGAAAGTCTGAAAACAGTTTCCCCGGCCAACAGAAGCCGGATGCATATCATTGTGGTAGGTACGGGATTGGCCGGAGCCTCGGCGGCTGCCACGCTTGGGGAACAGGGGTACCGCGTCAATGTTTTCTGCATGGGGGACTCCCCGCGAAGGGCCCATTCCGTCTCGGCACAGGGAGGCATTAATGCCGCAAAAAATTACAGGAACGACAACGATTCGGTTCAACGGCTGTTCCTGGATACATTAAAGGGAGGCGATTTCCGCTCGCGCGAGGCCAATGTTTACAGACTTGCCGAGGTAAGTAACGCCATCATTGATCATTGTGTGGCGCTTGGCGTGCCTTTTGCCCGTGATTACGCGGGGTACCTGGACAATCGCTCTTTCGGGGGATCGCAGGTTAGCCGGACTTTTTATGCCCGTGGACAGACCGGACAACAATTGTTGCTTGCGGCCTACGGAGCCCTGAACCGGCAAGTTGCCCTGGGGAACGTAACAGTACACTGCCGGCACCAGATGATGGACCTGGTTGTCATTGACGGAAAGGCCCAAGGGATCATAACGCGGGATATGGTTACCGGAAGGATTGAAAAATACCCTGCTCATGCTGTGGTTTTGGCTACCGGGGGATATGCAAACGTATATTTTCTCTCAACCAATGGCATGAACTCGAATGCCTCGGCTGTTGTGCAATGCTGGAAGAAAGGGGCTTTCTTTGCTAATCCGGGATTTGTACAGATTCATCCCACTTGCATCCCGGTTCACGGAACCCATCAGTCCAAACTGACCTTGATGAGCGAATCCCTGAGAAACGACGGAAGGATATGGGTACCCAAAGACAAAACCATAGCCAAACAATTGAAGGATGGCACATTAAAACCCTCACAGGTGCCGGAAAATGAGCGGGATTATTACCTGGAACGCAGGTATCCGGCTTACGGGAACCTGGTTCCACGCGACGTGGCTTCCAGGGCGGCCAAAGAACGTTGCGATGCAGGCCTGGGTGTCAACAAAACAGGGAAGGCCGTTTACCTGGATTTTGAAAAAGCCTTTGAAACACAAGGTAAAGAGTCCGTTGACCGGAAATACGGCAATCTTTTCCAGATGTATGAGAAAATAACGAATGAAAACCCGTATAAAGAACCCATGCAGATCTATCCGGCCATGCATTATACCATGGGTGGTTTGTGGGTGGATTACAACCTGATGACTACCATACCGGGATTATTTGCTATAGGGGAGGCCAATTTCAGTGATCATGGCGCCAACAGGCTGGGCGCCTCTGCCCTTATGCAGGGTTTGGCAGACGGCTTTTTCATTTTGCCTTATACCCTGCCGGATTACCTTGCTACAGGAATCGGAGAATCCCTACCCGATCCGGCACATCCGGAATTCACACAAGCCTCGGAAAATGTAAAGAAAAGGATCCGTGATCTGATGGAGATCGCAGGACGCACGCCGGTGGACGATCTGCACCGGAAACTCGGCAAATTGATGTGGGAACATGCCGGGATCGTAAGATCGGCAGAAGGCTTGTCCCAAACATTTGACGGTCTGGAAGAGATCCGCAGCCGGTTCTTCAGGGAAACAGGGATACCCGGAAGTGAAAAAACGGTTAACCAGGAACTGGAAAAGGCTTTGCATATGGAGGACTACCTGTTACTGGCCCGCCTGATGGTTAAGGACGCCTTGCACCGGGAAGAATCCTGCGGAGGGCATTTCAGGGTAGAAAGCCAGACAAAAGACGGGGAAACGCTTAGAAACGACAAAGAATATCAATACGTGGCCGCATGGGAATACGACCGTTCCGGTCCGGAGCCTGTTTTGCATAAAGAGCCGCTGGTCTTCAGCCATATAGATGTAACCGAACGAAAGTATAAGTAAAATGCATTTTACACTTAAAATCTGGCGTCAGGCCGGACCCCGGATACAGGGGCACTTTGAACGTTATACCGTTGATGATATAGAAGGTGACACCTCATTCCTTGAGATGCTGGATATCCTGAATAACAAGCTGGTGCAAGAAAACAGGGAAACAATTGCATTTGATCACGATTGCCGGGAAGGGATATGCGGGGCCTGCGGATTGTATATTAACGGCAGGGCTCACGGTCCGGATGATGGCATTACCACGTGTCAGTTGTATATGAGACGTTTTAAAGACGGGAGTGAAATTACTGTGGAACCTTTCAGGAGGGGGGCTTTCCCGATTGTTAAAGACCTTATGGTAAACCGCAATGCTTTTGACAAAATACTGCAGGCAGGAGGATTTGTAAGTGTGAATACCGGAAGTGCCCCGGAAGCTCATACAATACTTATTTCCAGGGAAAAAGCCGAGGAGAGTATGGATGCCTCTTCGTGCATTGGGTGCGGGGCTTGTGCGGCATCCTGCAAAAACGGTTCGGCTATGCTTTTTGTGGCATCCCGGGTAAGCGCCTTGTCTCTGTTGCCGCAGGGAAAACCCGAGGCATGTCGCAGAGCCCGGGCTATGGTGTTAAAAATGGATGAAATGGGTTTTGGATCCTGTACCAATATTGGAACGTGTCAGATGGAATGTCCCAAAAATATCACGGTTGCACATATTGCCCGCTTGAATCGCGAGTTCTTGTATTGTAAACGCTCAGACCTTCAAGAGTAACTGTAATGGAGGATAACACGGAAAGATAGTCTTCGGCCTGTGCAGGATAGAAATCTTCAATATAATCCTTGATGAGCGCTTTCATATAAGGTGTGGAATAAAAGATCTGCAAAGTGTTTCCGTCAGCCTGGCAGGGTATGGTAAAAGTATGGCCGGATTTATCCGATAAATTAAGAAATAAAATATTGCGAACCAGTTTGTAGGAACTTGTATATACATCCCCGGAGGAAAAGACCAGTGAGTAAATACCCGTATAAGGATCATCAACTGAAGATTGTGCCACGCTGATGGTCCCGGGTTCTTTAAGTAAAAGACGGATATTTTGATAATTCTCTGTAATGAACGGCAAAAAAACCTGGAGATCGGCCGCTTCTCCCGCATCTACAGATACTGACAGACTAACCCTTGAAGTATCTATTTGCCAAGTGCCTACAAAAGAGTTTTCTACGAATTTGGCAGGATTGCCGCTACATCCGTACAAAACAAGGATCACAACAGCCGCTGCCGTTAAGATCCCGGAAATACCCTTATGGTTTAAAACCGGCATAGTTTAGTACAAAATTATAAAAAATTCTATATGAACGCGTTTTATATGCTCGAACAAATACCCGTGCTTGTTTCTGACACAAAGACGGAAAAAATGCCTCTGGTGCTGCTTCACGGTTATCTGGAAACCCATGAAATATGGAATTCTTTCAGGGAGTTGCTGGATCCGGATTACAGGACCATTGCCCCTGACCTTCCCGGACACGGAATGAGCGGTACTTTTATAGTTAATGATATGGAAAAACAGGCAGATGTTGTTTATACTTATCTGAAAAAGGAAAAGATCAAAGAGATCCTGCTTGCCGGACATTCCATGGGAGGATATGTTGCCCAGGCATTTTGTATGAAATATCCCGACATGGTAAAAAAACTTATACTAATGCATTCATTGCCCTACCCTGACAGCCAGGAAAAAAAAGCGGCAAGAGACAGGGACATTGAACTAATCAGGAAAGGAAAACTGGATGAAGTGGCGGAAAGAGATATCTCCCTGATGTATGCTCCTGAAAACAGAATAAAGATGGCATCTGTTATTGAAAACACCATTGTGACGGCACAAGTGCACGAACCGGAAGGAATAGAGGCTTGTCTGAAGGGGATGAAAAACAGGCCATCCTACCTTGAATTTCTTAAAACATTACCGATTCCCCTGCATTGCATTTTTGGTCTTCAGGATCACTACATTGCCCCGGAAAAGGCTCGCGAAACAGCAGCGATCCTTGGCAATGCAAAAGTCAAATACCTGAAATCCTCGGGACATAACGGATTCCTGGAAGAACCCCTGGAGGTGATTTCATTCATCTAATTTGGAAATTCAGGGGAAAATTAAAGCGGACCTTTACGTTGCGGTCACGTTGTCTTCCCGGGTTCCACTTTGGCGAAGAAGAAACTACCCGAATGGCTTCTTTGTCTATAGAAGGATCTACGCCGCGAAGAATGGTAACATCTTTGACAAACCCGTCGGCATCTACAATAAATGAAAGGACAACCCTGCCTTCAACACCGTTTTCCTGCGCTACTGCCGGATAGATGATCCTTTGGAGCACCCATTTGGTAAATGTGTTTTCATCGCCACCCATGAAAGTTGGTTTTTCTTCTACTATGGCCAGCGGGATTTCCTCTTCTTCAACGGACTCTTCCTCATGGTAATTAACATAATCGCGAATCTCGACAGCAAACGAAGCGTCGTCTTCGGTTTCAATAAAAATATCTTCTTCAATGATTATGTCGTCATCCACGATCTCGATAGCATCTGAAAGAATAGGGGTTTTGGGCCCTTCCGGCATTGGCGGGGGCGTCTCCATGGTAACGGGGATCTGTTCTTCTTCAATCACCTGCTGTATGTCAGCAGTGACAATAGTGACATTCCTCTCGTATGTCTTGTATTCAAAAGCACCAAGAACAACTGCAAGAGCAACAACCAGACCGATCTCAACAAAAAGAACTCTTTTGTTCTCAAGATCAGCCAATAAGCTTTTCTTTG
The DNA here is from genome assembly GCA_964542305.1 of uncultured Muribaculaceae bacterium. GTDB lineage: Bacteria > Bacteroidota > Bacteroidia > Bacteroidales > UBA932 > DMER64. Next base: position 86,251 of record CAZITX010000003.1, on the reverse strand, counting down.
TTTTCATGGCTTCAGAACTTTAATCAGGACAATATTGTCTCTAATTAGAATGGAGCAAATAGCATGCCAGATAAATGCGTAAAAACCTCAGGGCCAGGGTGGTATCTACCACAGAAAAGTCCCGAACGGATAGCGGCCAGACTGTACTTCTGCAGCCATCCCGTAAAGGTCTTTGCGGAGCTTGTCAATATTTATCTTTTCTTTTGCCGAGATAAAGATGCAGGGAATATGGATTTTAGATATCCAGGTATTTTTTAGGTCATTAAGGCCTACAGGACCCTCTTCCGTTTCCTTTTCACGGTAGGCATCAATTTTATTGAAAACAAGGTATACGGGCTTGTCAGCGCAGCCTATATCCTGTAATGTTTGGTTGACTACGTGCATCATCTCTTCAAAATTGGGATGGGAAATGTCAACCACGTGGATCAAGACATCACTCTCACGCACTTCGTCAAGTGTACTTTTAAAAGATTCCACCAATTGGGTAGGGAGTTTGCGAATAAAACCAACCGTATCGCTCAAAAGGAACGGGATATTGTCTACAACAACTTTCCTTACCGTGGTATCCAGGGTGGCAAAAAGCTTGTTCTCGGCAAAAACATCGGTTTTAGCCAAAAGGTTTAAAAGGGTGCTTTTACCTACATTGGTGTAGCCGACCAACGCCATACGCACCAAGGCTCCGCGGTTTCCACGCTGCGAGATCATCTGACGGTCAATTTTTTTCAGTTTTTCTTTGAGAAGGGAAATTTTATCCAGAATGATCCTGCGGTCGGTTTCCAGCTGGGACTCTCCGGGACCTCGCATTCCTATGCCGCCACGTTGCCGTTCAAGGTGTGTCCACATGCGCGTAAGACGTGGCAAAAGGTATTGGTATTGAGCAAGTTCTACTTGTGTTTTGGCATATGCGGTTTTGGCTCGCTGTGCAAAAATATCCAGAATGAGATTGGTCCTGTCAAGGATCTTACAAGCAAGTATCTTCTCCAGATTGCGAAGTTGTGACGGGGAAAGCTCGTCATCAAATATGGCAACGGATATTTCTTCTGCTTTGATATAGGCAGCCAATTCTTCAAGCTTACCGCTTCCCAGGTATGTGTTGGTATGGGGTTTATCCAGACGTTGTATAAAGCGACCCCCGGCATCAACACCCGCAGTGTCAGCTAAAAATTCCAGTTCATCCAGGTATTCGTTAAAGACTGAAGAATCCGTCCCCGGAGTCTGAACGCCTACAAAAACGGCTTTATCTCTATTTGTATTCAATGTTATATAGTGTAAAAAAAGCGCCCGTATATAAAGAGCGCTTTATCTTTCAATGTGAATGAAATGCGGTTACCTGAGCTGGAAGTTCAGAGGGAAGTTGTAACGTACCCTTACGGCTTTGTCACGCTGTCTTCCCGGTTTCCACCTGGGAGAGGAAGAAACAACACGCACGGCTTCTTTGTCTATGCTGGGGTCAACACCGCGCAATACGGTAACATTTTTGACATACCCGTCGGCATCTACAATAAAGCTCAGAACCACACGACCCTGAACACCATTTTCTTTAGCTACTTCAGGATAAACGATACGTTCAAATACCCATTTTGTAAAGGTGTTTTCGTCACCGCCCATGAAGGAGGGTTTTTCTTCCACAATGGCCAAAGGAATTTCTTCTTCTTCAACTGCCTCTTCTTCTGAGTATTCAATATAATCACGAATTTCTACAGCAAAATTGGCATCGTCTTCTGTTTCAATAAAAATATCCTCTTCAATGGTGATGTCATCATCAACAATCTCGATGGCGTCTGAAAGCACAGGTGCTTTTGGCATTTCAGGGGGCGGGGGAGGTGTCTCCATGGTAATGGGGATCTGCTCTTCTTCAATAATCTGCTGAATATCTGCAGTAAGCATACTGATGTCCTTGTCGTAAGTTCTGTACTCGAAAGCAGCCAGGACTACAAGAAGAGCAAAAATCAATCCTACTTCAATAAAAAGAACTCTCTTGTTTTCAAGATTTGCCTTTGAACTTTTCTTAGTTTCCATTGTAATTAAACGTTAATTTTGTGGACCATGTCGGAATCGAACCGACGACCTCGTGCATGCCATGCAAGCGCTCTAGCCAACTGAGCTAATGGCCCATCAAGGCTTGCAAATGTAAACAAAATATTTTAAAAAACAATTTCGTACTTTTGCCGCGTTACTAGGCAAAATTATGATACTTTTTCACATTCACAATACAAATTTTAAGATTAGCAACAGACGTGCCATAAAACACTGGATCAATACAATATTGAACGATTACAACAGAATCCCGGGAGACATAAATATAATATTCTGTGATCCAGAATATTTACTCAATATTAACCGGATGTATCTGGATCATGATTATTATACCGATGTGATAACTTTCCCGTATTCGGATAAGAAAGAGAAAAAAATAAGCGGAGACATATTTATAGACGTAGAGACCGTAAAACAAAACGCAGTCAAGTATAAACAATTGTTTTTTGAAGAAATTCTGAGGGTGATCATTCACGGGATATTACATCTGGCAGGGGAGAATGATACTACAAAAGAACAAAGCGTAAATATGAAAAAAGCAGAGGACAAGGCATTGCAAAAAATAACGACAGGCAATAAGGAATGAAATTTCAATACGACATAATAGTAGTGGGGGCGGGACATGCAGGATGTGAAGCTGCTTACGCGGCAGCAAAACTTGGTTCAAAGACACTCCTGGTAACCATGGATATGACGAAAATGGCTCATATGTCATGTAATCCGGCCATGGGAGGAATAGCCAAGGGGCAAATAATCAGGGAGATAGACGCTTTAGGAGGTGCCATTGGATTGGTTACGGACAGAAGTACAATACAATTCAGAATGTTAAACCGGTCTAAAGGGCCGGCTATGTGGAGCCCGCGGGCACAATGTGACAGAATGCAATTTTCTGCAGAATGGAGAAATGTGCTGGAAAACACACCGGGATTGTACATTTGGCAGGACCAGGTGGTGGAATTGCTTTTTGATGGAGAAAGAGTCAGCGGCATTAAAACAGAGTTTGGAGAAGAATTTTATGCGGGAGCTGTTATTCTTACAAACGGAACATTTTTGAACGGCGAAATATTTATAGGCTGGAAATCCACCCCGGCGGGACGTATGGGAGAACCTCAGTCGATCGGTTTGAGTAAACAGCTACGCGAGAAGGGTATTGAGGTAGACAGGATGAAAACAGGAACCCCACCAAGAATTGATGGAAGGACGGTAGATTTTTCTAAGCTTGATTTACAACCGGGAGATGCAAAACCTAAAAAATTCACTTTTCTGCCGGAATATTCATCAATACAAAAAACCGGAACACAGAAAAACTGTTACATTATTTACACAAATTCTGCGGTTCACGAGAAATTAAAAGAAGGATTCGAAGATTCACCTCTCTTTGCCGGCAGAATTGGAGGGAAAGGACCCAGATATTGCCCAAGTATTGAAGACAAACTAAGAACCTTTGCAGACAAAGATCAACATCCACTGTTTCTTGAACCGGAAGGCTGGAACACTCACGAATTCTATTTACAAGGATTTTCTTCTTCGCTTCCCATAGATATTCAGTATCAGGCGTTTAGAAGAATTAAAGGTTTTGAAAACGCTGTATTTTACAGGCCTGCTTACGCTATTGAATACGACTACTTTCCTCCAACGCAATTATTGCATTCTCTGGAAGTAAAAAATATACCTTATCTGTATTTTGCAGGACAGATTAACGGAACAACAGGTTATGAAGAAGCCGCAGCCCAGGGGATCATGGCCGGCATTAATGCGCACAGGAAGATTAACGGAATGGAACCGGTTGTGCTCAAGCGTGACCAGGCTTATATAGGCGTACTGATAGATGACCTTATAACAAAAGGAGTAGATGAACCATACAGGATGTTTACTTCAAGAGCGGAGTATAGGATTTTATTAAGACAGGATAACGCAGACGAAAGATTAACCCCTCTTGGCTACAAACTGGGTCTGGCAGGAAAAGAAAGGTACAATAATTTCGAGAGCAAAATAAGAAAACGTGATAAGCTGCTTACCTGGCTGGAGAATAATTCTCTTTATCCTGAAAAAGCGAATCAAATTTTGGAAAGCGTGAAATCGACCCCCGTTTCAATAAAAAAGAAATTTTCTGAATTATTAAGCAGACCGCAAGTAACCTGGGAAAAAGTTTCGGAATTTGTTCCACGTGGAACACTTTATGGTTCGGACCCTATGGCTGAAGAAATATACGAATCTGTAGAAATCGCGATTAAATACAGGGGATACATAGAAAGAGAATCCGCGTTTGCGCAAAAAATTCTTCGATTGGACGCGGTTTCAATTCCGGAAAAATTCGATTACAGCACCATGAATTCATTGTCTATGGAGTCAAGGCAGAAGTTGCAGAGAATAAAACCAAGGACAATTGGGCAGGCTTCAAGGATCCCGGGAGTTTCTCCGGCCGATATTTCAGTGTTACTGTTGTATCTGGGACGCTAAAAACAGACAACTTATTGTTATTTAATTTATAACTGCGTTTTACCTAAATAAAAAATGCACTAATCTTCATCAAATCGTTATCGAACGACAAAAAAAAAGTACTAATTTTGTCAATTTGTATACATAGATATTTACCCATTATTGTGAAACGATTTCTATTGTGGCTAACACTTTGTTTGATGTTTATGCAGGTTACTGCTCAACAGCAAATGGTACAGACTGTAAAAGGCCGGGTTGTAGATGAAGTGTCAGACCAGCCATTGGTTGGAGTAGCCGTGGTTGTAAACAACAGCGGATACCTGACCACGTATAGTGATATTGATGGGTATTACAATGTGCAAAATGTCCCGGTGGGGAGAATCTCTGTTCTTTTTTCCAGCATAGGCATGGAAACCATCTATATGGAAAATGTTTCACTCAATTCGGGAAAAGAATTGGTTTTGAATGTCAAGATGAGGGAAGATGTGCTTACCGTTCAGGAGCTGGTGATCACGGCAGAAAGAGACAAACTCCGGCCTGTAAATGAAATGGCATCGGTTACAGGAAGAACCTTTTCGGTTGCCGATGCGGAAAGGTATGCCGGGGCCATGAACGATATTTCAAGAATGGCGCAAAATTTTGCCGGAGTGGGGACTCCAAACGATTCAAGTAACGATATAGTGGTCAGGGGAAATTCTCCCTTTGGTTTGTTATGGCGCATGGAAGGAGTGGATATTTACAATCCAAACCACTTTGCCGACGGAGGAGCTACCGGAGGAGCCATAAGTATGCTGAATGTCAACACGTTGTCTAATTCGGACTTCTATACGAGCGCTTTTCCTGCAGAATATAGCAATGCCTATTCAGGCGTTTTTGACATTCATTTACGCGAGGGAAACTACGATGTACATGAATTTACCGGACAACTGGGAATCAACGGATTGGAATTTGGTGTGGAAGGACCCGTTTCTAAAAAGCTCAAAGCGTCATACCTGGCGTCATACAGGTATTCTTTCCTGGATGCCCTGGCTTATCTGGGGTTCGAATTCGGCACGGGTTCAGCTGTTCCCAGGTACCAGGACTTCACAGCAAAAGTAAATATTCCTACGCCCAATAGCGGGACTTTTTCCCTTTTTGCCATCGGAGGTATGGGTAATGTAAGTATAGTTAACGGGGAATCGGATTTTTACAATTACGCAGACGATATTGCCACACAATCCGGAATGGGCGTGGTAGGCCTTCAATACCAGAAAACGCTGGGACACAACCAGTCATTGAAAATATCGCTGTCCAGCTCCCTTTCTTCTTTCTCGGCACAGATAGATTCCCTGAATCCCACGTCACTTCAGAAGGAACGGAGCCAGGATGCTTTGCTGATGAGGGAATTTCAAAGTATACAGGCGGTTCACAACGCAAAACTGGGAAGCCGCCTCTCTCTGCGATCGGGCATCACCGGGAAACGTCTGGCCTATAAATTCATCTCCAACGATTATTCAATGACTACTTACCCAAAGGATGTCAACGAAATAGGATCTACATTTCAATTGCAGGGATTTTCTGAGATATCTTATAGAGCAACTGCTAAATTAACCCTGGATGCCGGAGTGAATGCCCAGTTTCTTATACTCAACCAAACCTGGAACATCGATCCCAGGGTAGGTGTTTCCTGGAAATTCAAAGACAAACACGAACTGACCTTTGGATATGGGTTGCACAGTCAATACCAGGGGCTGGAGATTTATATGACTAAATTGTTTTCGCAGGCCGTTGACAGCAAGATATATCCCAATAAATACCTGGATATGACCCGTGCGCATCATTTTGTCCTGGGTTATCAATGGCGCCTGGCCCCGGCGACACGTTTGAAAACAGAAATCTATTATCAATACCTGTACAACATACCCGTAGATCTTTATGAACCTTATTATGCTGTGATCAACCTGGGGGGTATGCAGTTTGACAAGTACGGACGCGTATACGTAAGTGACGGAACAGGATACAATTACGGATTGGAACTTACCCTGGAGCGCTTTCTCTCACAAGGTTGGTATTATATGGTTACCGCGTCAGTATTTGAAAGTAAGTTCAGAAGCATTGACAACATTCTCAGAAACACAAGATATAACGGCAATTTTGTTTCTAATTTGCTGATAGGCAAGGAGTTTGAGGTCACCAAAAAACCTTCGGCAAAGAATATATGGTCTTTTGGAGGTGATATAAAATTTGCCCTTGCCGGGGGACAACGATATATCCCGGTAGACCTGGAAGCCTCCCGATTGAGTGGGGCAACTGTTTATATTTATGAGGAGGCGTATGTTCCACAGCATCCTTTTTATATGCGTGGAGATCTTAAAGTGTGGGCTAAAATCCAACAAAGGAATATGACGCATGAAATTGGGGTGGAAATACGTAATTTCACCAATCGGAAAAACGTGTATTCTTACGAGTATGATGTCAAGCTGGAAGACATGAGAACATCGTACCAAACAGGTTTGCTCCCGCTGGGTTATTATAGAATAACTTTCTGACAATCAGTCTAAAGGAAGATAAAAAACACTTTTTCCTGATTCAAATCCGGGAACGTTGTCCTGAATAATTCCCCAACCCTGTTTGTAGGACCAATCTTTAAGCCCGGAAGATCTTAAATAAGGTTTGCAGAGAATCTCGTTTTGGTCCGGGTAACAGAACCAGGGTGGACTTACAAATCCTTTTCTAAAGAAACATTCCTCAAGGGCAAACTCAAACATCGAAGCCGGCCAAAGAAATACAAAATCCTGATTTTCGGCATCTTCAAGGTATTGTTTGTAAAGTAATTCAGGCCGGTTTTCCTGAATACCCGGAGCAGGTAATCTTTTGGATACGGCATCAGGTATACGGACAGGAGTTATGAACCCACGATTATAATAAAAACGCTGTAATTCAGGCGTAGCAGGATAAAGAAGACAGAATGGAGTTTCTTCAACAGCCTTTGTCAGCAAAAGTGATCCGAATCCTTTTCCCTGCTGCACCGGATGGGTGGCCAGTCCGTAAATATAAAAACCCTGCAGCAGAATCTTTCCTTTTTGCATTAAGGTTAACGGGAAGCGGGTAAGGAAAGACCTGCCGCGATCATCAAAGAGCACCGTTCCCAGTTTCAGGCAATGTTCAATTACAAAATCCGCGTAGGAAAGCGGATCATTAAAAGCAGCACTCCAGATTTCCCGGAGTGCTGTCTTGTCCTGATCATTTGCCTTTCGAATCACTGTAGATATCAGCTATGATTTTCTCGTAATGTTTGTTCAATTGCGCCCTGCGTAATTTAAGCGTTTGTGAAAGCAGGCCGTTGGCTGTACTCCATTCATCATCCACCAGTCGGAAAAACTTGATCTGTTCGTGTGGCGCAAGAGTTTTGTTAATACGATCGATCTCTTTGCGTATCAGGTCGTTTACCTCTTTGGTCCTGTATAGATTATCCAAGTCCTGAAATACCATTTTGTGATGTGCAGCCCAATCCTGAATTAAGACTCCATTGGGAATGATAACGGCAGAAGCTACTTTTTGATTGCTTCCAATGACCAGGGAGCCTTCTATATAAGGAGATTCATTAAGTTTGTTTTCAACCAGTTGTGGGGCAACATATTTTCCGTTGGAAAGTTTGAATATTTCTTTTTTACGGTCGGTGATCCGCAGGAAAATGCCGTTAACCATTTCTCCCACATCTCCTGTATGGAACCATCCTTCACTGTCTATGGCTTCGTTTGTGGCCTGGGGGTCTTTATAATACCCCATCATCACGTGAGGTCCACGGGTAAGGATCTCACCGTCAGAAGCAAATTTCACTTCAGTGCCATCCATGATCTTTCCAACCGTTCCAATTTTACGGATCCTGTCTTTGGGGTTGTTTACGGCAATTACAGGAGCTGTTTCTGTCAGACCGTACCCTTCGTAAATATACATTTTTGCGGCGGAGAAAAGACGGATAATACACGCCCTTATGGAAGAACCGCCGGTAACTATAAGCATTTCATGGCCTCCAAGGTTGGCCCTCCACTTGCTATATACCAGCTTATCAAACAATTTATTCAAGGTTACACGCCAAAAAGTCAGGTTTTCATAATCAAATGTATTGCCAAAATTCCAGGCCCATTTGTAGATAATACGTTTTATACCGGAAAGGCTTTTGCCGGCATCTTCCAGTTTTTTGTACATCATCTCAATAACCCTGGGAACGGCACAGAATCCGTCTGCCTGGATATCTTTCAGATCACGGGCAATGGTTCCCATATTTTCGGCATAATAAACGCTGATTCCCAAAGACTGGAACTCGTAGTTCATAGTTCTTTCGTAAATGTGGCATAAGGGCAGGAAACTAAGGTAACGGTGTGAAGAATTCATTACCTGTTGGGCGGCATGCCCCAGGAAATTAAAAACAATACTGCTGTGTGCATGCATTACTCCTTTGGGAGTTCCTGTGGTCCCGGAAGTATAAATAATAGTAAGCAATGTGTCCGGTGTAATTGTCTTCTTATTCTCTTCAATTACAGGGCCCCATTTGTCTTTATTCTTTTCACCTGACTGCCGGATCTCATCCAGATTCCGGACATTTTCCACTTCATCTATGGTAAAAACCATAGGCGGGTTTTCCAATTTGGCAATGACCGGTGCCAGGTGCTTATACAAAACGGCAGTTCCTATGATCAAGACTTTTGCGTCTGAATGGGGTATGATATACAGGAAATCGTCTTCACTCAGGGTCGTATACACCGGCACATGAACCAACCCTGAAAGTGCAGTCCCCATATCTGTGAAATTCCATTCGGGACGGTTGTTCATAACCGTAATTACCTTGTCTCCTGGTTCCAGACCCAATTCTAAAAATCCATATGCGTAAAGGTGAGCTATCTCTGAATATTCTTTTGAGCTGTATTTTTTCCAAGCGCCATCCACCTTTCCGGCCAGAATGTCTTCTTTAGGGTAGGTAACCTGCAGGCGTTCCAGCAGGTCGAATAACCTGGTAATCTTTACTTCTTCGTTCATAACAACGTGTTTTTTAAATCGTTTATAAATGCATCTATGTGGGATTTTCCGGTGTTAAATGAACACATCCAGCGTACTTCTCCTGTTGCCTCGTCCCAGGTGTAGAAAAAGTGTTTTTCAGCTAGTTTTTTACGTGCCTTTTCAGGTATAATGGCAAAGACCGCATTGCTTTCTACTTTTTGGGTGATGGTCACTCCGGGTATATCCCTTGTTTCAACGGCCAGATACTGTGCCATGGAATTGGCATAACGGGCATTTTCCAGCCACAGGTCATTTTCCAAATATGCCAGGTATTGCGCGGCTATGTAGCGGCCCTTGGAAAACAATTGCATGGATTGCTTTCTTGTGTACAAAAAATTTTCAGCCGGTTCCGGATGAAAAAACACAACAGACTCTCCCATTAACATTCCGTTTTTTGTACCACCGAATGAAAGCGCATCCACGCCGGCTTCTGTGGTTATACTTTTCAGGGGAAGATCAAGAAATGCGGCAGCATTGGCCAGTCTGGACCCGTCCATGTGCAAGTACATTTGGTGCTGATGGGCCAAATCTGCCAATGTCCTGATCTCTTCAGGCGTATAAACGGTTCCCAGTTCCGTGGTCTGTGAAATGGAAATGACTTTTGGTTGTGAATGATGTTGAAATCCAAAACCTTGCAACTGAGGTTTCACGAGCTCCGGTGTCAGTTTACCGTCTTTTGTTTCTACCGTTATGAGTTTGCACCCCGTGAAACGTTCGGGTGCTCCGCATTCATCCTGGTTGATATGTGCCGTACGGGCACATATTACTGAATTGTAGGGTTGTGTTAATGCTTGAAGACAAAGGACATTCGCCCCGGTTCCATTAAAAACAAAAAATACCCGGGCTTGCTTACCGAAAAAGGTTTGGAACAGATCGCAGGCCCTTTCAGAATATTCATCTTCTCCATAAGAGAGCTGATAATCATCGTTTGCTTCCGCTATTGCCTTTAGCACAAGTGGATGCACTCCGGAATGATTATCGCTTCCGAAGCTGGTTTTCATTTATGCGATCAACTTCCCGTATGCAGTGGCGTCTAGTAATTCTTCCACTTCTCCGGGGTTTGTCATTTTGATTTTCACCATCCAGCCTTCACCGTAAGGATCTTTATTGACTAACTGGGGATCTCCTTCCAGCACTTCGTTGACCTCCTCTATTGTTCCGGATAAAGGCATAAAGGCATCGGCTACCGTTTTAACCGCTTCTATAGCACCAAAGACTTCATCCTTGTCCAGCGTTTCGCCCATAGTCTGGATATCTACAAAAACGATGTCACCTAATTGAGCCTGGGCATGTTCGGTAATGCCTACAATTGCCAAATCCCCTTCAATTTTTATCCACTCGTGTTCTTTAGTGTACTTAAGATTTTCCGGAATGTTCATTGTAATAAAATGATTAATGGTTAATGATACAAATATAGTTATTTATAAATTATAAAATCTTTAGGGAAAGCTTGATCAATTCTTCCAGGCTGTAAGCCGGATTTTCTTTATTAAGCCGGGAAAGCACTTTTTCTATGGCAGAACGCTGAAATCCCAACTGTTGCAAAGCAGCAGCTGCCTCTGCCCCGATTTCTGAAACAGGCCTCACGGAACTGCCCGGAGTGACGGATTCCAGCCCCACTTTCATCATCTTATCCTTGAGTTCTATGATCATTCTTTCTGCAGTTTTCGTTCCAATGCCCTTAATGCTTTTTATTCTTACCACATCTGAAGTGATCAACGCGTCACGGATCTCCTGATTGCTCATGGCGGAAAGTATCATACGTGCGGTATTAGGCCCGACGCCGGATACACTTATCAGAAGACGGAAGATTTCACGTTCATCCCGGGTGGCAAAGCCATATAATAAGTGTGCGTCTTCCTTTACCAGCAAATGCAGCCATAAAAAGACCTCTTTTTGGGTATGAACGGCAGAATATGTTTGCAGTGAAATCATTATATTGTAACCTATCCCGGAAGTCTCTATAACTGCCTGGGCAGGATCTGCATACGTTAGGTTTCCTTTTATGTATTCGTACATTTTAACGGTATTTTATACATCTGCAAATATACATTTATTATCTTTGAAGTATGAATATATCACAAATCAGGGATCAGTTTCCGGCCCTGCAACAGAAAGTGTACGGAAAGCCACTCGTTTACCTGGACAACAGCGCCACAACCCAGAAACCAGAGCCTGTTCTAAAGGTCCTCAGGGAAATGAACGGTGGCATAAACGGGAATATTCACCGGGCTGTTCACTACCTGAGCGTCCAGTGTACCGAGCGTTATGACCAGGCGCGTAAAACCATCAGGGGTTTTATAAACGCTGCTTCTGAGAACGAGATCATATTTACCTCCGGAACGACTGCATCCCTGAATTTACTTGCTTTTTCCTTCGGCCAAACGTATGTCCGTCCCGGAGACCGAATTGTTATCACCCGGGCCGAGCATCATTCCAACATAGTTCCCTGGCAAATGATGTGTCAGCGTACAGGCGCCTTACTTGAAGTCTGGGAAATGGACCAGACCGGGGCATTGGACCCTAAAAAACTGGAACAGATACTGGACAAACCGGGGGAACCCCCTAAACTATTGGCCATAACACACATTTCCAACGTGCTTGGTCTTGTAAACCCCCTTGCCGAGATCATTCGCATTGCCCATTATTACCAGGTCCCGGTAGTTGTGGACGGAGCCCAGGGGGTCGTACATCACAAAGTGGACGTTAGGGAAATGGATGCCGATTTTTATGTTTTTTCCGGGCATAAACTGTACGGACCTACCGGGACAGGAATCCTGTACGGGAAAGAAAAATACCTTGAAGAAATGGTTCCCTGGCAGGGAGGAGGAGACATGATAGAAAGTGTGTCCCTGGAAAAAGGAACCACTTATGCTCAACTTCCATTGAAATATGAAGCCGGAACGGCCAACTATACAGGAGTGGCCGGACTGGGAGCCGCTGTGGAATTTGTACAAAGCCTGGACAACGGAACCATAGAAGAATACGAAAAAACGATCACGGAAAAAGCCTTAGAGCTCTTCGGGGAAATTGACGGGTGTACTCTATACGGAATACCCGGAACTTATTATGGCCAGGTATATGAAAAAATTCCCGTTTTTTCCATGTCTTTTGAAGGCGCACATCCTTCCGATATTGCTATGATGCTGGATAAAATGGGCATTGCGGCCCGTTCAGGAATGTTATGTGCCGAGCCTTTGCTCTCCCGGCTGAACGTGACGTCTGTTCTGAGGGCTTCCTTTGCCTTGTATAACACCGTGGAAGAACTTGACTTTTTTGTGGATTCGCTGAAAAAAGTGCTGAAGATACTTCGTTAAAGATCATTTTATGACCATTCCTGAAAAACAACAAAAGATCGTGGAAGAATTTTCCTTCCTGGAAGATTGGATGGATAAATACGAATACCTGATTGAACTGGGCAAAAACCTGCTCCCGCTTGAAGAAAGTTCAAAACAGGAAAAAAATTTAATAAAAGGTTGTCAATCAAGAGTGTGGCTTGATGTTAAAAGAGAAAACGGAAGATTGTATTTCCAGGCAGACAGCGACGCCCTGATCACCAAAGGGATCATATCCCTGCTCGTACAGGTTTTTTCCGGGCATACCCCCGCAGAGATCCTGGATTCCAATATGGACTTTATAGAAAAAATCGGACTAAAAGACCACTTGTCTCCTACAAGGGCTAACGGATTGTTGTCAATGATACAGCAGATTCAAATGTATGCTCTTGTGGCCAACACCGAAAAACCCTCATAAATGGAACTGGAAAACAATATCAGATTGGCTTTAAAGCAGGTTTTTGACCCCGAAATACCCGCAAACATAGTAGACCTTGGTTTGATCTACGAAATTGCCATAGGGGAGAAAACAGGGGAGGGATATCCGGTAACGGTAACCATGACCTTAACGGCTCCTAATTGTCCGATGGCAGAAGAAGTGGTGGAAGATGCGCGTATAGCGGTCAGCCAGGTGCCGGGTGTTTCCAAGGCAACAGTAACACTTACTTTTGATCCCCCGTGGGACCCTTCACGCATGAGCGAAGAAGCGCTTTTGGATACCGGCCTTTACGGCATGTTTTAAAACAGGTACCTATGCATACAGCGTATCTTCTTCTGGGGGGCAATATGGAAAACAGGGACAGGATATTGCAGCAGGCACTGGATGCCTTGCATGAACTGGGACGGATAATAGCTGTTTCCGGACGAATAGAAACAGAACCCTGGGGCTTCAGCAAGCCCGTGAATTCTTTTTTAAACCAGGCTGTGTGTCTGGAAACGGAACTGGACGCAGAAATGTTAATGGAGAAATGCCTGGATATTGAAAAGAAACTGGGCCGTATCCGTAAAGAAGAATCATTTTCCCCTGAGACACCCAAATCATATGAGTCCAGGCTCATAGACATAGATATTTTGCTTTACGACAGGATAAAAACACACACCAAAAATCTTGTCCTGCCCCATCCCCGTTTAAAAGAAAGGCCTTTTGCCATAGAATTGCTGGAAGAGATTCTTCCAAAAAACCTATCTTTGAAGGATTTTTACTAAAAGATTTATGACACAGGAAGAATTGTTCAAGAACATTATTGCGCACGCTAAAGAGTACGGATTCATATTCCCCTCCAGTGATATTTATGACGGATTAGGGGCTGTTTATGATTATGGACAGAACGGCGTGGAATTGAAAAACAACATAAAAAAATATTGGTGGGATTCGCTGGTAAGGATGTATGATAACATTACCGGGCTTGATTCAGCTGTTTTTATGCACCCTAAGGTATGGGAAGCCAGCGGCCATGTCTCGGCTTTTAACGACCCGCTCATTGACAATAAAGATTCCAAAAAAAGATACAGGGCAGATGTGCTTTTGGAAGACTATCTGTCCAAACTGGAGGAAAAGATCAACAAAGAGGTCGCAAAAGGGAAAAAACGTTTTGGAGATGCCTTTGATCAACAACAGTTCCTGGCCACCAACCCAAATGTTTTGCGGGAACAGGCGAAAATCGACGCTGTGCGGGACAAAATGGTTAAGGCTTTGAATGACAACGACCTGGAGGGGCTCCGTCAATTGATCCTGGATTGCGGGATTGCCTGCCCGGTTTCCGGTTCCAAAAACTGGACGGAAGTCAGGAAATTCAACCTTATGTTCAGCACAAAACTGGGAAGTACGGAAGACGGAGCTTCTCTGGTTTACCTGAGACCGGAAACAGCCCAGGGAATTTTTGTGAATTTTCTGAATGTCCAGAAAAGCGGTCGGATGAAAATTCCTTTTGGAATAGCACAAATAGGCAAAGCTTTCAGGAACGAGATCGTGGCCAGGCAGTTTATTTTCAGAATGAGGGAATTTGAGCAGATGGAATTACAATTCTTTGTCAAACCCGGGGAAGAAATGACGTGGTACCAATACTGGAAAGAAATGAGGTTACGCTGGCATTTATCCCTGGGGCTGGGCCAGGAGAACTACCGTTATCACGATCACGACAAGCTGGCCCATTATGCCAATGCCGCCTGTGACATTGAATTTCAGTTTCCGTTTGGGTTTAAGGAACTGGAGGGAATCCATTCAAGAACCGATTTTGACCTTTCCCGTCATGAAGAATATTCGGGGCGCAAAATGAGGTATTTCGATCCGGAAACCAATGAAAGCTACGTTCCTTATGTTGTTGAAACGTCCATAGGACTGGACCGTACTTTTCTGTCGGTATTGTCCGCGTCATACAAAGAAGAAACGTTGGAAGACGGAGAAACCCGCGTGGTTCTTAGAATACCGCCTGTTTTGGCTCCGGTTAAACTGGCCGTTTTCCCTTTGATAAAGAAAGACGGACTGCCCGAGGTGGCACACGAAATTTTAAGAATCCTTCGCCTGGAACACCATTGCCTGTATGATGAAAAAGACAGCATTGGAAAACGTTACCGCAGAATGGATGCCATTGGAACTCCTTATTGCATAACCGTTGACCATCAAACATTGGAAGACAGAACAGTTACCTTGCGGGACAGGGATACCATGCTCCAGGAACGCATACCCATTGACAGTCTTTCCGTTATACTGGATAAAAAACTGAATAGTAAATATTGGCTGGAAAAACTCGTATAAAAAATAAAAACCGGAATATTTTCTGGATTTGCTTCTTTGTAGTATACCTGGGAGTATGTACTTATTTTCTGTTTTCTACGGGTGATGCCCTGCCCCAGTTCAAGAAGAATGGTTTGTTTGTCTGGCTGGCCTCGTTCCTGGGAGTACAACCCGATAAGGTGTTACACGCCCTGCTCTTTATTCCCATTGTACCTCTTGCGTGGGCAGCAGTAAGGCCCGGATGGATCGTTACCAAAATATTTATATTGTGGTCGGGATTCATTTTTGGCGTGATAACCGAGGTGATCCAGTATTACCTTCCCTACCGGACCGGGGATATTACAGATGTTGCGGCCGATATAGTAGGAAGTGTGTTGGGGATCCCGTTCCTGATCTTTTATTATTGGAAAGACAAAAAATCTAATTCTTTATGAACGACTTGGTATTATCCGGATTGCTGAACCTGTTTGCTCTTTTTGGCGCTGTAGCGGGGATAGACAAAGAAAGGTCCGAAAAACTCATTAAAGCTTATCTGAATCAGCATTTTGGTATACGCCGGCAGGAAACATACCTGGGTTTGTACAGGGACCTGAGGGAATTGTACCAGATGTCCTCGGGTTTGGATAAGGATAAGATTATTGAGGGGGTTTGCGAGGGATTGAGAAAAAACATAGAAGCAAAAGAACAGTCATTGCTTTTATTGCGGTTTATGGAATTTGCCGGAATGAACCCCGAAGGATTCCTGACTCATGAAGATCTTTTCAAAAAAGTGGCGTCCCAGTTCAATGTCAGTGAAGACGATTTCGGCCATTTCAAAGCTTTTGTTCTTGATCGGGAAACGGAGAAAGTCCTTTCTTATGTTCCTGAGGGATGGAACGGAACGTTAAAAATGATAGACCTGCCCGGATCCAATGCGATGGCTTTTACTTACCGTGGAACAGACCCCGTCATGATGAACGACGTCCCCGTTATGGCAGGCACATTTCAATTGTGGCAGCAAAGCGGCGTGATGAAAGGAAAACAGGGTACGCCCCTGTATTATAGCAACATAAAGGCTCTTTTTGACAAAAAAGGAGACAAACACATTCCCATTGAACTTTCCGGAAAGGATATCAATTTCCGTTTTCCGGGAAGTGACAACGGAATGCATAACTTCAGCTTCACCCTGCATTCCGGACAACTGGTAGCCATTATGGGAGGGAGCGGAGTGGGAAAATCCACATTGCTGGGATTGCTTAACGGCAATATAAAACCCCAGGAAGGACAGATCCTGCTGAACGGTCATTCCATTGATAACTCCGAGGTTCAGAAACTGATCGGTTTTGTGCCCCAGGATGACTTACTTATAGAAGAACTGACTGTTTACAAAAACTTATGGTATACAGCCAAACTGTGTTTTGACGGGATGTCTCCTGAAGAACTCGATAAACGGGTCATGGAGGTGTTGACGGATCTGGGACTGGCGGCGGCAAAAGACCTCAAAGTGGGATCACCCCTGAACAAGACCATCAGCGGAGGACAGCGCAAGAGGCTCAACATTGCCCTGGAGTTGATCCGGGAGCCGGTGGTTCTGTTCCTGGACGAACCTACTTCGGGGCTGAGTTCTTCCGACTCGGAAAAGGTAATAAACCTGCTCAAGGAGCAAACATTCAAAGGACGGTTGATTGTGGTGAATATCCACCAACCTTCCTCGGACATTTACAAATTATTTGACAAGCTCTGGCTTTTAGACAAAGGTGGCTATCCCGTATACGATGGGAATCCCATTGAAGCCATAACGTATTTTAAAGATGTCGCACATTATGCCGATGCCGATACCAGCATGTGTTCTACTTGCGGGAACGTCAATCCCGAAATCGTACTGAACATATTGGACGCCAAAGCGTTGGACGATACCGGAAAAATTACTGAAACACGCCGGATCAGTCCGGAAGAATGGCACAACAAATACCTGGAAACAAGATCTGTGGGGGAAGATCCAAAAATACGCGAAGTTCCCGAAACAAGACAGAAAAAGCCGGCGGCCTGGAAACAGTTCCGGATATTTCTTCAGCGAAACATACGCACCAAAATGGCAAACACGCAGTATTTGCTAATATCCCTGCTGGAAGCCCCCTTATTGGCAGTGGTGGTGGCCATGCTGACCAGGTATGCACCCGAGACGGGATATACATTGATGGACAATAAAAACCTGGTGTCGTATTTTTTCATGGCGGTGATTGTGGCCATATTCATGGGAATGAGTGTCAGTGCCGAGGAAATTTTCAAGGACCGTTCCCTGCTAAAACGGGAACGCTTCCTGAAACTGAGTCACAGCGGGTATATCTGGTCCAAGATCATATATCTGACAGGGTTATCGCTTGTACAAACACTGCTTTTCATACTGGCCGGAAACGCGATTATGGGTATTCACGGTATGCTGTGGATTTGGTGGATCGTTCTTTTTGCGGCGGCATTGGTGGCAAACCTGACCGGACTGGTGCTTTCCCAGTCCCTGAGTTCCATCGTGGCTATTTACATTACCATACCGCTGTTGCTGATACCCCAGATCCTGCTGTGTGGCCTGGTCGTGAAATTTGATGACCTGAACCCGAAAAGCAAAACGGGAAACGTTCCTGTGATTGGAGAGGTAATCCCTTCCAGGTGGGCATTCGAAGCCCTGGCGGTCAGCTCTTTTGAATACAACCGTTACATGAAGCATTTCTTTGACGACGAAAAAGAAAAATTCCGCGCACAATATTACAGGATCGGGTTCCTGGAAGAATTGCAAAGCCAAATGGAAACGGCACAGGCAGAATACCTGAAAGAAGGAGCTCCGGATAAAGAAAGGCTGGAAATTATTAAAACAGGCTTGCCCCTGCTGGCACAGTTGACGGAAAAGGATCCTTTACAGGTAGAGGGTTCTGCGTGGTCTGAAGCTCTTTACCACCAGTTGGACGGTTATTTTGTTGATGCCAATAAAGTCCTCTCAAAAAGGTCATTGCATTATACCCACGAAATTGACAGGACCAATATGCGTTTGATCAATGAACTGGGAAAAGACGGTTTGTTGTCCCTGAAAAAGGATCACCATAACCTGTTTCTGCAGGATCTGGTGCTAAACAGCTCCTCTACAAAAATGTTTCGCATTGTGGATCACACAATCGTACCCAAAGTAGGCCAAATATACCTGGACCCGGCTACAAGTAACGGAAGAGCTCCTTTTTACAGCCACGTAAAAATACTGGGGAAATTGAAAATTCCCACATTGTGGTATAACCTGGCGGTACTGGGAATTATGGCTTTATTGACTGCCCTGGCATTATTTTTCAGGATTCCGGCAAGGTTTATGGGAAAGAAAGGTGAATAATAACGTGTTTTTTTTACATTTGTACAATATTCCAAGCTTATTTATTATTCAAAACAACTCAATATGAAAAGAATTGCCATTGCACTTTTGTTGATCTCGGCGCTTATCGTTAGCGCATGCGGTAACAGCTCCTCCAAAAAGAAAGACGCTCAAACCAAATCGGAAACAAGTCTCCAGGAACAATACCTGACAGAAGATTTGATCATCAAGATCGATTCCTTGGTATCCGGGTTTCAGCAATTGGGCGTAATGCCCCATATGAAAGCCATTCAGGAAGGGACGCTGGTCCTTACCGATCGTGAAAAAAGAGTAAAACCTACATTCCTGATGCCGTTGGCCAAAGTGAACGACCTGGTGACACTTTCACAAAAAAACAGGGCTTTAGCCGTTTATTCAGTAGATAAGGCCATTGCGCAACTTTACGGTTTACCGGTTGAGGAATACGATCAGGTAATAGCCCAGCTTTTGGTAGATACCGACAATGTGGCCCTGATGGAAGGAGCCGAAGTCAATGTAGAGATTAATGCGTTGGATATCAATACCTGGGTAGTCACGATGGGAGAAGAACAAATGGAAAAAGAACAGATTCACATGTTCTTTGAAACCATGGCCGCCGGGATCCTGGAAGCCCTGTATTTCACCAGCCTTGATATACCCCGTTACATAACCTATTTTAATGACCAGACGGCCGCAGATGTTTCCTACCGCTTCCTTCTGGTTGTGGACGGTATAGAATCCCTGATCCCTTACCATCCGGAACTGGAATCCATCAGGGGGATCCTGGAACCGTTGAAAGTTATAAACGCCATAAATGTAAAACAGCTTGAAGAACAGCTAAATACGCTGGCAACAGACATTGAAACAGCCCGCAACAAGCTGCTTGAATAACACTTGAAACCTAATAGTGTGTAGGTCGCTCTTTGCAGGGCGGCCTTTTTTGTTTTTAAATCAATAACTTTACTGAAAAAATGATCTTTAAAATTGCCTTGTTCCTGTCCATGATCATTCAATTGATCACGGCTATTGTGGCGGTCTCCATGGTTCGCAGGACCCGGTACAACATTTCCTGGATACTCATATCCATTGCGTTTGTACTGATGGCTCTGGAAAGGCTGTTTGAATTCTCCTCCTTTTTCTGGCAAACCAAATTATTTGCCAAAGACGAAGTGAACAGCTGGCTGGGCATTGTGATATCCATTCTGATGCTTATTAGTTTGTATTATATTAGACAGATATTCAATCTTCAGGATCAATTGGATACCGTTCGAAAGACAAGTGAAAAACGAATGCTTATGGGGATCATTCAGGGAGAAGAACGCGCCCGGCGCACCATCGCGGGAGACTTGCACGACGGCTTGGGTCCGTTGCTCTCTTCCGTAAAAATGATAATAAGTGCCGCTGATACAGAAAAGATGGATACAGAAAACAGAAGGATCGTTGAGCAATCGTATTCGGTGATCGATGAAGCAATTGTCACCCTCAGGGAAATTTCAAACCACCTGAGTCCTCATTTGCTGAAGAATTACGGGTTGGCAAAAGCGACCGAAACACTGACCAGGCAGTTGTTTGCCAATTCTCCAATAAAAGTGGTTTTTAAGGCTGATATTTCTGACAAGAGGTACGATTACGATACAGAGATCAACGTATACCGTATAGTTACCGAATTGTTGAACAACAGTGTTAAACACGCCGGTCCGGCGATTATTCACCTGACGTTGAAAGAACAAGATCAGTGGCTGACGGTTGATTACCGTGATGACGGGAAAGGTATGGAGCCGGGTCAAACCTCGGTAAAGGATCTATCCTTAACCGGAATGGGACTGGATAATATATATTCCCGTGTTAAGTCCCTGGACGGGTCGATTACCGTAGATTCGTCTCCGGGGAATGGTTTTTATACACACATTGAAATACCTGTGAAATGAAAAAGATCAATATTTTTTTAGTGGATGATCATGCGTTGTTCCGGGAAGGATTGCGTTTTTTATTGCAAAAGATGGATTTTGTGGATCAAATACTGGATGCGAAAAACGGGGCTGAATTTCTGGAAAAAATAGTTGATGTAAAAGATTGTATTGTGTTAATGGACATAGAGATGCCTGTTATGAACGGAATAGAAGCTACAAGAAAGGCGCTGGAGCTGGATGCGAACTTGAAAATCCTTGCATTATCAATGTATTCAGAAGAAAGCTACCTGTCGAGTATGATAGAAGCGGGAGCCTCCGGGTTCTTACTTAAAAATTCTTCTTTTAAAGAAGTGAAAAATGCGTTGATTGATGTTATGGAAGGGAAAAATTATTATTCTCAGGACATCATTCAATCCATTCTGGAGATCATGACCCATAAAATCAACAATCCTGGAAAAGACCGGGACGACATTACGCAGCGAGAAAAAGACATTCTTTATTATATCTGTAAGGGATTTTCCAATGCAGAAATTGCACAAAAATTAGGTATAAGTAAACGTACCGTAGACAAACACCGGGAAAACCTGCTCCAGAAAACAGAATCCAGGAATACGGCCAATCTGGTAACGTATGCCATCAAACACCATTATTTTGATATTTAAGGCCACCCCAGTACGTTTTTAAACGTAGTGAAGGATACGTTTTTCATGGGTTTATCAAAATAGTAAAAGCTTTTACCTTTGTCGGAAAAGATACGACAATGATAGAAAGCATTACCATTCTGCCCGGAAAAAACAAATTCGGAATTGCCGAGACATTTTCCCGGATCGAAATCTATCCCGGAGAGATTGTGGGAGTTGTTGGTCCTACGGGAAGCGGGAAAAGCGCTTTTATAGAAGATATTGAACAATTGGCGCAGGCAGATACATCCACGCATCGCAGGGTGCTTATAAACGGACAAGTGCCTGATATCTCCATCCGGTTTGATCCCAAAAAGAAAATGATAGCCCAGTTGTCTCAAAACATGAATTTTTTGGCAGATATGACTGTCAGGGAGTTTCTTTTGCTTCACGCCAAGTGCAGGGGAAAGAATCTGAACATGGTGGAACAGGTTGTTTATCACGCTAATACGTTAACTGGAGAACCCATATCGGAAGATATGAACCTGACAGTCCTGAGCGGAGGACAAAGCCGGTCTCTGATGGTGGCTGATGTTGCTTTTATAAGTGATTCTCCCATCGTCTTGATTGATGAGATAGAAAACGCAGGCATAAAAAAGCACCAGGCCATGGAGTTGTTGTCCGGCAAGGGAAAGATCATTTTAGTAGTGACGCATGACCCACTACTGGCTTTATTGACCGGAAGGCGCATAGTAATGAAAAACGGAGGTGTGGAAAAAATTTTCAATACTACAGATCACGAGACGGATCTTTGCGTGGAATTAAACCGGATGGATAGTGAATTGTTCAGGATCCGTGAACGGGTAAGGCTGGGTGAAGAAATTGTTGCCTGAAAAGAAAACCATGAAAGTAATAGTAGTAGCCGGTACCCCTGGGGCAGGAAAAACGTCTGTATTGCTTAATACCATTAGATTTTTAAAAGAACAGCTGGTAAAGATCGCCGTTGCCAAAATCGATTGCCTGTATACAGAAGATCAGGTTCGTTTTAAAAAGACGGGAGTCCCTACTATGGTTGGATTGTCCAGGGATATGTGCCCGGATCATTATACCATTTACAATATGGGAGAAATGGTGTCTTTTGCCGGTGAGCATGCTGCAGATATGCTTATTGTAGAAACTGCGGGATTGTGTCACAGGTGTGCTCCTTATACCACCAATGGTTTGGGGGTTTGTGTTATAGATGCTACAACAGGGCCAAACACTCCTTTAAAAGTAGGTCCGTTTTTAAGTACGGCCAATGTTGTAGCCATAACAAAAGGGGACATGATCTCGCAGGCAGAAAGGGAAATATTCAGGGAACGGGTTATGGAGATGAATGCCGGGTGCCGTGTTATTGAAACGAACGGACTGACTGGTAAAGGAACGGCAGAATTGGCGGCTTGTTTTTCGCAGGCGCCTGTGTTTAATTACAGTGAAGACCGTTTACGCCACAATGCGCCGTTTTCTATTTGTACTTTGTGTGTAGGGGAAATGCATATAGAGAAGAAATACCACAGGGGTGTGCTTCGGCACATAAACGGGGTGCAGGAATATAAGGGAGAATAAATCATGATCAAGAAAGAAACCCTGGTTGCCCTGCTGCCGGGATTCAATTGCGGGGCTTGCGGTTATGTGAATTGTGCGGCCTTTGCCTCGGCTTTAAAAGAAACAAGGGCTATGCCGGAACAATGCCCGGTTTTCAGGCAGGAACGGTTCAAGACGCAGTTCCAAAAATTGACGGGGATCCTCAACTCGGCAAATATTCAGGAAAAAGAAACTTATGTTGGGCTGATAGACAAGGCGCAGGCGGATTTTCTGTTGCATCCGTTGCCCGGAGAGCCCTCGTGTCGCGAAACGTTGGCCTGTTTTTCCGGCAACAAGATCTTAAAAGACGATGTGATCCGTTACCGTCCGTTGGGCTGCCCTATTACGCATTTTGCACGGGTTGTGGAGATAGATAACGGGTTGTTGGATGTATGGGTTATAGGGCCGGGAAAATTGTTGGGTCGGGAAGATGCTGTTGTTGAGGTGGGTATATGTATGGTGTTGTCTTTTAGAGGGGTAATTGAGGGAATGCGTCCCTTTGTAGGACAGACCGTGAAATTCCTTCCGTCTCATTGCATGATGGGGAAAGTCCATTCAGGGGTGATCGTTTCTCTTGAAGACGAAAGAACACGTATTGATTGCATAGACCTGAAGATTTGGGAACACACAAAAGGCTGAGTCTTTATTTATTCAAAGACAAAATATCTTCAGAATGACAATTTTGGCAATTATCGACAGGGTCCGGCGAGGAATTTACCTGGTGGCAATGGCGGCAACGGTACCAGTGATTTTCAATTTCATAATCCCCGCCGCGGATCACAATGCTCTTGCTTTCAATGAAGGCACGGGCAATGGTTTTGCGGGCTTTGTCGTATAAACGCGTAAAAGTAGGCCTTGAGATATTCATTCTGCGGGCCGCTTCTTCCTGCGTCAGGTTTTCATAATCTGCAAGACGGATGGCTTCATATTCCTCAAACAGCAATTCCACCGATCCCCGGTCCCTCCCGGGAACTCCGTATGGACGGTAACCCTCCATTGGGGGGAGGGCAGACATACGCCGGTGTCTTTTACGGTTTGGCATAATGCAAAGATACATAATTTTGGCGCAGTCAAACTCCATTTGATTACCTTTGCTATATGAAAAACACCTTAAAAGCCTCCCTGCTGTATCTGTTGTTTTTGTTTGTGGCGACTGGTTGCAGCAGGGAAAGTCATGTAATAACCAGCCTTTCCATGTTGGAAGGGGGAAAAACGTTTGCCGTTCCGGCAGGGACAGCGGCAGATCAGATGGTCCTTGACCGCATTCCTGATGCCCGGATCATTTATTTTAATAATGTCTTGCACTGTGCCCTGGCTGTAAAGGAAGGAAAAGCCCATGCGACGGCGTATGATTTGCCCGTACTGTCCAATATTCAGGCTAATCTGGACGGACTTACCGTGCTGGATGAATTTATTATGGACGATCAGTACGGATTTGCGGTACGTCAGGGCGACCAAATGTTGAAAGAAGCCATGGACCGTGTTCTTTTACAAATTCAGGAAGACGGAACATACCGGGAAATGGAAGATCGTTGGTTTCCCAAAAAGGGAAATCCGGGGCCGATGCCTGACATTCCGTCAAGCGGGGTGAATGGGATTTTGAATTTTGGAACAGCTGCCGTTACCGAACCGATGGCTTATGTATATGCAGATGAGGGGGTTATTGGTTTTGACATAGAATATGCCGCCTACATTGCGCAGGAACTGGGCATGGAGTTGAATATTGTGAATATGGAATTTGGGGCGTTGCTCCCGGCTTTGATATCCGGGAAAGTGGATATGATTGGCGCTGGATTGTCTATAACGGAAGAGCGGGCAAAAAGCGTGCTTTTTTCAGAGCCTTATTACGAAGGCGGGTTAGCTGTGATGGTGCGTGAAAGCAACCAGCCCGCGAAGGAACGTTCCAAAACCCTGGCCGTTCTTCTTGGTTCTTCGCATGAAAGTTATGCCCTGAAACATTACACGGAAGACCGGTTGTTGCAATACCAGACCGTTCCGGATTTATTGCTGGCTCTTAAACAGGGCAAAACCGACGCGGCGTTTTTTGCCACCGAAATGCTGGGGCATGTTTTTAGTGAAAATCCGGAAATAGGGATTTTAGCAGAAGATGTGTTTTTTGAACCGCTGGGGATTATTTTTCATCAGGGGAACGATTCTTTACGGGTGCAATTCAATTATTTTTTACAGGAAATCCGGCAAAACGGGATATATGACCAGATGGTAGAGCATTGGATAGAAAAATCCGGAACCACCATGCCGGAAATCCCGCAACACGGAGAAAACGGGGATTTGCCGGTGGCCATAGTCGGGAACATAGGGCTGCCGTTCACATCACTAATAGACGGGAAACTGGCGGGATTTGACATAGAATTGATGATGCGTTTTGCTTCGCACTTTGGCAAGCGGTTTGTTCCCGTGGATATGCCGTTCAACAGTTTGTTGATGGCCGTTTCTTCCGGCAGGGTAGTTGCCGGAGCTGCCAGCATTATGATTACGGAAGAACGTGCCCGTCAGGTAGCGTTTTCGGATCCTTATTATCAATCCGGAGTATGCATCATAGCGCTTAAGAGTTATATCAACCGGGACAATGCCGCTGCTTTTATACCGGCAGTAACCGACGGCCGGGAACCCGGATTTTTTGAAGGGATCAAAAAGAGTTTCCACAACAACCTGGTTCTGGAAGACCGCTATAAACTGGTTTTGGACGGGTTAAAGGTCACGGTGATCATATCCATCCTGGCAGCTATTCTTGGAACGATTCTGGGCGGTGCGGTCTGCTCCATGCGAATGTCGGCATCGCGCTTTATTTCTTCTTTTGCCAAGGTCTACATCGCCTTTTTTCGCGGCACACCGGTGCTGGTTTTGCTGATGATCATCTTCTATGTGGTATTCGCCTCGGTTCAGATCAGCCCTGTACTGGTGGCCGTCATTGCATTCGGGTTGAATTTTGCAGCATACGTTGCCGAGATCTTCCGCACATCCATCAATAGTATTGGCAGGGGGCAAAAAGAGGCGGGGATTGCCGGAGGTTTTTCACGCGTCCAAACTTTTACGCATATCATACTACCACAGGCCCTGCGGCACGCACTGCCGGTGTACAAAGGAGAATTCATTTCCATGGTTAAGGCCACCTCGGTAGTGGGATATATTGCCGTACAAGATATTACACGGGTAAGCGACATCATCCGCAGCCGCACCTTTGATGCATTTTTTCCGCTGCTGGTAGCCACGGTCATTTACCTGGTGCTGGCCTGGCTGCTTACCTGGCTGCTGGACAAGGTGGAGATTTCCGTTGATCCAAAAAGAAAACGCATTCGTAAAATGAAGGAGGAGACCGTATGATAGAGGTTAGGCATTTATCCATGAAATTCGGGGACCTGGTAGTTCTCAAAGATATTAACGCAGAGGTGAAAAAAGGAGAGGTCATTTCCGTGATCGGTCCTTCAGGGACAGGGAAAAGCACTTTCCTGAGGTGTCTGAATTTGCTGGAAACCCCCACCGGCGGAGAGATTTTCATTGAAGGGGAACCCCTTTTGGCAAAAGGGACCGACGTGCCCCGCATCCGACGCAAAATGGGCATGGTTTTTCAATCCTTTAACCTGTATGCGCACTTGACCGTCCTGGAGAATTTAACGCTTGGTCCGGTGATCCTTTTGAAAAAGAAACGGGCCGAGGCGGACCGCAAGGCCATGGAGTTGCTCAAAATGGTTGGATTGGCCGAGAAAGCCTACAATTTTCCCGACGAGTTGTCGGGCGGGCAACAGCAGCGTATTGCCATTGCCCGTTGCCTGGCCATGGAACCCGAGATTTTACTCTTTGACGAACCCACCTCGGCGTTGGATCCAACGATGGTCAGCGAGGTGCTGGCCGTTATCCGCCGTCTGGCGCGTGAAGGCATGACCATGATGATTGTTACGCACGAAATGGATTTTGCCCGCAGTATTTCCAGCCGGGTCTTCTATATGGACGAAGGCATTATCTATGAGGAAGGCACCCCGTCGCAGATATTTGACAATCCGCTGAAGCCCAAAACCAAAGCTTTCATTCACCGGGTGCGCAGCCTGCAATTTTTCATCAGCAGCCCGCTCTTTGACCTGTACCGGCTGCAGGGTGAGATGATTCTCTTCTGCGAAAAGCATGTTATCCCTTCAAAAATCTGCAACCGGTTGCAGATCATGGCGGAAGAAGTCCTGCAGATGCAACCC
This sequence comes from uncultured Muribaculaceae bacterium, assembly GCA_964542305.1. Lineage (GTDB taxonomy): Bacteria > Bacteroidota > Bacteroidia > Bacteroidales > UBA932 > DMER64. The sequence goes on along the minus strand of CAZITX010000003.1, from coordinate 58,965 downwards.
GATCACTCCAATATCCTGCTGGAATTGTCCTATTCTGAAAAAGACGAAAAATTGCTGCTGGTATGTTCCCGGGAAGGCGAGCCTTACAATCCCCTGGAACAGGAAGAGCACGAAATGCGGGTAACCATGCTTAACGCGCTTTGTGAAAAAGTGGAATTCACCCGTAGTAAGAACCAAAATATCATCACCCTGGAGGTCAAGAAGTAGAGCGCATGTGGCGTCAGCGACCGCCCTCTACCAACGAACTCCCGCAAGGAGCAATGCCCGGCAACAGCTAAACTTCAAGGTCGCTTCACGGCTAAAAACGGGGCGCTCTTTCTTTTTGCCGAGGCGCTCCGTTCTTAGCCGTAAAGAGGTCTCCGGGAGGAAAGGCTGATTGGGATTAGCTGGAGGGTAGTAAGTAGCTGAAATAACGAAAATGTTTGTAACTTACACAATAATAACACGTTACAAAATATTATGCCACAACCGCAACTTACCACCTCCCCCCAAAATCACCAAAAAACTGCAAAAACCGTGGGAGGTGGTAAGTGACTGAAAATGCGAACAAGCTTCTAATGCGCTAATAGATAGATTTTTGTAAGTTTTTTGTAATATCGCCGTTACTTACCACCTCCCGCATACCCTTCATCACAGGGATAATAGGCGTAGAAAGTATGTTCTGTGGAGGTTGTTCCCCAGTACATGGACCCTGTAAATGCCGAATTTTTTGCCGAGTTTTGGGCCGTGAATGCCGCGTTGTTGGCCGGTAGCCGGAAAGAATTATTTTGGTTTCCGGCTCATCTGTTGATGCGGTTACATTTATGGATCCGACAGAAGTTTGTCCGGGATCAGGAGATTCGTGAAAATTGCAGGCGGTTGGCAGTACTACAAGTAAAAAACAAAAGATAAAAAATGGAGTTTGTGGCGCACCTATGTAGGTTTGTGGCGCAACAAACTCCATTTGAAAAGTCGGGGTGGCCCGACTCGAACGGGCGACCCCCTGCTCCCAAAGCAGGAACGCTAACCAACTGCGCTACACCCCGAGACTTTAGGGCGGCGAAGATAGGGATTTTTTTTGTATTTTTGCGATAGACACAAAGCAATGAAATTAATTATTATAGCGAACCGCCTCCCTGTACGGGTACAGAAAGGGGATGACGGTAACATAACCATGATAAGGAGTGAAGGGGGTCTGGCAACAGGACTTTCTTCGTTGGAAACGGATGTGGAAACCCATTGGGTGGGGTGGCCGGGTATCTTTACGGATGATCCGCAGGAAATCGCAGAGATTACGCGCCAGTTGGAAGAGATGCATTTCCATCCGGTGTTTCTTACGGATGATCAGATCCAGAATTATTATGAAGGGTACAGTAACAGCACCATCTGGCCGTTGTGTCATTATTTTTATACGTACATAGAGTACGAGGCGCGTTACTGGGATGCATACCGGGAGGTAAACCGGCTTTTCAGTGACAAAACGAGCGAGATGGCTCAGTCCGGCGACATAATCTGGGTGCACGATTACCAGCTTATGTTATTACCCAAAATGTTGCGGGATGCCAAAGATGGTCTGAACATCGGGTATTTTCATCACATTCCGTTTCCTTCCTATGAACTGTTCCGGATCCTGCCAGAACGTGCCGATATCCTGAACGGATTACTGGGAGCAGACATGATCGCTTTTCATACACACGGGTACATGAGGCACTTTGTGAGTACGGTGGAACGTGTTATGGGCCTTCAGTTTGATCTGGACAAGGTGTTGCAGGGAAACCGCCTGATACAGGTGGATTCGTTGCCTATGGGCATCAATTATCAAATGTACCACAATGCCATAGAAAACCCTGAAGTCAAAAAGAACGCCGACAGGCTTCGTAAGGAATACGGCAATTACAAACTGATCTTATCTGTTGACCGGCTGGATTACAGCAAAGGGATCATGCACCGGCTTAAGGGATTTGAACGTTTCCTGGATGAAAACCCCGAATTTCACGAAAAGGTTTCATTGGCCATGGTCGTGGTTCCCTCCAGGAGCAACGTGGTCCGTTATGCCAAGTTGAAGAAAAACATTGATGAAGCCATCGGGGCAATTAACGGCAGGTATTCTACGCTCAACTGGACTCCCATTCATTATTTTTATCATGGACTGGCTTTTGAAGAACTGGTTGCCTTGTACTACATAGCCGATATTGCCCTGGTTTCACCCCTGCGGGATGGTATGAACCTGGTAGCCAAAGAATATGTGGCTACCAAAAGGAACAATCCCGGCGTTTTGATCTTAAGTGAAATGGCAGGTGCCTCAACGGAATTATCAGATTCACTGGTTATTAACCCTAACGATGTAAACCAAATAAGCAACGCCTTGCAGACAGCCCTCAAAATGCCAGAAAAAGAACAAATACAGGCATTAAAACGAATGCAGAAAGTGGTGTCTGTCAACACAGTAGACAAATGGGCAGATCTGTTCCTGAAGCAATTGCTGGCCATTCGAAAGAAGAACCTGGAAAATGACATGAAACAGATCACCAGAACCAATATTGCCCGTATCCGACGTTCCTACAAAAGAGCGACCAAACGACTCATAATTCTGGATTATGACGGCACGTTGTCTCCGTTTAAAAAGAAGCCGGAGGATGCCTACCCGACCCCTGAAATAGTGGAAATCCTTGAACATCTAGCTGCGGATACGAAGAACAAAGTGGTTATTAGCAGCGGAAGGGATCACACAACACTGGAAGAATGGATGGGAGCCCTGCCAGTAGATATGGCTGCTGAACACGGGGCATTTTACAAGGAAAAAGGGATCTGGCACCGCATTGAAGAGCCGTTTACCTGGAACCGGGAGATTATGGAGATCATCCAGTCTTTTCTGGACAAAACGCCCAATTCTACGCTGGAAGTTAAGGAAACCGCCCTGGTATGGCATTACCGCAATGTAGACGCCTGGATGGCTTCGCTCCGCGCACAGCAATTGGTTAATGCGTTAATAGGGCCCTGTACGCGCCAAAATCTGCAAATCATGCAGGGGAACAAGATCGTGGAAATCAAACCACCGGTGTTCTCCAAGGGATCCGAGGCAAAGCGGTTGTTGAGAAAAGACAGGTACGATTTTATTCTGGCACTGGGAGACGATGTGACCGATGAAGATACCTTCAGGGCACTGCCCAAACGCGCACACACCATCAAGATTGGCTCGGTCTCGGAAAGGGCAAAATATTATATGCTGTCCCAGGAAGAAGTCATTCCTTTCCTGAGAAAGCTCAGCAGGTGATCAGGGACGCAGAAAGCGCGAGAGCGTCTTTTCCTCGGCAAAAAGCCTGGCCGTCTCTATGATAGCCAGATGGGAATAAGCCTGGGGGTAATTGCCCAATTGTTCACCCGTGTAAAAATCAAGGTCTTCACTGAAAAGCATCAGGTGATTGGAAAAGGTCAGCAAACGCTCGAACATGGAGCGTGCTTCCTCCTGCCTGCCGATCCTGAAAAGTGCCTTGACCAACCAGAAATTACATATTGTGAAAGCCGAGGAGGGGATCCCCAGCCCGTCGTGGTTCCGGTAGCGGAAAAGAAGACCGTTGTGCATCAATCCCTGTTCAATGGCATGTACAGTTTTTACAAAACGAGGATCTTCAGCGCTGATAAACCCGTAATCTTCCATAAGCAACAGCGAAGCATCCAGATCCGAGTTTTCGTAAGCCTGGGAGAAACTGCCGATGGATTCTTTCCAGCCTTTTTCCAAAGCCTCTTCCCTTATCTGACGTGCAATACCGCTCCATTTTTCCACGTATCCGGGTTCGTCAAGCAATTGAGCAATACTAACCGCCCGGTCCATGGCGACCCAGCACATAACTTTTGAGATCACAAAATGTTTACGTTCCCCGCGGATTTCCCAAATACCGTTATCAGGCTCGCGCCACTGAGATACCACTGTCTTGACAATGCCTTTGACCACTTCCCACATTTCTTCAATTTCATCCAGCGTACCCGGGAAATACAGGTAATAATGATATATCATGTCCATAAGGTAACCCAGGGAATCGTTTTGTTTCTGGGAAAAAGCGGCATTTCCTATACGGACCGGTTTGGATCCGGCAAAGCCGTTAAGATAAGGAAGGGTTTTTTCCTTAAGGTTCCTTTCTCCGCGGATGCCGTACATGATCTGGAAACTCTCGTCCTTGGACTTCAAAATACTCTTGATGAATTCCATAAAACGTTTGGCTGCTCCTTTATGTCCCAAGGTAACCAGGGTTTTTATTGACATGGAAGCATCCCGCAACCAGCAGAAGCGGTAATCCCAGTTACGATCCCTGCCAATAACTTCCGGAATACTTGTAGTCAGAGCCGCCAATACGGCTCCGGATCTTTGGTAAGACAAAAGCTTAAGGATAAGCATGCTACGCTCTATCTCTTTATTAAAGCTATCAAATTTTTTGGACCGGTTGGTCCAGTCCAGCCAGTAAACCAGGGTACGGTTGTACTCAAGTTCTACCCTTGATTGGGATATCTTTATGAGTTTCTGATTGTAGGAAATCATCAGGAAAGCATCTTCCTGAAGTTCTATGGTTTTTTCGTTCAATATAAGATCGTAGTCCAGGTTGGAGTACAAATAGATGGCATTCCGGCTGTTTTTCCTGTCAACTGTCTTGACATACGTTTTGCCGCAACGGTGTTCCACTTTGTCCTTGCCATAATGGAAAACAGGTTTGTATTGTACACGAAAACGCGGCGTTCCGCTTATTAGACGGACCATCCTGTAAAGTTCGGGAGGCAGGTAATAACTGTTCATTTCCCCGATCTTGAACCGGGGCATGAAGTCCACTACCTGAAAGACACCTTCTTTTGTAGTATATGTGGTGGACAGGATGTTGGTGTGTTTGACGTATTCCTGAGAAATCTCAAGGGGCCCGTCAACTACAAATGCAAAATGACCTCCCTTTTTTTGATCCAGGATCCTGGAAAATATGGAAGGTGAATCAAAGTCCGGGAAACAAAACCAGTCTATACTGCCTTCTTTTGAAATAAGCGCCGCTGAACGGCAATTTCCAACGGCGCCATAGTCCAGATATCCCATAAAATTTCTTCAGATGCTTATTTTAATTGTTTTAGTGCTTTTTCGTACCTTGTTTCTACTTCTTTCCAGTTGATCACATTCCAAAAAGCTTTAATATAGTCGGCTCTTTTGTTCTGGTATTTCAAATAATAAGCATGCTCCCATACATCCATGGCCAAGAGCGGAATACCCCGTTGTTCGGTTACATCCATCAACGGATTGTCCTGATTTGGTGTAGAGCTGACAAAAAGATTGCCCTCACCATCCAGGCTCAGCCACGCCCAGCCGCTTCCAAAACGGGTGGCTCCTGCCTTAGAAAAAAGTTCTTTAAAGGCTTCTATAGACCCGAATTCTTTTTCCAGGGCTTTTTCCAGTTTTCCGGAAGGATTTCCCCCTGTTTCCGGGGTCATGTTTGCCCAGAACAAGGTGTGATTGTAATAACCGCCTCCGTTGTTTCTTACTGCAGGGGAATAAGTGCTTATGTTGGCAAAAATGTCTTCAATGGCCATTTTTTCCAATTCAGTGCCTTTAACGGCATTCAAAAAGTTGTTGTAATATGCCCTGTGGTGACGGGAATAATGGATTTCCATGGTGGTTGCGTCAATATATGGTTCCAATGCATCGTAATCATACGGAAGGTTTTGAAAAACAAAACTCTGGGATGTAATTTGTGCATTCAGGGCATATGGCTTGCCCAGCAATCCTGCCAGGACAAGGCTAAATGTTAATAGTAGTGTTTTCATAATTGTAAGTATTTAATTGTTAAATCCTGTTTCGGGGTTCTTTTCGCTGAATTTTTCTGTCATAACGGCCATTATCTCGCTATGGGTTTTTCCTGATTTTTCCATTTCTTTGATCAGCCGGTAGGCTTTGAACAGGGAGGATTGGACAATTTCAGAAGAAAAATGACCTATCCCCTGATTCCATATGATCAGGGCAAACACCTCGTCAAGTTGTTCTGAACGGATACCAATGTGATATGCTTTTACCAATTCCCGGGTAGCCTGCCTGATCCTTCCGGCTCCCACGGCATTTGTTAAAGACAACAACAGTTTGTATTTAAGTTCAATGGCCGGATTTTCTTTGTCCCATATATTTTTCCAGAAATTTACCGTCAAACCGGCCAGCGCGGGATCAATCTCGGCATAACGCGGCATGACTATGGGTTTGAGAGGAAGTTCTTCATCTGCTTTCTCCAGGATTTCCTTCCGGAAGAAATAACTGTAATAAAGTCCTTCTTCCTTTTTCTCTGTGTAATACTCAAATCCCAGGTTCTTCATGGATCCGTAAAGAGGAATGGGTTCGAAATTCTGAATGATAATGATCCCGCCGTTCTTTTCTACCGCCTTGGCTTTTTTGATAATAGCAGGCAGAAAATTCCCTTTTATAGGCCTGACATCAAATTCAGGGAAAGTATCTTTATTTTGTAACCAGTCTTTTTCCATTGGTATAGGTTAAATATTTAATATTGTGCACGCTTGCACATGTAGTACGATCATTAAAGATACAAAATATCTGCCAGAGTCCGGATATGACACAAAGGCAGGATGGTTTGCAGCGTTTCTGAAGGTGAAAATATATAAGTGTCAGATAAAGCATACAGTTACGTTGGTTATTCCGACGCACAAACTGTTGTTTTCTGCTTGATTTATGTCCAATTTTAACGACTTTTTGTTTGTAAAAATTAGTTGCAATATAATACGTGCGTTTTTTTGTTCTGAAAACTGTACATATGTTAAATTTAGATCTCTTGAATGAAAGATGGTTTCATGAATAAAATGATCACGTCGGTATTCGGGTTTCTGATTCTGATATGTCCGGTTACCGGAACACTGCATGCTCAGCAGCAGAAAATTGATTCGTTGGTGGAGGTGCTGGCGAATACGTCCCGGGACACTACCCGGTTAGTGGTATTGCATGAGTTGTATAGTGGAAATTCAGGTACGGATTCTCAAAAGGCGTTGGTATATGCGCGCGAAGGGCTGATCCTGTCCCGGGAACTCGGTCACAAAAAATGGACAAGCGTTTTTTTAAACGATGTGGGTATTTCTTATTATAATTTGGGAAATTTTGATTCCGCACATGTACACTTTGATAAAAGACTGGATCTGACTACGGCTATAAAGGATACACTGGGGATTGCCGGATCAATGGATAATATTGGTGTAATCCTTTACCATCGGGGAGAACCTGAAACAGCTTTGGAATACCGCAGGAAAGCCATTGAAATATATAAAAAAGTCAATCATTTTAAAAATCTGGCTGGCGGATACATATGGATTGGCAATATTTATAGCCATACCGGAGATTATCAGCAGGCACTCCGGAATTATATTGATGCAAAGCAAATCCTGCTGGATTATCAAGATGATAATTTACTGGCTACTGTAATGGTCAATTTGAGCTTGGTTTATCGTCATCTGAAACAGTACGACAATGCATTGGATTACATCAGGCAGGCATTAATACTATTTGATAAAGCGGGGAATCTGAACGGGAAAGGAGTCGCTTTATACAGATTGTCTTTGATTTATGAAGAAACCGGAGAATACGATAAAGCAATAAAATCAATCCGGGAAGCTGAACAGGTTTTTTTGCAGACGGGGAATGATTATTTTTTAAACACTGTATATAATGCCTTAGGAAACTGGTGTTTAAAAGAAGATTTACCGGACGAAGCCTTAGAGTATCTCAATAAAACCATGGCTTATGCCAATGCAGTCGATAACAAAGAATTATTAGCAACGACATACCATAATATGTCGGAGGCCTATTTTCAAAAAAACAACTACCCGACTTCCCTGCATTATTTGGGGCAGGCGCAAAATATCTATCATAAAACAGGTGATAAACGTCACTTAAAGGAAGCTTATAGAGATTATATCAAAATTTACGGTTACAACAACAAACCGGACAGTATTGTTAAATATTTGATTGCATATCAAAAACTGAGCGATTCCCTGATCAATGAACAAACGATCAACGCGGTTGCAGAGATACAGGAAAAATACCAGGTAGAGAAGAAGGAAAAAGAAATTGCTTTGTTGAATTTGGAAAACGAAAAGAAACAATTTACGCTGGAAAGATTGGAGCAGGAGAATCGGATTGCGAACCTGGAGTTGATGCAGGCGGCTATTGAGAATGAGAAATCCCGTCAGGACCTGAAGCTGGCCAATGCGGAACGGGAAAATCAGAGAAACCAGATAGATATTTTGACATTGAACGAGGAGGTTCGGGAACAGAAATTACAGCAGGAAAAAAGAGAAAAAACCTTTTTAATAATTGGGTTTGCCGTGATCTTTTTGGCGGGAGGGGTTATCACTTATTACGTATTGATCAGCTACAGGAACCGGAAACAAAAAGAAGAAGCCCGGTTGAAACAGGAAGCGGCTGAATTAAGCCATAAGTTGGTGGAAACGAATATGAAAGCCATCAATTTCCAGTTAAATCCGCATTTTATATTCAATTGCGTGCACACGGTGGAATACCTGCTGGAGCAGACAAAAGTTAAGGAATCCATGGTTTGTTTAAGGAAGTTCTCGGATCTGATACGTACGATGCTGGAGAGCATGAGCAAAAAAGAAATTCCGCTGGAAAGGGAACTAAGCATCCTGCGTTTGTATATGGACCTGGAAAAAATGCGGCATACCCATGACTTCTCATATAGTATTGAAACGGACAGCCGGATAGATCCCGTAACAACCATGGTGCCGCCTCTGATCTTGCAGCCTTTCGTGGAAAATTCCATCAAACACGGATTTGTGCAGGACGGTAAAGAATACCACATCCGGATCAGGTTGCAGACGGAAGGGGAAAAGCTGCATTGCGAGATCAAGGATAACGGCATTGGTTTTTCGGCAAAGAAAAACCAAATGTCCGTCTCGGGCTTTAAAAATGAATCACTCGGCCTGAAACTGACCGAGGACAGGCTCCGGTTGATCAACCAGATGACGCATTCGGAGTATTCCTATTCAATAGGGGATCTTAACGAGAAAGAAAACAATACAACAGGGACTTTGGTCTCTTTACAATTACCTTACATACTGGCAGCATGATAAAGACAATAATTGTGGAAGATGATTTGATGCACGTCGAATCACTGGTAAAGATTCTACATGAAAATTTTAAAAACGTTCAGATAGAGGCCATTTGCACCAATGTGCCGGATGCTGTCAAAAAAATTGACACAATCAATCCGCATCTGGTGTTTTTGGATGTGGAAATGGGTCCGTTCACCGGGTTTGATGTGCTGGAAATGGTCAAAAGAAAAGATTTTGAAGTGATCTTTACAACAGCCTACGAGCAATATGCGATCCGGGCTATAAAAACGGCAGCTCTTGACTATATTGAGAAACCGGTTAATGTTGATAAATTAACAGAGGCACTGGCACGTTACAAGCTGAAAACAGGGGCTAAGAAAATCCAAACGCTTCTGGAAAATTTTAAAAACAACAGCGAAGAGCAAAAAGTAGCACTTTATGATAAAGGGTGTTTCCTGTTTGTGAAGTTAAAAGACATCATCCGGTTGCATTCAGACAATGCCTATACGGAAGTGTTTTACAAAGAGGACAAGAAGGTAATAAAGACACTTACATCCAAGGGAATTTCCTATTTTGAGGACCTCTTCCAGGGAAAAGCCCTCTTTTACAGGGTACATAACCAACATCTGATAAACATCAATTACATCCGGCAAATGATCTACGATAACGGATTGAATCTTAAAATGGATGATTCCGAAAAATCGTCCATACCCGTAGCACGTGCCCGGAAAGAAGATTTTATGCTTTTTTTAAGACAAAACGGAATCCTGATCTGACGAAAAAACCGACCGATTTCAAAGTGATACCTACCGAAATCAAAATGGCAATAACGTGTTACGTTTAAAAGAGCTATATTAAAGGCCCTGATCCTGAATAATCTATAGCCATGAAGAAAAAACACAATTCAGAAATTTTTATTGGAAAGATCATTGAACAAAAAGTAAAAGAAAGCCATTTATCCGTTTCCCAGTTTGCTTCACTCATCAGCCGCTCCCGTACGACCATATACGATATATTCAATCGGAAAAGCATAGACATAGATCTGTTGTTAACTATTTCCGAAGTATTGGATTATGATTTTCTTACAGAAATCTATGTTTCTCAATGTAAAGATCCGTACCCAAAAAAGTGTTATCTGGCAATTGAAATAGATCCTACAGCTATCCCTGCCAATGTCAGGGAGGTTTCAACTGATCAGAAAAGCCGTATTAAAATACTTCTGAAAGAACGGCTGAAACGCAAGGTAAATGGAGTTTGATTTTTTTCTTACATTTGTATAACATTTATGATACATAAGCCATCCTATTTATCTGTGCCATAAAATCTGAGATTCAGTCTTTTTTTAATCATTTCAATTCCTTATATCAGAGTAATGGTATGGGGATTCCTGTGACAACCGATTAAAACCTATAAAATGAGTTATTTAGATAATAATCGTGTTGCCTCTGGCAGCCAGACAGATCATGATAATTACTTTCCGCCTGAAATCACCGTTTTTGAGATTAACCTGGAGAAGGGTTTTGCGACTTCTTCAAGCGCGGATGACTGGGAATCAACCACATGGTAAAGACATTTGTAATTAACAATACAGTTCAGATTTTATGGGCCGTTTTATTGGCAACGGTCCTGAGTGCATGTACGTTACAAGAAACTCCAGATTCAACCGGTCTGGGAGCCATTACTATAACGGCAGAGACCGTTCAGGAAATCAAGGTTGCGAATGTGCCGGAAACCAAAACCACCTTATCGGGAGTGGAAACCCACTGGGTGGCCGGAACGGATAAAATCGGGATCTTTTCACCCGAGGCAAAGACCACAGATGGTGGCGAAACCCCGGTGAATAATGGTGAGTTTACGGCCCAGACCTCGGCAAAAAGCTCTGCTTTCACGGGGACTATGTTTTGGGGAGAAGAGGTTACTCACCACTTTTACGCCTATTACCCCTATAACTCGGCATATGAAGGAGATCAGACTGCCGTTCCCATTTCCCTATCCTCGTCACAAACCCAGTCTGCGGCCGGGAATACGGACCACATCGGGGCACTGGATTATATGGTAGCTACTCCCGATACAGTTGCCTATGGAGGAGCAGTCAATTTTACGTTCAATCACGTGTTTTCGATGATCGAGTTCCAGATCAAGGGGAGTGGAGATTTGACCCAGGTAAACTTATCGGGGGCTGATCCATTGGCTTGTGAAGGGACCATTGATCTGACACAAACTCCGGATGCGGATTCCTATGCTATTTCAACCAGCAGTACTTCAAATTATGTCACCGTTATCCTGGAGTCAGCAGCTTCATTGTCTTCTGGAACGGCGATAAGCGTGTATATGATGGTACTTCCGGGGGCACAAAATGAAGATGTGTCCATTGCCTTGATAATTGACGGGAATTCGAAGATACTAACTAAAACCCCGCCCACAGGAGGTTTTGCCCGGGGGGAAAAATACCAAGTAACCTTGAACACAACAGATGAGGGATGGACGGCGGCCTTCATGGATGCTAGGGATGATAAAATATACCCATATATTACTATTGGCGATCAGGTCTGGATGACAGAAAACCTGGCGTATCTGCCTAGTGTGGTTGGTCCGGCAACAGGCTCAACAACTACTGCATATTATTACGTTTATGGTTATAATGGTACGGATGTAGCGGCAGCCAAAGCTACTGACAATTATAATACCTACGGCGTATTGTACAACTGGCCGGCGGCGATGAATGGTGCGGCAACCAGTGCCATAAATCCCAGCGGTATTAAGGGTGTATGTCCTGATGGATGGCATTTGCCCAGTGATGCAGAGTGGACACAACTGGAAGAATACCTGATTGCCAACGGTTACAATTATGATGGTACTACTAAAGATAATAAGATTGCCAAATCAATGGCATCCAATAGTGGATGGGAAACTTCATCCGCAGTTGGTGCAGTAGGTAATACCGATTATTCTGAATACAGGAATAAGTCAGGTTTTACAGCCCTTCCGGGTGGTTGCCGCTACAGCGATGGTACCTTCACTAACATTGGTAGCCTCGGCCACTGGTGGAGTTCTACGCAGTTCAATACGGATACCGCCTGGTACAGCGGCCTGCTCTACAGTAACAGCAACGTTTACGGCTACAGCCACTTCAAGCGAAACGGGTTTTCTGTCCGATGTGTACGGGATTGATTTATTTGAAACGATAGGTAACGCTAGGTAAATGGAGTTTGACTGCGCCAGAGACCCACATTAGTGCGCCAGAGACCCCCCTTTAGTGCGCCTCAAATGGAGTTTGACTGCGCCAACATTTTTGCTCAACTTACAAAGCGCTGGTTAACAGCGCTTTTTATTTTTGATCTTTTTATTTGGCGCAGCAAACTCCATTTGACCCCTTTTCCGCCGTCAGTGCTTCTGCCACAGGATCACTGACAAAACCTCATTATTATGTATATGGTTACGAAGGAACAGATGTGACAGCAGCCAAGGCAACGTACAATTACAGCACACATGGTGTATTGTATAACTGGCCGGCAGCCATGACGGCCTGTCCCGAAGGGTGGCACTGCCTGGTACCGAATCCTGTACTTTGACGAAATTGATTTGTACAGAAACGACTTTTCCGGTAAGAATAACGGGCTAAGTGTGCGTTGTGTAAAGGATTAAGAATGCATTAGGGTTTTGTTAATGATTAGCACGGAATTTGGGTACAACGTACACATTGTTCTTCTGGCTGATAGTCAGCGTTTTACAAAATTCAACCCCCCGGGGTGCAAATTTGCTAACTGACAGTAGATCAGGGAAAAGAACAAAGTGTACGTTGTACACTTTATCCCCAGGGGGATTACGTCACTACGCTGCGCTGCGTTCCGTGATCCCAATAGGGGGGTCGTCAAAAGAAAATCAAGCCAATCTGCCGCAGGCAGATTAAAGGCAAAAAACAAAAAACCGCTTCAAGCGAGCTTGAGCGGTTTTTATTTTTTTTGCTTTACCCCGTTGGGGTTTGGCTTGATTTTCTTTTGCGGTGAGGGGGGGATTCGAACCCCCGGTACCCTTGCGAGTACGTCAGTTTAGCAAACTGGTGGTTTCAGCCACTCACCCACCTCACCAAACCTTTGCTTTTTGAGGATGGCAAAGGTAGATAATTTATTTTATTTTGCAATTTCTTCGCGCATGCCGGTATCGGCCTGGATGTTCTTCATGCGGTAGTAATCCATGATGCCGAGGTTGCCTTTGCGGAAGGCTTCGGCCATGGCCAGGGGTATCTCGGCCTCGGCAAGAATGACTTTGGCACGGGCTTCCTGGGCTTTGGCTTTCATTTCCTGTTCCTCGGCAACGGCCATGGCACGACGTTCTTCGGCACGGGCCTGGGCAATGTTCTTATCGGCGTTGGCCTGGTCCATTTGCAGGACGGCTCCGATGTTCTTGCCCACGTCAATGTCTGCAATGTCTATGGAAAGGATCTCGAAAGCGGTTCCCGAGTCAAGGCCTTTTTCAAGTACGACCTTGGAGATGAAATCCGGGTTTTCCAAAACGGCTTTGTGGCTTTCTGCCGAGCCGATGCTGGAGACAATACCTTCACCCACGCGTGCCAGAACGGTTTCTTCCCCGGCACCGCCAACCAGTTGTTTAATGCTGGCACGGACAGTAACCCGGGCCTTGGCAATGAGCTGGATCCCGTCTTTTGCTACGGCAGAAACGGGTGGGGTGTTGATTACTTTGGGGTTAACCGACATTTGTACGGCTTCAAAGACATCGCGGCCGGCCAGGTCAATGGCTGCGGCCATTTTGAAGTCCAGCGGAATGTTGGCTTTATCGGCAGAGATCAAGGCATTGACCACCTTGCCTACGTTTCCCTTGGCCAGATAGTGGGCTTCCAGGGCGTTTACATCCAGATGCAGACCGGCCTTTGTGCCGGTTACCATTGCCATGACAATGGTGCTGGGGGGTACCTTTCTCCACCTCATGAGCACCAGCTGTATCAGGTTGATCCGAACACCGGAAATCAGGGCCTGAAACCACAGGGTGATAGGGAAGAACCATAAAAGAACGAATAAACCAACAATTCCGATGGCTATCCACATTAACGTTGCACCAATAGTTGACATAATATTTTCTTTTTGTTAATTGTTTTCAATGGGAGATACAAATATACTCAATCCCTCGATATAGACCACTTTAATCGGGGTTTTGGGAGGAACGAGTTCCTGTGCGGAACGTACTTCCACCGTGACGTCACCAAACCGGCCGTTTCCGGATGGGTTCAGACGTGTCAGGCTAACGCCCTCCATGCCCACCGTGATCCCATTCTCGGCAGGAGACTGGAGCGCTTTGTCTTCTATATTCTGTTTCAGGGTAATTTTGCGCCAGGTTTTGGAACGAAGGACAAAGAAGATCAATATGCCGCAAACGATCAGGGATACAAATAAAACAACAAATCCGACGGTAGTGCCGAATTGTGTAAATGCCAGTACAATAGCTCCAATAAAACTGGCCAGACCCAGGATGCCGGCTATGCCGAATCCGGGAATTACAATCATCTCGGCGATCAACAACAGAAGGCCAATGACAATGAGGGTGATAATTAATCCCATATTTTTATTTTTTAATTGGTTACGGGTTGCACTTCAACGCCGGAAAAGCCTTTCTCCTTCAATGCCGAGACAAGGTTTTCGGCCTGAGAAAGGGTGCTGAACGGTCCTATGAAATAATCGGTGCGGGTTTCGGTTACGACCTTCATGATGTCTTTGTCTGACAGTTCGCCAACCAGTGAAACCAAACCGGCCGGAATCTCTCCGCTGCCCAGGAATACCTGATATATCCCGGTTCCTTCAGGTGCGGTCCGGTTTTCGGCTTCCCGCCTGCGACCTTCCTGTACGGAAATGGATTCTCCCCGGAAAAAAGCCACGGGAATAGCACCTCTTATACCCTGTCTGCGTATTGTTGACAACGCTTTCAAAGCATCCTCGTAAGAATAGAATTGTCCGGCATAATAAACATAGCGGTTTCCCACGGGAACTTCAAAAACAGGACTGATACCCTTCAATTGATCCGGGGTAACTGTCCGGGTGACGGTAAATAGCTGAATGCGGTAATAAAGGCCCATCGGTTCATTTTCCCACGGCACAATCTCCGATGTTTCTTCAATACGGAATGTAAGGTCTATAGCGGGAATTTCAGGGACAGGAGCCAAAAAGACATGGTTTTGAAGGGAAACATAACGTTGTTTTTCAGGATGAAAACGTGTGGGGCCGGTAGTATCTTTTGCAATGGCAACAGTATTGGCAGCAGGTTCTGCCAAAGGAGGAAGCACTCCGTAAGACAGGAACATATCTTCAATATCTCTTGCGGCTCGCCGGGTGTAACGCAGTGTTTCCTGCAGATCCATCATGTTGAATTCTTCTTCCCGTATGGTATTTGCTACGCCTTGCCGGTCTTCTTCACGTGAAAGGGATTGATACAAAACACGCATGCTGTCCAGTTTCCTTTCGTATTCTCTTACCCGGGCAGTCAGGTCACGGACCGTTTTGACCAATTCTGCGTAATGTTGCGTTGCTTGTTGCGTTTTTTGAAGGACCGAGTCGGGAACAGCACGCCCATCGTCTTTAGCGTGTACGGTGTCCCCGGCCGGGAAGACCTCCTGGTCGTTGTTTTTCCGGGACACTTCTTTTTCCCCGACAGACAAAGGAAGGGAGGCGATTTCCCTCAACTCGGCAACCGAAGCGGGACGCACTTTAACGGGAGAACTTTCGTAGGCTGCTTTGTATAAAACCAAAGAATCTTCAGGCGCGGCGCGGTCGGAAGCAAAGTAAAAATAACGGGAATCATCCGACAGCATGTATAGCATATCGTTGGAAGTAGAAGAAAACGGAATGCCCATGTTCTGCGCAATGTCCCAATTTTGGGTGTCTTCATTCCACCGGCTCGTGTAGAGACTCATACCTCCCATTCCGGGAAGTCCGTCAGAGGTGAAATACAACGTTTTGCCGTCGGCACTTAAAACCGGAAATTGTTCATTTCCCGGAGAATTAACGTGCGATCCCAAACGGACAGGCGGTTCCCAGAACACACTGTCGCCGGCCAGCGTGTCTTTACGCCGGATCATAAAAAGATCCAACGCCGAGTTTCGGGTGGTATCCCCGGCGGCAAATACCATTCGTTCCAGTGTGGGTCTGTAAAACAACGGGTGTGGGTGTGATCCGTTGTCATTTACAAGGGCAAGAAGGGATTCCGGAGTCAATGCCCAAAAGCCGGACGGTGCCAGATCGTAATAAAGCGGCAAATCTGCTGCAGGAACAACGGTGCGTCCCAAAACATGTGGACTGACCACGTATTTGCCAAGAATGAGTCCGTTATCGCATAATACGCGTTTTTGCCGTGCGCGGGCAATGAAAAGCGAATCATTTGAAAAACCCATAGCCCGTGTATAAGCTTCCCGTGCACGTTCAAATTCATAAGCGATCCGCAACCGCTCACCTTCCCGGAACAAGGTGTCTGCAGGAGACAATTGAGCATATATAAAAGTTGTGGGAAACAGAAGACCCACAAACAAATAGATTTTTATGAGAAGTTTATCCGGCATAAAAAGGCAAATGCGAACCACAAAGTTAATTAATTAGGGAAAAAATATTACATTTGCACCCTATTTTACCTGACTTATACAAATAAATAATAATTAGATTATGCAAAGTAAAGGTGCCATCCGTCTGGTGGCGTTACTCATCGCAGCAGCTTGTCTTTACCAGTTATCTTTTACTGCAGTAACCAAGATTCAGGAAAACAAAGCGGCTAAATATGCCGAAAAGGCAGTTGTTGAGGTTCAGAAAACTCCGGAATATGCGAATATCAGCGAACTGGACCAGGCTTTCTTCCTGGATTCTCTGAGAAACGCGAAAAACAGTTATTACATTGATTCCATAACCCCGGAAAAAGTCTACCTGGGATTTACGTTCAAACAAGTCAAAGAGAAAGAGATCAGTCTTGGTCTTGACTTGAAGGGCGGTATGAACGTAATGATGGAAGTCAAATTGGAGAGCCTGATCCGTGCATTGGCGGATTACAGCGAGGACCCCTTGTTCAACCAGGCTATTGATCTGACCAATCAACAGGTTCGGGAAGGTTCCCGTTCCGATTATGTTACCTTATTTGCCGAGTCGTGGGAACAGGTTGCCCCGGGCGACAGGCTTTCCCGGGTCTTTGGAACTTACGACATGCGGGAGCGCATCAAACCCGAGACGACCAATGAGGAAGTAATCCGCATTATCCGGACCGAGGCCGAGTCTGCCATGGCCAACTCCTTCAACGTATTGCGTAACCGTATTGACCGCTTTGGGGTTACCCAGCCAAATATTCAGCGTCTGGGAACAACCGGCAGGATCCTGGTGGAGTTGCCGGGTGTAAAAGAACCGGAACGTGTGCGTAAATTGTTGCAGGGTACCGCTTCACTGGAATTCTGGGAAACTTACGAAAATTCCGAGGTATACTCCGCTCTGGAAGAAGCCAACCGTGTCATTCGTGATTACCTGGCCGATATTACATCTGCCGCACCCGGAGAAGATGCTGCGGTTGAGGAAACGGAAGAGGCGGAAGACCTGCTGGCCCAGCTGGCGCAACAGGACTCCCTCTCCGAGGATATGACACAATGGGCCAAACAAAACCCTTTGTTCAATGTCCTTAATCCCAATGTTTATAACGGGCAGCTGGCTCCGGGACCAAGCCTGGGCCGTGCACATTACCGCGATACGGCGCTTATCAATACCTGGCTGAACATGCCACAGGTGCAGGCCGTCCTTCCTGCAGACATGCGTCCGTTATGGACAGTAAAGCCGGACAAGGTAAATGAGGTTTATTTTGAATTGATAGCCATTAAGGTCAATACCCGTGACGGACAAGCACCCCTGGACGGTGGTGTGATAACCGATGCCAGCAAACAATACAACCAGGCCACGGGAGGAGCTCCTACGGTAAGTATGGGTATGAATGCAGAGGGTGCTCGTGTCTGGGCCCGGATGACCGCTGACAATATTGGAAAATGTATTGCCGTTGTACTGGATGGGATGGTATATTCGTATCCCAGGGTAAACACGGAAATTACAGGAGGTCGTTCTGAAATCACCGGTGAGTTCACTTCTGATGAAGCCGATGACCTGGTGAACGTTTTGAAATCAGGGAAGCTTCCGGCTCCTACAAGCATTGTCCAGGAAAGCGTGGTAGGTCCCTCTTTGGGATCCCGATCCATCAGTTCCGGTTTGTCCTCTTTTGCCATAGCCTTCATGCTGGTGCTGGTATACATGATATTTTTCTACAACCGTGCCGGTTGGATATCTGCAGCAGCCCTTATTTGTAACGTATTGTTCCTGTTCGGGGCACTCGTTTCGTTCGGGGCCGTATTGACATTGCCCGGTATAGCCGGTATTGTACTGACCCTGGGTATGGCGGTGGATGCGAACGTGATCATTTACGAACGCATCAAAGAAGAACTGAGATCCGGAAAAGCCCTGCGGCTGGCAGTGGCAGACGGTTACAAGAATGCGTATTCAGCCATCCTGGACGGAAACATTACGACACTCATTACGGGTATCATCCTGATGCTTTTCGGTTCGGGTCCCGTACAGGGCTTTGCAACCACATTGGTAATCGGTATCATTACTTCACTGCTTACCTCCATATTCATCACAAGATTGTTGTTTGAGGGGCGCCTTGCAAGGAACAAACCCATAACCTTTAACAACAAATATACCCGTGAGTTCCTGCAGCACACAAAAATTAAATTCATAGAAAAACGCAAGACCTTCTATATTGCCGGTCTGGCAGTCATCGTTGTGGGAATGGCCTTCATCTTTACGAAAGGGTTTACCTACGGCGTTGATTTTACAGGAGGCCGGACTTACGTAGTGCGTTTTGACCAGGAGGTGTCCGCAGAGGCCGTTCGTGCCAATGTGATAGAAGCTTTTGAAGGCGGTGTGGAAGTGAAAGAATTCGGCGGCAACAGCCAAATGCGTATCACCACAAAATTCATGATCGAAGACGAAAGTACCGAAGCCGACGAACTGGTAGACGAGATGCTCTTCAACGCCGTGAAAGAATTTTACGTAAATCCCGTAACCCTGGAAGATTTCCTTTCCACCATGGACAATCCCAACGGGATCATAAGCTCTGAAAAAGTGGGTCCCACGGTGGCCAGCGATATCAAGCGCGATGCCGTTATTGCCATCCTGCTCTCCTGTCTGGCCATATTCCTCTATATTGCAGCCCGCTTCCGCAACTGGGTATGGGGTACCGGTGGTCTGGTGTCACTGATCTTCAACACCATTTTTGTGATGGGCTTCTTCTCCATTTTTACAGGAGTTTTGCCCTTCACCCTGGATGTGGATCAGCAATTCATAGCGGCCATTCTGACCATTATCGGTTATTCATTGAACGACACGGTGGTTATTTTTGACAGAATACGTGAATACCGGACTTTGTATCCAAAACGGGATCTGAAGGAAAACATCAACGAAGCTTTGAATTCCACATTGTCCCGTACGGTCAACACCTCCGTTACAACCATTGTGGTATTACTTGCCATTGCCATATTCGGCGGGGAAGTGATCCGCGGTTTTGCCGTAGGGCTGGCCATAGGTGTTGCTATATGCCCGTTTACTTCAGTTGCCATTTCCACTCCCGTTGTATATGATTTGTGGAGAAGGGGAAGGAATCCGGAAAGTAAAAAAGAGCACAAGAAAGCAACCAAATAAAGGCGGATTCAGTCGGGGATGACGTATTCCAGAATATGATCATCCATAACGTACCCGCGACCAATATCAAATACATCCGATTCGGTGATCTGAAACCCGAACCGGATGTATGCTTTTAACGCCCTGTGGTTGTTTTTGTTGACATGAAGCCGGATGGCCGGCAAGCCGTATTCTCCGGCCAAACGAACGATCTGTTCCATGGAAGCTTCAAACAATCCGCTTCCCCGGTATTCTTTTAAAAGGTATATTTTGCTTAAAAAGAGTGTGTTTCCTTCCAGACGCGGACACACTCCAAAAAAACCCGCACGAATGCCGTTTGCCAAAACAAAACGATACACATATTTTTCTTTTTTGATCTGTTTTTCAATAACACGCGGGGTGAAAAATAAATCAAGCATATAACGGAGCTGTTCTGAAGAAAGCATATTTACATAAGCTTCATGCCAAATAATGTGTGCCATTTGACACAAATCCTTGATCTGTTCCGTGGTCCGGATAGGGGTGAAAGTAATGTGCATACCGGGTAAAATTAAGGATTTCTTTGTACTTTTACATATCAATAAACCCAAAATCATGAAATTCACCCGTTTAACCGCTTTTGTTTGTGTTCTGGCTGTCAGCAGTTTGTCGCTATATGCACAACAGGTACCCCAGGCCCCTTACGTAAAAGAAATCAAAAAAATCGCCGCACAGGTGCAAAAAAAATGGAACGTTCCTGCAATGGCGCTTACAGTAGTCAAAGACGGGGAGACCATTTACGCAGAAGGATCGGGAACGCTCAGGGCTGATAAGGGCTCTGCCGGTGCCAACCAATACACATTGTTTGTCAATGCGTCCACCAGTAAAGCTTTTACCGCCGCTTTGATGGGAATGATGGTAGACAGGGGTTACGTAAAATGGACAGATCGCGTAGTGGATCATCTTCCGGATTTCAGGTTGTACGATCCCTGGGTTACGGAAAATTACCTGGTGCAGGATATTATGAACCATAAGACAGGGTTTCAGCCTCAGGCAATGGACGTTATTCCGGCCCTGGGCTACGGAAGGGATGATTTATACAGGATGTTCCGACTGGTAAAACCCACTTACAGCTTCAGAACAACTTATGCTTATTGCAACGCGCTATATACAATTGCTGCCCGGATTGTTGAAAAATACACAGGTCTGACATGGGAAGAGGCTATAGAAGAGTATATTTTCAAACCGCTTGAAATGAATCATTCCACCACAGGTAAAGACCATTATTTTTCGGCCGAAAATTTTGCATACGGATACCGTCTCAATAAAACGGATAATGGATTGAAGCTTACACCAAGGGATGACAGGGAGGATTCATATGACTGGATGCAGGCCGTTTCCCCGGCCGCGTTTATAATGTGCAACGCGAATGATATGGGGCAATGGATGAAAATGTGGCTGAATAAAGGAAAATACGGGGAACAGCAAATTCTAACCGAAAAAACGGTAGATTATTTGTTCAGTCCGCAGACTATATGCAGCTGGGATCATGAAAGGGTTGTCCTTTATGCCCAGGGATGGCGTGTGGAACAAGGGGTTCAGGGAAAACTGATTAACCATACGGGGCTGGCAGGAGGCTATACGGCATGGGTTGTTCTGGTGCCCGAAATGAATCTGGGTGTAAGTGTTCTGATGAACCAGGGTTCAACGACTTCCCCTCAGACAGCCATTGTTCGCCAGATCATTGACATGTACCGGGGAGTTGATTCAGACTGGATAACGAAAATTTTTGAAGAATACATGCAGCCCCCTGCAGGGCGAAGACCAAGGGTTGAGAAAGAAGTAGTCCAAAAACTTGAAAACAAGGTTTATACAGGTTGCTATTTCAAGGAATTATTTGGACAGGCATCCGTTTATGAAGAAAACGGGGATCTTCGTTTGCAGATCAACGATATTGATGCTTTGCTGGAACATGTGACAGGCAACACATTTCATTTCCATGCAAGGGATGAATCGTTTGATATGACATTTGTGATAAATGAAAATACAGGTCAGGCAGGTAGTTTTTCTATTGATTTTGGAGACGACCTGGGACCTTTTGTGAGGGATTATAAATGAAAAAAAGAACCAATATAGCAGTAATAATGGCTGCCGGACGCGGTGCCCGGCACGGTACGAACGTACCTAAGCAGTATTTGGAGCTGAAGGGAAGGCTCGTCCTGGAAAGGGCCGTGGACGCTTTTGAAAACCATCCCGGCATTGACCAGATTGCCCTGGTCGTAGATCCGGAAGAAATCAGCCGGGTTAGTCAGATGGTTTCCGATAACGGGTGGAAGAAAGTGAGTGACATTCTTAAGGGCGGCAAGGAAAGGTTCCAATCCTCTTTGGCCGCAATAAAAGCATTTTCAAACAGACCGGAGGACAACATAATATTGCACGACGCCGCCCGGCCTCTTGTAAGCGAACGGATCATCTCTGATGTGTTGGCTTCCTTGAATCAGCACAAGGCAGTAGGCGTGGCCGTTCCGGTAACAGACACATTGTTTTTTACAGGTCCGGCCAACGAACACGTAATAAGAGTCCCTGAACGGGATTTGTTTATGAGGGCACAGACTCCCCAGGCATTTAGGATTTCTGTATTAAAGAAGGCGTATGAATTCGCCCTGGCGGGACCTGCTTTTTCTGCCACCGATGACTGTGGAGTAGTAAGACGTTACATGAACCGGGAAAAGATATACATTGTATTGGGTGATGAAAAAAACAGCAAGATCACGTATCCCGGCGATATTGAAATACTGAGCCATTGGCTGGAGTAAAACGTTTATTCAACGTTGAATTCAAGGTTTTTCTTTTGGATCCACTTCAGGAGTTCCGGTGTCAGATCTATCCGGTGAGAACGGGAAAACAACTTGACCGCCATCCTGTTTCCCTTGTCTTTCAGAACAAAATGTACCGTTATTTTTCCCGGATTTCCGGCAAGCATGTTGACCAGTTCCTTACGGAAGGATGCGTTGATCTGCTCTACATCCAGATACATTGTCATGGTGTTAAGTGTATCTTTGGCATTGGCCAGTAAAGAAATTTCCAGTATCCGGACTTCTTTTTCCTTAGGCCCTTTGTCCTGGACGGCCCCGTTTTTCTTTTTGTACGAAAAACGTTCCTGGAGGGAACATTTCATAAGCAAAGCTTCGCCTTGACGCATGTATGGCAGAAACTGCTCGTATTCTTTTCCAAAAAGAGTGAATTTACGTGTGGAGTTGTAATCTTCCAGTGTAAAAGTGCCCCAGGGACGACCTGAATTTTTTGAAAGTGCCGAGGTGACATTGGTGACCAATCCGCCCAGACGCACTTCCCGTGAAGGAAAGTTTTCTTCACTTTGAGCCTTTTCAAGTATTTGGGCAATATCCTGCAAAGAATGTGAGGTAAAGTGCTTCATCTCGAAAGAAAACCTGTCCAGCGGGTGGGAAGACAGGTAAATGCCCACCATTTCTTTTTCCTTTTTCAGTAAATCTTCAGGTGCTTCGAGTGCAGTATGCGGCGGAACGGGCCTTTCAGGGGGAGCCAGAGACTGGGACCCTTCTCCAAACAGACTGGAAATATCCCGGTTCTTTTCTTCCTGGATCATGTTCCCGTAACGGATCAGACTGTCCAGGAATATTCCGTCTTTATTGCACGGCAGGAAATAGTGGTGTCTTTTCACTTCTTTCAGGGAATCAAATGCCCCGGCATAGACCAGGCTTTCCAATGCTTTCCTGTTGCAGGTGTTCAAATTAATGCGTTCCGCAAAATCGTATATATCTTTAAAAGGACCGTCCTGTTCCCTGGCTTTAATGATGTTTTCCACGGCTCCGTAGCCAACGCCTTTGATCCCGGCCATGCCAAAACGGATGTCTCCTTTTTTGTTGACGGTAAAGTCATGCATGGACTCATTGACGTCAGGACCCAGGACCTTCAGGTCCATACGCTTGCATTCGTCCATAAATTTTGAAACCTCGTCTATGTTGTCCCTGTTCCTGGAAAGTACGGCGGCCATGAATTCGGCAGGATAATTGGCTTTCAGATAACCCGTCTGGTAACTGATTATTGAGTAACAGGTTGCATGGGACTTGTTAAAAGCATATTGGGCAAAAGCGGACCAATCCACCCATATTTTTTTCAGAACGGATTCATCAATACCCCGGTCCGTCCCGCCTTTCAGGAACTGAACGCGGAGTTTTTCCATTTCACCCCTTTTTTTCTTGCCCATTGCATAACGTAACTTATCGGCTTCCAACCCTGAAAAACCGGCCAATTCCTGGGACAAAAGCATGACCTGTTCCTGATATACAGTGATTCCGTAAGTTTCGTTCAGGTATTTTTCCATTTGGGGCAGGTCGTAGGTGATGGTTTTACGACCGTGTTTCCGATCAATAAAATCGGGGATGTAATCCATGGGCCCGGGACGGTACAGTGCCGTCATGGCTATGAGGTCTTCCAGGCAGGTGGGCTTTAGTTCCCTGAGCCATTTGCGCATACCGTCGCTTTCAAACTGGAAGACGCCTACTGTATCTCCGCGACTGAACAATTCATAAGTAGGTCCGTCGGTCAGAGGGATGTCGTTTACATCAATGTCAATGTTGTGGTTGACTTTGATGTTTTCTACTGCAGTTCTCAGGATGCTAAGTGTTTTGAGACCCAGGAAATCCATTTTCAGCATACCCACTTGTTCTATCAGCGAACCTTCGTACTGGGATACCAGGGTGTCCTCTCCCGTGTCTTTGTCTTTTCCTGTGGAAAGCGGAATATGATTGGTGAGGTTTTCAGGTCCAATGATAATGGCACAGGCGTGCACGCCTGTATTCCTGACAGAGCCTTCCAGTTTGCGGGCATATTCCAGGGTGGAGCTGAGCAGGGGGTCTTCTGAATGCAAGGCTTCCTGCAGTTCGGGTACGTATCTGAGCGAATTTTCAATGTTGATTTTTTGCGGACGTCCGTCTTTTTCGGGAAGCCGGTCGGGAATAAGTTTGGCCAGCCTTTCCGCTTCGGCAAGGGGCAATCGTTGCACCCGGGCGACATCCTTTATGGCACTGCGTGCTGCCATGGTTCCGAATGTGACCACATGCGATACGTGGTCTTTGCCGTATTTGTTTTCAACGTATTGTAGAACTTTCCAGCGTCCGTCATCGGCAAAGTCAATGTCAATGTCGGGCAGGGAAGCCCTTTCTTTGTTTAAAAAACGTTCAAACAACAACCCGTAACGGATGGGATCGGCCAGGGTAATACCCAGGCAATAAGCAACCACGGATCCTGCAGCAGAGCCCCTTCCGGGACCCACCCACACATCCATTTCCCGGGCAGCCCGTATGAAGTCACTAACAATAAGGAAATAGTCGGGAAACCCCATCTCGGAAATTGTATCCAACTCAAGATCAATGCGGTTTCGCAATTCGGGGGTAATTTGGCCGTAGAGACGTTCGGCTCCCAGGTAGGTCAAATGGCGCAGGTACGCGTTGGAGTCGGGAAACTCCTGCGGAATGTCAAAGTGAGGCAGCAGCGGTTTTCGGTCAATTTCAAAGGGCGTTACTTTATCGGCAATTTCCAGTGTTGTGGCCAGGGCTTCCGGGATGTCGGAAAACAATTCGGACATTTCCAGGGAAGATTTCAGGTATTCTTCGCCGGTATAGCGGATCTTCCTGTTGTCATCTGCCACATCTTCATTGGTGGCTACACAAATGAGCCGGTCATGAGCCGGGGCGTCTTCCGCATTGACAAAATGAACGTCATTGGTAGCTGCCAGTTTTACGTTGTGTTCCCGTGCAAGTGCAATCAGATGCGGTTCTATCTTTTTCTGAAGCGTGTAACACGTCTTGGCGTTTTCAATATCCAGCTTAGTATTGTGGCGCTGGAGTTCAATGTAATAATCTTGGCCGAACAATTGTTTGTACCATAGAATCAGTTGTGAGGCCTCTTTGAGCTTATCGGCAAGGATTAGCCGGGGCAATTCCCCGGCAAGACAGGCACTCATGGCAATCAGGCCTTCGTGGTATTGTTCCAGGAGTTCGTGATCAATCCGGGGTTTGTAATAAAACCCTTCAATCCAGGCTTTGGATACCAGCTTGATCAGGTTCCGGTATCCCTGCTGATCTTTGGCCAGCAAAACCAAATGACAAGTGGTGGCTTCTTCTTTGTTTTTTCTCAAAAGCCGGCCTTCCGGTGCAACATATACTTCACAACCCACGATGGGTTTTATATCAGGGTAATTTTTTGCGGTATCAAGAAATTCCTTGACACCAAACATATTTCCGTGATCGGTTATTGCCAGTGCCGCTTGTTTGTCAGCATGGGCTTTTACGAAAAGCTGCGGAATGAAAGCAGCTCCGTCAAGGATGGAATATTGGGTGTGAACGTGAAGGTGAACAAAAGAAGGCATAAAGGATTACTTTTTTCGAATGAGGGATTTTCCTGTCATTGCGTCAGGAGCATCAATTCCCATCAAATCCAGAACGGTGGGAGCTATGTCTGCCAGGATGCCGTCTTGCACGCTTTCCACGCGGGGATCCATAACTATGAAAGGAACGCGGTTCAGCGAATGGGCCGTGTTGGGAGATCCGTCCTGGTTTACTGCATTGTCTGCATTTCCGTGGTCTGCGGTGATAATAACAGAATATCCGTTTTCACGGGCCGTTTCAGCCACCCGGAATGCCAGTTGATCGATTGCTTTGACAGCCTGGCAAATGGCGTCATAAACGCCTGTATGGCCAACCATGTCGCCATTGGCAAAATTGAGAACGATAAAAGAATATTTTTTCTTGTTCAATGCTTCTATGATCTTATCCGCCACCTGTGGGGCACTCATTTCCGGTTTCAGATCGTATGTGGCCACCTTTGGTGAAGGAACAAGGATCCGGTCTTCCAGGGGAAACACCTCTTCCCTGCCTCCGGAGAAAAAGAAAGTAACGTGTGCGTATTTTTCGGTTTCAGCTATGCGCAGCTGGGACAGTCCCTCCCGGCTTACGACTTCCCCTATGGTTTCTTTCACTTTTTCCTTATCAAAAAGCACGTGAAGCCCTTTGAATGTATCGTCGTATGGGGTCAGGCAACAATAGTACAGGGGAACGGTGTACATTTCATGCTCCGGCATGTTTTCCTGGGTCAGGACACGAGTGATCTCACGGGCCCGGTCGTTGCGGAAATTGAAAAAGATCAGGGCATCGTTTTTTTCAAGAGTCCCTACCGGAATCCCGGATTCATCCACACATACCAACGGTTTAATGAATTCATCGGTAACTCCTTGTTTGTAACTTTGTTCTATTCCGTCGGCGGCATCGGCAAAAGGCATTCCCTTGCCGTGGACTATCAAATCATACCCGGCTTTTACGCGGTCCCATCTTTTGTCCCGGTCCATGGTATAATAACGTCCGATCACACTGGCGATTTTTCCCGTGGTGGCCTCCATGTGTTTTTGCAGTTTTTCAACATATCCCTTTCCGCTGAATGGATCCGTGTCCCGTCCGTCCATAAGGCAATGCACATAGACTTTGGTCAACCCGTATTGTGCAGCAATGTCCAGAAACGCAAAAAGATGTTCCATTGACGAATGTACTCCGCCTTCCGATACAAGACCCATCAAATGGAGGGCTTTCCCGGTAGTTTTCACATATTGGTATACGTCTTTTACTTCTTTGTTTTCACGGATGGATCCGTCACGGCAGGCCCTGTTGATCTTCACAAGGTCCTGGTATACGATCCTGCCGGCACCTATGTTCAAATGGCCTACTTCCGAGTTGCCCATTTGTCCTTCGGGAAGGCCCACGTCTTCGCCGCAAGCGCTCAGTGTGCTGTGCGGATGAGCGGCACGAAGTTTGTCAATATGTGGCTGACCTGCAGTATATATTGCATTTGTCCGGTCATGTTTGCCTTCTCCCCAGCCATCCAGAATCATTAAAAGTACATTTTTCATAGATCAGAAATTTAACATACAAAGGTACGAAAAGATTTAAGTACATTTGCGCCATATTATGAGTAGAAGAAACTATAAAAAAGGCGGATCGCACAAAGACCGCAGAAACAAACAAAACAAAAAAACTTCCCGCGCTAAAGAATATACCGGGACCTTGAGTATGACCCGGGAAGGCTTTGCTTTTCTCCTGGTCAACACCGTTCAGGGAGAAGCTCCGGTTGACGACATTTTTCTTCCGGCCAGAAAGTTGAACGGTGCACTGCACGGAGATACCGTGCGTGTGGCGGCTATTCCCAGGGCAACCAAAAACGGAAGGAAAAACGAAGGCGAAGTGATACACATTCTGGAACGTTCTTCAAAACCTTATATAGGCATTGTTCAGATTGTGAATAAAGAAGCTTATGTAATCACGGATTCCAAAAACATGCCTTTTGACATACAGGTGGTCCGGGATGGATTGAACGAAGCCAAAAACGGGCAGAAAGTGGCCGTGTTGGTTACCGGATGGGACCAGAGAAACAACCTTCCTCTGGGAAAAATTACCGATGTGTTGGGAATTCCCGGGGAAAACAATACGGAAATGCACGCCATATTGGCAGAATTCGGATTGCCTTATCGTTTTGAACGGGAAGTGGAAGAAGAGGCTGAAAACACAGAAGACGGATTGACGGCCCGGGAATTTGAAAACCGCCGCGATTTCAGGGATGTCCCTGCCTTCACCATAGACCCTGCAGATGCCAAAGATTACGACGATGCGCTATCTTTCCGAAGAACAGGTGAAAGCAACGAACTTATGGAAGTAGGTGTACACATTGCCGACGTAAGTTACTACGTTAAACCGGAAACCTTGATGGATCAGGCTGCTTACGAAAGAGGAAACTCCGTTTACCTGGTTGACCGGACAGTGCCCATGCTTCCGGAAAAATTGTCCAACAAGCTTTGTTCTTTGCGGCCTCACGAAGACAAATTGTGTTTTTCGGCGGTATTCAGCTTTGACAACAATTACAAAGTCGTTTCCCGCTGGTTCGGGAGAACCGTTATTCGCTCTTCCTGCCGGATGGCTTACGAAGAAGCCCAGGCTGTGCTGGACAAGGTCCCCGATGTGATGACAGACTCGGGCCCGGTTCCTGAACCCATACGGGACGGATTGTTTTTCCTGCATGCGCTGGCACACCGCCTGCGCAAAGAACGTTTCCGCAGGGGAGCCATTGCTTTTGAGAGACCGGAGGTTAAGGTTCAGGTGGATGAAAAAGGTGCGCCCGTAAACATCCGGGTAAAAGAACAGCTTGATTCCCACTGGCTGATTGAAGAATTTATGTTGCTGGCGAATCGCGAAGTGGCTGAATTTATTGAAAGAAAAAGGAAGAAAAACGGGAATCCGTTACCGTTTGTTTACCGGGTACATGAACCGCCTGCAGAAGACAAAATGACCGCTTTTCAGAATTTTGTGCACCATTTTGGGTATGACATGAAAAAAACGAAGACCGTCAGGGATTATGCCAGGGAACTGAATAAGCTCCTTGAAACGGCACGTGAAAAGCCGGAAGGGGGGGGCATTGTGATCATGGCCCTGCGCTCCATGGCCCGGGCACATTACACGACTCAAAATGTGGGACATTACGGTTTGGCATTTGATCATTATACGCATTTCACATCTCCCATACGCCGGTATTCAGACCTTATGGTCCACCGGTTGCTCTGGGATTATCTGAACGGAGAAAAAAATGCGTCGCCGGATCATATGGAAGCCATGTGTACCCATATTTCGCAGCGGGAACAACTGGCTACGGAAGCTGAAAGGGCCAGTATAAAATACAAAATGGTTGAATACATGCAGGATAAAGTGGGACAGGAATTTGACGGTGTTATCACCGGCCTGACAGAATGGGGCATGTATGTGGAACTGGAAGAGACACAGGTGGAAGGCATGGTGGCCGTACGTGAATTGAAGGATGATTATTACGTTTATGACAAGGAAACCCTTACCCTGACCGGCTCACATACCGGTAAATTATACAGTTTGGGACAAAAAGTGAGAATTCGTGTAGACCGCGCTAATTTGGAGCAGAAGCAACTGGATTATCAATTAATACAATAAGAAAAATGAAAAAAGGTACAATCTGGATCATTGTTATTGCCATTATCGGCATTTTGGTTCTGTGGTTCGTAAGGCTTAACAACAAAATGGTGGAGGCCGAAGAACAGGCAGTTCAGGCATGGGCTCAGGTGGAAAATGTATACCAGCGTCGTGCGGATCTGATCCCCAACCTGGTAAATACCGTAAAAGGAGCAGTGGATTTTGAAAAAAGCACCCTGGAAGCAGTCATTGAAGCCCGTTCAAAAGCAACGTCGGTGACAATAGACCCCACGAATCTTACGGAAGAAAGTATGGCGGCTTTTCAAAATGCGCAGGACAACCTGAGTCAGTCTCTGGGTCGTCTGATGGTAGTGGTGGAAAGGTATCCCGAGTTGAAAGCCAACCAGAATTTTCTGGAATTGCAGGCACAGCTGGAAGGAACCGAAAACCGCATAGCTGTTGAAAGACGTACTTTCAACCAGGTGGTACAGGCCTACAACGTACTTATCCGGAAATTCCCGAATTCCATTGTGGCCGGTTTCAGAAATTTCCAGCCCAAGGCATATTTCAAGGCTGCTGAAGGAGCGGAAACGCCTCCCGAAATCAATTTTTAAACATGATTACATGCCGGGACTTTCCAGCGGAAGCTCCCGGCCTTCCGGCGTTACAAGCTTGTATCCAAGGGATGCATGACAGATGTGTCCTATGATATCGATGTTGTATTCCTTGCTTAGTGCACCGTATGAATTCAGGGGCAGGGTAAAGAGCATTTCATAATCATCTCCGCCGTTCAGGGCCGCTACGATTGGGGAGAGGTCTTTTTCGGTTTCGGCAAATTCAAAGGTTTCCCGGGCAATGGGTATTTTATCCAGGAATAATTTGGCTCCCGTGCCGGAAGCTTGAGCGATACTTAAAACGCCATGTGACAAGCCGCTGCTTAACAGGCACATGGAAGTAGGAGTCATGTCGTCTTTCCGTAGGTTTTCCAACAAGGTTTTTGGCAATTCCGGCTTCAGATAACGTTCCAGAATGTATTCATGACCTTTCAGTTTGGGCATTTCGTCGTTTTCTGATTCCCCTGTAAAAACCCGTTTTTCGCGCTCAAGAAGTTTCAGGCCCATGTAAGCAGCGCCTACGTTTCCGCTCAGGCAGATCAGATCGGTATCACGGGCACCGCTCCTGCGGGTAAGCAGCCCGGCATCCGCTTCACCTACGGCTGTTACGGACAATGTAAGTCCTGTGAAAGAAGACTGAATGTCAACAGCTACTATATCGGCACCGTAAAGCTTTGCAGCCGCTCCGATTCCCAGGAACAGACTTTCCAGATCTTCCACATGGAATCGTTGTGAAACGCCCGCACTTACAAGCAATTGAAGCGGAACGGCATTCATAGCCATAACCTGTCCCATGGCATGAATGGCTGTTTTATAGCCCACAAATTTCAGTGGAAAATAACACAGGTCAAAGTCTGTTCCTTCCAGTGAAAGCTTTTGGGCCGAAACGGTTAAAGACTCTTTGAAACAGGCTACTGCAGCATCATCTCCTACACCTTGCAGTGTTGATTCATTACTTGAAATAAACTTAGCTGAAAGCCTGTCAATCAGTTTGTATTTACCCAGTTCTGATATGGGTGTTCGTTGGGGCTCTTTTTTAGTGTTCATACCGCAAAAATAAAGAAAAGATGGTATATTTGCGGGCTATGAATGAAAATCAGGACGCCATAATCAAAAAGATTGCCGAAAGCGAATACGAGCACGGTTTTGAGACGGATCTGGAACAGGAGTTGTTTCCTAAGGGCCTGAATGAAAATATTGTCCGTTTGATCTCGCAGAAAAAAGAAGAACCGGCCTGGTTGCTTGAATTCCGCCTGAATGCTTTTCGCAAATGGCAAACCATGAAAATGCCGCAATGGGCTCATTTGACGATTCCGCCG
This sequence comes from uncultured Muribaculaceae bacterium, assembly GCA_964542305.1. GTDB lineage: Bacteria > Bacteroidota > Bacteroidia > Bacteroidales > UBA932 > DMER64. The sequence goes on along the minus strand of CAZITX010000003.1, from coordinate 27,271 downwards.
ATAGATTACCAGGATATTATTTATTATGCAGCCCCCAAAAAATTGGTACCCGGATCTGAAAATAAGGAAATGGACCCCAAATTGGCAGAAACGTTTGACAAACTGGGGATTCCCCTGCATGAAAGGAACGTTTTGGCGGGAATGGCGGTAGATGCCATTTTTGACTCGGTCTCTGTAAAAACCACATTCAAGGAAACCCTTGCAGAAAAAGGGATTATTTTTTGTTCCTTTTCCGAGGCGGTAAGAGATTACCCCGCTCTTGTGCAGCAGTATCTGGGAAGTGTGGTGCCCTCCGGGGACAATTTCTTTTCTGCGCTCAATTCGGCGGTATTTTCCGACGGATCTTTCTGCTACATTCCCAAAAACGTGCGCTGTCCCATGGAGCTTTCCAGCTATTTTCGCATAAATGCACGCGGGACCGGGCAATTTGAGCGAACGCTCATTGTGGCGGAGGAAGGGTCTTATCTGAGTTACCTGGAAGGGTGTACAGCTCCGCAAAGGGATGAGAACCAGCTGCATGCTGCAGTTGTGGAAATTGTGGTCATGCAGGATGCAGAAGTCAAGTATTCGACGGTTCAGAACTGGTACCCGGGAGATGCAAGCGGGAAAGGCGGTATATACAACTTTGTAACCAAGCGGGGGATTTGTAAGGGGAACCATTCGCGTCTGTACTGGACACAGGTGGAAACGGGATCGGCCATTACCTGGAAATATCCTGCCACTATATTAAAAGGAGACAATTCAATCAGTGAATTTTATTCAGTTGCGGTAACGAACAATTACCAGCAGGCAGATACGGGAACCAAAATGATCCATATTGGAAAGAACACCCGAAGCCGGATCGTGAGCAAAGGTATTTCTGCGGGCAAAAGTCAAAATGCTTACCGGGGACTTGTGAAAGTCATGCCGGGAGCTGATAATGCACGCAACCATTCTCAATGTGATTCTCTTTTGTTGGGGGATCAGTGCGGAGCCCATACTTTTCCTGTCATAGAAAATGCAAACGATACGGCAGTCGTGGAACACGAGGCTACTACATCCAAGATCGGGGAGGATCAGCTTTTTTATTGTTTGCAGAGAGGTATAGGACCGGAAGATGCCGTGGGTTTGATAGTAAACGGCTATGCCAGAGAAGTCCTGAATAAACTGCCTATGGAATTTGCCGTTGAGGCACAGAAATTATTGAGTCTTTCTCTGGAAGGCTCCGTTGGATAGTTATGAAAGAATTTTTTAATCTGCACAACATATTTTTTGTTATTGGAGGTCAGGGAATTTCCTACCTGGAATTCTGTGCCGTGATTTTCGGTCTGACGTCTGTCTTTCTGGCCAGCCTGGCCCGGGCCGTGAATTACTGGATAGGGTTTGTTTATACGGCCTTGCTCTTTCTGATGTTTCTTCAGAAGAACCTTTATACCAATATGTTGTTGCAACCCATTTCCCTGGGAATAAACATTTACGGACTGTACAGGTGGACCCGGCCGCGAAAAAACGAAAAGAATAAAAAAAACCAGCTGCACATTACCTTTCTAACCAATAAACAGCGTATCATGTACCTGTTGTTCCTGGTGACCGTTGTCTTGGTTTGGGGATTCATCCTTACAAGGCTCCATTTGATATCGGATGTGTTTCCGCCTGCGCGGTCTCCATACCTGGACGCTTCTGTTGCCGGGCTGATGCTTACGGCACAGGTTCTGGCGGCCCAGAAAAAATGGGAATGCTGGGTGTTCTGGGTGGCGTTGAATATCGGGAATGTGATATTGTATATTTCCGCCGGACTGGTATTCATGCCTATTGTAGCGGCGTTCTTCCTGGCGTTCAATATTATTGGTGTTATTCACTGGAAAAAGGAATGGGAAAAACAGAAACAGTTATGTTAAGTATTAAAGATCTATGTGTAAGCATAGGGGAGAAAGAAATCCTCAGGGGAATCAACCTGGATATTAACCCGGGTGAAATTCATGCAATTATGGGGCCCAACGGGTCCGGCAAATCCACGCTGGCATCTGTACTGGCCGGCCGGGAAACGTTTACCGTAACAGGGGGCTCTGCCACGTTTATGGGGAAAGACCTGTTTGCAATGGCTCCGGAGGAAAGGGCCCGGTTGGGGTTTTTCCTTGGGTTTCAGTACCCTGTTGAAATTCCGGGACTGACCATTGTGAATTTTATGAAAGCGGCCATCAACGAACAACGCAAGTACAAAAACCTTCCGCCTCTTTCATCAGGTGAATTTCTCAAGATCATGAGGGATAAGATGGCCGTTGTGGAAATGGATCCTTCTTTTGTGGGACGCGGTGTAAATGTGGGATTTTCAGGAGGAGAGAAAAAAAGGAATGAAATATTTCAAATGGCTATGCTGGAACCGACCCTGGCCATTCTGGACGAAACGGACAGCGGTTTGGACGTGGATGCCCTGAGGGTAGTGGCCCAGGGGGTTAACAAATTGAAAACAAAAGAAAACGCTTTTGTTGTTATAACGCACTACCAAAGATTGCTTGACTATATTGTCCCGGATATCGTACATGTACTTTACAGGGGACAGATTATTAAAACGGCCGGAAAAGAGCTGGCGCTGGAAGTAGAAACAAAGGGCTACGACCATCTTATTAACGGAAAATGAAAGAATACACCTATATGCCTGAAGTAAGGCGTGCTTTCCGCTGTACCGTGCCTGATGAGAAAATCAGGCAGGTTTTCCTGGTGGACGGCATACTTCAGGAAGACGAAAATGAAACAAACGGGATAACCCTTAAAAGAGGGCCTGATGATAAAGGATTGCATTTGCATATCAAGGGGGATCACTTTGGGGAAACCATACAGATCATAAGTGTAAGGAGCGAAAACCTTTCCCGTCCTTTGGAGTTCACCAACGAATGGACGCTGGAGCCGGGATCCGGAATTCAGATTATTGTGTGCGATCATACATTAAAAGAACATCTGTACAGGACTTCCCGTTTTTCCAAGATCACTCTTGGAGAAAACGCCCGTCTTGATATCCTGTTCATGCAGAATGAACACATTCGTTCCCGGTACTGGCTGGATCTTACGGCAACCCTGGATAAGGGAGCGGCCCTGGACTGTCACGTTTTAAGCCTTTACGGCGGCATCATTAGCAATAAGCTTCATGCCGTGATGAACCATCCCGGGGCGGTTTGCCGTATGGATGGACTTTATCTGGCTGACGGGGAACAACAAATACATTACGATATTTCCGTTGATCACAATGCTCCTGAGTGTTATTCACGTCAATTATTCAAAGGGATTTTGGATAACTTTTCCCGGGGTTCATTCAATGGAGCCATAAAAGTGGCTCCGGGGGCTCAGAAAACCGAGGCCTATCAGGCAAATCACAATTTACTGCTTACCAATAACGCCAAAGTCACTACAAAACCGCAACTGGAAATTTATGCCGACGACGTAAAATGTTCACACGGTGCCAGTATTGGCCGTCTGGACGAAATGGGCCTTTTTTACTTGCGTTCAAGAGGTATTCCTTTAGCTCAGGCAAAAATGCTCCAGCAAATGGCTTTTGTAGAAGATGTCCTGGCCGGTATCCGAACCCGGGCCATCCGTGAAAGACTGGAAAAAATGGTGGAAAGCAGGCTGCGTGGGGAGTTTACAAAATGCTCCAACTGCACGATGCATTGTTGTTAAAAATTTTGTGCATATCTTTTTACTGTGCCTCTGTTAATCCAGCAACGATTGAGCTAACTTGCAATTCCCTTTTCCGCCGGAAAACAATTATTATTTAGTAACCTTCTTATTTACAGCGCGATGGATTCTGAAGTCAAGAATGCAAAGGCAGTTTTTCCCTATGAGGAAGCCTTGAAAAAAACAAAGGAGTATTTTAACGGCGACGAGCTGGCCGCCTCGGTTTGGATCAATAAGTACGCCATGAAAGATTCTTTTGGCAATCTTTACGAACGCACTCCCGAGGATATGCACAGGAGACTGGCGCGGGAGTTTTACAGGATAGAAAAAAAATACCCCAATCCCCTGAGCGAAGAGGAAATTTTTGAATTGCTGGATCATTTCAAGTACGTGGTGCCCCAGGGAGGGCCCATGTCCGGGATCGGAAACGATCACCAGGTAGCTTCTTTATCCAATTGTTTTGTGATAGGTCATCAGAACCAGGCCGATTCTTACGGCGGGATTTTAAAAATAGATGAAGAACAGGTTCAGCTGATGAAACGTCGGGGCGGTGTGGGTCACGATCTGTCGCACATCCGGCCGGGAGGGTCTCCGGTGTTAAACTCGGCCCTTACCTCTACGGGAGTGGTTCCCTTTATGGAACGTTATTCCAATTCTACACGCGAAGTTGCCCAGGACGGGAGACGGGGAGCTCTTATGCTCACCATTTCGGTTAAACATCCGGATGCGGAACAGTTCATTGATGCCAAACTGGAACAAAACAAAGTGACCGGTGCCAATGTCTCCGTGAAAATTGATGACGATTTCATGCAAGCGGTTCTTGCCGGTAAAACATATGTACAGCAATATCCAGTAGAGGCAACGACTCCAAAATATAAAAAGGAAATTGATGCTGCCGCCCTTTGGAAAAAGATTATCCACAATGCATGGAAATCGGCGGAACCCGGAGTGCTTTTCTGGGACACCATAACACGGGAATCCGTTGCCGACTGTTATGCGGACCTGGGATATAAGACGGTAAGTACGAATCCCTGCGGTGAGATTCCGCTTTGTCCTTATGATTCTTGCCGGCTGATTGCCATCAACCTGTATTCCTATGTGGAAAATCCTTTTACGGCAAACGCCAGGTTTGATATGGCGTTGTTCAAAGACCATGTTATGAAAGCCATGCGTTTGAACGACGACTTGGTAGATCTGGAGATGGAAAAGATTGATGCCATCATTGCAAAAATAGACAGAGACCCGGAAGACGAGGTAATCAAAAGAAACGAGCGTGAATTGTGGATGAAGATAAAAGAAAAAAGTATGGGAGGAAGGCGTACGGGACTGGGCATTACAGCGGAAGGAGACATGCTGGCTGCCCTTGGACTCTGTTACGGCTCGGAGGAGGCTATACAGGTAGGTGTCCAGGTTCAGAAAACACTGGCTCTCACGGCATACCGGTCTTCGGTGATCATGGCCGGGGAACGAGGCGCATTCCCCATATACGATCCTAACCGGGAACTCAGGAATCCAATGATAGAAAGGATCCGACAGGAGGATGAACCCCTTTATCAAATGATGGAAAAAACCGGACGCCGCAACATTTCCATGCTGACCATAGCACCAACGGGGACCACCAGCCTTATGACACAAACCACCAGTGGAATTGAACAGGTGTTTATGCCTGTTTATCAGCGTCGTAAGAAGGTCAACCCGAATGATAAAAACGTTACGGTAGCTTATACCGATAAAATGGGTGATGCTTTCGAAGAATACAACGTTTTTCACCACAAATTCCTGGATTGGGCAGAAATAAACGGTCATGACAGAAACGCCGTTATTGGCATGGACAAAGATGATTTGCAAAAATTGGTTCAGGAATCTCCGTATTACAAGGCAACAGCCAATGATGTGGACTGGGTTGCAAAGGTTAAAATGCAGGGACAATTGCAGAAATGGGTGGATCATTCCATCAGTGTTACGGTAAATTTGCCGGCCGATATTACGGAAGATATGGTGGCGAAGGTTTACAAAACCGCATGGGAATGGGGATGCAAAGGCGTCACCGTTTACCGGGAAGGAAGTCGTTCGGGGGTGCTTATTTCTTCCGATTCGCAGGATAAAAAGAAAATACAATCCCTGCCCAAAGATAGGCCGGAAGCTTTGGAAGCTGAGATAATCCGGTTCAAAAACGCCAATGAACAATGGATCGCCTTTGTGGGGTTGTACCAGGGACGGCCATACGAAATTTTTACCGGGAAACTGGATGAAGACACACGTGTGATTCCCAAATCAGTTACCATGGGGCAGGTTATCAAAGTGGTTGAAGAAAAAGGATCCCGTTACGATTTCCGTTTCATCGACAAATACGGGTATCCCAATACGGTAGGAGGAATATCGCATATGTTCAATCAGGCTTATTGGAATTATGCCAAGCTGATTTCGGGCGTGTTGAGAAACGGGCTTCCCGTGGAGGAAGTGGTCCACCTGGTCTCTTCGCTGGAACTGGACAGTCAGACGATTAACAATTGGAGAACCGGCGTTGAAAGGGCCCTGAAAAGATACATTCCAAACGGGACCAAAGACACTTCCGGAACGTTGTGTGAAAAATGCGGATCGCAAAATCTGGTATACCAGGAAGGGTGCCTGCTGTGTATGAGCTGCGGGTTCTCAAAGTGCGGTTAACCCTTGCTATATGGCCACTACAGTAGTTTATCCTTATTCCAAGATCAATGTGGGATTGCACGTGTTGGGAAAGCGCGCAGACGGCTACCATGATATAGAAACACTGTTTGTGCCTCATAAGTTGTGTGATATTCTTGAAATTTCGGATGCCGGGGGAAAAGGCAGGAACGTCCGCTTATTTATGTACGGATTGCCGTTGCCGGGTCCTGAATCAGAAAACCTTTGCGTAAAAGCCTACCGTTTGATAGCCCGGGATTTCGATATTTCCCCGGTGGATATTCACCTTTACAAACAAATACCGCCCGGTACCGGTTTGGGCGGAGGTTCTTCAGATGCGGCTTTTTGTCTTCAATTGCTGAATAAACATTTTTCCCTGGGGCTGACAGTCCGGCAAATACATCATTATGCCCTGCAACTGGGAAGCGATGTTCCTTTTTTTCTTCAAAGCACTCCCTATGAACCTTATCTGGCAACAGGCAGGGGAGATGTCCTGACGCCTTTTGATCCGGACCTGACCCGGTACCGTATAGAAGTGCGTTTTCCACCTGTTTCTGTATCTACGGCCATGGCTTACGGAGGTCTCAGATTAAAAAAGCACAATACGGCATTGAAAGATCTTCTAATGCAACCTATAGATTCGTGGAAATACATTGTGGAAAATGATTTTGAAGAAACGGTTTTTGAGAAACATCCCCAGATAGAAGAATACAAAACAGCATTGTACACGGAAGGTGCAGTATTCGCGTCCATGACGGGCAGCGGTTCAGCTGTTTTCGGATTATTCAGGATTTAAATTTTGTTGTTATCTTTACCGCTCGTTTATGGGACTGTTTTTTAGGGAAAAATTTAAAAATGGAGCAGAAATTGCCGTTTGGGAGATTACCGAACCCGAAGAGCAATTAAAAACATTGTGTGTTCTTCCGAATGATGAACAGGAAGAACTTTCGTACATTACCAATCCTCAAAGACGTTTGGAACGACTGGCCGTAAGAGCCATTCTGGATACCATCTTTAAAGAAAAGGTTTACCTGGGATATCATGAGAACGGAAGGCCGTTTTTACAAAACTCCATAATTGAGATCAGCATTGCACACACACGGCGCTTTGCCACTGTTCTAACCCACCCGGAAAACAGCGTGGGAATTGATATTGAATCACTAAAAAGAAACTTTTCTGCCGTTGAAAAAAAGGCGGTCGGAGAAGAAGAAAAGGAATTTCTTTCCGACAAACCGGAAGTACGCGAATTGCAACTGGCACTGATCTGGAGTGCCAAGGAAGCGTTGTACAAATATATGTCCCAACCCGATGTGGATTTTATAGAGCAAATGAAAATCAGCAGATTTTCACCTAAAGAAGAAGGTGAATTAGATGCCGTTTTCTACCACAAGGATGGCATAGAAGAAACTTTTACCCTGGAATATCTTTTGCTGGAAGACCATGTCATGGTCTGGTTGGTGGGGTGATCTTTGTCATATACTTTTCCAGAAGCAAGGCGGGCCGGTAACTCATTTTTGCATGACGAAGGCCTTTGTCTCCGGCATCATCTTCCCGGTTTATGTATTTTACGTCAGGGTATTTCTCCGCAATATATTTCACAAACAATTGATTGATAGCCTGATACGCTCCACGATATTCGGGGAACGCTTTTTCTACATGCACCAGGTACGTGTCCTTTCTGTAAGGTTCCCCCAACGTATAGGCGATGATATGTCCGTCAAGTTTTATCATGAAGCCTTCCAGGCCTAATGTCCGGTATGCCCTGAAGGCCCTGTGCACGGCACAAATCTCTTCTTCCATCTCCAGATTGTATATACATCCCATGATCTTGCACCATTGATCATTCATTACCAGGCAATCGGCAATGTCAGCTTCTGTAATGGGCAGGAATTCATAATGCGGATAATTATTCAGAAATGCATTTAGATGATTTCTTTTTGATTGTAATTTTTTACCTTTCAGATGGGTCAGGTCACTTATGTCGTAAATATAATCGAAAGAGTCTCTGACAGGTTGAATGATAAATGTATCAGGAAACCCGGATTCCAGCATGGCGGCTTCGCTATGTGAAAGTCCTCCCAGTAAAAAGGGATCGTTTCCGGACATTTTTTCCAGAACAGACATAGCCGTTTGTGGCGGCACGGGACCCTTCAGACTTAAGGGGTATAAGTAATGAAACGGGGTGCTTTCATCTTTACGGCTACGGATCACAAGCAGGGAATCATTCTCTGTCTGTACTGAATTATGAAAAGTGTGAAATATTCCTGACCACATATACAGGGTAGAGAAAGCGTATTCAGAACCGGATTTGCCGGAGTTTTTCAGGTACGGGTCAAGGAGTTCTTTATCACTTACGGTAAGCGGGATAAAAGGATCCATATCATCATTATTCGTTCAACCAGACCTGCAATTGTTGCAACAATTCGTTTCTCATGGATTCAGGCAGTGTTGAAATCCGGGCGCGGTGGCTTCCCCCGGGTTCCACGTAGTACAAAATATTGGGTTTGTCGGGATTGGGAACGGCTGCAGCTGTCCAGGGATCCCATTCTCCGTATATGAAAACCATGCGGGCATCCGTTTCTTTTACAAACTTGCTTTGTTCACGGTACAATGCTTTTTTGAAACGGGGTTTGTACGTGTCCGGTAAAAAAAGTTGTTTTAGATATCCCCGCGCATTTTTCAGCTCCATAGCGGGGTATTTACGGGTAACCCATTCTCCTTGAGCGGGAGTGTTTACAGAAACGGAATCGTTTTTACGTTTTTTTTGTTTTCCGGGAACAAAACGGGTTCGTTCTACTTTGAACCGGAACGGTTTTGTGTCGTAACCGTAATACCCCAATTCTTTGGCAGCCTGTACAAAAAAAGGCATGGTAGGAGAATCCCTTACAAAATAATCGGGAGATGCTACCTGCATAAAATGTGCAAAAACAAGTTTGTCGGGAGCGTCTGAAGCCGGAATTTTGGCAGGATCCGTACCCCATTGCCAAAAGGCAAAAGAATATTCCAAAACGCAATAATCAAAGATCTCGTTCACGGGTCTTGAAAAACTTAATTCGGCCGAATCACAATAACTTGTGAAAAGAGGCATAAGGCTGTCCCTGCGTATAAGGACTTCTTTCTGAAAGTTCAAGACTTTTTCTCTTGTTTCAGGAGTCCCTGCTTTACGGGCTATAAAAGGTTCGTGCCTGCCGTCTTCAACACCCTGGCACAACGGGGCTACATACGACACGGTAATATCTACATCTTCAGGATATAACGTTCTGTACATCAAAGCGGTCTGCCCGCCCTTGCTGATTCCGGTGGCTATCCATTTTCCGGGATAGACGGTCGCAAAAATTTCACGGATTTTATGCAAATCAGTCATCGCCTGCGGGCCGTTTAAAAATTCCCAGTATCTGGGAGAAGGAACGGATTCGGAAAAATACCGGTGTTCTACCACTATAAGATTGGCATCCAGCAAACGTGACAATTCTTCACGATACCGGGGATTTGCCGCATAATCGGCTCCGTATCCTTCGGTCACCAGGACGGTTGGACGATCAGTCCCGGCATGCATTACAAAAACGCGTTGCTCAAAAAACCCGTAAATGATATCTTCGTGATTGACCATTTGCCGGACCCGGATCCTGTATTTTTCATCAAATGAGCTGCTCTCCAGCCTTAATACTTCAGTAACCTGCGGTAAAGAGGAAAGTTGTATTTCCAGGGGAGTGCGACCCGGTTGGAATGTTTGTGAAAAAGAAGGCTGTGAAAATGCCGTGAATACCAGAACGGCAGTAAGGAAAAGAAGAGATCTGTAAGGTTTCATAGAGTTGTTACGGTTTTTTTGAATCAATCAGATGATGGTTCAGCTCGTTCATTTTAGATGAAAAAGAGCGGTCAAAGTTCACCCCGGAAATATTCCGGGTGGGGGGCAAGGATGCGGTAGCGGGAGCGTTTGTTCCGATAAGCGAAAGAGCGGTTTTAAACAGATTTTCACGCGGATCTCCCAGGGAATATACTTCTCCCATAAGCACATCTTCTACCGGGTAATCGGGAGAAAATCCGTTTTTAAAATCCGTTACACCTTCTGCATTGGCGTATTTGTATACGATGGCCTGGGTTCCCCAATTTTCAATTTCCGGATCTTCTTCAGGATTAAAGATCATGGCTGCGGTATATTTTCCCCGGGTCACGTCTCCGATTTTTATAACTTCCATATAGGGATCCAGTCCGCAGATGGTCAATTCGGAAGCACTTGCGGTGTTATATCCTGTCAGAATATAGATGCGGGATAAATTCAGGTTCACAGGCACATCTGAAAATTTCGGGAAATACTCATGCAACATGTCATCCCGATTGTTGTCTGCCCAATAATCCTGGTAGAGATCGTTCCATGTTTTTGAGATCAGTACCGTGTTGCCGGTCAGGAATTCCGAGGGACATACGACACCAACCAGGGCTGCAGCAACACTCAGGTACCCGCCCAGGTTGTAACGCAGATCCAGAACCAGGTCTGTGATCCCGGCAGCTTTGAATTCCTGGAATACCGGGTAAAAAAGAGCCTCGGAATTTCCGAAAAAGTCCGTATAGCAAATATATCCTGTTTTCTGGGAGCCGTTATCAATAATGGTTGAAGCAATGACGGGATTCAGGTTTTGTTTTCGGGCAGTAAGATTAACCGTACCGGTTTGGTGTATAACATCATCCTTTAGTTCTCCCAGTGTCAGGCTCAGAGAAGAGGAATAATAAAGATCCGAATAATTGTCCCGGGTAATCGCATTTCCGTTCATTTCAATAATAATGGAACCTCTTTTCAACCCGGCTTCACCGGCCGGTGTTTGTGGATATACGTATTGAATAACGGCAAAATAATTGCCAGTGTTGGAAAATGTGCCGAATGCCAGGGAATACCCAAACGTGGTTTCCACACCTTCACCACCTTCCAGAAGAGACTGAACGTCATCGGTCAGGAAGGACCAACGGTCTTCTGTCCGGTAACACAATTTTTCATAAAACTCAAATTCGTCAAATTCATACCGAATGTCAAATGTGTCCATGATATGCGTTTCCCACAGATATACTTCTTTCATCAGATCCAGCATATATGTGTTCACTTTTTGAGTGATCGGTGGTGCTTCCTCAGGATGCCTGAACCATTCGCAGGACGTTAAAAGGAAGACAAGAGAAAATAGTATAAAAAGTCGCTTCATCACAAAAATGAATTATCCCACTAAAGTACAAATTTTTATTCTTTACCTTTGCACAAAACATACCAACACAGAGGATGAAGCAGAATAATTTTGTGGCAGAACTTGCATGGAGGGGCATGATTCACGATATAATGCCCGGAACAGAAGAATTGTTGAACAAAGAAATGACAACGGCATACGTTGGGATTGACCCCACGGCGGATTCTCTGCATATCGGACACCTGGTGGGTGTTATGATGCTTCGGCATTTCCAGGAATGCGGACACCGGCCCATTGCCCTGATAGGCGGTGCTACGGGGATGATTGGAGATCCTTCCGGAAAGTCTTCTGAACGAAACCTTTTAAACGAGGATACATTGCGGCATAACCAGGAATGTATAAAACGACAGCTTACGCGTTTTCTTGATTTTGACCAGGCCAGATCCAATGGCGCCCTTTTATTGAACAATTACGACTGGACCAAAGATTATACGTTCCTCAATTTTGCGCGTGATATCGGGAAGCATATTACCGTCAATTATATGATGAGTAAGGATTCCGTACGTAAAAGACTAACCGGTGAGGAATCGGAAGGAATGTCTTTTACCGAATTTACTTACCAGTTGCTGCAGGGATACGATTACCTCTATCTTTATAAGCATTACGGCTGCAAATTGCAGATGGGCGGCTCTGACCAATGGGGCAATATTACTACCGGGTCCGAATTGATCCGCAGAAAAGAAGGGGGAGAAAGTTTCGCACTTACCTGTCCGTTGATCACCAAATCCGACGGAGGAAAATTCGGAAAGACCGAATCGGGAAACGTGTGGTTGGATCCGGAACGAACGACCCCGTATGCTTTCTACCAGTTTTGGATGAACGTGAGTGACCAGGATGCAGAAAAATACATCAGGATATTTACTCTTTTATCCCGGGACGAAATTGAAAAAGCAGTCGGCAAACACAGGGAAGAACCGCACAAAAGGTTGCTGCAGAGTGTTATAGCGGAATGTGTAACAACAATGGTACACGGGGCCGGTGAATATAACAAAGCTGTTGCCGCCTCGCAGGTTCTGTTTGGAAACGGTGTAAAAGAGCAATTGATGGCTATGGAAGAAAGTACTTTCTTGTCTGTTTTTCAGGGTGTTCCTCAGTTTGAAATCGCGGCAGACAAACTGCCTTCGGTCATTACCGATTTGCTTGCCGTAGAAACATCCGTGCTTCCTTCCAAAGGCGAATGCCGTAAATTAATCCTGGGCGGAGGCTTAAGCCTGAACAAGGAAAAGATTGCTTCACCCGAACTGACCGTAGACAAAAACATGCTTATACAGGGAAAATACCTGTTGGTACAGAAAGGAAAGAAAAATTATTTCATAATAAAGATTGTATGATCATGAAAGTCCCCGAAACAGAAACCAGTACAAGACAACTGAAAGTAGCTCGTCAGATACAAAAAGATCTTTCGGAAATATTTCGGGAAAAAGGAATGGCATCCTACCAGGGAGCCATGATATCCGTAGTAAGGGTTCGCATCAGCCCCGATCTTTCTGTGGCTCATACCTGGATAAGTGTTTTCCCATCTGAAAAGGCCGATGCAGTTCTGGAACAGGTAAAAGAACAAAACAAAGCCATCCGTGGCGAGTTGGGTCGCCGGGTAGCCCGGCAATTACGAATTGTCCCTGAATTGGTGTTTTTCCTGGACGATTCGCTGGATTATGTCCAACACATTGAGGAGTTGCTTAAGTAACAAAACGGCTAAAGGTTGAAAACGGCTTTCTTCATAGCAAGACGGTACCTGGTTGCAAAAAAATCCAGACAGATCATCAATGTCATTTCAGCCATTAGTGCTATTGGGATTGGTTTGGGAACCATGGCCCTTGTAGTTGTATTGTCTGTGTACAACGGCTTTGACAACCTGGTAAAGGGTATGTACAATGCTTTCGATCCCGATCTGGTAATCAGAAGTACAGAAGGTAAAACAATGCCGGGAGTACAGAATTTCGGGGAGATTTTTCAAGATTCACGTATTGAAGCCTTGTGTCCGGTCATTGAAGAGACAGTATTTCTTCAATACAGAAACCAACAGGCAGTGGCTCTGATGAAAGGAGTTGACAGTGTGTTCATGAAACAGTCCCCCTTGCAGGCTTATCTGACACACGGAAGGTTCAGTGTTCGGTTTGGTGAACTGGAAGAAGCCGTAGTAGGAAGGGGCCTTGCAGGGAATCTGGGATTGAATGTGGCTTTTATTGATCCTTTATGGATCTATTATCCCAAAAAAGACGCCGTTTTTTCACCGCTCAATCCGATGGCATCCCTGAAGCAGGAAAAATTGTTTCCTGCCGGTATTTTTGCCGTAGAACAGCATTACGATTCAGACCATTTGCTGGTATCTCTGGAAACTGCCCGGAAACTCCTGGATTACGGAGATCGTTTGTCTCATCTGGAAATTCGCGTGAAAGAACCGCGAAGTGTGAAATCATTAAGCAAAGCATTAAAAGAACATCTGGGAAACGGCTACACGGTACTTACCCGTTACCAACAGAATGAAACCCTGTACCGAATGATGACAACGGAAAAGATCATTATTTTCGTGCTTTTGGGATTCATCCTGCTGATTATTTCCTGCAATGTGCTGAGTTCTCTTAGCATGCTTATTCTGGAGAAAAAAGAAGACGTTGCGGTGTTGGTAAGCATGGGAGCACGACCCTCCTTGATCCGGCAGATCTTCATTACCGAAGGGTGGCTGATATCCATAATCGGCTGGGGTGCAGGTATGATTACGGGCCTGCTCCTCTGTTTTGCACAATCACATTTTGGATTGATATCCCTTCCGGGCAGCTTTATGGTTACGGCTTACCCGGTTGACGTTCAATGGTCGGATATGGTATTGGTTTCCCTGGTTGTTCTGGGAATAGGATTTCTGGCTGCTTATGCCCCGGTTCGTTCGGTTTTCAGCAAAGCGATTTCCCTGGCATATCCCGGCAGTTCGTTGGGCGTTTCCAGATAAAACGGGAGGTGTCGTAAGGCTGGATGGTTAATGACCTTGCGGAACGTCTCCAGGCCCAGATAACCGTTTCCTATGGTTTCATGCCTGTCTTTATGACTTTCAAACGGATTTTTGGTGTCGTTGATATGAATGGCTTTTAGCCTCTCCAGGCCGATTGTTTTGTCAAAATTTTCCAAAACGCCATCCAGATTATTTTTAATATCGTATCCGGCATCAAAAATATGACATGTATCCAGGCATACTCCTACCCGATCACGAATCTCAATACGATCCATAATGGCCCGGATCTCTTCAAAACTACGGCCAATCTCCGTGCCTTTTCCCGCCATTGTCTCCAACAGTACCCAGGTGGTTTGCTCTTTTGTTATTGCGGCGTTCAGTGCATCGGCTATCAATGCAATGCCTTTTTCAACGCCTTGTTGTACGTGACTTCCGGGGTGCAGGTTGTACAGATTTCCGGGGGTATATTCCATCCTGAACAAATCGTCCATCAGGGTGTTGAGCGCAAATTCCCGGATCCGGTTTTCGGCGGCACATAAGTTCATGGTATAAGATGCGTGTGCCAGGACAGGTCCGATATGGTTTTCTTCTGAAAACTGAAGGAATGCTTCAATGTCTTTCGGATCAATTGGTTTGGCAGCTCCGCCACGAGGATTCCGTGTAAAAAACTGGAATGTATTGGCGCCTATCTCAACGGCGGTTTTTGCCATTGCAAGGTATCCTGCGGAAGCTGAAAGATGACAGCCTATGCGAAAGTCCTGTTCTTGTTTGTCTGATCTCATAATGTTTTTTTACGGTTGATTTTACTTTTTGTATGATAAGTGATTGTTTCTCCTTTTTTTAGCGGGATATCGATATACTGTTTTTTTATCCTGTTAAAATTTTCAGGAATTTTTAATGTGAACGTATTGTCACAAGTGGCTTTAATCTGAATTTCAAGTATTTCCCCGTTTTCCCACTTGCAGGAAACCTCGGCTCCTCCCCGGGCGCAAAGGCCTCTGAAAGATCCTTTTTGCGCCCACGCCATAGGCAAAGCAGGCAATACATGTATGTATCCCCGGTGACTTTGCAGCAACATCTCGGCAATACCGGCACATCCCCCCAGGTTCCCGTCAATCTGGAATGGCGGATTGGAAGAAAACCCGTTAGGGTACATCCCTGATCCCAGAAGTGTTATGGCAGAAAGATCTCCTGTCAGGTAAGGGGAAATACTTTCTTCCAGAGCCGGAGACATCATTTCACTCAGGACCTTGTAAGCACCCTCTCCGTCTTCCAGTCGTGCACGGAGATTCAGGTTCCATGCCATTTGCCACCCGGATCCGCCGTATCCGCGTCTTTCCAATGTTTGGGCACAAGCCTTCAACAGTACGGAATCTTTGTTGGTGATCTGTTGGCCGGGATACAAGGCGTAAAGATGCGTTACATTTCGCATTCTCAGGTCTTCTTCCGTATAATCGTATAACCAACGACGCAGACAGCCCATTTCGTTTACCGTGTAGGGAGGCAGCCTGTCCAGGGCTTCTTCCAGTTTGTAAATAAACGGAAAATCTTCCGTGTTCATTAAAATACGATTGGCAGCAATGACATTGGAGAACAGCTCTCTTATCATTTGTATGTCTGCCGTAGATCCCATGCAAAGGAATAAAGGAACGGACAATTGCCCGGGTACCTCCTGATCCATGATATAATACGTGTTCCCGTAAGACATGGAAGGTACGGGAACAAGCCATCCGTATACGGGATCTTCCATAAGAGAGGCAAGGTAAAAACGTGAAGCTTCTTTCAGCACGGGATATACCGTTTTCAGGTATTCAACGTCCAACGTGTAAAGATAGTAATCCCACAAAGGATTGCACAACCAGCCTCCCCCTGTATTGTAAGCACTCCATGCGGTGTTGTGTCCCGGTGCGGTATATCCCCACAGGTTGGTGCGGGCATGTACCGTCCAGCCGGGAGCATTGTAGTATCCGGTAGCCGTTCGTTTTCCCTTTTCGGAAAGCCATGCAGCAAAATCAGCGAGCGGCCTTTGAAACTCGGGTAAATTGGTGTTTAAAGCAGGCCAGAAATTCATTTGCATATGCATGTTCAGATCGTAAGCACCGTTCCAGGGTGTCTGAATGTGAGAAGTCCACAACCCCTGTAAATTCGGTGGAAGCGATCCGGGACGGGTGGAAGCAATGAGCAAGTACCTTCCCATCTGAAAATACAAATCGGATGAATCCTGTAAATGCAGATGAACACGGTGAAAAAAACGCTGATAAGTGTCAATATGATCCTTTTTCAGCCGGGGATATTCTTTGACAGCAGCCCTGCGTGCAAGGGAATCTGCCCGATACATGTATGATGAATCCGGACTGAGGGACATGGAATCCACCATGAAATCGGTTGCAGCGGAAATGATGATGTTAGCCTGTGTTGCCTGTTGCAGGATGATGGAGTCCTGAGTATAGCTCAAAAGGCCGGGACCTTCCGGGATGATTTCCATACGGGTATAATACCTCATTCCCGGAATTGTATCCTGTCCGGAAGCCAGCGACCCTTCCATGATCAGACAGCTGTCAACCACGCGCACAAGGGCTCGTTCAGGACGCTTTAACGTGGCTTTGAACGAAAGCGCTCCGGGCTGTGAAGCTGTAAGACGCAAAATGATCACATCATCTGCCAGGGATGTAAAACATTCGCGGGTATAAGTAACACCTTCCAGGTTAAATGACGTAAAGGAAGTGGCCGTGGCAATATCAAGCATTCTGGAATAACCGGAAACGGAAGCAACAGGAGAATCGTAGGTGAAGTCCAGGGACAATGTGCCTAAAACCTGGTAACTGCCAAACGTATTGCCGGCCCCGCCACTTCCTTCAGAACCCCTTGTGCGGGAAGTGAAGAAACGGTACATGATCTCCTGTGCCCTGGGAGTTTGTTCTTTATAGAGCAACTCCCGGATTGCCGGCAGTACCTGGTACGCTCCCTGTCTCAGATCGTTTGCAGGAGAACCCGACCACAACGATATTTCATTGAGAATGATACTTTCAGCTGCGATGCCTCCGTCCGGCATAGCTCCCAGCCTTCCGTTACCCAACGGAAGCCGTTCTTCCCATAAGCTTGCCGGTTTGTCAAAGACCCAAGCCATGATCCGGGGTGTTTCCGTGGATTGGGTCCCGCAGCCCGCCAAAAGAAGAGTAAGCCAGGGCAGCAGGCATCTGTTCTTCATAGAACGAAGGTACGAAAAAAAAGAACACGGAAAGTATAACTTCCCGTGTTCCAAAAGTTTGTAATGTGCTGAATATTACATCATTCCGCCCATTCCGGGGTTGGGGGCCGGCATGGGGGGATTCTCTTCTTTCTTTTCTGCCAGAACGCATTCCGTGGTCAGGAACATCCCTGCAACGGATCCTGCATTTTCCAGGGCGACACGGGCTACTTTGGTAGGATCAATGACGCCGGAAGCGAACAGATTCTCATATGTTCCTGTCCAGGCATTGTATCCGTAGTCCTCTTTGCCTTCACGGACTTTCTGTACCACTATGCTGCCTTCCTGTCCTGCATTTTCAACGATCATGCGCAAAGGTTCTTCTATGGCACGTGCTACGATGGTTATACCGGTAGCTTCGTCTTCGTTTTTCGTTTTGATTTTTTTCAGGTCATCAATGGCACGTATGTAGGCTACGCCACCACCGGGCACAAAACCTTCCTCAATGGCTGCACGTGTAGCATTCAGGGCGTCTTCCACCAGGTCTTTCTTGGATTTCATCTCCACTTCGGAAGCGGCACCTACGTAAAGTACGGCCACACCGCCGGAAAGTTTGGCAAGACGTTCCTGGAGTTTTTCCTTATCGTAATCGCTTGTGGTAATGTCCATTTGTTTGCGGATCTGGGCCACGCGCTGGTCAATGGCTTTCTTTTCGCCGCCGCCGTTTACGATGGTAGTATTTTCTTTGTCAATAACCACTTTTTCTGCGGAACCGAGCATGTCCGGGGTCGCAGATTCCAGGCGGATGCCTTTATCTTCCGTGATCACGGTACCGCCGGTCAGAATGGCAATATCTTCCAGCATTTCTTTTCTGCGGTCTCCGAATCCGGGAGCCTTGACAGCTGCAATTTTCAGGGTGCCGCGCAGGCGGTTTACCACCAGGGTTGCCAGAGCTTCACCGTCCACATCCTCGGCAATGATCAACAACGAACGGCCGTTCTGTGCCACGGGTTCCAAAAGGGGCATCAGGTCTTTCATGGTGGAGATCTTCTTGTCTGTGATCAGCACCTGCGGGTTTTCCAGCACGGCTTCCATTTTTTCCGAATTGGTAATGAAATAGGCCGAGATGTATCCGCGGTCAAACTGCATCCCTTCGACAACCTTCACTTCCGTTTCCGTGCCTTTGGCTTCTTCCACCGTTATCACGCCTTCTTTCTTGACTTTGCCCATGGCCTCGGCAATCAGTTTGCCGATCGAATGGTCGTTGTTTGCCGAGACGGCGGCAACCTGTTCGATCTTTGAGAGATCGTCGCCCACCTGCTGACTTTGTTTTTTGAGGCTGGCAACTACCGATTGAATGGCTTTGTCAATCCCGTGTTTCAGGTTCATGGGATTGGCACCGGCCGTAACGTTTTTCAAACCTACGTTGATAATGGACTGTGCCAGAACGGTAGCAGTTGTTGTTCCGTCACCGGCCTGGTCGTTTGTTTTGGAAGCAACTTCCTTAACAATCTGTGCCCCCATATTGGCAAACGGCTCTTCCAGTTCGATTTCTTTTGCTACGGTAACACCATCCTTGGTGATCTGGGGAGCTCCGTATTTTTTGTCAATAACCACATTACGTCCTTTGGGACCTAAAGTTACTTTTACCGCATCGGCTAAAGCATCAACCCCTTCTTTCATGAGGGAACGGGCTTCAATATTGTATTTAATTTCTTTTGCCATGATAATTTGTTTTTTACAGGGTTAATTTTTTAGATAATGGCTAAAACGTCCGATTGACGCATGATAAGGTATTCTTCGTTGTCTACATTGATCTCTGTACCGGCATATTTGCCGTAGAGAACCATGTCACCTTCTTTCAATTCCATAGGCTCATCTTTTTTACCGCTGCCTACTGCTACGATTTTTCCACGTTGGGGTTTTTCTTTTGCGGTGTCGGGAATGTAGAGGCCCGAAGCTGTCTTGGTTTCCGCTTCTTGCGGCTGAACGACTACTCGATCTGCTAAAGGTTTGATTTTCATCTCTGTTAAAGTTTAAAATGATTGTTTATACTGATTTTATACGTTTTCACTCAACGAAGGGTGATAACGCAAAATCAATGCCACGGCACAAAGTCTGTCAATTTGTCAGCGAAGACGTTTTGGCAGCCTTTTTCCAGATAATCAAGCCGTGAACGGAATTAAGCAGGTAAACGCACCACATGGATGCAATGATAAGATGACCGGCCTGGCCTTCGCGGATAAAAGCCATTCCCCACATGATGATAGTAGCAACATTGACCGTGATCCACAAATACCATTGTTCCGAGTATGTTTTAACCATCAGGAACATGGCCACAATTGACAAGAATGTGGTGGTGGAATCCAGGAAAGGAGCCGGGTCGTTGTAATATTTCAACAACAGTCCGCCTGCGGTAATGAGTATTACACATGTAAAAAACAGCCATATGCGTTGCTGCCTGCTCAGGTTTTTGGCTTTGACGCGGGTCTTGCTTCCTTCCCGTATGCGTTTTCTCCACATGAAAAATCCGATAAACTGCATGGGGACGTAGTACAACCCGTTGAGGGCTACTTCTCCCCAATATCCCACTCCCCAGGAAAGGTATGTGTATAAACTTACCTGGATCAATCCGAAAAGGTAATTGGAAATGTGTCCCTTAGCAACAAGAACCACACACAAAACTCCGGAAATTGTTGCAATGGCAGACAAAACATCCCATTGCCCCGTTATAAAAAAAACGACGAAATTAAGAATTATGATGGATGACAGCAGGAACCATTCGTAAGGAGAAAAAAAACGCAGAAATTTCATGTGAAATCAATAAAAAGCGGGAAATGAAAATAAAAATTCAAAGCGGTGTTTGTGCTCACACGTATAGGCATAGCGAACCCCGGCAGAAAGCATGACCCCTATTCTGAACAAATGAAAATCCATAAGAAGATCCGTTCCTACAGACCAGTATTCGTTTTTAACGCCGTCCCTCTGGCGGGTTTGCAAGTAATCTGCAAAAGGTATAACCTGAAGCCGTTTGATATATATCACATCGGGAATGGAAGGATCTCCAATCCACACCGGAATAGCATAATCCACAGAGGCCGTAAACGTTCTGGGTGCCAGGATGCGTTGATCAAGACCACGCGGAGCGGCCATGAATGTTCCCAGGTAGAAGAACCTGTCCTTATCCTGTTGTTCCTGCCATCCCAGGTTCCATTTGAGAGCCTGGTTCCTCAGGAGTCCGGGAAGGTACCCGTAGGCCTGCATATACAGGATACCGGTGAAGAGTCCCGCAGCTTGCGGGGCAAATGAAGTCTGGACATTCAGGCCGAAGCCAAAGCGGGGAAAAATGTCCCGGGGTGCACGGTTCATCATTTGATAATATTGTAAACCTGCCTGGAACATTTGGTTTACAATGGTTTTGTCTTCCAGGGGATGCTTGTAGGTGTCATTGGAGATACGATACCTTATTTGCGGCACAAGTCCTCGTTGCCACCCGTGGCTGTTGAAAGTAAAAGGAATATAAGAACGCAGGGAAAATTCCAGACAGGGGGTCTTCAAGGTGTCGCTGGCCCATTTGTACTGTCCGTTTTCCGGCACGGAAAAAGTATGTGTATGGTACCTGTCGTTTATGTCTGCCTGGAATGAAAATACAGGCAACCATCCTGAATAATTCACTTTCAGGTGTCCGGCATGAAATCCCTGGTGGTAAGAATACCCCATGGTGGTGACAAGTGTTCCCAATGTGTTTTGTGACATGATAGTAGCACCCGGTGCCACGGACCGGTAATATTCCTTAAAGGTGAAATTTTCCAGTTCGTCGTAATTGAAATAAAAAGGCATCCAGGAGTGGATTCTGAAAGCATGCAGCAGTTTGCCATACTTTTTTACCGGGTAAGCAATGTTTTCCGGGACCCTTAGTGTATCAATGTTGAACCCGGATTTTTCCGAAAGTATAAAAGGATCCGCTTGTTCCTGCGTAAAACAAGCCGGAGCGTTGACAAGACTGTCCGGATGCAAACGGGTAAGCTGATATCCCCGGGTGGTATAATTGGTATAATACAGGAATGTTCCTGACGGCGTTTTATCAGGCAAAGGATCAAAAGCGCCAAAGCGCGCCCGGGTAAGCTGAAGTATTCCGGACCCGTCTTCATTCATACTGAAAATGTTGTCTGTATTGTTGACCCTGTCGCTTTTAAAGAATATCTTCCCTGCAGCATACTGCAAACCTCCCAGGGAATGAAAAGAAGGCGGCAGGATCACTGTCTGAAGGCCGGAGTTCCGGTCCATTTTGTATATCCCGGTGCCGTTTTCTCCCGTTATCATCACAATAAGGGTATCCATGCTGCTCCATGCAATTTCTGTAATTTGCTCACCGCACGGTATTTCAATAATTTCCATAAGTTCGCCGGTCATGGCGTTCAACAGGTGCAATTGCGAACCTCCCTGCGGCTTATAAAACGCAGCAGCCAGCAGTTTGTTATCGGGGCCGGGAGCCGGATTGAAATAACGTGTTTTGGATGTCAGTTGTTGTTTGCGTCCGGTGACCGCATTGTATTTCATGATCACCGAGTAATTCTCGTGAGCCCACCGGTATCCGCTGACCGTTTCACTCCAATAGAGGTAAGGGCCGTTTGCGTTCAAAGATGAATTGATGTTCCCGGCCGGAAACAGGGTGTGTTCTTTTTGCTCAACATTTTTATCAAAGCGAATAATTCGGGACGTTTTGGCTAAAGAAGATTTTACGGCATAAAGGTGCTCGGTCCCGTCTTCATGCATGACAAGAGCCGGAGAGGCGTAACGGACATAATCCTTCACACTGCGGTTCAAGCGGGTTCCGGGATCTGCAGGATTGTCAGGGGTTTCATCCTGTTGCCAGATCTGTTTGTAGTGATCTGCCGCCGGATTCCATAATTTTACGGCATAAGAACCGTAATTTTTTTTGAAGGTTGTGCCGTAAATAAACGGCCAGAAAGGATATTTTGTAATATCCGTAAATATACGGCTGAGCGCGTCTTCAGCCGCATTCAATGTGGCAACGGATAATTTCATGTATCCCAGCGCGTAATGATCCGGAATAAAATGACGGAAGGATCCGTAGCGCCATTTATCGTAAGAGAAAGACTTGTTTTCTGCAAAATAGGCTTTGTAAGGCATCAGGAAAGAGGCTTCCCTGCCGCGTCCGGCGGAAGACAACAGCGTTTCGGTTATAACCGCATCTCCTTCCAGAAGCCACCGGGGAAAATACAAGCCAACAGACACGCCTTCCGATTGCTGTCCGAAAAACCACCTGAAACCGCGGAAAAAATGTTCACCGGCACGTTGCATTTGTGCTACATGCCTGGTTTCATGGACAGTCAGTTGTTTTTCCCAGTTATGCATGGTTCCTGAAGAAGGGGGCGTGGTTATCAGTTCCATTCTTTTTGGTGTCCAGGCAACCATGCCGTTGCTATTTACATTGTAAGGATGCAAAACCACGGGTATGGAAGGGGTATCGGCTTCCAGGGATTCCATAGCATGAGGGGTGACTTGTTCCAGTAACCATGCGTAACGGAAAGCCAGGGAATCCGTACCACGGGGAAAGATGATCTTATAGGGACCGGCTTGCAACTGATTCCATTTCAACCGGGCGGGATCTTCACCGGTTTTGTAATACTGTCCGTTTGCCGGGAAATACGTTCCCAGAAGAAAACAACAGGAGACAAAACAGGCAATCAGTTTATTCATTCGGCAAAATTAACTGATTGTATTTAATTGTTGGA
The DNA here is from genome assembly GCA_964542305.1 of uncultured Muribaculaceae bacterium. Classification (GTDB taxonomy): domain Bacteria; phylum Bacteroidota; class Bacteroidia; order Bacteroidales; family UBA932; genus DMER64. Next base: position 3,835 of record CAZITX010000003.1, on the reverse strand, counting down.
ATTTATAAGGAAAAAACAGGGGAAGTTGAGCTACCAGGACTCGAACCCGGACCGACAGAGCCAGAATCTGTAGTGCTACCATTACACCATAGCTCATCCTTTGTTGAGCTACCAGGATTCGAACCTGGACAGACAGAACCAAAATCTGTAGTGCTACCATTACACCATAGCTCAATCGGAGGCTGCAAAGATATAACATTAGCGTTTCCCCGCAAAAAAATCTTTCATTAACTGTCCTGCCGGCTCAGAAAGCAAACCTGCTGATACTTCCGTTTTTGGGTGCAAAATATTGCCCGGACACAAGTTGTATCCTCTTTTGGGATCACTTGCAGCATATACCAATCGACCCAATTGAGCCCAGGCACAGGCTCCGGCACACATTACACACGGTTCCAATGTCACGTAGAGCGTGCAATCATCCAGGTATTTACCTCCCAGGGAACTGCATGCGGCTGTTATTGCCTGCATCTCGGCATGTGCTGTCGGATCGTTTAAAGTTTCCGTCAGATTGTGAGCCCTGGCAATGATTTTACCCCGGCAAACAACAACGGCTCCCACGGGGATTTCGTCTTTGGCGAAAGCCGTACGGGCCTCTTCCAGGGCCTTTTCCATAAAGATTTTATCTTGTGAGAGACCTTCCAAAGCGTTTTTCGATTACCGAAGGATCTGAAATATCCTTGGTTACCATCAACAATTCCTCTTTGGAAACTTCCTGTACATCACATACTATGAATCCGTCCAGTGAATCGTTGAATTCTTTGTCAATATTAAACACAACCACTTTGGCATTTAGTTTCAGGTAGCGTTTCACCAATGAAGGGAGACGGTATTGCCTGTTACTCATGCGCATCAACAGCCTGTCCAGTTGTTCGGGCGTCTGTATATCGCGTAGTAACACGTCCGGATTGACCAATCCGAATTCAGGGACAAAGGGACATCTTGGATGTATGCAGTCTTGGTAATCGGGCGTGCTGTGATGTACCATGATATATTTCTGTATCAGGGATTGATACAATTTGGGATACCAGGATGAAATGCTTACCGGTCCAATAAAATAACGGTATTCCTCATTGCGCAGCATGATGTGGAAAAGGCCCTTGAAGAGTAACATCATGGGTATGGTTTCATATCGGTATTCATGACTGATGAAGGCCCTGCCCAGTTCAAGGCTCTGACGAAGCACAGGTTCAAATTTTTCGTCAAACTGAAAAAGTGTGCTGTTGTAAAACCCGGTAGGGCCAAACCGTTTCATTAACTCGGCTCCCATGCCTATCCGGTAGGCTCCCACGATGGCCTTTTTTTCTGTATCCCACAAAACCAAATGATGGTAATTGCGGTCATAAGGATCCAGATCCAATGGTTGGTAAGTTCCTTCACCTACGGAACGGAACGCCTCCTCCCTTTTTCTTCCGATTTCGTACATGAGGTTGGGAATGAAGGAATAAGGCGCAAAATAAGCGGCAAAATTGTTGATTTTGAACAGACAATTCCGTGAAGGAAGCTGTTCAATTTCCCTTATCGCCAGATCGTTTTGTTTAGCAATTGCAATGGGAGCCGCATGTTCCAGGTCTTTGTACTTGTCTTCTTTTTCTATGTTTGCGGCCAGGGCGTAAGTCCTGGCACGAAGGTAATCTCCCAGTTCCTTGTAGTCCTGGCAGCGCTGTTGCTCGGCCACGCTTACAGGCGCTCCTATGCGTATGGAAATGCGTTGGCCTTTTTTGTTAAGTACTTCTGACGGCAAACTGGCTGTCTGAAGCATTGGATGGAGTTTTGCCCGGCGCATAAACCGGGCCGAATTGTGACCTCCAAAATAAATAGGAACCACAGGCACACCGGCGTTCTGGATAAACTTAACTATGGGAGTGTGCCAGGGAAGGTCTTCCACTTGTCCCGAAGGTCCGATATGTGAGACTTCTCCGGCAGGGAAAAGGCCTAAAGGACTTCCGTTTTGGAGGCTTTCTTTAGCAAGGCGGATTCCTTTAATGCTGGAACGGGATGATACATTTTTATCAAAGGCATTGACAGGTAAAAAGAAATTTTCTAAAGGTTTGATACGGGATAACAGAAAATTAACAATGACTTTCAGATCCGGTCTTTCTTCAGAAACAAGATGCATCAGGATGATCCCGTCAAGGCCGCCGTATGCATGATTGGAGACAGTAATGAAAGGCCCCTCTTTGGGAAGGTTGGCCAGATCTGTAGAGGGGATCTCGTATGTAATACGCATTTCGGCCAGAAAAGCCTCTAAACATTCACGTCCCTGAAAATCTGCCACCTTGTCATAAAGCTTGTTTATCTTGTCAAGCTTCATCAATTTCATCAAGGCCGGTGCAAGAAAGAAACCCACTACCGATTTTTCCCCGAAGACCTGTCGCAGATCTTTGGTTTCTATTAGTTTTTTCATAAATGGTTTGGCAAATATATGTATTTTTACAATGTTATGGCTCATCTGGACGATCAATTAGCCCTGTTACCTCATCAATGCGGTGTGTACCGTTTTCTGAACAAAGACGGAACGGTTATTTACGTAGGCAAAGCCAAAGACCTTAAAAAGCGGGTTTCACAATATTTTACCCGGGGGAAAGCCTTGTCAGTTAAGACACAACGCATGGTCAGCCGGGCCCGGTCCCTTGAGTATACCGTAGTAGAAACCGAAAGCGACGCCCTGTTGCTGGAAAACAATTTGATCAAAAGCTTACAGCCCCGGTATAACATCCTGCTTAAGGACGATAAGACATTTCCGTGGATATGCGTGAAAAATGAACCTTTTCCACGAATCATGCAGACCCGGAAAGTGATCAGAGACAAATCGCTTTACTTTGGTCCGTATACCAGTACTTATTATTGCAGGCAACTCCTGCAGCTTATCCATAATTTGTATCCTTTGCGTACCTGTTCCCTGGTCCTTACCCCAAAAGCAATAGCTGCCCAACGTTACCGGAAATGCCTGCAATACCACATAGGCCGTTGTAAAGCCCCCTGTGTGGGGCTGGAAACGGAGGGCGCCTATGAACAATATATACGGGATGCCGTAAAAATTCTGAAAGGAGACGTTACTTCCGTGAGAACCCTTTTGGAAGAACAAATGAAAAATGCCGTTGAGAAACTGAATTTTGAACAGGCACAAAAATACAAAGAACAATGGGAAGCCCTTACAAGGTATCAAAATAAGTCCGTCATTGTCAGTCCCCGCATTTCCAATGTTGACGTGTTCAGCCTGTTGACAGATGACTCATCTTCCATGGCATTTGGAAATTTTATGCGTGTTTCTGAAGGGGCTGTTATTCAGTCCCGGAATGTAAAATACAAATTGCAAATTGAAGAAACACCGGAAACGCTCCTGAGCCTGTTTCTTGCCGATATGAAAGAACAGACCGGCGGACTTTCCCGGGAAATACTGGTGCCTTTTCTCCCCGAGGCGGTTCCCGGCGACAACCGTGTGCATGTTCCCCTGAAAGGAGACAAAAAGAAACTGGTCACTTTGAGTCTGCGCAATGCCGAAAATTACAAAACGGAACAGCTCCGTCTTATTGAATCACGGGACAAGGGAAAAAGCCGGGATGTAAAAACGCGAAAAGTGCTGGAAAAATTGCAACAGGATCTGAATATGCCATCTTTACCGGTCCACATTGAATGTTTTGATAATTCCAACCTGCAGGGATCCAATCCCGTGGCGGCTTGTGTTGTTTTCAGGAACGGAGTTCCCAGCAATAAAGATTACAGGCATTTTTCCATAAAGACCGTTGAGGGTCCAAATGATTTTGCTTCCATGAAAGAGGTGGTCACCAGGCGTTACAGCCGTGTGTTGAGAGAAAAACAACCCTTGCCGCAGTTG
>CAZITX010000002.1:0-155160 GCA_964542305.1 uncultured Muribaculaceae bacterium | reverse complement strand
CGTAGATCTTCTCCCGGGAACAGGCACGTCCGCCCGAATGAAAATGAGTTAATTCAACGTCTTTCAGAGATGTGATAGTGGTTTCTTTCCGAGGCATTGCGTGAAATGAGTTCTCCCAGGAAGCCGGCCAGGAAAAGTTGCATTCCCAGAACGATGGCCAGTAGAGCCAGGTAGAACAAAGGTTGGTCGGTTACCTGGCGGTAAGGGAATCCATGAGATTGCCAGTAAAGTTTTTGAATAATGAGCCATACAGCTATTACGCCCCCGGCAATGAACATCAACGATCCGAACAGACCGAATATATGCATGGGCTTTTTCCCAAAACGGGCAAGAAACCACAAACTCAGAAGGTCCAGATACCCGTTTACAAAGCGGCTGAGTCCGAATTTGCTTTTCCCGTATTTGCGACGTGCATGTACCACCGGTTTTTCGCCTATTTTTGAAAATCCGGCCTGTTTGGCCAGGTACGGGATATAACGGTGCATTTCCCCGTATACTTCAATGCTCTTGACCACTTTGCCCTTGTAGGCTTTCAGTCCGCAATTCATATCGTGGAGCTTAATACCCGTAACCATTCTGGCCGTTGCATTATACAGGCGGGAAGGAATGGTTTTTGTAAACAGTCCGTCTTTTCTTTTCTTTTTCCAGCCCGAGACAAGGTCATAATCTTCTGTTGCCACCATATTGTAGAGCGCGGGGATCTCGGTAGGATCGTCCTGAAGATCAGCATCCATAGTGATGACCACATGGCCCGTTGCAGCTTCGAATCCACAATACAGGGCAGCGGATTTTCCGTAATTTCGCCGAAAGCGGATCCCGTGGACCCGTGAATCTTTCCCCGCCTGTTCCGATATGAAATCCCAGGATCCGTCGGTGCTGCCGTCATCAACAAAAATCACTTCATACAGGGGAAGTGCCCGTGAGTCTTCACTAAGTGGTGCGGAGAGGACCGAACGAATACGTTCCAGCAACTCGGGCAAGGAATCTCGCTCATTATACAATGCAATGACAACAGACAGGTCCATATATATTACTTAGTTGTCAAACGGAGAGGTTACCACTTTTTGCTTGGCTCCGCCAGCCAAAATGGAAGACCATATAAGGCCCAGTATGTTAAAATAGATAAATTGAGAGACCATCATAATAACGGGCAGGCGTGCGATGAATTTATCCATGTTGAAACCATCGGAGTTGATACCGGCCTGTTCAAATCCCATCATCATTGCATTTGAGATCTGGGCTGTTGAATCGGGAAAAATAAACATGATGTGGAGGTAGTAATACGCGGCGGCTATGATGGAAGAACAAAAAGAAACCGCCATCCCGAATTTAAACGCATCCGAATACGTGTACGATTCTTTTCCGGCTCCAAAATCTTTCATAAAATAGAAAAGCAGACCGAGCGTTCCGGCCAGCTTTGCCATCCATAATACAATGTTCAGCCATCTGGCAGGTTCCAGAACCGTCTGGGTGACCATAAAAAAAACGGAGACAAGTGCCAGGACAATTCCGTACACGGCAGCTTTGTTCCAGAAGGTGTGCTTCATCAGTAAATCGTTTAGTTTCGGTCACAAAGTAACCAAAATTTTTAAAAAATTCCTAACTTTGCAAGTTGGAACGCAAACGAACCTTATTCAATCAGATTATGATCATTATTACTTTTCCCGACGGGAAGAAAAAACAATATGAATTCGGAGTAACAGGATACCAGATAGCACAGGATTTAAGTCCCCGGCTGGCAGCCGAAGTACTTGCCGTGAAAGTGGACGGAAAACTGACGGACATACAATTGCCTCTGACAGAGGATGCCTCTGTCCGTTTCCTGAAATGGGAAGACGAGGAAGGCAAACAGGTGTTTTGGCACTCTTCATCCCACCTGATGGCAGAGGCACTGGAGGTCCTGTATCCCGGTGTCAAATTTGGTATCGGCCCTGCTATCGAAAACGGCTTTTATTACGATATTGACCTGGAAGGACGTCAGCTGTCTGAAGCTGATTTAGGACCTGTAGAAAATAAAATGCTTGAACTGGCCAGAAGCAAACAGCTTTTTGAAAGGAGGGAAGTAAGCAAGGATGAAGCCCTTAGAATATACCGCCAGAAAGGTGACCCGTATAAATGCGAGTTGATAGAAGATCTGGAAGACGGAACCATCACTTTTTATTCCAACGGTGTTTTTACAGATCTTTGCCGGGGACCTCACATTCCCGATACTTCTATGATCAAGGCCATCAAACTTACTTCCATAGCCGGAGCCTATTGGCGGGGGGACGAAAAACGTCAGATGCTGACACGTATCTACGGTATTACTTTTCCTAAAAAATCGTTGCTTGATGAGTATCTCAAAATGATGGAAGAAGCCAAAAAGAGGGATCATCGCAAATTGGGTAAAGAACTGGAATTATTCTCTTTTTCACAACGTGTGGGGCAAGGTCTGCCTCTGTGGCTGCCTCGTGGAGCGGCCCTCAGAGAGCAATTGGAAAATTTCCTGAAAAAAGTGCAGAAGAAACACGGTTATGAGCAGGTGATCACACCGCATATTGGTCAAAAAGAATTGTATGTAACCAGTGGCCACTACGCAAAATACGGGGCAGACAGTTTTAAACCCATCAAAACACCGCAGGAAGGGGAAGAGTTTCTGCTTAAACCTATGAACTGTCCCCACCACTGCGAGATATACCGTTCAAAACCGCATTCCTACAAAGACATGCCTGTACGCCTGGCTGAGTTCGGAACGGTTTACCGCTATGAACAAAGCGGTGAATTGCATGGACTTACACGTGTCAGGGGATTTACCCAGGATGACGCTCACATCTTCTGTCGTCCGGATCAGCTAAAAGATGAATTTTGTAAAGTTATAGATATTGTATTGTACATTTTCAGGACTTTAAGTTTTGAGAATTTTACGGTCCAGGTGTCTCTGCGTGATAAAAACGACCGATCCAAATATATCGGCTCGGATGAAAACTGGGAAAAGGCTGAACAGGCCATTATTGAAGCGGCAGCGGAAAAAAACCTGGAAACCATAGTCGAATATGGTGAAGCAGCTTTTTACGGACCCAAACTAGATTTTATGGTCCGGGATGCCATCGGAAGAAAATGGCAACTGGGGACTATCCAGGTAGATTATAATTTGCCGGAACGCTTTGAATTGGAATATATTGGATCCGATGACAAAAAATACAGGCCGGTTATGATCCATCGGGCTCCTTTTGGGTCAATGGAACGCTTTGTCGCTGTTTTACTGGAACATACAGGAGGAAAATTCCCGTTATGGCTGGCTCCTGACCAGGTCGTAGTCTTGCCTTTGAGTGAAAAATTCAATGAATTTGCAAAAAAAGTTTGTGAATTCTTGAATAATTCCGAACTTCGCGCCTCGCTTGACGACCGCAATGAAACAGTTGGTAAGCGTATAAGAGAGAACGAGTTGAAGAGGATTCCCTATTTGGTGGTGGTGGGAGAGAAAGAGGAATCTTCAGGAACTGTATCTGTTCGTCGTCAGGGTAAAGGAGACCAGGGAACCATGAAACCGGAGGAGTTTGTTGCCCTGCTCCGGAAAGAAATAAATGATTTAACAAACTAAAAAAGGAGGAATAAATTATCGGAACACCTTACAAACCACAATTTTCACCTCATAGAAGGAACAATCAGGGAAGGTATAATAACCGGGCACCAAAACAGGATGACGGTGCCAGGATCAATAACGAAATTGATGTTCCCCAAGTGCGTGTTGTGGGAGACAATATTGAAAAACCGGGAATCTATCCAATTGCACAAGCCTTAAAACTGGCTGAAAGGATGAATCTGGATCTGGTGGAAATTTCGGCACAGACCGACCCGCCTGTATGCAAGATCATTGATTACCAGAAATATTTGTACCAGAGGCGTAAGAAGGCAAAAGAGATGAAGGCCAATGCCTCCAAGGTTGTTGTCAAGGAGATCCGGTTTGGACCCAATACGGACGAACACGATTATCAGTTTAAACTTAAACACGCCATAGAATTCCTGAAGGATGGCGCAAAAGTGAAATCGTATGTGTTTTTCAGAGGTCGTTCCATTGTATTTTCCGAGCAGGGAGAGAAACTGCTGCTCAGGTTTGCCGTTGATCTGGAAGACTATGGAAAAGCCGAACAGATGCCAAAACTGGAAGGCAAGCGTATGATAATGATGCTTGGACCCTTGAAAACACCAAAAAAGAAATAACAAACAACTTTATATAAACAGAAAAGTATGCCCAAACTGAAAACAAATTCCGGAGCCAAAAAACGTTTTACGTTGACGGGAACCGGAAGGATCAAGCGTAAACACGCTTATCACAGTCATATTTTGACAAAAAAAACAAAAAAGCAGAAACGTAATCTGACTTATTCCTCTTTGGTAAATAAGGCAGATGAAAAGCGCATCAAAGAATTGATCTGCGCCTAAGACTGCAATACATTAACCAGATTGCACAGCAGGAAAAGAATCTCAAAGGAGGAGAACGCTGACAATCGCAAAGAATTAAAATCATGCCAAGATCGGTAAATGCTGTGGCTTCAAGGGCCAGGCGCAAAAAAATTCTAAAACAGACGAAGGGAAATTTTCTGGCTCGCCGCAACGTCTGGACGGTAGCCAAAAACACGTATGAAAAAGGGTTGACCTACGCATACCGTGATCGCAAAAACAAAAAACGTTCATTCAGGGCTTTATGGATACAGCGCATCAATGCGGCTGCACGGACCCACGGAATGTCCTATTCCCAGTTTATGGGAAAAGTCAACAAGGCTAACATCGGCCTTAACCGCAAGGTTCTTGCAGACCTGGCTATGAACAATCCCCAGGCATTTGAAGCAATAATCAGCTCCATTAAATAATTACAGGGTTTTGAACCGCTGGATTAAATTTTCTTTGGTTGCCGCCGGTTACCTGTTATGGGTCATCTGGCTGGGTAACTTTTGGTGGCTGTTCGGACTGGTAATCATTTTTGACCTTTACATAACAAAAAAGGTCAAATGGGCTTTTTGGAAAAAGACCTATAAAGAAGGTGAAAAGCGTAATGTTGCTTTGGAATGGGTAGATGCGATCATATTCGCACTGATAGCGGCCACGTTTGTTAAGTCTTTCTTCTTTGAAGCATATATGATACCGACCTCCTCAATGGAAAACACCTTGATGACAGGTGATTATCTGTTTGTGGGTAAGTTGAAATACGGGCCCAAAAGACCGCAGCATCCCCTGACAATTCCTCTGACTCACAACGTGATCTTTGGGAAAGAATCATATACCAGGCTTATTGAGCGTCCCTACAAAAGGATGGCCGGTTTCTCTCATATCAGGCGAAATGATATGGTTGTATTCAATTTTCCGCATGGAGACACCGTCCTGGTCAATTATCCCACAGATGATTACTATACGCACGTGAGGTTGAACGGCAGAAAGAGTACCCTGGAACATTACGGTCCGGTAAAATCACGTCCGCCGGGCAAAGAAGACAATTATGTAAAAAGGTGCGTTGCCGTTGCAGGAGATACTCTGGAACTGAAAGACGGAAAAGTATATGTAAATAGCATACCCCAGCCTTATTACTCCGGAATACGTAATACCTATACCGTTGTTACCGACGGACAGCCTTTGAACCAAAGGATACTGGAAAAATACAAAATTTCTCCGGCAGAAACTTATTTTGACAATCGTATTCCCGGTTACCCTTCGCTGCCTTTGAACGAAGAACATGCCGCTGAATTGGCTGATTTACGGACTATTATTTCGGTTAACCGGAATGTTGATGTTTTTCCGCCGGACTATCCCGATTCACAGCTGATGCTGTTCCCCTTTGTTACGTCACCGGATTTTCCCTGGACCAGGGATAATTACGGTCCTCTTTGGATCCCGCAGGCTGGAACAACAGTAAAACTCACACCACAGAACCTGCCGTTGTACAGACGTATCATAAGTGTTTATGAAGGACATACACTGGAAGAACGAGACGGGCTATACTATATTGATGGTGAGGAGACTTCAACATATACTTTTGAACAGGATTATTTCTTTATGATGGGAGATAACCGTCACAATTCCCTGGATTCGCGTTACTGGGGCTTTGTTCCGGAAGACAGAATTGTCGGAAATCCCTTAGTTGTCTGGTTTTCCACAGACAAACACAAATCCTTCCCATCCAGTATCCGATGGGATCGTATATTGAAATTCCGCTTCAAATAAATTTTGGGTTTCCAAAAAAAATGCAGATATTTGCAGCCCCTTAAAAATGAATAAATCAAAAAATTAAGATACCATGGCACGAGTTTGTCAAGTTACAGGTAAGAAGAGAATGGTAGGGAACAATGTATCTCACTCAAAACGCCGCACCAAACGTGAATTTGCTCCCAACCTGAAAACCAAACGTTTCTGGTCGGAAGAAGAAGGCCGTTTCATTACTTTAAAAGTAACTGCTGCCGGGATCCGTACCATTAACAAAAACGGATTGGCTGCCACATTGAAAGCTGCCAGAGAAAAAGGTTTGATTGATATTGTATAATATTTCGTCTTATGGCAAAGAAAGAAAACAGAGTACAGATCATTCTTGAATGTACCGAACAGAAAGAAAGTGGAGTTCCGGGAATGTCCCGTTACATTACCACCAAGAATAAGAAGAATACCACACAGCGTCTGGAGCGTAAAAAATACAATCCTTTCCTGAAGAAAGTGACGGTTCACAGAGAAATTAAATAGATAAAATAGAAAGTTATGGCAAAGAAAGCGGTAGCAACACTTAAAGATAAAACGGCAGGAAAAGGCAGTGTTAAATGCATTCGCATGGTCCGTTCTGAACGCAGCGGAGCCTATATATTCCAGGAAGACATTATTCCCACGGATAAAGAAAAAGATTTTTTTGCCGCAAAATAATGCATCATATGATTCATTCATTTGAATGAACATCACGATCTGATATGAGGCCGACTAAAAGTAATTTTAGTCGGCTTCTTTCATTATTCAAGCTTTCATTATTCAAGTTCAAATTTCGCAGCGTGGGCAGTTCTCCTCAGCAATCTGAATTCTTGGCGTTGTTCGTTTCTTATACAAAGAATGATTTTTTAGTCTGCCATTTGTTACCCGTTGCACCCCGCTTTTTCTTATATTTGCACTCTTATGCACGATGATATTCTGGATAAAGGACTTGAAAAGACAAAAAGAGGGTTGTTCAGCCGTCTTTCCAGGGCGGTTATGGGTCGTTCGCGCGTGGACGAGAGGGTTCTGGACGATCTGGAGGAAGCGCTCATTGCTTCGGATGTGGGTGTGGACACTACGCTAAAGATCATTGACAGGATCCAGGAACGTGTCCGTCGCGACAAATATGTCAATACAGAGGAACTGAACCGGTTATTGAGAGAAGAGGTTGAAGCCCTGTTACTGGAAAACTCCTCGGGCAAAGAGTTGATCCCCTTTGATTTTTCAAAAAAGCCCTTTGTGATCCTGGTTGTGGGTGTAAACGGAGTGGGGAAGACCACCACCATTGGGAAACTGGCTTCCCTTCTGAAAGCCGGGGGGAAGAAAGTGATGCTGGGTGCTGCCGATACATTCCGTGCCGCTGCCGTTGAACAATTGACCATTTGGAGTGAGCGGGCCGGGGTTCCCATCATAAAACAGACCATGGGAAGTGATCCTGCCGCCGTGGCCTACGATTCCCTGTCTGCGGCCATAGCCCGTCAAATGGATGTACTTCTGATAGATACAGCTGGCCGGCTGCACAATAAAGTCAACCTGATGAATGAATTGTCCAAGATCCATAAAGTACTGCAGAAACTGATACCGGATGCCCCGCATGAAGTATTGTTGGTATTGGACGGATCAACGGGGCAAAATGCCTATCAGCAGGCCAGAGAGTTTTCAAAAGCAACGGATGTGACCGCGCTGGCCGTAACAAAACTGGATGGGACGGCAAAAGGAGGCGTAGTTATTGGGATCAGTGATATGTTACAAGTCCCGGTCAAATTCATAGGACTGGGAGAAGGCATAAATGATCTGCAGGTATTTGACAAAAAAGCGTTTGTGGCAACATTATTTGAATAATCATATAGTATGAAGATCCTGTACAATTGGTTGAAAGATTATATTTCACTGGATATGGATCCGGAACAAACCTCCCGGGTTCTTACCGATATTGGTCTGGAGGTGGAATCTCTTGAAGTCACCGAATCAATTCCCGGTGGACTCAATGGCGTGGTAACCGCCTGTGTAGTTACTTGCAATCCGCATCCCGATTCCGATCATTTATACCTTACAACCGTAGACACCGGAATGGGAGATCCTGTTCAGGTTGTGTGCGGGGCACCGAACGTGGCAGCAGGGCAGAAAGTGCTAATGGCAACCGTAGGAACGCTCCTGACTTTCAAAAGCGGGGATCAGGTGAAGATCAAAAAAAGCAAAATACGCGGGGCCGAGTCTTACGGAATGATCTGTGCCGAGGATGAATTGGGGATAGGCACTTCCCACGAAGGGATCATGGTCCTGCCCCATGACACTCCGGTGGGTATCCCGGCCGCAGAATTCCTGGGTCTTCCTTCTTATGCCGTATTTGAAATTGGACTGACACCCAATCGCATTGACGCTGCTTCTCATATTGGAGTTGCCCGGGATCTGGCTGCCTGGTATGCAGGGCAGGGTAAGGAGATACCGGTGAACAAACCCGGTGTGGGGTCTTTTAAAGAAAATCCTTCCGGGAAAGGCGTTCAGGTATTTTTGGATGCATCTGTGGCAGCTCCCAGGTATAGTGGCATAACCCTCAGCCACATTACCGTAGGACCTTCTCCGTCCTGGATGCAGGACCGATTGCGATTGGCAGGAATTCGTCCCATTAACAACCTGGTAGACATTACCAATTATGTTATGCTGGAAACGGGGCAGCCCCTTCATGCTTTTGACAGGGATGCCATTGAAGGAGATCGGATTGTAGTACGTTTTGCCCAAAAAGGAGATCGTTTTATTACCCTGGACCAGGTTGAAAGGACCCTGGACGGGGAAGATCTGATGATTTGTGACGCTGCCAAACCCATGTGTATAGGAGGTGTATTTGGCGGATTGCAAAGCGGTGTGACAGAAAAAACGACTTCCATATTCCTGGAGTCTGCCTGTTTCAATCCCACATTTATAAGGAAAACATCCCGCCGTCACGGATTAAAAACAGATGCGAGTTTCCGTTTTGAAAGGGGAGCTGACCCCAATGCTACTTTGTATGCACTCAAACGTGCTGTCTTACTTATGCAGGAAATATGCGGAGCCCGTGTTGAAGGGACTCTGACGGATCTGTACCCGCAACCTGTTCAACCGGCAGAGATAAACCTGAATTACAAAAGAATGTTTTCCCTGATGGGGAAAGACATAGGGAGGTCCACGGTAAACAGGATACTGCAAGCGCTGGAAATGGATATTATCCGGAAGGAACCGAACCTGGTAACTGTCCGGGTACCCGCCTACAGGGTAGATGTCCTGCGGGAATGTGATGTGGTGGAAGATGTCTTGCGGATTTACGGTTACAATAATATTGAACTGCCGGATAGGATTCGTTCCTCCATGGGAGAAGTTCAGAATCCTGAACCTGACCTTGTACGTGAAAAAACAGCAGACCGTCTTGCCTCAGTAGGATTTCGTGAAATTATGTGCAATTCACTTACACGGGCTTCGTATTACGAAAAACTGCAGACATATCCTGCCCGGTCTTCCGTGATGATTCTTAATCCGCTAAGCAGTGATCTGAACGCAATGAGACAGACTCTTCTTTGGGGTGGACTGGAAGCCATTACATACAACAATAACAGGCAACAGTACGACCTTCGTTTCTTTGAACAGGGAAATGTGTATCAACTGACCGGTCCGGGAGAATCATTGACAGGATACCGCGAAAGCCGGCGCCTGGCGATTTTTGTCACCGGGAATGACAAACCCCAAAATTGGCATACTCCTTCCCGGCCGTCCGATTTTTTCTTGCTGAAAGCTTACGTGGAAGACCTGGCGCGTATGTTCGGATTGGACCTGACCCGTCTGGAATGCACCGATGCCCCTTCCGATCTTTTTGAAGAAGGGATCCGTTACCGGGTAAAGAATAAAGTTTTGGCCGATCTGGGAGAAGTGTCGCGTGCCTGCCTTTCCGTGCTGGATATTAAACAGAAAGTATTTGCCGCAGAGATTGACTGGGACCTGTTCTTTAACATGGTTCGCAACAACAAAGCCCGTTTTACTGATTTACCACGGTTCCCGGAAGTTCACAGGGACCTGGCACTTGTGGTAGACAATAAAGTAACTTACGATAAACTGCATGCCATTGCATTTAAAACTGAAAAACGCCTCCTGAAAAAAGTCAGCCTGTTTGATGTATATACCGGGAAAGGTATACCGGAAGGAAAAAAACAATACGCATTGAGTTTTGTATTCCGGGATCCGGAAAAAACATTGACAGATATCTACGTGGAACAATTGATCAACCGTATGATGGAAGCGTTCACCCGCGAAACCGGGGCTGTTTTACGGTAATTTCCACCACCGGCGCCATAATTGGCCGAAGGTATTGAATTCTTCCTGGTAAACGAATCCCGCCCCGTTACGTTGTGTGTTATCCAGGTAATTGGAGTATTGATCGGCTGCGTGACTGAAAGCCTTCAGCCTGAATTTCCCTTTTTCATCCAGTTTCAGTTCAATGTCAACATTGCCTATCAGGTCGTTTTCGTTGCTTGTATAGGGATTGTTGCCCATATTTCCGTTGATCACTACGCGGTTGTTGAAGAGCTGGGTGGAGATGGCCACATCAAAAACATCTCCGCTTTGACCGGGCTGGTAATTAAATCCCACATCAAGGGGAATGTTCAGCTGGGCGAAAATGTTGTTCAATTGATTGGATAAGATCTCGGTGGCATTGGAATATAGAATATTGGAGTTATTTACAATCCCTGATTCCTGTTCGGGCATAAAGCTGCTGGAAATGAGCAAGGTAACAAACTGTCGCATCATTTTGTCATCCGTAGACAAAGCACTTTCAACACGTGCCCTGGTCATGGGATCTATATCTTCAATCTCAATATTAAATCCCAACGTGGGATTCATCAGGTTTCCGGACATCAGGATCTGGCAGTCTACATCCCGGCGGTTGCTTACCATGGTGGTATCGGCAAGTAATGTATTCAGCGAGGCTTTTGTCTTATAGGAAGCTGTGAGGTTCAATTGTGTATTCTCTACGTCTCCGTTGAATGATATGGTTCCCCCGGGTACTATCTGGAAACGTTTGGAAATGATCCCCTGGAGACCAAAAAGGTAATTGCCGCTTTCCACGGTACAATCTCCCAGTATGGAAAACGAATCGTCCCTGGGATCTATTCCCAGGTTAATCGCCCCGGTTCCCCGGGCCGATATGACATCCCCCGTCATTTTGTTGATTTCCAGCAGTATCTCTGCGTCGGGTGTCAGCTCCGTCTTCATATTGAACGTAAACCGGGAATTATTGGCCTTATTGTTCTTTTCTTCCAGTGCGGCTAAAATATACGGATCCCTTCCGGTATAACTGTTATCGGGTTGTACAAAGGTTAGCAGATCGGTTTGTTTGGCTTCCGATGCAGAAGAAAGGGGTATGTGTATGGAGGTGTTTGGTTCCGGCCTTATGGAAAGATCCAACAGGATGTCATCCAGGGGGCCTTTCAATAACAGGCTGCCGGTGGCAAAAGCCTGCCCGTAAAAAATATCGTTGTCTTTTTCTCCCAGGTTGAGACCATGCAGGTTAACGAGATTCAGATCCAGATTTGCCTTAATGTCCCTGAAATGTTTATACTGCAATCCGCCTTGCACAATGGCATAATGGCCGTATGAATCCCTCAGGGTGTCTTTTGGAAGTGACAGTCCGCCGGGGGTCAAATGCACAGGTCCGGATACGGAATAGGGTACACGTGTATAATCAATTGTGAAAGTCAGGTTGTCAACGGTGGTGTTGTCGCTGGTCAGGTCCAGATCCGGAAGCGTTCCTGTCAGCAACATATCTCCCGAAATCTTTCCGTGGACGTCAGACACAAGCCCGGAAAGAAAAGGAGCTACAAGTGCTGCTTCAAAATCACGGAAAGAAACGTTCATATCAACGTGTTTTGTGGAGGGAGTGTAAGATCCGGTTGCCAGCAGCGGCCTTTGTCCCCCTGGCAGGGTGGTACTGGCCCCGAGCTTGAGGTGTGCAGCCTGCTTGTCCCAGGAACTCATCAACCGCAGGTTGCCCGCCAGCGTGTCGTTAATAAACAGGTCATTTCCCTGGATATCGGCAAAAAAATGACTGTTTCCGTAAAAATCGGTCACATAACCGGTTCCCGTAAACGAACCCCTGAAAGTAAAGGGATATTCCGCCGGCATCAGGGTATTGAACATGCCTGCATCAAAACGTGAGAGTTCCACGCGCAGGGTATCGCCCGCAGATTCGGAGAGGGCGCCGTTTATGCTCAAAGATTCTTTTTGCGCATTATTGCCTTTATGTTCCAGAACAACATTGTTCAGTACCAGGTTCCGCTGTGCTATCAGGATGCTGTCTGAATGGAGTTTCCAGTTCTTCCCGTTGATGTGGATAGTATCTGAAGAAAGTATGGCCGTAATCAGGGGCTGTCGGAGTGAATGATCCCGGGAAAAATGAAGTGCCGATTCCAAATGCGCATAATTAGTCTTTCCGTCATTGCGGTTGTAGTGCAGGTTCAGGAATACCCGGTCTCCGCCTGCAGCCGCTGCTATGGAAACCGTATCTGCCTTGGCCGCTCCCAGGGTAAGGTTCCCGCATTCCACTTCAACCTGCAAATCCCGCGCCCCTGCCTCGGCAATAAAATTCAAATGGCTCAGGTTGTGGCGTAGGTAGCCTATCCTGTCGGAACGGATCAGCGCACGGACGTTGTCTTTTCCCCGGTCTTGCAGGGAAATGGAGGTGCCGGGGGAAATATACAGGCCGGGCAAGAGCAATTCTTCAAAAAAGACACTGTTTCTGACTGTCATTTCCAGAGAAGCCGGGCTATCAAAGTCCGGAACAGGTCCTTCATCCGTATATGAAGTAAACCAGGCAGGCAAATAACGGAAAAGACTTCTGGATGCTATACGTGAGAGAAAACTCATAAAGCCTTCACTGCCGGAATAGTCGGCTGCCAGGGCATCCGATTCAAGGGTGAGCCTGAAAGCCGTGGAGTCTGCGGTTCGTTCACTGTCCAGGTAAAAAGAGTCCAGGTTATGAGTGCCCCTGGAATTCATGAAAGATAAGCCGGTAGCCTGTATGGTGCCTTCTATGTCGCCCATTGTATTGAGATGAGAAAAATCGGCGCGGACCAATCCGCTCAATACCGCCATGGAATCGCTTTTATAAAGATTCAGACGGTTCA
Organism: uncultured Muribaculaceae bacterium; assembly: GCA_964542305.1. Taxonomy (GTDB): domain Bacteria; phylum Bacteroidota; class Bacteroidia; order Bacteroidales; family UBA932; genus DMER64. The sequence goes on along the minus strand of CAZITX010000002.1, from coordinate 141,811 downwards.
GGTCAGCATAGGCAATGTTTGCAAAGAAATTGGCTGAAGTTCCCGCCGAACGGGTCAGATCCACCCGTCCCTGGAACAGAAAATGAAGGTTTGGATCCGATGCACTCATCCTTCCGTCAAAGATCCCGTTGCGTAATTCCCCCATCATCTTGAAATCCCTGAATGTGTAATTGTTGAATTCCAGGCTGGAAACAGACAGGGTATCTATCAATACATACAGGTCCCGTATGCCGCCTTCTCTGAAAGCTGCCCTGGTCCTTGTATAGAGAGAACATTCCTCCAGGCCCGGAACTCCTGTGAAACGCCCCAGGTCCAGGTCTTCAGTACGAATGAGACCGGATAACAACACACCGTCCGGATAGGCATTGTTGTTTATTACAATATCCAGGGAAAGATCCCCGAAATCACCCTGAAGATCCCCGTCTACCACAAAATCAGTCAGCAATCCGGCAAGACGTCCCCGGAACCGGAAAGGCGTACGGCTTCCGGCATTTTCTTCCAGGAATTTCAGATCTACCCGGGCAATGGAATACAAAACGTCGTTCAGATCACCAATATCTGAATCGATCTTCTCAATATCTACCTGCAAAGTACTCTCTTCAACTTCCGGCAGTCCCCTTAGTTTAAAGCCGCACAGGACCTGGGTTTTGCCGGACGGAGAACGTACGTCCAGCTTGTCTGCACTCAGGTTGCTTACAGTTCCGGTGACTTTGCCGGTGGCGCGTAAGGGAAGGATAAAATACTCCGGCAATGTCCAGGCGTAATAACGAATGGTCTTGAAAGAGAGGAACGCATCATCCATATCAAGTTCCATGACCACCCGGTTTATATAGTCGGCAAGATTTTCGACATTTCCGTAGTGCATCAGGAAATAATGGGCTTTTATGTGAGAGAAATTATCCCGGATCACCAGGTTCTCCACCCGGGCTTCCCGGTTGTCAACGCTGACGTCGCCTTCCAGGTGCCGTATCAGGTAACCTGATCTTTCCCTGCCGTTGAGATTATCCAGCCTGACTTCCAACAAACCATTGCTAAAACGGGCATTACGTATGTTGATATCGATATCCCTGATATGCATATCCATGAAGTCAATGCTTTCGGGATTGTTGTGTGAGGGGCCGCTGTCCCTGTCTGTCATATGATAGGCAAAGTGTTCCAGGTCTACATTCGCGGCGGTAAATTCCCAGTCAAAAGGTTTGCTGACGGTATCCTCTATTGACGAGGGGGGAAACATGCTTTCAATGTTGGTTGAATTATTTTGCATGATCAAATGGAAGGATCCATCAGAAAGGAGAATATTTCTAAAAGCTATTCGTTTCCTGAGGGGATTGAACCCGGACAGGTTGACGGATAGTTTTTTTGTATGCAGTAAAGTATCCGAGGAGGTGGTTTTAATCAGCAGGTCGTTAACCAACAATTTGTTGAATAAAAGAAAATTTACTTCGCCAATGGAAACCTGCGCCCCAGTTTTTTCGGAAAGCCATTGGGCTGCCCTGGAGGCAAGCCGGCTTTGTACAGATGGGATCTGTATGGCAATGGATAACCCCGCCATAGTTATGACTAAGATAAAAAGCAACGTGCGCAGTATGTTCCGGAACGTCCTCATGTTGATTGCTAAACTAACAAAGTTACAAAAAAAATGCCCACATTTGTAGCTGCAAACAACAGGAAAATGGCTTATATTTTAGGGATAGAATCTTCTTGTGATGACACTTCCGCAGCCGTATTGAAGGATACGCTATTACTGTCTAATGTGATGGCCTCGCAGGAGGTACATAAAAAGTACGGTGGTGTGGTCCCCGAGTTGGCCAGCAGAGCTCATCAACAGAATATTGTACCGGTGGTCAGCCAGGCCCTGGATATAGCCGGTGTAGGGATGTCTGATATCAATGCGATCGCTTTTACGCGGGGTCCGGGTTTGTTGGGGTCACTTCTGGTGGGGACTTCCTTTGCCAAAGGATTGTCTGTTGCCGCCCAAATTCCCTTGATAGAAGTGAATCACCTGACGGGACACGTGCTGAGTCATTTCATTGACGTTTTATCCGATGACGGAAAAAGCACCGTGCCGGCCTCGGGCAGCAAACCTGAATTTCCTTTTCTTTGTTTGCTGGTTTCCGGTGGTCACACACAGATCTTAAAAGTCAAATCTCCCCTGGCGTATGAAATTCTGGGACAGACTATTGATGATGCGGTGGGCGAGGCTTTTGACAAAGGAGCCAAGTTGCTGGGGCTGGAATATCCCGGAGGTCCTCATATAGACAGGTTGGCACGTCAGGGGGATCCTGAAAAATATGCTTTTGCAAAACCGAGGATCAGGGATCTTGATTTCAGCTTCAGTGGTGTAAAAACCTCATTTCTCTATTTTCTTCGTGACCAAATGGCAGGGGATGACCGTTTTCTTGAAGAGAATATGAACCACCTTGCGGCGGGACTTCAAAAAACCCTGGTAGACATTCTTATGGAAAAAGTGATCCGGGCAGTAAAACTAACCGGAATTAACCGCGTGGCTTTAGCCGGGGGTGTTTCTGCCAATAGCGGACTAAGAGACAGGATGATACTGGAATCAAAAAAAAGAAGGTGGAACATTTTCATTCCGCCTTTACGCTTTACTACCGACAATGCAGCCATGATCGCCATCACAGGCTATTACAAATGGCTGGAAGGAAAAACGTCCGGACTGGATATTGCCCCGGTCACAAGAAGCAGTCTCATGTCCGGGGAATGATCCTTCTTTCGCGAATTTTCTAACTGCAACCGCTGCAGCCGCTACAACTTCCACCGCATGAGGAAGCGGCACGTTCTCCGTACAGGCCTTCGGTGAGTTCTTTTTCGGTAGCCTCGCGTATGTCTACCACTTTTCCTTTAAAATTCAATTCACAACCGGCAAGCGGGTGATTGAAATTCATCTTTACGGAGTCTTCCCCGATCTCTTCTATCACACCGTTCAAGCGGTTCCCCTGTGAATCCTGCATAGGCAGAACTTTGTCTTTGACAAGCAGGCCGTCTTCTATCTTGCCGTCAACTTTAAAAATATCTTTGGAAAGCTCAACGACAGCATTTGGATCTACTTCTCCGTATCCCTGGGCGGCACTCAGTTTGAAATCAAAGTCATCTCCCACCTTTTTTCCCTGTATTTTTTCTTCAAAGGCCGGAAGCAGATACCCCAGGCCGTATATGAATTTCATGGGTTTTTCTTCATTTACTGTTTCAATAACATCTCCATCTACTACCAATGTGTAAGACAATGAAACTACTTTTTCTTCAGAAATTGTCATAATTTGTATCAAAATTTAGTTGGTTAATTTTCTAATTTTATAGCCTATTGCAGCAGCAAACAACGAGAATACCGGAGTGATCAGGTTGAAGAAGCAATAGGGCAGGTACGTCATGGTCGCCACGTTCAAAACGGTCGATTGTGCCACAGCACAGGTATTCCAGGGAATGAGGACCGAAGTGACTGTTGCCGATTCTTCTATGGTCCGGGATAATACTTCCGGAGCAAATTTTTGTTTTTTGTAACTCTCGGAAAACATGCTTCCCGGCAAAATTATGGCCATATACTGATCTCCCAGTGTCATATTGAAGAAAATGCATGTCCCCAGTGTGGATCCTATAGTAGAGAGCGTGTTACGCATCAGCTTCAATAAGTTCCCGGTTATGACACCGATCATTCCCGAGGCTGTCATAACTCCTGCAAAACCTATAACACATAAAATGAGCCAAACTGTGTTCATCATACCTGCCATTCCGCGTGTTGAGGTCAGATTGTTCAAAATTTCATTGCCCGTTTCAATATTTACGTGGGTGCTGATCATGATTATCGCTGCAGACAGACGGTTGGAAGCAATTTCCCCGCAAATCTGCGGTTGAAAGAATATCGCAGCCAGGGCTCCGGCAATGGCCGACAGGAACAAGGTAATGAAAGGAGGCACCTTTTTGATAACCAAAACAATGGTTATCAACGGTATAAGCAGTAGCCAGCCCGATATGTTAAATGTGTTTTGCAGGGCGGTCAACTGTTCCTGGATGTCTATAGTATTTTGTGTCGGGATCCGGAACCCGGCGATGGAATAGATCACAAGGCAGATCAAAAAAACAGGCACTGTATTGACCAGCATGTATTTTATATGTGTAAAAAGAGGTACACCGCAAAAAGAAGCAGCCAGGTTGGTTGTGTCCGACAGGGGTGACATTTTGTCACCAAAATAGGCACCTGATATGATAGCCCCTGCCAGCCAGGGAGTGGGCATGCCAATCATTTGTCCGGCTCCCAGCAGGGCTACCCCGAAAGTTCCTACCGTACTCCAGGAACTTCCCGTAACCAGAGAAATGATGCCACTGATCACAAAGCATAAAGGCAAAAAGATAACCGGATGAATGATCTTAAGTCCGTAAAATATCATTGAAGGAATGATACCGCTGCTCATCCAGCTTCCGGTAAGTGCCCCTATAGCTATCAGGATCAGGATGGAAGGGTAGGTGTTTTTCAGGTGGGAGATCATGGATTCTTCGGCCTTTCCCCACGTCAGGTGGTATTTGAACCTGGCTATGGCAAATGCGATGATCGTCACCAGCAGCAATGTGAATTGGGAAGGACCGGCTGTAACTTCATCGCCGAACAAGCGGACACATGTAAAAATGATTATTACAAGTAGGATAACGGGTATTAGGCTTACGAACAGGCTTGGTTTTTTCATAGAAATCTTTTAGAGTCCTGCGAACTCAATATTATCAAACAACAGGGAAGGGATCTGCCAGGCTGTTGTTTTCAGGGCATCGTCTCCGGTAGTAACAAGTTTTTTCCACAGATCCAACATATTACCCGTCATGACCATTTCGTTTACGGGCTTGGTAATCTGACCATTCTCAACACGGAATCCTTCAATCCCATAAGAAAAATCGCCGGTTGCCGTATTGCAATTTCCCCCGTTAAATCCGGTTACAAAGATGCCATTTTTCACGGAACCCGCAAGGGATAAGGCATTACCTTTGCCGCCGGGCATCGTAAGCAGAGATGGGGATGATATGGTGGGCTGCATTTTCAATTTATTCGCGTAGTAAGTATTTAGAAAATACGTATTCAGTTTTCCCTGTTCGATTACCGTTCGCCTGAGAGTAGCCATTCCTTCAGGATCAAACAAACGGTATCCCGGATATCCTTTTCTGTGAGGATCATCTATCAGTGTAAGGACCGGCGACGCAACTGTTTGCTCCAGTTTGCCCAATAAGAATGAGTTTTGCTGTTGCAGCGAGCTGCCTGAAACCGCTTGTATAACAGGTCCTAACAAGGTGGAGGCCACCCTGTTTTCCACTACTGCATGATACCTTCCGGATCTGATCTTTCCGGGATTGCGTTTTGCCAGTGCCCTATGAAGGGCCCGGAGGGCATAGTCAGAAGGTATACCGGAACCCAATCCGACAGCAGAGGGAAGAAATCCTGCTGAATATTCCCAATCGGAAGGTCGCGTATCACCCTCTCCCTTGACGGCGCATTCTGCAGAAAGGCTGTACCATGTTTCTTCTGAAGTACAGTCTAACCCGGTGGAGTCCATTAATTGTACCCGGCGTCTGTAGTCTGAATAATCCGCCGTAACACTGATCAGGGAAAGTTCTTTTCCTAATACGCCGGCAGCACATTCAAAAAGCAGTGATTTTTTTTCCCCGGTACTGATCTCCCCTTTATGAGCCATCTGTGAAGGGGGGCCGTTATACCTGATTGAGGCGGGCACCAGGGTACGGCAGGGATCGGTTGCCAGCAGACGCACAGAAGCAAGGGCCTGGTCAATCAGTTTATCTATTTGAGCCGGATCAGTACTGTTGGTAGAACAGGATCCGTAGCGGCCTTCAGTGAAAAAACCTATCATCAGCGAGGATTCAACGGCACTCTGGATCTTTTCCAGGGAATCATTCAGTACGGTCAGCCCGTTGGAAACATCTCTGACCGCTGTAACCCGGACCTGCCCGGCTCCTTTTCTGAGCGAAGATTCCAGGGCATACCTGCAGGTTTGCTCTAACCACTTTTTCCCATTCATAAGCGTCCTCCCACTGTTAATGAACTTATAAGAACAGAAGGCATGCCGCATGATACTTCACAACTTTGTTCTTTTCCGCAAGTCCAGGTCCCGTTATCTATCAGGCAATCGTTACCGACACCCGTGATCATTCCCAGTGCCCCGGGCCCGTTTCCGATAATATTGGTGTCTTTTACCGGTTGTGTCAATTTTCCGTTTTCAATCAGGAACCCGCTTTTAACATAAAACGTAAAATCCCCGGCTCCTATCTGTACCTGTCCGTTACTGAATGTGTCAACGTACAATCCTTTTTTCACCGAGGCTATGAGGGACTCCGTTGAATCCGTGCCGTTTTCCATATACGTGGCACGCATCCTGGGCAACGGCATATGCCGGAAGGATTCCCTCCTGCCGTTTCCCGTGGGACTTACATTGAAATACCGGGCCGAGATCCTGTCGTGCAGGAAAGAGGTCAGGATACCATCGGTAACCATATAGGTTTTTTGTGCGGGCACGCCTTCATCGTCTACGTTCAATGCACCCCGGTTGCCCGGGATGGTACCGTCATCTACGACTGAAATACCCTGCCGGCAAATGCGTTTTCCCATCTTGTCCGAGAAAATGGAAGTGTTTTTTCTGACAAAGTCTGCTTCAAAAGCATGCCCTATGGCTTCGTGCAATAAAATTCCGGAGCTGCCTGCAGACATAACCACGGGCATTTCTCCGCCCTGTGGTTGTCCGGCCAGGAAAAGAAAAGCGGTACGACTCACTGCTTCGCGGGCAAGTTCCCTAATAATATCTGTGTTAAGGAATTCAGCTCCCATTTTGAAAGAACGGGAAGCAGATGCGGTTTCGCGTCGGCCGTTTTCCTCCATGATGCAGGAAACCGTCAGGGAGGCCAGGGGACGGGTGTCTGTACAGTGAATGCCAAGAGAATTGAAATATTCTATGCGTGACGTTGAATCGGCCAGGCGGGCTGTTACTTTTTTTACACGTTTATCAGCACCAAAGATCAAATCATTGAGTTCATAGAGGTAAGGCATTTTTTTCTGGGGAGAAAAACTGTCCCAGGGAGTCAGGATGGGATACCTGTCGGGAAGATTCAGGGTAGTGATCGCGGCCGGAACAATTGAAGCAACCTTTCCGCTGGCAATATATGATGCAGTTTTGGCCGCTTTTTCCAAGTCCGATGCCAAAGAAGATTCCGTATAGGCATACCCGGTATTCTGACCCTTGACCACACGAATCCCAAGGCCCCCATCGGTGTTTGTTCCGGCGGCATTGACTGTTCCGTCCCTCAATATAATTTCATGGAACAGGCTTTGTTCAAGATAGAGATCGGCAAAATCCCCGCCTTTTCGCAACGCCAGCTCCAGAAGTTTTTTGTGATTCATGGGAAACAAAAGTATAAAAAAAGTGTTACTTTTACATTTACGATTTACAGAAATCCTAAACACTAAAATTTTACGATTATGAAAAAGTATGAATGCAATTTGTGCGGGTATGTATATGACCCTGCTGAAGGAGATCCTGATAACGGCATTGCCCCGGGAACTGCTTTTGAGGATCTTCCCGATGATTGGGTATGTCCGCTTTGTGGTGCCGGAAAAGAAGATTTTTCACCATTGTAAACCTTTACACGTAAAAGGACCGGCAAGGAAAGTTTTTTGTAACTTTTCAACAGCCAAGCAGTATTGCTGGTAACAATGCATTTAAAAAGTGTATTAAAAACCAAGACAATGAAACCTGCATTAAGTTTATTTATTATTGCCGTCCTTGCCGGACCTTTTACTTCTTCCTGTAGCAAGTGGAACACAGATTCTCCTGTGGAAAGAAAAGATATTGTCCTTACCAAGGTTCAGCAGGATATCCTGGAGAATGGCAATAAATTTGCTATTGATCTGTTCAGGGAAATGTGCCTGGAAATGGGCGGTGACAATGTATTTATATCTCCCCTGAGCGCATCCCTGGCTTTATCGGCCGTGACCAACGGGGCGCAAGGGACCACCCTGGAAGACATGAAGGGTGTTTTGGGTTTTGAGCCCTATTCCCTGGAAGAAATGAACGGTTTTTACCATCATCTGGTGCCTGCCCTCAAAGAAGTTGACAACACCGTTAGCCTTAAGATAGCCAATGCCGTGTGGATAGAGGAAACATTTCCGGTTAAAACTCCTTTCATTCAATCCCTGCAACATTATTACGATGCTTCGGTAACAAATCTGGATTTTTCTGATCCGGCTGCGCCCTCTGTCATCAATAAATGGTGTGCCGACAACACCAATGATATGATTAAGAAAGTGATTGACCGGATTGATACCGATTCGCGATTGATCTATACAAATGCCTTGTATTTCAAAGGGAAATGGGAATCACCCTTTGATAAAGAAGTCAGCTGGAAGGGTTCATTCACAAACCTTTCAGGTACAACCGGAGAGGTCACTTATATGGAACAAACAGATGGTTTTCCTTATACGACAAGCCAAAGCGTGGCAATAGCTGAAATCCCTTACGGGAACAAAGCTTACAGTATGGTGATCGTTCTGCCCGATCCCGGTGTTTCCGTGCTGGATGTAATTTCCGGACTGACCCCGGAACAATGGAATCTTTGGACCTCCGGTCTTTATACCTCTGAACTGAACCTGCGTATTCCCCGCTTTAAAGTGGAATTCGATTCGAAAGAAACCATGATCCCCGTCCTGACCCGTATGGGCATGGGCGTGGCCTTTGATCCTTTCAAGGCGAATTTCAGCAATATCAGCGACATTCCTTTGTTCATTGCCTTGCTCAAGCAGAATGCCATTATCCAGGTGGATGAAGAAGGGACGGAAGCAGCTGCCGTTACTACCGTAGGTTTTAACGTAACATCTGTAGGTCCCGGACATACCATACCATTCCATGTGGACAGGCCTTTTCTCTATTTCATTAAGGAACAGAGTACCGGAACCATCCTGTTTGCCGGATTGATGTCCGGTCTTTAAAAGGAAATGATCTCGTGGTAAACGCGAATGGCAAAATTGTCTGTCATTCCCGCTATGTAATCGATAATTGAACGGCGGTATTGGTTCCGGTCAGTAATATCGTAAATGATATCGTTATTGAACCCGGCCTTTTCCCTTTCATCCGGGTCGGTTCCACTGTATTTGATCAGCCATTCACGGAAATACCTTAACAATACAGGAAATTTGGACATGTCTGCCGTAATTTTTTGCAGCATATCTTTTCCGTAATAATTGTCAAGGAAATCAAAAATGGTATGGATGATACACCGGGCATATTCCTGGTAGTAAACCAACCGGGGATGGTAGTATATGTGTTTGTAATTGAATTCTTTGACTTTAACCAATAATTCAAAATAAGGTGCAGAAAAATGCATGCCTTCTTCCGGAGAGGAGTGACTGCACAAGTCTTTGATGAAAAGTTCTATTAAGGCCGTATTGTTAACAACACCTTCCGAGTCGGGTATGCTCTTCATTAATTTGTTCAGCTCGTCCAGACGTTCCGGCTCCAAAAGATTCAGTTCAATGGCATCTTCAATATCCCTGCCAAGGTATGCGATCTTATCCGATAGTTTGACAACGCAACCTTCCCAGGTATATGGCCGGTATTGATTTGGACGTTCTATCTGTTCCAGATCTATAGCCTCATCCCGCGGGAACAGCCCGTTCTCATCGGTTTCACCGCAATGGGAAATGATACCGTCCCGAACAGCGTAGGTCAAACGCAGGTTTTTGTGAATCCCGGAGGCATTGGGCAAAGTGGCTATCTTGTCTGCCGTATACAACCCGTTTTTTTCATGCCAGAACGATCCGTCCCATTGTTTCATAATCTCGGACAGGAGAGTTTCCCCTTCATGTCCGAAAGGACTGTGACCCAGATCATGTCCCAGGGCTATGGCCTGAGTCAGTTCGGTATTCAGGCCCATGAATTTGGATAGGGTATAACTGATGGAAGCCACGTGGTTTACGTGCTCCATACGGGTGCATATATGGTCGTTCTGCGTGGCAAAGAAAACCTGGGTCTTGTGCTTCAGGCGGCGGTAGGAAGTACAATGCAGGATCCGGGAATAGTCCCTGTAAAACTGGGTTCGGGTATCGTCCGGTTTTTCATCGGGTGGCAAAAATTCACTCCCGCGTTGCAGTGACAGGGCCCATTTGGCATTAGTGCTATCCGTTTTCTGGTCTTTGAAACGTTCAGGTATCAGTTTGTTTTTCATGGTGAAAAATTATTTAATTCCACGCAGCTTCTTCTCCCAAGCCCAAGCATTGGCGAGCGTTTCTTCCACCGTGCGGGAAGCTTTCCAGTCCAGCACACGGTTGGCCAGGGACGTATCTGCCCAGACGGCCTCCACATCGCCTTCCCGCCTTCCGGTTATTGTGTATCGCAGGGGAACCCTGCTTACCGCTATGAACCTTTCCACCAGCTCCATAACCGAAAGGGGTTTGCCCGTCCCGATATTGAACACCTCACAGGAGCCTTCCGGGTTTTGAGCGGTCATTCTTTCAAATGCCGAGACATGGGCAGCAGCCAGGTCAACGATATCAATATAATCCCGCAAAGCCGTGCCGTCCGGTGTAGGGTAATCGTTCCCGAAGATCCTGAGTTCATCCCTCAGACCGGCTGCTGTTTGCGTTATGAACGGAACCAGGTTGTTGGGGACGCCCCGTGGCAATTCTCCGATGAGAGCCGAGGGGTGTGCGCCTATGGGATTGAAATACCTGAGAATAATACCCTTCAGACAGGGATGTGCCTTGACGGTATCCAACAGGATGTCTTCACAGACCTGTTTGGTGTTTCCGTATGGACTGGCAGCCGGTTTTCTTGGAGTATCTTCCGTTGCCGGCAATTTGTCAGGTTGCCCGTATACGGTGGCCGAAGAAGAAAAAACAACGCCACCGCCCCCGTTCTCAACCATCACTTCCAGCAGTGTAATGAACGATAACAAGTTGTTTCGATAATACATAAGCGGTTTTTTCACACTTTCTCCCACGGCCTTAAATGCTGCAAAGTGAATAGCTCCGTCTATACGGTTTTCCTCAAAGATTTTGCGAAGATCTTCTTTTTCGCAACAATCCGCTTTACAGAAAGGGATCTTTTGCCCGGTTATTTTTTCAACGCCTTCAAGGCAAGTAGTATCTGAGTTGGAAAGATTGTCCGCTACGATCACACCATACCCCGCACCGATCAGTTCAACAGCCGTATGGCTTCCTATGAAACCTGCGCCTCCTGTGATTAGTATGTTTTTCATAATAACAAAGATAGGAAAAAAACAAAAGGCTCCCTGCCGGGAGCCTTAGAACAACATGTGCAACGCGCACTTATTTGCCTGCCTGGATAGCGGCCTGGGCAGCTGCCAAACGTGCTATGGGAACCCTGAAGGGAGAGCAGGAAACATAAGTAAGTCCCATTTCATAGCAGAACTTGACAGATTGCGGATCGCCTCCGTGCTCCCCGCATATACCGAGTTTGATCTTGGGATTGGTGGTACGGCCTCCGTTGATGGCGGTCTCTATCAGTTTTCCCACCGATTTTTCATCTATATGCTGGAAAGGATCAAAGGGCAGGATCTTCTTTTGGATGTATTCGCCCATAAACGAACCGATATCGTCCCTGGAGAATCCGAAAGTCATCTGTGTAAGGTCGTTGGTCCCAAAGGAGAAGAATTGTGCCGTTTTGGCCATGTCTTCCGCAACCAGTGTAGCCCTGGGGATCTCTATCATGGTTCCGTACAGGTAATCAAATGTGATCCCGAACTGATCCTGGACTTCTTTATGTACCCGGTCGGCGATCACTTTCTGATCATCCAGCTCTTTTACGGTTACAGTTACCGGGATCATGATCTCGGGTTTGGGGTTGTGTCCTTCCTTGATCAACTCGGCAGTTGCTGTAAAAATGGCACGGAACTGCATCTCAGAGATCTCGGGATAGGAAACACCCAGACGTACACCACGGTGACCCATCATTGGATTTACCTCGTGAAGGAGTTCGCCGCGTTTGATGATCTCTTCCACTGTAATATCCAGTTCCTTGGCCAGTTCTTTTTGTTTGTCGGCAGTTTGGGGTACAAACTCGTGGAGGGGCGGATCCAGTAGACGGAAAGTTAATGGCAGTCCGTCCATTACCCGTAGGGTTTCTTTCGCTGCATTTTTTACATAAGGAGCCAGTTCGTGCAATGCCAGTTTTCTCTCTCCTACGTTGTTGGATAGGATCATTTTCCGGAGTTTCCCAAGGGGAGCTTCTGAATTCAAGCCGTAAAACATGTGTTCAATGCGGAAAAGTCCAATACCTTCAGCACCAAAATTCAGCGCCATCCGGGCATCTTCGGGTGTGTCGGCGTTTGTGCGAACACCCATTGTGCGGAAAGAATCCACCATTTTCATAAATTCCTGGAAACGGGGATTTTCCGAGGCATCCATTGTATCAATCGCTTTGTCGTATACAAATCCGCGTGTTCCGTTCAGACTGAAAACAGAACCTTCCGTGTATTGTTTCCCGTTTATGGTCAATATGCGTTTTGACAGGTCAATGTGAACGGCTTCACAACCTACAATGGCACATTTTCCCCATCCGCGTGCAACCAGGGCAGCGTGTGAAGTCATTCCCCCGCGTGCGGTCAAAAGACCGTCGGCGGCACGCATCCCTTCAACATCCTCGGGATTGGTCTCTTCCCGGACCAGTATGACTTTTTTGCCGTCCTTGTTCCATTTAACGGCATCTTCTGCGGTAAAGACGATCTGACCAACAGCTCCGCCAGGTCCGGCGGGTAATCCCCTGGCAACCACTTCAGCTGCTTTTTCGGAAGCAGGATCCAGGATCGGGTGAAGGAGTTCATCCAATTGTGAAGGAGCCACTCTCATAACAGCTGTTTTACGGTCTATGAGACCTTCCAGCAACATATCCATGGCCATGTTCAGGGCGGCTACACCGGTGCGTTTTCCCACCCGACACTGAAGCATCCACAGACGGCCATCCTGGATTGTAAACTCTATGTCCTGCATATCGCGGAAGTGGGCTTCCAGGTTTTTTTGGATCTGGTTGAGCTCACCGTAAACCTTGGGCATGGAGATCTCCAGGGAATGCAGGTGTTTGTTTTGATCGTTCTTGGTGGATTCATTCAACGGGTTCGGTGTGCGGATACCTGCAACCACATCTTCACCCTGGGCATTTACCAGCCATTCACCGTAAAATTTGGCTTCTCCTGTAGCCGGATTCCTGGAAAAAGCAACTCCTGTAGCGGAATTGTCTCCCATGTTCCCGAATACCATGGATTGCACGGTAACGGCAGTACCCCATTCGTCGGGAATGCCTTCAATACGACGGTATGATATGGCGCGTTTTCCGTTCCAGGATTTAAATACGGCACCGATCCCGCCCCAGAGCTGTTCCATAGCATCGTCGGGGAATGGTTTCCCAAGGACATGAACTACTCTTTTTTTGAACATATCGCACAAAGTCATCAGGTCTTCTTCGGATAATTCGGTGTCGCTTTTATAGCCTTTTTCCACTTTCATCTGATGTAGCAGGCCGTCCAACTGTACTCGAATGCCTTGTCCTTCGGAAGGTTCAATGCCTTCGGCTTTTTCCATTACCACGTCTGAGTACATCATGATCAACCGGCGGTAGGCATCGTAAACAAACCGGGGGTTGCCGGTTTTTTTGATTAGTCCGGGAATCGTAGCAGAGCACAGACCGATATTCAGTACGGTTTCCATCATACCGGGCATGGAGCTTCTGGCGCCCGAACGGCAAGATACCAGGAGAGGGTTCTCGGGATCACCAAAGCGTGTTCCCATGATAACTTCCGTTTTTTTAAGGGCTTCGGCCACTTCTTTGGCCAATCCCTTCGGGTAGTTGCATCCAAGAGCGTAATATTCGGTGCAACATTCCGTTGTTATGGTAAAGCCTGCGGGAACCGGAATTCCCAGGAGGCACATTTCCGCCAGGTTAGCACCTTTGCCACCCAACAGATTTTTCATAGAACCGTCACCATCGGCAGTTTTCCCACCAAAGCTGTAAACTCGTTTGATTTCTGACATAAAAATTGTATAAGGTTAGATTAGAGATAAATATCTTGTATTGGGCTGCAAAATTATAAAAAAGTTACAATATATTGCCTGCGACCTCTGCCAGGCGGCTCCTTTCTCCTTTAACCAGGTTGACATGAGCAAAAAGGTCTTGTCCTAACATTTTGTCTGTTAGATATGTAAGTCCATTTGAATGCATATCCAGGTATGGCTGGTCAATTTGATGGATATCACCTGTAAATACAAGCTTGCTGCCTTCCCCTGCGCGGGTAATAATGGTTTTGACTTCATGGGGTGTCAGGTTCTGGGATTCGTCTACAATAAAAAACACTTTGGAGAGACTTCTTCCGCGTATATAGGCCAGGGGAGATATCAACAGTTTTTCTGTTTTGAGCATTTCTTCAATACGCAAGTGATCCCGGCTGTTTTCTTTTACACTGCCTTTGATCACGCTCAGATTGTCCATCAGGGGCAGCATATAGGGAGCCAGTTTTTCTTTGATATCACCCGGGAGAAATCCCATTTCCTGGTTTTTCAGGGGAATCACCGGGCGTGAAAGCAGGATCTGGTCATAATCGTCTTCCTGGGCAAGGGCAGCAGCCAGGGCCAACAGTGTTTTACCGGTACCTGCGATTCCTGTTAGGGATACAAGGCTCACAGCAGGATTGAGAAGGGCGTCCAGGGCAAAATTCTGTTCCTGGTTACGGGGGGTAATGCCGTAAGCCCGGTGGTTGGGAACCGGTACAAGACGTTTTTTTGCGGCTTCGTAACGGGCCAGGGCAGAGCCGTCTTTATTCTTTAATATATAATACTGGTTGTTGTGCGCTCCTTTCAATCTTATGTCTTTAGCGCTCAAACCGTCTGCTGTCTGGTACAATTTTGCCATGGTCTGGGGCGTTACCCGGTTCATTCTTACCACTCCTTTTGACAGGCTTACAATACTTTCGTCCCGCACCTTATCGTTCATGTAATCCTGTGCTTCTATGCTCAGGGCTTTGGCTTTAATGCGCAAGTTCACGTCTTTGGTTATGAGAATAACCCGTCTGTCCGGGTTGTTCTCTTTCATATACTGGGCTACTACCAGGATCCGGTGGTCCGGTGTGTCTTCATAGAAAGAGTCCTCCATTACTTCAGGGAAAGGATGTCCCAGTTCCACTTTCAGACGGCCTCTGCCGGGACCCATTCCTATCCATCCGTTCAGCATTTTATCACCGAGTATTTTATCCAGTTCCCGGGCGAATTCCCGGGCATTGAAATTGATCTGGTCGTTTCCTTTTTTAAATTTGTCCAGTTCTTCCAGTACGATAATGGGAATAACAATATCGTTTTCCTGGAAATTACTAAGTGCTTTGTGGTCGTGCAGGAGCACATTGGTGTCCAATACGAAAATTTTGGGATTGTTTGACATGTTCTAAGATTTTAATCTATAAAGATAGCAAAAATTTTTGTCTAAATTCGCACCGTTATGGACTACCGGCAAGCCGTATCTTTTCTGATATCTCATTTTCCCCAATATCAAAAAATCGGGATTGAAGGGTATAAACCTTATCCGCACAGGATGCAGTCCCTTGCGAACTGGCTGGACAAACCACAGGAAAAATACCCGTGCATACACATAGCCGGCACAAACGGAAAAGGGTCGGTGGCGCATATGCTTGCCTCTGTATTACAACAGGCCGGACTCCGGACGGGATTGTACACTTCTCCCCACTTACTGGATTTTCGCGAACGCATTAAAGTCAACGGGCAAATGATACCCGGTGAAGATGTTGTATCCTTCATTGAACGGTTCAAAACCGAACGGATGGACAATCTTAAAGAAGAACTTCCTTCTTTTTTTGATATGACTACAGCTATGGCGTTCCGCTATTTTGCAGATAGTAAAACAGATATTGCCGTCATTGAAACCGGCTTGGGAGGACGGTTGGATTCCACCAACATCCTTACAGAAAGATCTGTTTTGCTTTCAGTTATCACCAATATCGGTCTGGATCACTGCGATCTGCTGGGAGATACCATTGAAAAAATTGCGGGAGAAAAAGCAGGCATAATAAAAAAAGAAGTCCCATTGGTTGTAGGGGAGTATGATTCTGAAGCCTTTCCTGTTTTGGCACAAAAAGCGCGCGATCTGGGAGCTCCATTGTACAAGGCTTTTGAAAGGCCATTTGAAGATTACTGTCTTGAGGGAAACACTTTGTACCAGCAGAAAAACCTGAGAACTTCATTGTGCGCTCTGGACGTACTTCGCGCTGCCTCTCCGGTATATGCCTCCCTGCTGACACGAGAGGTGATCGCCGGGGGATTGGAACGTTTTGAGACCATGACCGGTTTGCACGGAAGGTGGGAACGTCTGGGAGAGCGCCCTTCCGTAATTGCCGATACGGGACACAATGCCCACGGAATGCAATACCTGAAAGATCAACTGGCTAAGGAATCTTATAGAAAACTTTTTTTTGTCTTTGGAGTGGTACAAGGAAAAGACCTTGCACAAATAGCACCCTTGTTGCCCAGAAATGCCTATTACTTTTTTACACAGGCATCCATACCCAGGGCATTGCCGCACCGGCAGCTTTCTGATTGGGGGAAAGCACTGGGATTTCAGGGTGAAGAAGTTACGACTGTGAAAGAGGCTTTTGAAAAAGCCTTTAAGGCAGCCTCGGCGGAGGATCTGATCCTGGTCGGGGGAAGCACTTTTACGGTTGCCGATCTGATGGAAAACTTTTTTTGCAGGGAAGAAAAATAAATTTATCTTTGCAGTCCCGTTTGGGAGCATAGCTCAGCTGGTTTAGAGCACCTGCCTTACAAGCAGGGGGTCATGAGTTCGAATCTCTTTGCTCCCACAACCCAAAACCCTTCATTTTTTGAGGGGTTTTTCTGTTTCAGTTCTCAACACACAATCCTGCCAGCCCATACCGTTGATCATGCGCATCCAGTGCCTGGCTTCGCTCCGTGTACGGAATACCCGCGATACGTAATGGTAGAGGCCGTCTTCTTCCAGTCTGACGGAAATGTTCAGGTTAGGCAGTTTCTTTGTAAGTCTTTCAAAATATTGACTTTCAGCTTCCAGAGGATTGCTTAAGACCAGGAATTGCAGGCGGTACCCGCCTATTGTTGGTAATTCACCGGCAGGCTCACTATCCCGGATAACAGGTTGCGCTTGCGGAACGGTTACGGTATCCTTAGTAACGGGGGTGGGTTTGGTAACGGGAGCAGGCACCGTGTCACGGATTGCCTCCACCGGTTTTTCAACGGGTTTTTCCGCAACGGGTTTCTCCGCAACAGGTTTCTCCGCAACAGGTTTCTCTTCAGCAGGTGTCGCAGGTTTCTCCTGAGGTACAGTGGAGCGGATAGTGAATTCCAGGTCGTAAATGTAATCCCCGTCTATACTGGGTTCAATGGTAAAGGGTATTTGAGCGGGAGATGATGTCATATCCAGTTTTCTCATCTGTTCCGGATCAATAACGGCGGTGTATTCGCCGGGAGCCAGTCCCATATAGGTGAAGTATCCGTCAGACTCGGAAAGTGTGCTGTGAATGAGTACGTTATCATTATTGTAAAATTGCACGGTGATCCGGCCCTGACCGCGTAGGGTATTCCCGTCACGCAAATATACTTGTCCCGATGCTTCTCCCACGACAACAACCGGGATCTCAATACGTTTGAACTGGTTGGGGTCTACCACAACACTTAGTGTCTGGTTGCGCATTCTCCAGGTAATGTTGTCAAATTTGCTCCCGTCCAGGGTTACCAGGTATTCTGCATAGGGTTGCAGGTCAAATATCCTGGTGATGGTGTCCCGTTCTTTATATTCAACACGTCCGCCGCTTACCTGGACTTCCATCCCGAATGCCTTGGGTTCTCCTTCGTCCTTTATCCCGTTCCAGTTCATATCCAGGAACGGATAAAGAATCATACCCCCTTTGCCAACACTGCTGCGGTTGTTGACACCTACGTACCTGGTTCGTGGATCTACCATAAGGCTTCCTCCTGCTGTTTCCACAAAAGAATAAGTGTCATTGCTTCTGCGGGCTGTGAATCCAATCTGGGCAAATGAAAAATCATAGCGTAATCCTACTTCCAGGTTCGTAATGTTATTGGCAAAATTTCGTTCAAAAGACAGGTTTAGATACCCGTTTTTAAACATTTTCTTTTCCAGGGCAACCCGGGTGGAAACAAATTTTCCTTGCGTATAGTTGAATTGTGCCTGCGGGGTCAGAATGAAAGACGCCGGCAGTCTGAACGACATGGAAAGCGAACTGTATATATTGGTTTTTGAGTACTGAGAAAAAGTAGCGAAAGTAGTCAGGTTGGTGTTGATTCCCCAAAAATTGCCGGACAAAAGCAATTCGGCCGACGTATACCGGGTATTGGGCATGATGATCTGGTTGAGGGCCATCCTTGAAAAAAGTGAAAAGCGTCGCATCCGGAGAGGAATGGACATGGTAATACGTCTTTCTTCCAGGTAGTTTGTGTTGATTGCCGTCTGATCCCTGTCATAACGAGTGTAATTTACTTCAAACTGAATATCGGAAGGTAATCTCCAGTTAAGGATCCCTTTGGCGTTCACTCCGTGTGTGTATTCTCCACTCAACAGCAACCCGGGTGCAATTTGAACGGAAGTATGTACAAAAGGCATGAATTGCCCGGAAGAAACAGAAGAGAGGTATTCCACACCGGCTCCTACCGTCATGAAGCGAGCGATACCGTAATCCATATCCACACGTGAAAACCTGCTGAACAAAGAGTCTTCCACTACACCGGCAGATACACGGTATTCAAAATTGCCTGCAGGAAGAAAATTGTACGGAATGTTCAATGTTTGTTCTTTGGACCGTTCTTCTCCCCAGGGTCCGTAGAATTGCAGCTTTACGTTCGTATTCCCGTAGACCAGGGGAACTTCAAACGTATAAAACCCCGAGGCATCTGCCTGTTGGTAATCCACCAGAACGTTGTTAACATAAAGCTCAACAGTCCACCCCGGTTCGGTAATATCACTCAACGTGTAGGTTCCGAATGACTGCCGGTAGGTAGTGGGCGTATTGGTTACCTGGACTCCCAGAACAGGTGAATTGATGGTCGAGGTGGAGAACGTACTGATCTTACCCAGGATGACTTGTCTGAGGGCTTTGTATTGGTTGTTGGCGTAGCGCCACTGGTAAAACTGATTTTTTTCGTTAAACGGGGTGTTGGTGTTGTAATTAAGCCTGATGTCTGCTTCTCCTCCTGCAATGACACCGCCCAGGTTCAGTGACAGGCGGGCTTCTGAAGGGCCCTGCACTTCCTGTGTCAGTACGGCTGACCAATCGGCCATTCCAAAATGAATAAAAGGAAATTTTCTGCCAATTGTTGTATCTGCTTCAACTTCACCCCTTATCCGGCCCAGGCTCTTGCGCATCTGCTCCTGTCTCATTTCCCTGACCACGGGTAGTTCTATACTTGTGTTCATTGTGACAGAGAGGCTTCTGAAGCTGAATGAACAATCCAGTCCGAAAACCTGTCCGAAATAATTGGATTTCAGATAAATATTCGTTTCGGTACGGATAATGTCTCCAGGTTTTAAAGTGAATTCTTTACCCCGGTATGTGATTATATTGTTTACACGGTCAATGTTGTATGGGGCATCTTCTGTGATGAAAAACCCGTAAATTGAAGCAAAGCCTGCAGTGTAAGTGTTTTTGATCTTTAAAAAATCGAATAATTCGGGAACAGATAAGTAAACATTATGTTCTCCGATCACCGCAGAAATATCTGTTCCTCCAATACGCGGTACAGAAAAGTAGATGACCATTTCTTCCAGGTACTCTTCCTGGGCCAGTGCCTTCGCCGGATGCATCAAGCCGGCTGCCAAAAGCAAGATAGTAAAACAGCGCACCCACAGACCCGGGTTTTTCCGGGTAACGGGTTGGTTGAAAACGTGTGGCTGGTTGGGCATCAAGCGCTTGAATGACAGGTTACAGGCACAAAAAAAATATATTGTAAATTTTACAAAAGTAGTGAAATTTACAATATATTAATGAAAGAACCTTGAGAGGTACAGTCAATTGTATGCAAAAACAACGGTGTAGGACCCTTCATAAAGGCCGGATTGTTGTTTACGCAAAGTATTGACGTTGCCGGTCAATTGGAGTGTCTGGTCACCGTCGGTGTGTTCCCATTCGTTCAATTTTCTTGATTCTTCTCCAATGCGCTGGTTAAGTGAAGTTTCCATTGTCAGAAGTTCCCCTTCTGATCCGGATACCGTTGCCGGTTTTACCACTATGTTACATGCTACATCTGAACCTGAACGAACCGTGACTTCTCCCAGAAGAACATCATCGTAATTGATACTGTTTGTAAAATCGGGAGTTTTGTCAATTTCAAGAGCATAGACACCTTGCGGGGAAATGCTCGCGGCATCCACGATCTCGGCCGTTACGTGACCTGTTACAACAACCTGAGCCTTTGCCGGATATGCAAAGATCAGGCATAGAATGGATAGGATAATGAATGTTTTCATAGCCTTATGGCTAAACGTACAATTCAAAGATAGAAAAAAATTTAATTTTCTATCTTTGTTTACGCATGGTTTCTGTAATTATTTCAACTTTTAATCAACCCGTCTGGCTGGAACGTGTGTTGTGGGGGTATTCCTGCCAGACATACAGGGATTTTGAATTGATCATTGCCGATGACGGATCCAATGAAAGCACTCTGAAAGTTATTGAAGATATGAAAGGGAAAGGTGTCTTATCGATAAAACACGTATACCATGAGAATAAGGGATTTCGCAAATGCACCATCCTGAACAAAGCCGTACTGATGAGTGAAGGGGACTATTTGATATTCAGTGACGGAGACATCATACCCAGAAAAGATTTTGTGCAAGTACACGTTAATATGCGGAATACGGGTAGGTTTCTTTCCGGTGGGACTGTCCGGTTGCCGGCGGATCTGTCTGCAAAGATCGGTGAAGAGGATATCCGGTCGGGGATCTGTTTTGAAAGAAGGTGGCTGGAAGGTAACGGACTCGGCAAATCTTTTAAAAACAACAAATTAAATGCTTTCGGCTTGAAAGAGCGCTTCCTGAACAGGTTTACCCCGGCAAGTGCCACATGGAACGGAGGAAATGCCTCGGCCTGGAAAAAAGATATTATTGCCGTAAGGGGATTTGACCAGAGGTTGCGCTACGGAGGAGAGGACCGTGAGTTTGGGGAAAGGCTCCAACGCTTGGGTGTGAAAGGCAGGCAGATCAGGTATTCGGCCGTGACACTGCATCTGGATCATCCGCGGGATTACGTGCACCTGAAGGAACAGCAATACAACAAGCAGATCCGCAGGCAGAACAGAAAGAACGGAATTATTCAAACTGAATACGGATTAATTATTAACTAACATTCTTGATTATGCAGATCATTGACAACATTCCCGAATTTCGCAGAGAACCCATTGTTGTTCTACTCCTGGGATTCATCACTTGCGGCCTTTACCTTATTTACTGGAACCTACAGGCAGCAAAAGTATTTAACGCCGTAGCCGGACGTGAGATCCTGTCTTCGGTTGTGGCTGTGTTTGCCGGATGTATATGGCCGGTGAATATGTATTTCTTTTTTGTTGTCGGAAGGGATGGATTGCCCGCTTTGGATGAAAGGATAGGAACACCTCCAAGGGACCAGTCCATATTGCTGATGCTGTTAGGCTTTTTCTTTCCAATGGTAGCTGCTATGATCGTACAAAGCGAGATCAATAAGTTGTATAGATAGTATAGGTGTCTTACAGTCGGAAAATAACCGGAATAATTGCATTATTCCTGTTTCTGGCCATGCCCCTGCTGATCATTTTATTTGATCCGGGTGCCGGTCATTTGCAGGAAAGCCAGTCGTTTTGTCCGTTTAAAATGCTTACAGGTCTGCCATGCCCGGGCTGTGGTATGGTAAAATCCATGGTAAGTCTTTACAGGGGCGATCTTGCGGCAAGTTTCAGCTATCATTTATTCGGACCGTTACTTATATTGTTTTTTACATCCGCTTTGTTTGTTATGACGGCCGAACTGATACGCGGCCGTAATTATAGTATAAAGTGGCTTTATAACATAAAACTGGCATACGGGGCGGCTGTTTTAATGGGAAGCTATCATCTTGTACGGGTCATCCTCTTTATCACTTCACACAGTTTCGGAGAGATCCTGCACGAGTCCATATGGTTTTAATTATTTACGGGTTATGAAACAGTTTAACGACGAGAATTTTCTTTTACAGACAAAGACGGCTCAACGGCTTTATCACGATTACGCCAGGGAGTTACCCATTATTGATTTTCATTGTCACCTGGATCCCCGGGAAATAGCCGAAGACAGGCAATTTGAAAACATGACCCGGATATGGCTCAGCGGGGATCATTACAAATGGAGAGCCATGCGGGCAAACGGTATAGAGGAACGTTACATTACCGGGAAAAATACTTCCGATTGGGAAAAATTTGAGAAATGGGCACAGACGGTTCCTTATACCATGCGCAATCCGTTGTATCACTGGACTCACATGGAATTAAGATCTGCCTTCGGCATTACTGAACTCCTTAACCCGCAAACAGCACAGGATATTTACCGGAAGTGCAATGATCTGTTGGAAAATGAGGATTTTAGTGCCAGGGGCCTGATCACAAAGTACGGAGTGGAAACGTTGTGTACAACGGACGATCCTGTGGATTCCCTGGAACATCATCAAAAGATTGCTGCAGAAGGGTTTCCGGTGAAGATCCTTCCCGCCTGGCGCCCGGACAAAGCCATGGCAGTTGAGGATCCGCTTGCGTACAGGGATTACGTGGAAAGGCTTGCCGAGGTTTCCGGGATCAACATACATTCTTTTGACACGCTTATAGAATCTTTAAGGGCCCGTCATGCTTATTTTGGGGAGCACGGATGCCGCCTTTCCGATCACGGCATTGAGGAATTTTTTGCCGAGGAGTATACCGCTTCCGCGGTAGAGGCGGTTTTCCAAAAAGTGATGAGTGGGAAACAACCCGGCCTGCAGGAGATCCGCATATTCAAAACGGCTATGCTCACAGAGTTCGGGATCATGGACTGGGAAAAGGGCTGGACACAGCAGTTTCATTACGGTGCTTTGCGTAACAACAATTCACGAATGTATCGTTCCATAGGTCCCGATACCGGGTATGATTCCATTGGTGATTTTACGGTTGCACGGAATATGTCACTTTTTCTGGACAGCCTGGACAGCCGGGACAAACTGGCTAAAACCATTATCTATAACCTAAATCCGAAGGATAACGAAATGGTGGCCACAATGGCCGGCAATTTTCAGGACGGCCGTATTCCTGGAAAGATTCAATTTGGGGCAGCCTGGTGGTTTCTGGATCAAAAAGACGGCATGGAAAAACATCTCAACACCCTTTCCCTGCTGGGACTGCTGAGCCGGTTTGTAGGGATGTTGACCGATTCCCGCAGTTTTTTGAGCTATGCACGTCATGATTATTTTCGCAGGACGTTGTGCAACCTGCTGGGAAACGATATGGAGCAAGGCCTGCTTCCTGCCTCCGAAACGGATTTTATAGGACGGGAGATCGTTCAGGCTGTATCTTACCGCAATGCCCTTGAATATTTTAAATTTTAAAATTCATGATTACAAATCCTGCAGGAGAAAAAATGACGCGTTACAGGTGGACCATTTGTACGATGTTGTTTTTTGCCACAACCATCAATTATTTGGACCGCCAGGTATTGTCGCTGACCTGGATGGATTTCATAGCTCCTGAATTTCATTGGACCAATGTGCATTACGGCAAAATCACTGGTGTCTTTTCAATTATGTATGCCATAGGCGTTTTGTTTGCCGGAAGGATCATAGACCGCATAGATACGAAAAAAGGTTATTTATGGGCCATAGGCATTTGGTCCCTGGGGGCTTGTCTGCATGCCTTGTGCGGTGTTATTACTGAAGCCGCCGTGGGATTGGACAGTGCCTGGGCATTGCGTATGGCCCGGGGTACGGATATGGTGGCCCGGATAACGACCGTAAGCGTTTCACTTTTCATATTTGCCAGAAGCATTCTGGCCTTGGGAGAAGCGGGGAATTTTCCGGCGGCCGTCAAAGCAACAGCCGAATATTTTCCCAGAAAGGACAGGGGTTTTGCTACCAGTATTTTTAATGCCGGTGCAACGGTAGGGGCACTGGTAGCTCCCATAACGGTTCCCCTGATTGCAAGCCGGTGGGGATGGGAAGCCGCTTTTTTGATAATAGGAGCTTTAGGCTTTATCTGGATGGGTTTCTGGGTCTTTATTTATAAAAAACCCGAAGCACATTCAAAGGTGAACCGGGCCGAACTTATGTATATTCAACAAGACGATGAAGATGTTTCTTCAAAAGAAAACCCGCCGGTTTCACAAACAAGGATTTCTTTTTGGAAATGTCTGACATTCAGGCAAACATGGGCTTTTGCCATGGGCAAGTTCATGACTGACGGGGTTTGGTGGTTCTTCCTGTTCTGGACACCGGCTTACCTGAGTTCGGTATACGATCTGCCTTCAAACAATCCCACCGCCCAATTGCTGATCTTCGTGCTTTATGCCATAACCTTGTTCGCAATTGTTGGAGGCTGGCTGCCTACCTATTTTGTAGATAAAAAGAAGATGGACCCATATGCAGGAAGAATGAGGGCCATGCTCATATTTGCTTTTTTTCCCTTACTGACCATGTTTGCCCAACCGTTGGGAAGTGTCTCCTATTGGATCCCGGTAATTATTATTGGTATTGCTGGAGCTGCTCACCAGGCCTGGTCTGCCAACCTGTATTCAACCATAGGAGATATGTTTCCGAAAAGTACCATTGCCACCATAACGGGTATAGGAACGACGGCGGGGATGATATCTTCCTACGTAATCAATCGTTTCTCCGGTGTTTTATTTGATCATGCCGCCAATACACAGATGACCTTTATGGGATTTCAGGGGGAGGCTGCCGGGTATTTTATCGTGTTCTGTATTTGCTCTGTGGCTTACCTGGGAGGATGGGTAATCATGAAAACGCTTGTACCCCGTTACCGGAAGATCATATTGTAGCTTTGATGCCGGCTATGACGTCCAGGGATGAACGGCATAAACATGTTATGCCGGACCAGTCTTTGGCGGTCAGAAGCTCTTTTGTAAAAAGTGCAGAACCCATTCCTACACAGGCGGCTCCCGCCTTGAACCATTCTTTCAGATTTTCTTCCCGGGGTTCCACACCTCCCGTAACCAGGAATAAACTACGTGGCATAGGGGCTTTAAGGCTTTTGATGAATGACGGTCCTCCGATCTCGGATGCCGGAAAGATCTTGCATATTTCGCACCCGGCTTCCTGAGCATTCCCTACTTCGGTAGCCGTAGCACATCCGGGGATGTAAGAGATCAGGCGACGGTTACAAAGCCGTGCGATTTCAGGATTAAAATTGGGACCCACAACAAAGGCCGCTCCCATTTGAATATACAGAACTGCAGTGGCCGGATCGGTTACAGAACCTGCTCCCAATATCATTCCGGGACATTCCTGTGCCATAAACCTTTCCAAATGTGCGAATACTTCGTGGGCAAAGTCTCCCCGGTTGGTAAATTCAAAAACGCGTAAACCTGCCCGGTAACAAGCTTTCACTACGTTTTCGGCCGTTTCGTTATTCGGATGGTAAAAAACAGGAACCAATCCCGTTTCCCTGATGGCATCCGTTACATCCCATTTTGAAAATCTTGCCATAACAATGATTTTATCTGTTTACCCGGCCGGATGCGTCTCCGGCCATTAAAGTCTCTACTTCCTGTACGGTTACACGGTTAAAATCTCCGTAAATAGTGTGTTTAAGGCACGAAGCAGCCGTCGCAAAATCCAGTGCCCGGGCTTCTTCTCCCGGGGAGGTGATCAGTCTGTAAATCAGTCCTGCTGCAAAAGAATCGCCTCCACCTACACGGTCCACTATGTGGGTAATGTCATACACTGGTGCTGTAAGCATTTTTTCCCCGTTCCAAAGGATCGATGACCAGGTGTTATGGCTGGCGCTCAGGGACCCTCTTAATGTTATGGCAATTTTCTTCACTTGGGGAAATTTATGCATCAGGGATTCACATACGGGTCTGAATGCAGTAGCTTCTGTTTTTCCCCCGCTGGCATTAAAGCCTTTTGGTTTGATGTCAAAAATTTTTTCAGCATCTTCTTCATTGCCAATAATAATATCGCATTCCGATACCAGTTCCGGCATGACTTCGGAAGCAGGCAACCCGTATTTCCAAAGATTTTTTCTGTAATTCAGATCACAGGAAACAGTAAGACCCATCCGCCTGGCAGTTTTAACTGCTTTTATGCAGGTTTCGGCAGCACTCCTGCTGACGGCAGGAGTAATTCCGGTCCAGTGAAACCATGCAGTGTCCTTGAAAATTTCTTCCCAGGGGATCATATCAGGAAGTATCTCTGAAAAAGAAGAATTTTCCCTGTCGTAAATCACTTTGGAAGCTCTGGCTACGGCACCGGTTTCCAGGTAGTACAACCCCAGACGCTTACCTCCGCGAATAATGCTGCCGGTATCAACTCCGTGTGATCGCAACTCTTGAAGACACCAATCAGCCAGGTCATTGTCCGGCAACCTGGTGATCAAAGAGGCAGGTATGCCGAATTTAGCCAAAGAAACAGCTACATTGGCTTCACCTCCGCCAAATGATGCTGAAAATGCTCCGGATTGTCCCAGTCGCAAATGGTTCGGGACGGCAAGGCGCAACATGATTTCTCCGAATGTAACGACTTTTCCCATGTTTTTGTATTGTAAATCAGCACAAATATACAAAAAACGGGAAGTGCCCGGTGTTTAGCGCCTGGAAAAGAGGGTAATATAATAGAATAAAGTAGCCAGGGAACTGATGGCAGCTACAATATATGTGTAGGCTGCAGAACGAAGCGCATCTTTCGCTATGGGATGCGTTTCATAATTGGTGATCCCGCTGCCGTTGAGCCATGCCAATGCACGGCGGCTTGCATTGATCTCCACCGGAAGGGTAACGATGCTGAAAAGCGTTGTCATAGCAAACAGGATGATACCAAAGAGCATCAATTGAGGGAATGTTTTTATGAGCAACATGCCGGCCAGGATTACCCATATAACCCATTGTGAGGCAAAGCTCACTACAGGGACGAGTGTCGATCTCATTTTAAGAGGCACATACCCGCGGGCATGCTGGAGGGCATGACCGCACTCATGAGCCGCAACGGCTGCCGCCATAATGCTGTTGCTCCCGTAAACTCCTTCGCTCAGATTAACCGTTCTGGTTGCCGGGTTGTAATGGTCGGTCAGTCTGCCCCGGGTTGAGGTTATTTGAACATCATTAATATTGTTGTCCCGGAGCATTTTACGGGCTACTTCAGCCCCGGTAAGCCCGGATGTGATCCGGATTTTTGAGTATTTTTTGAATTTTGACCGTAGCAGTAATTGAACTATCCAGCTTAGAAAAACGGTGCCAATAAATATAATCCAGTAGTATGATACAGTTGAAGCGGGTTCCATTTCTATATTTTTTTTGATTTTTACAGCAAATACAATGCCGAGTACAAATATTTGTACATTTGTATAAATAACCAAATGATTATGTCACTCTTACACAAAATTACAACTGCCGTTTTGACACTCAGCGCTGTTGGTGTCATACTTTCCTGCGGACCCCGCTACTCCTATCAGACTGTTGAAGGGGATCCGTTGAATGCACGCATATATACACTTGACAACGGTCTTCAAGTATATATGACGGTTAATGATGAAACTCCCAGGATCCAGACCTATATAGCCGTTAGGGTGGGAGGCAAGGACGATCCTTCGGAAACTACCGGACTGGCTCACTATTTCGAACACCTTATGTTCAAGGGTACTTCAAAGTTCGGAACACAGGATTATGAAATGGAAAAACCGCTTCTGGATCAGATAGAGGTCTTGTTTGAGGAATACCGGGCTACCCGCGACGAAGAAGAACGCAAGGCCATCTATCATCGCATTGACAGCATATCCCTGGAAGCTTCCAGGTATTCCATTCCGAATGAATACGATAAACTTATGTCGGCCATCGGCGCTACCGGTACCAACGCCGGGACCGGCTATGACCAGACTGTATACATTGAAGACATTCCTTCCAACCAGATAAGGAATTGGGCAAAGATTCAGGCAGAACGTTTTTCTGACAATGTGATCCGCGGATTTCACACCGAACTGGAAACCGTATACGAAGAAATGAACATGTATTCCACGATGGACAGTGAAAAAGTGACCGAAAAACTATTTACTGCACTTTTTCCTTCGCATCCTTACGGTACACAAACCATTATCGGGACACAGGAACACTTGAAAAATCCTTCGATTACCAATATTAAGAATTATTACAAGACATATTATGTTCCCAATAATATGGCCATTTGTCTTTCCGGGGATTTTGACCCCGATGAAATGATAGCAGTTATTGATGAATATTTTGGGGATTGGCAGCCTAACCCCGAATTGCCTGAGCGGGTTTTGACCGGGGAAAAACCTGTCGCAGGACCTCTTGAAGTGGAAGTATGGGGGCTTGAATCTGAATACGTTACGCTGGGCTGGCAGGGCCCTCATATAGCGTCTGCGGAAGATGCCTTGTTTACCGTTCTGGGGGAAGTGCTCAGCAATGGGAAAGCAGGGATCTTGGACCTGGAATTGAATCAACAGCAAAAAGTGTTGCAGGCCGGTGCTTTTGCTTATATGCTGGCAGACAGAAGCGCTCTGATATTGCAGGGCAATCCAAAACAGGGTCAGAGCCTGGATCAGGTTAAAACCCTGATGCTGGAGAGCCTGGACAAGATCCGCAAGGGGGATTTTGACGAAGGGTTACTAAAAGCCATAGTCAATAACTATAAATTCAATATGATGCGCCGGCTTGCAAGTAACAGGGGACGGGCCAATATGTTTGTCAGCTCCTTTATAAACGGGATCCCCTGGGAGCAGCAGATCCAATTCATTGAAAGGATGGAAGCAGTCACCAAAGACGATCTGGTGGCTTTTGCCAACCAATATTTTAAAGACAATAATTACGCGATAATATATAAACGTCAGGGTCCCGATACCACCTACAAGAAAATTGAAAAACCTGCCATTACGCCAATACATACAAACAGGGATAAATCTTCTGCGTTCCTGCAGGAAATATTGGCTTCCGGAGTAGATCCCATTGAACCTGTTTTTGTTGATTTTGAAAAAGATTTTACAAAGCAAAATATCCGGGAAGGGGTAGAACTGGTCTATGTTCCCAATAAGGTAAACGATCTTTTTACCTTGTCCATTGTATACGAACTTGGCAGTAATCATGACAAGGCCCTTCCGGTGGCTTTTGACTACCTTAACTACCTGGGAACAGCTGAAAAATCGGCTGAAGAAATCAGCAGATCATTTTATGAACTGGCCTGTTCGTTCTATGCAAACGTTTCTCAAAATACCTGTACCGTCACACTGAACGGATTGGCCGAGAATATGCAACCGGCACTTGAGCTGTTGGCTGAATGGACCACCGGGGCTCAACCCAATAAAGACGTTTACACCTCTTTGACAGGGAATATTTTAAAAAGCCGGGCCGATGCAAAAACTGACCAGAGAACCAATTTTCAGCGCTTGCAGCAATATATGCAGTACGGTCCCGTTAATCCGGCAACCAACATCATGACGGAAAGAGAATTAAAACGTACCGATCCCGCTGCTCTTTTGAATAAAATTCAAGATCTGCTGTCTTACGAAGCAGATGTTTATTATCACGGCCCTTCATCCATTGAACAGGTAGGAGCTCTTCTTGAAGCTTCCTGGCCCATGCCTGAGAACCTGAGACCTGTACCGGAAAAAGAATATTTTAAACCGGTCATTGATGACGAAAATACAGTGTACCTGGCACAATACGATGCCAATCAGATGTATTATGCTTCCTATTCCGCAAGGGATAACGAAACGTACGACAATGTACCCTATGCGCAGGCACGTATGTATAATGAATACTTTGGTTCTTCAATGAATGCCATTGTTTTTCAGGAGATGCGGGAAGCAAGGGGGTTGGCATACAGCGCAAGTGCACGTTTTACCGAACCTTCTCTGAACCGGGAGGGATTCCCTTATGTTTTCAGCAGCTTTATTGCTACTCAAAATGATAAGATGGTAGAAGCGATGGAGGCTTTTGAAGATATAATAAATAACATGCCGGAATCTGAGCGGTCATTTTCATTGGCCAAGGAAGGCCTGATCTCTGCCCTCAGGACGGAAAGGATCACAGGCAGAAGTCTGTTGAATTTTTACCGTCAGGCAAAAGAAAAGGATCTCTGGAAAGATATGAGAAAAGTCGTTTTTGAAGGCGTTCAGGATCTTGCGCTGGAAGATATTGTTGCTTTTCAGCAGGAATGGATAAAAGGCAGGTCCACCGATTATGGTATATTAAGCGATATCAAAGCCTTGGATCTGGATTATCTTTCAGGCTACGGAAAAGTAGTAAGGTTATCTGCTGAAGAAATATTCGGGTATTAAATTATGTTGAAGAAAAAAGGCCGTTCATAGATAAAAATGCGGGTTATATAGATAAAACCCGTATCCGGATAAATTCTCCTTGTAATATTGGTTCAGGGGGTTTATCTTTGCGAATAGGATAAATAATGAATGGTTTTTTGAACTAAAAACGTACACAAAAAAGATGCGAAATCTTTTTTACAGGTGGGAGATCTAAATCCCGCCTTTTTTTTTATTTATTCTTCAGTTAATCGTATATTCGTATACTATTTCCTTTATGGTTAAACAGAGCGAATACGAAATCAATAAAGAACTCAGGAAACTGCGGAGGTTGGAGAACATTACCCTCTGGGGTATCATTGCCGTAGCTTTTCTGAGTCCGCTGTTGATACAGCAACACGTTTTGTCCCTATGGGCCATTCTGTCTCCTTTTTTCGTGGGATTGCTGATCCACCACTATGTTTACGTGCCGGTCTTTTTGCTGAAAGGGAATTATTTCACGTATTTTTTCCTGGTTTTTATTTTGTTGTTGGGGATTGTCTTTGGGTGTGAAGCCATTATTGACATTATGGATGTCCGGTACGGAGCTGCCTGGACCAATTTCATTCCATATGAATCCACCTTGCTGAGCAATTTCGTCATTGCCCTTATGTTAATGGGAATGAATGTGGCAATACGTATGGTCTTCCACAATATTAAATCTAAGATTCTGTCTCACGAGGCGGATAACAAACTGATGAAATACAAAATGGAGTTTTTGCAATTCCAGATCAGTCCGCATTTTCTGATGAATACCCTTAACAATATTCATGTCCTGGTAGATACAGACGAAGAAAAGGCCAAGGATGCCATAGTGAGCCTGTCCCGGTTGCTAAGGCATATGTTATACGAAAGCACACCAGACACAAAAATTTCATTTGAGAAGCAACTGGAAGTTTTCAAGGCGTATTGTAATCTGAATCTGCTTAGATACGGAGAAAATGTGAAACTTAATATAACGGTCCCCCGGGATATTCCCAACGTTCAATTGCCGCCCCTGATCATGATCGTCTTTATTGAAAACGCATTTAAACACGGCATCGTGTACGGGGAGGAAACCCATATTAACATGAATTTCTGGGTAGAACCCGGGTGGTTCCATTTTTCATTATCCAATACCATTTTTCCGGACAAACCCAAAACCACCAAACAGGGCGGGTTGGGAATAAAAAATGTAAAAGAAAGGTTAAATCTGTTGTATGGGAATAATTATAAATTGACTATGGAACAGACAAACTCAGAATATATTGTACATTTGCAGCTCCCCCTATAAAAAACAGAACCTATGAGTATAAGGTGTATAGTTATAGATGATGAGCCACTTGCCTTACAGCAAATGGTCTCGTATGTGGGGAAAATCCCATACCTGGAACTGGTAAAAGCCTGTTCAGGACCCACTGAAGCCATGGAGGTTATGGCTACTGAAAAAGTAGACGTGATCTTTACGGACATAGAAATGCCCGATATCAACGGGCTCGAATATATTCGTTCACTCAAAGACAAGCCTATCATTGTGTTTGTTACGGCATATGCAAATTTTGCCGTTGAAGGATTTCAGGTTGACGCAACGGATTATTTACTCAAACCATTCAGTCTGACAGATTTTATGAGGAGTGCGGAAAAGGTCAGGCAACAGTTTGAACTCAGACACACGGCACCGGTAAGTACACAGCCTGCCGGTCAGGATGCCAATGAGCCGGGGAAGGAAGAAGAAACGGAAGACTCCGGGACAAGGCATCTTTCCAAAGGATGGGACAGTGAATATGTTTTTGTCCGTGCCGATTCAAAAACCGTCCGTCTGAAGATCTCCGATATCCAATTCATAGAAAGCCGGAAAGAATATGTGGTGATCTTTTCCGAAAACAGCATTCCGGTAATGACCCTGTTCAGTTTGAGATCCATTGAAGAAAGATTACCTAAAGACG
Source organism: uncultured Muribaculaceae bacterium (assembly GCA_964542305.1). Taxonomy (GTDB): domain Bacteria; phylum Bacteroidota; class Bacteroidia; order Bacteroidales; family UBA932; genus DMER64. The sequence continues at coordinate 109,315 of CAZITX010000002.1, read as the reverse complement.
TATTTATGCGTGTTCACCGTTCATTCATTGTAAATCTGACTAAAATTACTGAAGTGGTACAAAACAGGATAGTCTTTGGTAAAGAAGCTTCGGTTCCAATTGGCGACCAGTATAAAAAAGATTTTCAAAATTTCCTGAACCAGTATTTTCTCAAATAAACCGGAATGTGGCCTTTACTGCAAAGTACCAGACCGCGCACGCTCCCTTTATCCGTTTCGTCGATTTTGGCAGGGACTTTCCTTGCCAGACAAACCGGCAATTTTGCATGGACTCTTTTCATTTTCCTTTTGCTGACGGCGGTATTGCTTCAGATTCTGTCAAACCTGTCCAATGAGTTGGGCGATTGGAAACAAGGAACGGATCGCCAACAGCCGGGACGGAAAGCTTTAAGTCTGCAAAGCGGGAAACTAACTGAAAAACAACTTATCAGGGCAATTGTGGTTACACTTGTGCTTACAGCGATCTCGGGACTGGTATTGATTTATTTGGCTTTTGGCACTTTTACAGGTTTTATTCCGCTTCTCTTTCTTGCTTTGGGGGCCTTGGCCCTGACGGCTTCCGTTTTGTATTCTACCGGTAAAAAACCTTACGGATACCGTGGACTGGGAGATGTTTCCGTTTTTTTGTTTTTTGGTATGGCTGGGGTTGGCGGCAGTTATTATATATATACCGGATCCCCGGATCCTGAAATCTTGTTAGTCGCCACAACTGTAGGGCTGCTTGCAACAGCCGTACTAAATGTCAACAATATAAGGGACTTTGAAAATGACAAACAATTTGATAAAAACACTTTTGCTATTGTATTGTCAGGAATGTTCAAAACGGGATCTACGCTGCCGGCAAAGGTATATCAGGGATTTCTGATCATTTTGTCAATGACCTTATCTATAGTCTTTTCGAGTCTTTGGGAGTGGGGGTCACTTCTTTATTTGATCTCATTTCCGTTTTTTGTTGTACATCTTATTTGGGTCAGAAACAATGAAGGAGCAGGGCTCGACAAGGCCTTGAAAATCCTGATAGCGGGAATCCTGGTATATGCGGTTTCCTTATTTTAATCTTTTTCTTTTAGGGTAAGTAATACGGGTGTGATACATTTCCTGGATCTGTACTTTCAGCGTTTCCCGGATCCGTCTGAGATTCCTGTAGGTGATGTCCGCATGGTGCAATTGATCGCCTGAGATACGTTGTGTTACCATTTTTTCTACCATTTCCGAGATGCTTTCCGGGGTATAATCCTTTAAGCTTCTGCAAGCGGCTTCCACGGCATCGGCCAACATTACAATGACATGCTCCGGTGTTACAGGTAATTGGCCTTCGTAGGAAAAATCTTCCACATTTGCAGGATCTCCTCCTTCGTTGCACCAGGTATTGTAAAAATACTCGGTACGGGTTCTGCCGTGGTGTGTTTCAATAAAATCAACGACCAGTGACGGGAGTCCGTATTTTTTTGCCAGGGTTTTTCCGTCCTCCACATGCTGAATCACTATCCGGGCACTTTCCCGCGGATCAAGCAGGGAATGAGGATTGAAACTGGCAGTCTGGTTTTCAGCAAAATACTGGGGATTGTTGATCTTCCCGATATCGTGATAAAGGGCTCCCACACGGCACAAAAGGGCATTAGCCCCGATGGTTCTGGCAGCCGTCTCGGCAAGATTTGCCACCTGCAATGAGTGTTGCATGGTCCCAGGGGCTTTTTCAGACAATTCCCGAAGCGCTTTATTCCCTGTATCGGCAAGATCACGCAGGCGTGAAAGAGATACAAAACCGAAAATCTTCTCAAATAAGAACACCAGGGGATAGGAGGCTATCACCAGTATGGATGCTATTCCGTAATTTCTGAATACCACACCGTTTAAATTGGTGAATGATCCTTCTGAAATGAGATGAAATGCCAAATCTATTGTCAGGTATGTGATAAAGACAAGAAGCGCGGACAGGAATTGTTGCCAGCCTCTTCCCCAATGACGGAATACATATACCGCAACACCGCCCACAACAATATTTATTAGAACCGGCTGGTAGCTGTCAGTTACAACAGCCAGCGGTAAAAGGAACAGCATGTAAAGGGGCAGCGAAAGTTTTGTAGGGAAAAAAGAGTCCAAAAAGAGTACGATCACAGGAAAAGGCAAGAGGTACAGGGCCATAGGTTCAATTTTCCATGCAAAGGAAGCCCCGGCAACTACCAAAACAAAAAGAAAGAGTGTGAAAACCAGTTCGGGAATTTTTCTCAACATCCCGGGACGAATGGCTTCCAAAAGAATGAAGGTTATAAAAACAAGAAGGACTATCATTAGGGTTTGTCCTGTTATAAGCAGCAACAGGTTCCCGGAAAAGCCGATCTTTGAATTGTATTCCGCACGAAGCGAATTCAGGATTTGTTCTGTTGTGCCGGTAACTACTTCTCCCTTGCTGACAATTCGTTGTCCGGTATGTACTATTCCCTTTGTGAGCGAAATGTCCTGGAGACTGCTGGACTGGACGGCAAAGGTGGTGCCTTCATCGTATATCAGGTTGGGTACAAAAAATACAGAAAAATCAACGTTGGCATTAGATATCTCGTTCCGTTCCTGCCGGGTAAGTGATTCCAGATTTGTTAAAAAAACCTGATAAGCAGTACCTGTAGAAAAAACTTCGGTATGGGCTTTTTTATCAGCCATCTTCCCCTGTACTACAACTAGCCCTGTTTCCGGTTTAAGCTCATCGTACCCGGCCTGATCCATGATACCCCGGCTGTATATATTTTTAAAAAAGGACAGCAATTTACTCTGAAGTTCATCGGAAAGCCCTGCCAGGGTGGCTTCGGATGTAAAAGCACGAAGTTGTTCTGCTTCAATGTCGGGTCTTAATACAAAGTAAGGTGTAAAGCTTTCAGCTAATTTTCCCCTTTCCAGCCGTAATTCTTCGTCCGTTTTCAAGATCGGGAAATCAAATGTGGCATCCAGATTTTCATACATCCACGGACTTCCTTTCTGATACTGGTATTTGAATTGGCCTTCCCGGGGCAAAGAGAAAACCATAAGAGCGGCTGCTAACACAAAGAGCAGGGGTATTATCACTTTTTCCTTTTCTTTCTTAGTCATTGTATTTTTCTCTTTGACATATTGATATATAAGGACAATGTAAACAATTGTCCAATTCATCCGTTTGTCTGAACGGAATGGTAAAATTAAACATTTCTTCCAACAGGCAGTCCAAGTGGTTCAGAAAGTCTGTTTTCAAAGCCGGAAAAACCCGGGGATCATTAAGCTCTTTTTTGTTAAAGAGGATATAACCCTGCGGTTTATCAGAGAAAACAGCATTCAGGTAAAACAATAAAGGAATCGGATAGGTGTTATTTTCTGTCAGTGTTTGTTGTAAAAAAGCATAGCACAGGATTTGGAATGCGTCCTTGTTTTTTACAGTCAATGCAGGATCAAAAAGATCTTCCATTTTTGAAAAGGCATTTTTTTCTGTTCCTGTTTTATAATCAATAACATGTACTTGCCCTTCACTGCTGTCAACCCGGTCAATGATCCCTTTGATATTTACATTGTTATACCTTCTTCTGAACATTTTTTCGACGGCCGCAACAACCAAAGGAGCCCGGTGTGCATCGTATTTTATGAATCGTTCCACGTAAAGGGTGGCCACTTCTGACAGCAAAATCCATTTTCCGGTTTCACGTGAACTATCATTTCCGTATTTTTCAATAAGGTAGTCATTGGCTATACGCGAAACAGTTTTACGGAAAACCGCACGAGGTTCAATGAGTTGTAAAACTTTTTTACCGGAGAGTGTTTTGCCCAGGAACGGTTTGTATAGATGTTCAAGGGTCCTGTGGACCATATTCCCCAGGTGAAGGGGATCCGCTTGATCCGATAATTCGAGAGGCTCTTTTAATAACAATATATTCTTAAAATAGAAACTGAGCGGACAGCGAATATATGTTTGAAGAGCCGAAGGACTTAAACATTGACCGGAATCGGGATCCAGGTAACGTTCCAAAAATTCTTTGACAGTTCCGGTTTTAGAAACAGAGATAGGTTTGATTTCAGGAATGGAATGCTGTATGGTAACGGGCGTTGTTACAACATGAGAATCGGGAAGTTCATAGCTAATCTGGCGAATGAAACGGCTCAATTCTCCCTTGGACGGACCCTCCGGATTGCTGTTCCATATAAGGAATACATTCGATGAGCGCTGTATCAGACGGTAAAAATAATAGGCCTGAATGGCCGTGTGCTGTTCAGCTGCAGGTAACCCGAATGCCTTACGGATATTATACGGGATCAGGGAGTTGTCCCTGTAGGTTTTTGGCAGGATATTTTCCTGTGCAGATACAATAATCAGATTCTCAAAGTCCAGGCAACGCGTTTCCAGAATACCCATGACCTGGAGCCCTGTTAGTGGTTCTCCGCTGAAAGGTATACTGGCAAGAGAAAGATGCTGTTTAAACAGTTTGGAAAAAACTTCAGGATGGATTTCCATACCGGATTGTGTCACGGCCAGATAAAGTTTGTTCAGTTGTTTTCTTGTTTCCCGTACTATGGGAATGATCATGGGGTCACCCTCTGATAAAGACCCGGTAAGATCAATCTTTTCCAGTATGGACAATAACAGGTTGTACAAATCCGGGGTGTTAACGGGAACATTTCTCAACGTATGGGCAAGATCCAAAGTCCTGACGTAAGGGTGCATTTCCACAGGTCTGAAATCCCTTGCAGTTTTCGTATTGTTGTAATAGCGAAGAAGGGAGTCGATCAGTGAAAAAAGAGCTGTCTGACGAAGAGGGAAACCCATAGTGACATTGATCTCCTGTTCAGGAGATGTGTAATAGCCCAGACCGTATAATAGTTGCAATAAAAGGGTTTCATCGGCCAGCACAACGGCTGTATTGGTATTGTATGGCAGATGGTGTTTTTCCAGGAGTTGAGGTACGATTTTGGCCTGTAATACATAGGAAGGAGTGGGGATCACATGGATGTTCCTTGGGTCGCGCAGTGGAGATATGTTTTTTACATATCCGTCTGCCGGAGGGAATTCCCTGATGTTTTCACGCAGGAACATTCCGGCTTCCTGAATGGGATTATCTATATAATACGGATCATAATCCCAGTAGAATAGTCCCTTGTTCTTGCCTTTCAAATAACGGAATAATTCTTTTTCACAGGTGTTCAACGCGTTGAATCCAATGAATGCAAAACCTGAATATTTATTAAGAAAATCAAGTTCATCAGGATCTTTCAAACGGTTGGCCATTTGCCTGTATATCATTCCTTCATATGCATAACCTTTTTCTCTTAAACTACTATTGAATGCCAGATAAAGGGAGAGAAGGTTTTCCCATAAGGTTATGAAATGAAGGTTCAGTTTGTGGTCCGGCTGTGCCTGAAACGAGGACCAAAAAGATTTTATCACTTCCTGTTGTTCGGCGTTTAGAAAGCTGAAATCCACGCTAATACGTTTTAAATCCCGAACATTTTGAAACAACTGTGCGGGGTCCAGCATATATTTGTCGGCTTGGTCAAAATCACGAATGATAACATTCCCCAGTGTGTAGAATTCCTTGAGACTGTCTTCTTTCCCGGTCAGCGATCTGTAGACCCGGAACAATTCAGTCAGCAGGATCAAGTGGTCGGTTGCCTTTTCTCCGGTAATTTCTTCTGTCAGCTGATTGATAACCAACGTCCGGGGCATCCAGATCTCTCTTTTTAAGTAACGGGAAAGTTCTTTTTGAAAAAACAGTCCTGCTCTACGACCCGGAAATACCAGGCAGCAATCAGCAATGTGCTCTCCAAATTGTTGATATAGTGATCGGGCGACGGAATTCAGGAATGAAATCCGGCTCATCTTTTTAATCTGAAATATTCTGCAATGCCTCTGACGCCGGGGAACATTCCGGTATCTCCCAGGTAATACCCTACCGAAGATTTCATGTTGTTGTAATAGAAAATCAGGAAATGCTCTGTCAGCAGATCGTCCTGGGCGGGAATATAGCGGGATTCAACTGCGTTGTTGTGATCATCGTAAGTGTAGATGTATTTGCCGGCTTCCTGCCAGGTCCCCGTTTCCTGATCCCTTTTCTTCTCTGTTTCACTTATTACATTGCCTTTTTTATCATATGAATAAGTATATTGGAAAACAGGATCCCATTCAAGTGTGGTTTTATTCCAGAAGTCCACCATTCCTCCAAGTCTCTTCCCGTCTTCATCATAGAGAAAAGAATCCCGGATAAAATTTTCCCAGCCCACATCGGCTGTATTCAGCCGTGCCTTGATTGTGAACTTCCCCCCCAGGGTGATGTCCCTTTCTATCTCTCCGTTATTCCATTTTTCGCGTACAACGTAAAGAAGCCGGTTCTGTTCATCCCGGATATAGTGATCTTTGTATGTGTCTTCCCACAGACCGTCATCAGGTCGACAGGTCTGATGTGTTTCTTTGAGCAGGTGAGGGGTGTCCGGTTTGTATTCACAGATAACGCGTGCATCGGGTATCCATTTTCCGGTGTTGTGATTTCTTTTTTCTTTGAGAGATCCCGTACGTATGCCGTAAATATCGTAAGAGTAGGAGATTCTGTATTCCCTTTGCCAGGTTTGGGTCTCCTTGTCCCAAAGATCTCCGGTTTCGGTGAACTTATTTCCCTGTTCATCGTATATGAACTGGAACCTGCCCCGGGTGTTGTCTTGAGCATCATAAGTAATAATGGTACGGGGCTCCCACCAGGAATTATTGATACAACCGGTCAGGATCAAAGCCAATAAAATGAAATGTATTTTCTTCATGGCAGCCTGTTAATTATAACCGTTAAAACGAAGTGGAGATGGGCGGATTCGAACCGCCGTCCAAACAGCGCATCAAAAAGCTTTCTACACGTTTAGTCTGCAATTGATTGTCGGGAAAATGACTGCCTGCAGACAGGCCATCAATACCTTATCTCCTAAATCTTACCGCAAAGCCGGAGCTTCTTTACAACCAGCCCTTTGTAAATGATACCCCGTTTGCCGAAACCCAAAAGGCGAAAATTCCGGCGGGATACTCGTCATTCCGGGCCTTGCCCGGGTTGATTAAGTGATCAGTTTATAACCGATCAGGCAGCGAGTGCGTAATTGTTGTTGCCAGTTATGGCTTGAGTCCTGAGATTTGGGAGCCGGGACACGAAGCTCCACGTGCTTACTTCCCAATGTCGTCTGCTGTCAAAACCAAAACATCCCCATTGTAAGTATATCGCAAAGATAAGTAAAAATTAATGAATTAAGATACGGAGTAAATTTGACAATCCTTTGGCTGCCGCCAGGATACCCAAGACCATTATACCTAAGCCCGCAACCCGGTTGATATTCCACAATTGCCTGAGCCTGAATCTTTTTCTGAACAGATTCACAAAAGTACTTAACAGGAACCACCATAAAGAAGCGCCTGAAAAGACACCCAGCAGAATGGCTGAAATGATGAAAGATCCGGAACTCCGGTCAACACTTGTACCCAGAAAAGCAAAAACGCCAATAATCAGAAAAAGACCCCCGGGATTGGTTATTGACATTATGAAGCCGGTTAGGTAATCTTCCCAGCGTTTTTTTGATTCCCGGTTCTGACGCAATTGTTTGACGGGATTAGAGGAAAAAATGGCCAGCCCTATGATCATCAGGGCCATTCCGCTTATTAGAAAAAGTAAGTTCTTGTTGTTTTCAATCAGGGTCCTTATGAATGACAGACTCAAAATGGCAAGGGAAGCAAAAATGACATCAGACGTGGCTGCCCCAAGACCGGCCACCAAACCGGACCGGGGACCTTTACTAAGCGTCCTTTGAATGCAAAACAAACCACCGGGACCCAGGGGGACGGAAACTGAAAAACCGGCGATCATGCCCATTAATAAATTCAGGGGAAAATCATTCATGGCGCGCAAAGTTATAAAAAATCAGTTATTTAATAATAATTTGTAGATTTGTCTTATGAATTCCGTACGTAAGAATCTTGTAATGTCCGTATTATCGGGCATTTTGCTGAGTATTCCTTTTCTCCTTCCACACACCGGACTTATCCTTTTATTCGCTTTTGTTCCCCTTTTATGGCTGGAACATGCTTTTACCGTGAACAGAACTAAAGGATGCTGGAAATATTATGCACTGACATTTGTTATCTGGAATGCATTGACTGTGTTTTGGGTATGTTACAGCACGTTTATGGGCGGCATTTTTGCCGTTTTGGGCAATGCGTTTCAAATGTTTGTCGTTTTTGCGGTTTTCCGCAGGGTCAAAAAATGGTTTTTACAAAAGGGGAAAAACGATGTTTTGGCATACGTCTTTCTTGCTATGCTTTGGGTCTCATGGGAGTTTTTCTATTTTGATGCAGAAATTTCATTTCCCTGGCTTGTTCTTGGAAACGGATTTGCAACCAACGTAAGCCTGATCCAGTGGTATGAAGCTACTGGAGTGCTGGGAGGAAGTTTGTGGGTATGGATAGTCAACCTGGGGCTTTTTTTCGTTTTCAGAAAAAATTTTACCAAACGAAAAATCATATTGTTGGCAGTCATTGTTTTTACTCCCATAATAATTTCAATTATAAGATTTTATACGTACAAAGAGCCTGTAAGACCGGTTGAGATCGTGGTTGTTCAACCAAACATTGATCCCTGGAAGGAAAAATACAGTACGATGCCCCAGGCAGAACAGGATAAAAAGATCCTGACTCTTGCCCGTGCACAGATGGACGCTTCCACCCGTTATGTAATTGCTCCTGAAACGAGTGTTCACGAGATCATTTTGGGTAATTATTTTTCGTCACCCTCAGTCGTTCTATACAAGCAATTGGTTGAAGAGTATCCCGGGACTGCTTTTATCTTCGGAGCCAATACCATTGGTTTTTACGAAGCTTCCTCCAAAAAACCCACACCTTCTGCACGTCCCTACCAGGACAGGTGGTACGAAGTTTTCAATTCTGCTTTGCAATTGGATATTTCGGATAACATACAGATATATCACAAGTCAAAGCTGGTAGTGGGAAGTGAGAAAATGCCATACATAGATCTGTTTCCGTTTATAGAAAAACTGTCACTTAACCTGGGAGGGACAACAGGCACTCTTGGTACACAAAAAGAACGTACGGTTTTTTCCAGAACTGACGGCAGAGAGACTACCGGGGTAGCAATCTGTTATGAATCCATTTACGGGGAATTTTTCACCGGTTATGTTAAAAACGGAGCCAACTTTATGACAGTAATCACAAATGACGGATGGTGGCGGAATACACCCGGTTACCGGCAACATGTCAGTTATGCTTCACTACGCGCCATTGAAACAAGAAGAAGTATTGCACACAGTGCCAACACGGGAATCTCTGCACTTATCAACCAGAAAGGACAACGCCTGGTTCAGACACAATGGTGGGAACCTACATCAATAAAAGGGATTATCAACCTGAATGATGACCTGACTTTCTATGTAAAATACGGGGATTACCCGGGGCGAATATCCGTTATTGTTATGTTGCTGTTGGGTCTCTATTCACTGATATGTGCGTTGCCTTTCCGCAAAAACGGATAGAACCTGAGCGAAGGAGAAGGGATGAATTCTCCGATTTTCAGCCGTTCCCAGTATTTATCAACATTCTCAATTATTTCTTTCGAGGAGCAGCATATATTCGGCCAGGAGCGGAGAACACCAGGGTCTCCTTTCTTTTTGGTACAGGCATCCACAACCAAAACACCGTTTTCTATACTGACGTCCCTTATGGGATCCGTCTGATTTATCATCATCCAGAAACACAGATCCTTGTCTTTCAGATCAACTTCTTCATCCACGGCGATCACCATTCTGATGTCTGAATGATATTTCTTATGATCCGCTTCTGATTTGTGAAAGAAAAGAAACGGGTCCTTGCAGGTAGACGGTTTGTGTAAGTTATTACCGGCTTTCTTGGTGGCGTCAATGCATATTTTTCCCCCAAAACCGGACTGGGGAGCGGCGTGATCTGACATGCTGAGCGGGCCCCTGCTGAAAAAAGTATCCCGGGACGGGTTGTAGTACTTTTTAATACATTCGTTTACTTCATACAGGTTTGTAACATCAACATGCTCATCTACAAGTATCAGTAATTTGTTAAGGTAGGTTGTAGAAGATCCCCAAAAAGCATGAGCCACTTTATAAGTCTGTCCGGGATAATACTTTCTTATGGCAATAATTGCGGCTGATCCGTTTTCGGCAAAATAGGGAAAACACAACCGCCTGACTTCCATAGCAATGGTTTGTTCAATGTTTGTTTCTACAAAAACAGAGATGGCCTTGGCCAGGTGTCTCCTGGACCGCATCACTCCCAAAGAAGGAATATTCAGTAGTAATTTCGGGTCTTTCCTGTGCGTAACACAGGTCACGTGCATTAAAGGCTCTTTGCCCCCGGTGGAATAAAAACCGGTGCTTTCGCCGCAGGAGGCCGAGGCTACCTGCTGCGCATTCTTGTCAATGTATCCTTCTATGACCAGGTCACAATTTTCGGGAACTTCCAGAGGCTGGCTCAAACACGGGACTTTGACTATTGCTTTTCTTCTCAAGTAACCTCCCAGCAATAACGGATCCACATCTTTGGCTTGGGGGACTATCCCTGTAAGGGTATACAGGGGATCTCCCCCGAAAAACAACGCTACCGGAATTCTTGCCTGGGGAGATTCATTGATAAATAATGAAGCCTGAGAACCGGGTTCGAATTTGACTTGTACGGTGGTTTTGGAATGCCACAGCAAACGTGTGGATTCTATGTTATAAGTGTCCAGGTAAGGATTCTTGATCAAAAGCGGCACTTCGTGAAGGCTGTGTGCCTGGTCAAAGGCACGGTTCCTCAGGAAAGGGATCCTGTTCAGATCCGGAGGGAACAAGGCGATCTCCTGACAGGAACCTGCACTGGAAGCTTTGGGAATGTATTGGTTAAATTCCGAAATCGGGGATCTTCTCATAAACCGGTTGCTTGTCCGGCTTTGGGCTATGGCTTGGTAAAAAGCAGATATCCTGTTACATACATCATCCAAGGTGTCCATTTCGAATGCCAGGGCAATTCTTTTTTCAGAAGAAAAAACGTTTGTTACAATAGGGAAAACGGTTCCGGTATCCGTAAAAAGCAGGGCTTTTCCACCGTTGTGCCGGCTTGCCTGACGGTCAGTTATCTCTGCGATTTCCTGGTTTGTGTCAACGTGACGGGTTATAGTCAGCAACTCGCCTTTCTGATGTAAAATTTTTAGAAATTCGTCAAAATAATGAATCATGAGGCATAAGTTCTTTTAGTATATAAGTCAGTGTTTCCACAGAAAGATGATCTGCTACGATTTTCTTGTCTTCATCAAGCAGCAGGATCAAGGGTATGTCGTTGATATTGTAATGGCGATATATCCTGTCATCTCCAGACGGGTTCCAGAGGTTGATCCATTCTGTGTACCCTCCTTCTGCCAGCCACATTCTCCATGACTTATAGTCGTTCCCTGTATATACGGCAGAAAACCGGATCCCCGTATTCCGGGTGCTTTCAAATAAATCGTAGAGAAGGTGAGTTGTCATACCGCATGTAGCACAGGCGGGATCGTAAAGGAAAAGAACTGTATAAGAAGACTTTATGTCGTATAATGCATAGGATTCCCCATTTTCGGTCTCCAGCACAATGTCCGGTGCTTCCGGCGAATCCACAACGTTTCGTGAACGGTGATCCTCTATGATATCATTTAGTGTTTCAGTTCCGATATCTCTTCCAATTATGATCTTGTTTCTATCCAGTAAATAGATCCTGGGTGTACTTCTCACGTTATACATCTTCTGAAATCCCGAACTTAGATGGGGATCCCAGACAGCAGTCCAGTTTTCAGGAAAAAAATCTGAATATTTTACGAAGACATCCCGATTATCTCCCGTATAAACAGCAAATATTATAATGTTCTTATTTTCAGTTTTTTGAGAAAATTTTACCAATTTTAGCAGTTCATCACTGCATGCAGGGCAATTGTCTTCAAAAAAGAAAACCACACTATACGGAGCCCGGATCCCGTACAAGGAACGGATATTCCCTTCCTTATCCGGTAATTCGAGCGGTGGAGCATTCATGCCTGTAAGACACCGGCTGTTGAATTCTACATAATTCTCCATTTCCCGCAACATTTCAGGATCGTCAGACAAAGCCGGATCATTTATAAAATATTCGCGTGCAATATGTACGGCAACGCGTTCCATTCCCATGATCTCGCTTGTAAAAAAGAGAGTGAACAGGTATTGTGCGCAATACGCCCTTACACGCGGATGCATGTCTTCTTTCAGGAGAAGGTCGGTATAACAAATTAGTGTATCCGGCTGCTGTAGCAGTTTCTGTGTGAAAAATTCTTTTAGCCTGACCGGAAGAATTGAGGTATTCAGGTACCGGGGATCAGTGAAATCAATATAATTCAGGTAATGTAAAGGATCCTCTCCGTCTGTTTGCTCGGGAGTGAACACGTTCCGGGCAATGATCCCCAGCATACAGCTGTCAAACTGTCCTGCCAGAAAATTGGTATATTCCCTTATGGTGCCTTCCATCCGTTCTACCTCAAGTAATTTTTCATCCGGACCGGAATCTGAGTCCAGAATGTTATTGATCATTGAGTATTTATCCTGGAGGAACCGATAAAAACGCATATAGGCGTTGTTCTCTTCCGATCCGTCTATGTGAATATCTTCGGTCCTGCTTCTGTTTAAGGTAGCGATAAATCGTATGGTTACAGGTTCATGACGGGATATAAGAAAATTAAAAAGCCTGCGGTTATCCTGAACAAACATATATTGTCCCGGCTCCAGGGCTTCTTCTCCTGTGAAGGTCATACATCCCTGGAAGTCCGGAGACAGTGTGTCTACGGGAATCACATGCTCTCCCTGCTGCATAGCAAGAATAACCGGGGATTCGCTTCCTCCGTTAAGACACAGAAAAAGGTTGTAAAAAACAGCCAGAAACAGAGACCACATATATGGGTTCCTACATTTTTAAATATTTGTTTAAATCTACTCCGGGGGGTAACATACATCCGGCATCCCCGCCATTTAAGAGCACATCCCGTACCACGGTAGAAGAAATAAAAGAAAATTTGGGTCCGGAAGGAATAAAAATTGTCTGGATCTCTGGAGCCATCTTGGAATTCACTTGTGCAATTACTTGTTCCAGCTCAAAATCTGTTGTGGTACGGATACCCCTGAATATAAAATTGATGTTATTGTTCCGGCAAAAATCTATGGTCAGGCCGTTGAATGAACAAACTTCTACCTGGGGCAAATCCATAATGACTTCTTTAATAAGGGCGACCCGTGCTTTGGGAGAAAAAAGACTTACCTTCTGTTGATTGACACCAACTGCAACAATAATCCTGTCAAAAAGTTTCAGTGCTGAATGCAAAACATCAAGGTGTCCGGATGTAAACGGATCAAAAGAGCCGGGAAAGACAGCGATCTTTTCCATGGAGATAAATAAATTGGTTAAACTCCAAAAGTAAGAAAAATATCGGATATAGCTCTTTACAAATGCCAGTCTATAGGATCTATCCCTTTTGAGACCAGGTATGCATTCGTTTTTGAAAAAGGCCGGGACCCGTAAAATGCCCCGCGGGCAAGAGGTGAAGGATGCGCAGCTTCCAGAATACAATGCCGCAAGGGGTCTATGAGGTTTCTTTTACTGCGGGCAAAATTCCCCCATAACAAAAAAACGATGTTTTCTTTTTTTTCAGAAACGGTTCGTATTACCGCGTCAGTGAAATCCATCCAGCCAATGTCGCTGTGTGAAGCGGGTTTCCCGGCCTCCACAGTAAGGATGGCATTGAGCAGCAAGACTCCTTGTGCAGCCCATGCTTCCAGGCATCCGTGGGAAGGAGGTGCAATACCGGTGTCGGCGTTTAACTCGGCAAAAATGGTTTTCAGAGAAGGCGGGGGAGGGGTATTGCGGGGCACGGAAAAGGATAATCCGTGAGCCTGACCGGGGCGGTGATATGGATCCTGTCCCAGCAACAAAACTTTCAAAGAAGAAAAGGGGGTCATTTCAAAGGCATTGAAGATCTGTTTCCCGGGGGGATATATGGTTTTTCCTTCCTTTTTTTCCGTACGAAGGAAAGAGACGATATTTTCAAAATATGGTTTTGAGAATTCCGGCTCCAGAATTTTTTTCCAGCTGTCTTCAATGCTTACATCCACGCTACAATACGTATTTGATCACTTCGGGTATGGTCTTCATGAATTTAAATTCAATGCCTTTTATGAAATCGGGATTGATCTCTTCAATATCTTTCCGGTTGTCTTCGGAAAGAATAATGGTTTTTATCCCGGAACGTTTGGCGGCAAGGATTTTTTCTTTAATGCCACCTACAGGAAGGATCCTGCCACGCAGGGTGATCTCTCCGGTCATGGCTACGCCTTTGCGGATGCATTTGTCTTTAAATGCACTGGCAATGGAGCAGATCATGGTGATACCGGCCGAAGGCCCGTCTTTTGGAATGGCCCCTTCAGGAACGTGCAGGTGAATGTCGGTTTTTTCAAAGATCTCCGGATCAAGGTCCAGAAGCCCGGAATGTGCTTTCAGATACTGCTGGGCAATAATGGCCGATTCTTTCATGACATCTCCAAGGTTTCCGGTGGTGGTTAGGGTTCCTTTACCCTTGCTGAGGCTTGATTCAACAAAAAGGATCTCGCCTCCTGTTTCTGTCCAGGCCAGTCCCGTGACTACTCCCGGAAATTCATTTCCTTTCTGAATATCCTGTATGATACGGTGGACTCCCAGGATCTCACGCACATTATCGGGTGTCAGATTGGGATCGTAGGTTTCCCCGAAAGCGATCCTTTTGGCAACATTGCGCGCAATTTTGGCCAATTGTTTTTCCAGGCTGCGTACTCCTGATTCCCTTGTGTATTCGTTGATTACCACATCAATGGCCTTGCGGCTCAACCGAAGCTGGGAAGGTGTTAGTCCGTGAGCTTCCAGTTGCTTGGGCAATAAGTGTTTGCGGGCTATGGTCCTTTTTTCTTCGGCAAGGTATCCGTTAATGGGGATCATTTCCATTCGGTCCCGCAGGGCCGGCTGGATATTCCCTATGCTGTTGGCTGTAGTAATAAACAAAGCCTTTGAAAGGTCGTAATCCACGTCCAGGTAATTGTCGTGGAACGAGTTGTTCTGTTCGGGATCCAATACTTCCAGTAATGCCGAGGAGGGGTCTCCCCTGAAATCGGCTCCCACTTTGTCGATCTCGTCCAATACAATGACCGGGTTCGAGGATTTGCTTCTTTTTATGCTTTGGATGATCCTGCCGGGCATGGCGCCGATGTAAGTCCGCCTGTGCCCCCTGATCTCTGATTCATCGTGAAGACCGCCGAGAGAAATGCGTGCGAAATTCCTGCCCAGTGCCCTGGCAACCGATCTTCCCAGGGACGTTTTGCCGACGCCCGGAGGGCCGTAGAGGCAAAGAATGGGGGATTTCATATCTCCTTTCAGTTTCAGCACGGCCAGATGTTCCAGGATCCTGTCCTTGACCGTTTCCAGGCCGGAATGATCCTTGTCCAGCACTTTGCGGGCCCTTTTCAGGTCCAGGTGGTCTTTTGTATATTCTCCCCAGGGAAGATCTACCAGGAACTGAAGGTAATTCAGCTGGATCCCGTAATCGGGCTGGTGCGGATTGGCACGTTCCAGTTTCAGGATCTCTTTTTCAAAAATCTCGGCAATTTCCTTGCTCCACTTCTTCTTTGCAGCCTGTTCCCGCAGGTTGTCGATCTCTTCCATATCCTGTGACAACCCCAGCTCGTCCTGTATGGTCTTCAACTGGTTGCTCAGGTAATATTCTTTCTGCTGTTGGTCTATTTCACCCCGTACTTTCTGATGAATCTGTTCTTTGAATTTGAGGAGTTCCAGGTGTTTATACAGCAATTCCAGTAATTTGGAGGCCCTGTCTTCCAGGGCATCTATAGCCAGCAGGTTGAGTTTGTCCTTGATCCCTTCCAGGTATATGTTGGAGGCTACAAAATTGACCAAAAAGTCTTCTTTTTCAATATTTTTCAGGGCAAATTCCGCTTCCCGGGGAATACTGGGAGTTAACTGGAAGATTTGGGCAGCCACCTCTTTAATTCCTTCTACAACCGCTTTGTAATTGGTGTTTTCTTTCAAGGGCATAATGTCTGACAGGTAACGGACTTCCGCCGCAAAATAAGGATCTTTCTGGACCATACGTTCTACATGGAAACGCCTGCTGCCGTGTAATATCACTGTAATGCCCCCTTCGGGCATTTCAATTATCTTGAGTATTTTGGCTAAACAACCGTGCCGGCTGACGGCATCTTCATCGGGATCGTCATCCAGGGGATCCGTTTGGGTAACGGTTCCCACCCATTTGTCGCCTGCAAAACTTTCCCTGACCAGTTTCATTGATTTTTCCCTGCCGACGGTAATGGGGATCAGTGTCCCCGGAAAAACGACGGCATTTCGCAGAACCAACAAGGGAAGTATCTGGGGCGATTCTTCTTCGTGAATATTTCCCTGTTGCTCTTCCATATCCATTTCCATTAAGGGAATAACGGTCATCTTATCACTGAGAATTAAATTCATATTTGTATCTTCTGCATTCACTCCGTCAATCTTCGTGCCACAGGATGTGACTGACAAAATGACCGATATTTATATGAAGGGAACTTTGATGGAAAAAAAGAAATTTTTCCATGACAGAAAACCGTGCTCACATTGTTTGTTCACCGAGTAATCTATACCAATGACCATATCGTAATAGGTGACCAGGTCAATACCCAGCCCGCCGGCATAAAGAAACTGATTGCTCAGGGTGTTTAGCTGGTAATCCCATTTGTTGTAGGCATATCCCATATCAAAATGAGCGTTGGCATATATGGTAAGATGTATCTTGTTAAACTGGGGAAGGAACGCAAGCCAGTTGAGGGTAAACGTCTTCTTTTTAAGTATATTGAATTTCAATGTGTTGTTGGAAATGGCAAATACCTGGCCGTCTGCTACGGTGTATTCGTACCCGCGCATCATATTGTTATCGTAACCGATTGCCTTTTCCAGGATATAGGCTTGTTTGTTGGCAATAGAATACCCACCGGTAAAGACTGTCGAAACATACCAGCGGGATTTCTGTATCTGCTTGAAATACTGGAGTCCCAGTATGAGCTGGGCATAACGTACAGAAGCATCTGATGTGATGTAGGTGTTCATTCCTGCCTGAAGAAAATAGCCGTTCAAAGGATATGGATGATAATCCCTTTGGTCAAGCCGGTACCTGTAATTGAGCCTGAAAGCGTTTCTCTGAAGCCGGTCGTTACCCCAGTAATGGGGATTGATCTTGAGGACTGTATCGGCTAGCATGCTGTATTCATGCATGAAAGAGAGATGGTGCAGGGTGCGTATATTGGGACGGAATGTGTAATTGATCCTTGTATCTAGGGATTTTTCCAGGATGACATCCGGCAGGTTGTACCTTGCCGGTTTGTCTTCTCCGGTAAAAATATCCAGGTTATGGCTGAAATTACCCTGTACATCCATACTCAGAAAATGCTTGCCTTCCCTGTCCAGGGATATGTCCCGGTATCCCAGGAAAACACCCCACTGGTAACCTCCGTGAGCCGCTATGACCAGTTTATGCTTCAATCCTAAAAAATTATCGATACGGGCCCCGGCTTCTATGGTGATCTTGGAAAAATCCCAATTTTGCAGCCAGGTACTCAGGTTGCGCTCTTCCAGCTTTACTTCAATAAGGGGCCATATATACCATCTTTCCTGCACCTGTATGATCACAGTGATCAAAGAAGGATCTTCAATGGATCTTAGGGGCGATATCTCAACAAAGTTGAATAAAAGCAGGTTGTTCAGGTTCTCTTTTGCCAGGCGCAATTGTTCAGCCAAAAGATTCTCGTTGAACGTATCTCCCTCAGCAAAGGGCAATTCCCTTAGGATGATGAAATCTTTGGTAATCTTATTGCCCGTAATTTCAATTCCGTCAATGCGCAATTCCCTGCTCCAGCCTGTTACAGAGAGCATTGAAAAGCCCAGAAAAAGAAATAAAATACGGAAAAGCGTCGGTTTCATAAGCCGGCAAAATTATTAAAAAAATCCATATACTTTTCAATCAATCTGGAAACTGCATACCGTGACAGGTTGTTACGGTTAATTTCCAGGTATTCCGTTTGCAGGATCGGTCCGGGTTTTTGTGAACGGATTCTGTAGAAAACAGGGTATATGGTCTGGTGAGACAATTTATGCGGTTTGGATCTGTATATATTAATAAGTGTAATGGATGACAAGTCCAGTATTTTTTGAAAATCTTCCGTCTTGATCAGATCCGGGTATCCGGCCGGGCAAGAGGTTTCGATCAGGGGAAATTCGTACAAGCCCTTCCAGATATCGTTCCCGTTCCTTTGCCTTATGAACGTTGCATTCCCGTATTCTATGTCCAGGTAATGGAAATACCTGGTTTTAGCTGTTGTCTTTTCTTTTTTTACAGGGAGCCTCTCTGTCTGACCGTCAAGGTACGCACTGCAGGTTTGGACCATGGGGCAGATACTGCAAAGTGGTCTGGGAGTGCAAATAAGGGACCCGAAATCCATCAGGGCCTGGTTGAATGATGCACTGTCCCCGGCAGGCAGTAACGATTGGGCTAAGTTGGCAAATGATCTTTTTGCTTCCGAAGAATCAACCGGAATATCAACCCCAAAATACCTGGCCAGTATACGGTATCCGTTTCCATCCAGGGCCGCAACAGGCAATCCGAATGCAAAAGAACCGATTGCCGCCGCGGTGTAAGGCCCTATGCCGTCCAGTTTTTGTAATAAATCAGTGTTTTTGGGAAATGATCCGCCGTATTCCCTCATAACCTTTTTTGCAGTCTTATGCATATTTCGTGCCCGGGAATAGTAACCCAGGCCCTGCCATGTTTTTAAAACCTGGTCTTCAGGGGCTTCCGCCAGATGCTCTATTGTCGGAAAAGTTTCCAGGAAGCGGTTAAAATACATTTTTCCCTGCTGTACCCTTGTTTGTTGCAGTATGATCTCGGATACCCATACCGAGTATGCATCGTTGTATTCTTTCCAGGGCAATTCCCGTTGGTTATCTCTGAACCACGCCAGCAGGAGCGTTGTGAAATCCATGGGGCAAAGATAGCTAAACGGACGTTTTTTTTGGATTTTTTACTCTAAACGTCTTGATATTAAGAATTAAATGTTACTTTTGCAGTCCATTTGGAATGCAATCATTAACAATAACTCTTAAATTTATCGTATTATGACTAAAGCTGATATCGTAAACGAAATTGCCAAAACAACAGGCCTGGAGAAAGTTGCCGTTCAGAAAGTTGTGGAATGCTTTATGGATAACGTAAAAAACTCTTTGGTTCAGAATAACAACGTATACCTTCGCGGTTTTGGTAGCTTTATTTTGAAAAAACGCGCCCGCAAAACGGCTCGCAATATTTCTAAAAACACAACAATCGTAATTCCTGAACACTACATACCCGCTTTCAAGCCGGCAAAAGTTTTCATGAATAAAGTGAAAAACAGCGTTAAATAAATTTAATTATGCCAAGCGGAAAGAAAAGAAAAAGACATAAAATGGCGACGCACAAGCGTAAAAAACGTTTGCGCAAGAATCGTCATAAAAAGAAATAAGCCATCATATGTCTCATGAACCAGGAAACCTAAAGCAACTTTTTTCGAAAAGACTCTTTAGGTTTCTTACTTTTACCACAGAATGGAGAAAGATTTAATTATTGATGTCACTCCTTCCGACGTTACCATTGCGTTGTTGGAAAACAACAGGTTGACGGAACTGCATAAGGAAGAGACCAGTGACAATCATTTCTCGGTGGGTGATCTGTGTCTGGGCAGGGTTAAAAAGATCATGCCCGCACTGAACGCTGCTTTTGTAGATATCGGTGACGATAAAGATGCTTTTATTCATTACCTGGATCTGGGGTACGCCTTTTCGGCAGTCAATTATTTTACCCAACAGGTGATCGCCAAAAAGAATACGCCCCAGGAAATTTATTCAAGTCTGAAGCTGGGCTCTGTTTTACCCAAGGAAGGCAAAATTTCCGAGGTTTTAAAAGTTGGGCAACCGGTTTTGGTGCAAATTGTCAAAGAACCCATTTCCACAAAAGGATCCCGTCTTACTTCCGATATTTCCATTGCCGGAAGAAACCTTGTTTTATTGCCTTTTTCAGAAAAGGTTAACCTGTCATCCAAAATTACGCTCAAAGAAGAGCGTGGCAGGTTGGACCGGTTGGTTCAGAGTATTTTACCTCCCAATTACGGGCTCATTGTCAGAACTGCTGCCGAAGGGAAAAAAGCGGCCGTTCTGGATACTGAGTTGAATTCCCTTATCCATAAATGGGAAGAATCCTGGGTTTTAATGCGGAAGGGGAAGACCCCTTCAAGATTGTTAACTGAAAACAGCCGTATTACTACTGTCATACGTGATCTCCTGAACGATACGTTTAATAGTATTCACGTTAACGACACAGTGGTCTATGAAGAAATTGGCCGTTATATAGCCACTATTGCTCCCGAAAAGGAGAAGATAGTAAAGCTGTATAAAGGAAAAGACCCGATCTTTGACGCATTTGATATCAACCGTCAGATCAGAAGTTCATTCGGCCGGGTTGTACCTTTAAGACAGGGGGTTTATATAATCATCGAGCACACCGAAGCATTGCATGTTGTAGATGTGAACAGCGGAATTCGCTCGAAGATGGGAAGCGGACAGGAAGAAAATGCATTTGAAGTGAATATGGTCGTCGCTGAAGAACTTGCCAGGCAATTAAGATTAAGGGACCTGGGGGGGATTATAGTCGTCGACTTTATTGACATGGATTCATCCGATCACAGGCAAAAACTTTATAAAAAAATGCAGGAGCTGATGGCAACCGACCGGGCCAAGCACAACATCCTGCCTCTTACAAAGTTTGGGTTGATGCAGATTACCCGTCAGCGGGTCCGTCCTGCAATGGAGATCAATACCAGCGAGAAATGTCCTACATGTAACGGTACCGGGAAAATTGCCCCCAGTTTACTCTTTACGGAAAATATCGAGAATCAGCTGGCATTTTTTGCCAACGAGAAAAAGCTCAAAGCGGTTTTACTGGAAGTACATCCGTTTATTGAAGCTTATTTGACAAAAGGACTGGTTTCCAGGGCAAAAAAATGGTCCAGGAAATACGGATGTAAACTGAATGTAAGAATTGCCCCTGATCTTGCGGTAACACAGGCTCGCTGGATGGATGACAAAAACCAGAAAATGGAAGTTTAGTCTTTCAGAGTTTTGGTATATGAATCCTTCAGGGTACAAATGCGGTTGAAGACCGGTTTTTCTAAAGTAGTGTCGTAATCCGGCACATAATAACCAAGCCTTTCAAACTGAATGCGGGTACGTGTTTCGTCCTTGCCGGGGACGGCTTTGGCAGCAATACCTGCAGCGTCCCTGTCTATCAGACCCTGAACAATTTTCAGGGATTCGGGATTGAGGTAATCCTTGTAATCCCTGTCTTCCGGCAGATTTCCCATATACGGTTCCGTAAACAGTCTGTCGAATAAACGGATCTCACTCTTTACGGCATGGCGGGCCGATAACCAGTGAATGGTCCCCTTTACGCTTCTCCAGGGACCTGAACCCGGCCGGGATTCAGGATCATACGTACATTGCAGTTCTGTGATCCTGCCGTTCTCGTCTTTTATTACATTTTCACAGCGAATAATGTATCCGTATTTTAAACGTACTTCTCCGCCGGGTCTCAGTCGAAAGTATTTTTTAGGGGGATCTTCCATAAAGTCGTTGCGATCTATAAAGATCTCTTGTGAGAACGGAACGTCCCTTTCACCGGCACCTGCATCTTCGGGGTTCAGTGGAGCTTTCATGAATTCTTCCCGTTCAGGAGGATAATTGGTTATGACCAATTTTATGGGATCAAGTACTGCCATGTACCGGGGAGCGTTTTTATTTGACTCTTCCCGCATACACCATTCCATAAGGGATATGTCTATTACATTGTCGCGTTTTGCCACTCCTACTTTTTCTGCAAAAAGGCGAATGCTTGAATGAGTATAGCCTCTTCTTCTGAGTCCGCATATGGTTGGCATGCGGGGATCATCCCATCCCTTAACCAGCCCTGCTTTTACCAATTCAAGCAGTTTCCTCTTGCTCATTACGGTATGGGTGATATTCAGGCGTGCAAATTCATACTGATGTGAAGGATATATGCCGAGTTTTTCAATAAACCAGTCGTAAAGCGGTCTGTGCACATCAAACTCCAGTGTACATATGGAATGAGTTATATTCTCTATGGAATCACACTGTCCGTGAGCGTAATCGTACATTGGGTATATACACCATTTGTTTCCGGTTCTGTGATGATCGGCATGGATGATTCTGTACATCAGCGGATCACGCATCAGCATATTGGGATGGGTCATGTCAATTTTTGCCCGTAAAACACGGCTGCCGTCCGGAAAGTCCCCATTTTTCATTCGTGTAAACAGATCCGCATTTTCCTCTATGCTTCTGTTGCGGAAAGGACTTTCAATCCCGGGAGTGGTGATCGTACCCCTGCCCAGGCGAATCTCTTCCTGGGTTTGATCATCTACATAAGCCAGGCCTTTGGCTATTAGTTCATGTGCCCACAGGTATAGTTGTTCAAAATAATCAGACGCATAAAATTCGCCGGCCCACCGGAAACCAAGCCAGTGAATATCTTCTTTAATAGAATCTACGTATTCCGTTTCTTCTTTCGTGGGATTGGTATCATCAAAACGCAGGTTGGTTTTACCTCCGAATTTCTGAGCCAGCCCAAAGTTCAGACATATACTCTTGGCATGTCCTATATGCAGGTAGCCGTTGGGTTCGGGAGGAAAACGGGTTACAATGGAATCGTATTTACCTTGTGAGAGATCCTCCCGAATGATATCTTCCAGGAAATTCAAAGGGCGTTCAGGAACTGTGTTATTCGTTTCTTCGTTCATATGTCTGAAAAGTTTACGCACAAAAGTAATCATATTAATGTATATTTGTTGAAAATTTAAGCAAATGATACGCTCGATGACCGGTTACGGAAAAGCCGAAACCTCTTTTTCAGGAAAAAAATATACCGTTGAAATTCGTTCGGTTAACGGCAAAACGGCTGATATTGGTTTCAAAACTTCCCAGATCCCCAAAGAATACGAATACGACCTGCGGCAAAGCCTTATTAAGCGTTTGCAAAGGGGAAACATTGACCTGTTTATATCGTTTGACCAGGAAGAAGAGGTCCTGGAAAACACTTTTAATGTTTCGCTTATCAGGCAATATTTCCAGGAGTTACAAACAATCTTCAGGGATATGGAACAGGAGGTAAGTTCAACAGACCTGGCTGCGGCACTTTTAAGAATGCCCGAAGTTAGGGAAGTGCAAAAAAAAGAACTGGACCCGCAAGTCTGGGACTCATTAAAAGCATGCATTTATGAAGCAGCGGAAAACCTGGACGAATTCAGGAAAAGGGAAGGGGAGCGTCTGGGGGAAGACTTGTTGTCCCATATAGACAATATTGAGACCTATCTGGAAAAAGCCGAAGCATTGGACCCGGAAAGGATCGTTACCATAAGAAAACGACTGGAAGACAAACTCGCAGGTTTGAGTGATGAAATTTCCATTGACAAAAACCGACTGGAACAGGAATTGATCTATTACCTGGAAAAGGCCGACATCAGCGAAGAGCGTGTACGTTTACGCCAGCATTGTAATTACTTTAGACAGACCTTACAGGAAGAAGAATTTGCGGGACGGAAACTAGCCTTTATTTCCCAGGAAATGGGCCGGGAGATTAATACACTCGGATCCAAAGCAGCTCATGCCGGTATGCAACAATACGTAGTTATGATGAAAGATGAACTGGAAAAGATCAAAGAACAAGTACTTAATGTACTGTAAAAAATTATTCCTGCCGTTATTATTTCTTTTGATCCTGTCTTCATGCATTAAACGGGAAGACTATACTTATACCTATGTGGTGGAAGGAGTTGTTAAGAATATTGTGAACATGCCTCTTGAGGGAATCAAGGTGATTATGCTCAAGACGTACAGTTCTTCACTTGAGGCTGATACCGCCTACACAGACTCTGAAGGCAAGTATTTTGTATCCCTGACCCAGAGTTCACCGCAGCGTGTTTTCATTGTGGATTATTCCGATCCCAACCTCAAGTACAGGGATACGTTAAGGCAATTTTATTTTGAAGTTCCCAGGGAAAAAACGGAATTCCATCAGCAATTTAAAGTGACCGACACAATGGTCCTTCCATCCAGAACACCGGTCAATCCTTTCTGATATCAAGATCCAATCAGGAAATCTTGCTGAAGTCCACAGTGTGCCGGGCCAGCACCTCCAGTTGTTCCTTTAAAAGCTTATTCTTTTTAGATTCCAGCAACGGGTCTTCGTCCAAAACATTGGAAGCTTCCATCCGGGCCCATTCCAGGATCTGGCCGTCTTTTGCAAGGTTTGCTATATGCAGGTCAAAGGCCAATCCACTCTGGGCAGTTCCCTCCAGATCGCCGGGCCCCCTGAGGCGCATATCGGCCTCGGCAATTTCAAATCCGTTATTGGTTTCGCACATAAGTTTCAGGCGTTCTTTGGCTTCTTTGCTTAAAGCATTGCCGGTCATAAGGATGCAGTAAGAAGTCTCGGCTCCGCGGCCTACACGGCCCCTCAATTGGTGAAGCTGGGAAAGACCAAAACGCTCCGCACTTTCTATGACCATGACCGTCGCATTGGGAACGTCTACGCCTACCTCTATGACAGAAGTGGCCACAAGGATCTGGGCGTTCCCGTTGACGAACATATTCATGTCAAAGGCTTTGTTTTCCGTTTTTTGTTGTCCGTGGACCACTGCCACAGAATAAAGAGGTGCGGGAAAAGCGGCGGTAATGTCCCGGTATCCTGTTTCCAGGTCCTCGTAGTCCATTTTTT
This sequence comes from uncultured Muribaculaceae bacterium, assembly GCA_964542305.1. Taxonomy (GTDB): domain Bacteria; phylum Bacteroidota; class Bacteroidia; order Bacteroidales; family UBA932; genus DMER64. Next base: position 84,378 of record CAZITX010000002.1, on the reverse strand, counting down.
CGGATTCCCGTATCAGGGGATATACAATATAAACCTGGCGTCCCTGGCGAATCTGTTTTCTCATGAAAGTATAGACTGTTCCGCGACGCGATGCGTTATAATGAATGGTTTGCACGGGTTGTCTGCCCGGGGGTAATTCGTCAATTACTGAGACGTCCAGATCTCCATATAGTGTCATGGCCAGAGTCCTGGGAATGGGCGTGGCCGTCATAACCATAATGTGAGGCGGCGAACCGTTGGTTTTTTTCCAGAGACGTGCGCGTTGTTCAACCCCAAAACGGTGTTGTTCGTCAATAACCACAAAGCCGAGGTTTTTGAATGTAACGGTGTCTTCTATCAAAGCGTGGGTGCCTATCAACAATTTAATAGATCCATCACGCAGGCCTTCATGCAGTTTCTTGCGTTCAGCCGGTTTGGTTGACCCGGTAAGCAGTCCGGCGGGAATGTCCTGGTCTATTAAAAATTTTGAGATTGTATTGAAATGCTGGTTGGCCAGGATCTCTGTAGGGGCCATCATACACGCCTGGTATCCGTTATCCACTGCGATCAGTGCACTTAACAGGGCCACCAGTGTTTTTCCGCTGCCTACATCTCCCTGCAACAAACGGTTCATCTGTCGACCGCTTTTAAGATCAGAGCGGATTTCCCTGAGAACGCGTTTCTGTGCCCCTGTCAAAGCAAATGGAAGTTTATTGTAGCAATCGTTGAAGGCCGGGCCTACTTTTAGGAAGGGCAATCCGTCCCCGGCCCGCATCCGGACAGATTTTTGCCGGAGTAATCCCAGCTGGATGTAAAACAATTCTTCAAATTTCAAGCGGGTCTGGGCAGCCTGCAGATTCTTCAGATTTTTGGGGAAATGGATCTCTTCCAATGCCAACGGCAGAGGCATCAGCTTTAGATGCCTGAGTAAATGATCCGGGAGTGTTTCCGGGATGTTCCCTTCCATAGCGGTAAGTGCACGGGCCACAAGACGTGAGAACAGTTTTTGCGTAAAGCCTTTATTCCGTAATGATTCGGTGGAAGAATATACGGCCTGTAAGCCTGCACTCCCGGGAAGGCTCTGGTTGTCGGGAATATCCATGTCCGGGTGTACCAGGTTGATCTTCCCGTTGAAAACAGTGGGTTTGCCGAAAACAATGTATTCGGTATCCGTTTTAATTTTATCCCTGATCCATTTAATGCCTTTAAAAAAAACAAGTTCCAGTGTTCCTGTGGGATCGGCAAACAGTACTACCAGCCTTTGTTTGCGGGAACCGGCCCCAATGATCTTAATATCCCTTACCACCCCCCTGATCTGTATGTATGCCAATTCAGGATTGATCTCGTTTATGGCATAAAAACGGGTACGGTCAATGTACCTGAACGGAAAGTGTTGTATCAAGTCGCTGAAAGTCTTGATATTCAACTCTTTTTCCAATTCTCTGGCGCGTTTGGGACCTACCCCTGTCAGAAATTGTATGTTTGTATCCCGGACGGAAACCATAGCATACAAATATAAGGATAACTTACGTATATTTGCGGTATGAACGTTCTGGGAAACATCCTCTGGCTCTTGTTTGGCGGTATAATGATCGCCCTGGAGTATATTATTTCGGGCTTCCTTATGTGTATAACAATAATAGGGATACCCTTTGGAATACAAAGTTTTAAACTGGCGGCTTTTGCTTTGTGGCCTTTCGGAAAAACCACCATAGTTGTTGAATCAGGTACGGGATGCCTGAGCTCGGTTCTGAATATCCTGTGGATATTTCTTGGCGGCATATGGATTGCCCTGAGCCACCTTGTATGGGGAATTATTTTATACATAACCATAATAGGAATTCCTTTCGGGAAGCAGCATTTTAAAATGGTTTCCCTGGCTTTCACACCTTTCGGAAGGACCATAATCAATAAAAATCAAAGGCATTATGCATAAAAAGATCATAGTTGGAATAACGCAGGGAGATACAAACGGAATAGGGTACGAAGTGTTGATCAAAGCCTTGGCTGACAGTCGAATTAATGAATTATGCACTCCTGTGATCTACGGATCCTCACGGTTGATGGGTTTTTATAAAAAAATGTCTGCGGGAGTGGAGAATTTCAATGTGCACATTACACAATCCGCATCTGATCTGCATTACAAAATGGTTAACCTGGTCAACTGTGTGCCGGATCAATTCATGGCCGAACCCGGAAAAATGACCGAAGATGGGGCTCAGGCGGCCTTACAGGCACTGGAAAGAGCTGTTGATGATTTGCGTGGCGGAAAGATCCATGTCCTTGTAACGGCACCGTTTAACAAACAGAACATGAGCCGGGAGGGATTTGCTTTTCCCGGCCACACCGAATACCTTGCCAATGCTTTCGGAAAAGCCGCTCCCCTGATGATCTTATGTAATGAATCTTTGCGTGTAGGTGTGGTTACCGGTCACATTCCGGTAAGTCAGATTCACCGGGAGCTGACCAAAGAAAAGATCCTGCAGAAGATTTTATTGCTTGATAAGACTCTGAAAGAGGATTTCACCATACGACAACCCAAGATCGCAGTATTGGGACTCAATCCCCACGCCGGTGACGGAGGACTTATAGGATCTGAAGAACAGGAGATTATTACACCCGCTATTGAAGAAGCCGACAAATCGGGGATTTTGGCTTTCGGACCCTATCCCGCAGACGGTTTTTTTGCAGCGGCAGAATACAGAAAATTTGATGCCGTGCTGGCCATGTATCACGATCAGGGCCTGATCCCTTTTAAAGCTCTTTCTTTTCACCAGGGTGTGAATTTCACCGCAGGACTTCCTGTGATCAGGACCTCTCCCGATCACGGAACGGCATACAGGCTGGCAGGGGAGGATAAAGCATCTCCGGAATCAATGCTCGCAGCTATTTTCATGGCTTGTGACATTTACAGGAACAGACGCAGGAACCAGGAGATCGAAGCGGAAAAATTACATGAAGGTTGAAATCTTTACAGACGGTTCTGCGTTGGGTAATCCCGGGCCGGGCGGATACGGGGTGATATTGCGTTCCGGAAGGCATTACAAAGAAATTTCTGCAGGCTACAAACTGACCACCAACAACAGAATGGAACTGTTGGCAGTGATCGTTGGCCTGGAAGCATTGAAAAAACCGGGGAACGAAGTCTGTGTCTATTCAGATTCCACTTATGTGGTTAAAGCAGTAGAGGAGGGATGGCTCAACAGTTGGAAAGCCAAAGGATTTAAAAACAAGAAAAACGTAGATCTCTGGAAACGTTATCTTGAATCAGCCCAAAAACACAAGGTTCGGTTTGTGTGGGTCAAAGGTCACGCCGGTCATCCCCAGAACGAAAAGTGTGATCAGCTGGCTGTCCAGGCAGCTTCCGCATCTCCGGAAGAGCTCCTGGAAGATAATGGTTTTATGGAAGCCCGTTTATTATAGCATCCAGAATATCCGGATGAAGTACCTGGTACGTTGAACGGCTGAACAACCTGAAATCTTCCGCCCCGTTGTCCCAGTAAAAAGGGACCATACCGTGATCAAGAGCTGCCCGGTTGACATATCCCGTGTAATAAGCCCGGCATTTTTTATGATCTTCCAGTGCCTGACCACTTAAGGAAGAACGGTAGAGAGCCCCGAATTCCCCTAATACCACAGGGATGCCTTTATCCGTAAATTTTGCCTTCATTTTTCCGAATTGAGTGTTTACCCAATTTTCCTGTCCCCATGAGGTTACCGCTCCCGTTGCCACGGATCCCCATTGGGAATCGTACGGTGAATCTTCCTTGAGTGCAAATTCATAGGGATCGTAATAGTGGACTTCCAGCATCAACCTGTCCGGTGTGGGGTCGGTCGGGATTATGAAAGATTCATAAGCCAGGTCAATGTTTGTCAGGTAGCTTTGTGCTACCAGGAAACGTTTCAGATTCCGGCCTCCGGTGACTCGTACCGCATCTACAAATGTCTGGTTAAAAGAATTTTGTACAGCTATGTATTCAGCGGGAGGGTTTGATGACCAGTCGTTTTCCAAATGTACTTCATTGGATCCGGCAAAAAGCAGGCGGTCGTCATAACCTTTGAAATATGTAGCTATCTGGGTCCAGATGGCATTGAGCTTATTGTTAATGGCGTCCCGGCTGCTTTCCCTGGGATCGTTCATCCATCCGTTGTCCCAATGAATGTTAATGATGGCGTACATGTCATTGTCTATCACATAATTGACGACCTGTCCAACGCGTTGCATCCAGGCATTGTCTATCTTGTGGGTTGCCTGGTCAGTGATATGAACAGACCACGAAACAGGAATCCGTACAGCGCTGAATCCTGCCTGCTTCACCGCTTTTATCAGATCAGGCGTTACTTTGGGGTTTCCCCAGGAAGTCTCACCGCCGGTCGCTTCCAGGGTATTCCCCAGGTTCCAGCCTGTTCCCATCAATTGTGCAAATTCTGTGGCTGTTATGTCCCGCATTCCGGGATCTTCTTCATTTTTTTCACCTTTGCAACTGCAAAACAAACTACACGCCAATAACAGAATTGTGAAAGTTTTCATAAACAATTATCTTTGAGTGGGAAATGATCTAAAAAACAAATATATGAAAAAACGGCTGTTCGTCCTTTTTGCAGGACTGGTTTTGATATCGTGTAACAGCGGATTGATGATTGACAGTGACCAGGTGGTGGTCACAGTAAAGGATCAATATAAAGTCCGAATTGAACCTGTTAGTGAAAAAATACTGCGTGTTTCTGCCGTCCCTTCCGGGGAGCGGTTTTCTAAAAGGCCGAGTCTGATGCGCTCGCCGGAAGACCTTCCGTCCGTGCCCTTTGAATGTATGGAAGAAGAAAATTTTGTAACCGTAAAAACCGAGTCTGTCACTGCCCGGGTGGATCGCCGTACCGGGGAAGTCGCTTTCCTTGATGCGGAAGGAAATGTCATATTGCAGGAAAACCAGGGAGGCGGGAAATCCTTTTCTTCAATAGAAGTGGAAGGAGACAAGGGGTACACCGTAAGACAAGTCTTTGAATCCCCGGGCGATGAAGCTTTTTACGGTCTGGGGCAGCATCAGTCCGATGAGTTCAACTATAAAGGGAAGAACGAGACGTTGTACCAGTACAACACCAAGGTATCCGTTCCATTTATAGTTTCCGGCAAAAATTACGGATTACTGTGGGACAACAACTCCCTTACAAGATTTGGAGATCCCAGGGATTACCTGCAACTTGATGTGCTGAATCTGACAGACGCAGACGGTGAACAGGGCGCGTTGACAGCCGTTTATTCCAGCCGTGACGGCAAAACGGAATATTTAAGAAGGCGCGAATCCGTTTTGGATTATTCGGACCTGGAAAAAGTAAAGAATTTCCCGGAAGAGATCCCGTTCAACGATGCCAAAATCGTGTGGGAAGGAACCGTTTCATCCGGGGAAAGCGGCATACATCGTTTCTTACTTTATTATGCAGGATATACAAAAGTCTTTTTTGACGGGGAAGAAGTGGTGGAAGAACGCTGGAGAACTGCCTGGAATCCGAACAATTACAAGTTCCAGGTTGAAATGGAAGCAGGCAAAGAATATCCCGTTCGTATAGAATGGCTTCCAGACGGAGGAGTCTCCTACCTGGCACTTAAACTCTATACTCCTGTAGATCCCGCGGAGCAGGAAAAACAATCCTGGTGGTCGGAAATGGCCGATATGATAGATTATTATTTCGTTAAGGGAGACAACGCAGATGAAGTAATAAGCGGATACCGCCTGTTAACAGGAAAATCCCAGATCATGCCCAAATGGGCCATGGGTTTCTGGCAAAGCCGGGAGCGTTACAAAACCTCCGATGAGTTGCTGGGAGCACTTAAGGAATTCCGGGAACGAAACATCCCCATTGACAATATCGTACAGGATTGGTCCTATTGGCCTGTGGATGCCTGGGGCAGTCACGAATTTGACAGCGAAAGATTTCCCGATCCCAAAGCCATGGTGGACAGTGTCCATGCACAAAATGCAAGGATCATGCTATCCGTTTGGCCCAAATTTTACCATACTACGGAACATTACAAGGAATTTGAAGCAAAAGGATGGATGTACACCCGTGCCGTTGAGGACAGCATCCGGGACTGGATATGGCCCGGTTACATCGGTTCTTTTTACGATGCATACGCCCGGGGAGCCCGGGAATTGTTCTGGCAGCAGATGGAAGACCATCTTTATCATTTGGGTTTTGACGCCTGGTGGATGGATGCTTCTGAACCCGATATTCTTTCCAACGCCAGCCTGGAATATCGGAAAGCATTATCCACACCAACGGCACTGGGGCCGTCTACACGTTATTTGAATGCTTATGCGCTAGTCAATGCACAGGCCATTTATGAAGGACAACGGGAAGAAGATCCGGACAAACGTGTTTTCTTGCTTACCAGGAGCGGATTCCCGGGTTTGCAACGTTATTCCACGGCTACCTGGAGCGGAGATATTGGTACATGCTGGGAAGACATGAAAGCCCAGATTCCTGCCGGTATTAATTTCAGCATATCAGGGATCCCTTACTGGACAATGGACATAGGCGGATTTTGCGTACAGAGACGTTTTGAAAGAGCTCCGGAGGGGTCAGAGGATATGGAAGAGTGGAGGGAATTGAATACACGCTGGTTCCAGTTCGGGGCATTTTGTCCGCTTTTCAGAAGCCACGGACAATACCCGTACAGGGAGATATACAATATTGCCCCTGAAGACCATCCGGCTTACAAAACCATGCTCAGATACAACCGTTTGCGTTATCATTTAATGCCTTATATCTATACCCTGGCAAGCCGTACATGGTTTCAGGATTACACCATCATGAGGGCGCTGATTATGGATTTCAACGGGGACACTGCCATTACTGATATTTCGGATCAGTATATGTTCGGGGAGGCCATTATGGTATGCCCGGTGTATGAATACAAAGCCAGGGAGCGGGATGTGTACCTCCCAAAACAATGTGACTGGTTCGATTTCCATACCGGCGAATACATATCCGGCGGCCAATGGATCAAAACCGATGCTTCCCTGGAAGATATGCCTCTTTATGTCAGGGCGGGGACCATTTTACCGTTCGGGCCGGAAATTCAGTATACAGGGGAAAACCCCGGAGCTCCACTCACTTTATGTGTCTATACGGGAGCAGATGCCCGGTTTACACTATATGAAGACGAAGGGGATAATTACAATTATGAAAAAGGATATTTCAGCAATATCCCCTTTAACTACGACCAGCATACCGGGACTTTTACCATTGGTGCCCGTGAAGGCTCGTTTTCAGAGATGCCCGCAGAAAGGGTATTCCATATAAAGAAGATCACTCCGGATAATGCGGCAACTCCTTTTAAGGGCGGAGAGCCTGTGGTTACCGTTCAGTATAACGGAGAAGAACAAACCATTCAATTGTAAACAGAATGAAACACGTATACTTTTGCCTGGCGATATTGTTGACAGTTACTTCATGCAACCGGGACCCGGTACGTGTCGTTTCTGATTTCAACCGGGACTGGGAATTTACACTTACCCATGATATTGATGATCAGGTATCCTGGAGGAAACTTGATCTGCCTCACGATTGGAGTATTGAAGGAAATTTCCATAAGGATCATCCCGCCACCCCCGGGGGAGGGGCATTACCCGGTGGAAAAGGGACGTACAGAAAGACGTTCGTGTTAGGGCCGGAGGCAGAAGGAAAACGGATCTTTCTTGAATTTGACGGTATCTACCGTGAAAGCCGAGTCTTTGTCAACGGCCGTCAGGCAGGGTACAGGCCTTGCGGCTACTCTTCGTTCAGTTATGAGATCACTCCCTTTTTAAACGAGTCCGGGAAAGAGAACCTGGTGTCGGTCGCGGTTGATAATTCCCGGCAGCCCAATTCCAGGTGGTATTCAGGTTCCGGGATATACAGGAATGTCAGGCTTGTGATCACCTCAGAGCTGCATATTCCTTACTCGGGTACATATGTCACTACCCCCAGGGTGGAAAAAGGAAAAGCACAGGTCAGTATTAGCACGGAAATATCAGGGGCTACCGGTCTGGAAAAGAATGTTTACTTGTTGACAAAAATTCTGGATCCGGGAGGAAAAACCGTTGCTGAAGATTGCAAACATATTGATTTCGAAGGAAAAACGGACATTTTTGTGGAACAGTCTATGGAAGTGAAGGATCCTGCGCTGTGGGATGTGGACAATCCTCAATTATATTCTGTGGAAAGCCGGGTTCTCAGGGGTTCCGCGATACTGGATGATTACCGGACGACATTCGGGATAAGAACCTTCCGGTTTACCCCGGATAAGGGCTTTTATTTGAATGAAAGGCCCTTGAAGATAAAGGGCGTGTGTATGCATCACGATCTGGGTGCATTGGGCACGGCCGTGAATCTAAGGGCTATGGAAAGACAATTGGAAATACTCAGGGAGATGGGCTGCAACGCCATACGCACATCCCACAATCCTCCGGCTCCCGAATGGCTGGATCTGTGTGACAGCATGGGTTTTCTTGTCATGGACGAATCTTTCGATGTCTGGCGCAAAAACAAAACCGCTTACGATTATTCTTTATTTTTCGGTGATTGGCATGAAAAAGACTTGCGGGATTTTATCCGCCGTGACAGGAATCACCCATCCGTGATCATGTGGAGCATTGGCAACGAAGTGCTGGAACAGTGGAATAATCCGCAGGCCGACACGCTGGATCTGCAACAGGCGAACCTGTTGTTGAACTTTATGGCCCGCCAGGACAGTCCGGTATCGGGAGACCTGCCGTTTGATGCACTCCTGACAAAAAAACTCGTGGATATTGTAAGAGAACTGGATCCTACACGGCCCGTGACGGCAGGATGCAACGAGCCGGCTCCGCACAACAACCTGTTCAGGGCTCAGGCCTTGGATATCATAGGATATAACTATCATGAAAAGGATTACCCGACCGTGTCCGTAAATTTTCCGGGGATGCCGTTTGTGGCAGCGGAAACCACTTCGTCACTGCAGACTCGCGGTTTTTACCAGATGCCTTCAGACTCGGTAAGGAAAGAACCCAGGGAATGGTGGCTCACCTACGATACACCGCACCATTTTTGTTCTGCATACGATAACATGCACGCCCCCTGGGGAAATACCCACGAATCGGCATGGATAAACGTACGTGACAACGATTTTATTTCGGGTATGTTCATCTGGACAGGGTTTGACTACCTTGGGGAACCCACTCCGTACTGGTGGCCTTCCCGCAGTTCCTATTTCGGCATTGTGGATCTTGCCGGCTTCCCCAAGGACGTTTATTATATGTACCAGAGCGAGTGGACGGATACACCCGTACTGCATCTTTTCCCTCATTGGAACTGGTCGGAGGGAGAAACTGTTGATGTATGGGCCTACTACAACGGGGCCGATTCGGTAGCATTGTTCCTAAACGAAAAATCCGTGGGTTCCAGCAGCAAAACAAAGGACCGGCTTCATGCTTTTTGGAGGGTTGATTACGAACCCGGGACACTTACGGCTGTTTCCTACAAGGACGGCAATGAATACTTGCGCCGCACCGTAAAGACAGCTGGCGAACCCTATGGATTGGTATTGACTGCTGACAGGGATGTACTGAATGCGGATGGATCAGATCTGAGCTTTGTGACTGTTCAGGTAATTGACCGGGAAGGGAATCCCGTTCCGTATGCAGATAATATGATCACTTTTGCTCTGGAAGGTCCCGCAACCATAGCTGCGGTGGACAATGGAAGCCAGGTAAGCCACGAATCGTTCCGTTCTTCATACAGGAAAGCTTTCCACGGGAAATGCCTGGTAGTAATCCGTGCGGGGACGGATCCAGGAAATGTTACGTTAAAGGCCCGTTCAGAGTCGTTTGCGGAGGATGTCACCCTGAGCCTCGAAACCCGGCTTGTTCAGTAGAGCAAACATGTTTTTCTTGTAGGCTTCCACGCCTTCCTGGTCAAACGGGTTGACACCCAGAAGGTATCCGCTGATGCCGCAGGCTTTTTCAAAGAAATAAAGCAATGCGCCCAGGTAGTAAGCGTTCAGCAGGGGTATTTCTATATGCAGGTTGGGTACACCCCCGTCCACGTGTGCAAGGCGGGTTCCCAATTCCGCCATCTTGTTGCATTCGTTTATGTGTTTTCCTGCCAGGTAATTCATTCCGTCAGCATTGTCCGCGTCTTCTGGGATCGTTAGCGAACGGTTGGGAGAAGCTATACTGATAACGGTTTCAAAAAGATGCCTCTCACCATCCTGAATATACTGTCCCATAGAATGAAGGTCGGTCGTAAAATCGACCCCTGCCGGGAAAATACCCAGGTGTTCTTTCCCTTCACTTTCCCCAAACAGTTGTTTCCACCATTCGGTAACGAAATGCAGCTTGGGATGGTAATTGACCAAAAGCTCTATTTTTTTCCCGTTTTCGTAAAGAGCATTCCTGAATGAAGCATATTGTACGGCGGGGTTGTCTGTGCTTTTTTGCGCCGTGATCTTTTCCATATCCCGGGCTCCATCCATCAGGGTTTCTATGTCTATTCCGGCCAGGGCAACGGGAAGCAATCCTACCGGGGTGAACACGGAAAACCGTCCTCCCACATCATCAGGGATGATAAAACTGCGGTATCCTTCCCGGGACACCATATTGCGAAGGGCTCCCCGGGAACTGTCCGTGATAGCCACAATACGCCGTTTTGCCTCTTCTTTTCCGTAAGTTGATTCAATATGTTGTTTTACAAGACGAAAGGCGATGGCAGGTTCTGTCGTGGTTCCGGATTTGGAAATGACAACGCAGGCTATGGATGCTGTTTTCATCAAATCTTCCAGCTCCGCCAGGTAGTCTTCTCCAATGTTTTGTCCTGCAAAAACCACGCGTGGTCCTTCAGAAGGAAGCAGGGCGGCGAATGAATGGGAAAGAGCTTCAATGACGGCCCTGGCCCCCAGATATGATCCCCCGATCCCAATTACCACAACAATGTCTATGTCTTTTTTCCAGTCTTCAACAACGTCTTTAATATTATCAATAACTGTGGAAGAAATTTCAGAAGGTAAGTGTAACCAACCCAGGAAATCCGAACCTTTTCCCCGGCCCGATTCCAGGGCTTCCATAGCCTGCAGTGCTTTTTCCTCCCGGGGCAGGGATCCTTTTTCTTTCAGGAACCAAAGGGCTTCTTTGCCGTTGAACGATATTGAGCTTTTCATATTATTTTAATTGTTCACTTAACGCTTTGAATACAATTGCCGGAGACCGGAATTCATGCAAAATCTTATACATGGCTTCTGCTATGGGCATATCCACGTTGTATTTTTTGTTCAATTCATGGATACAGGAAGCGGCGTAAAACCCTTCTGCCACCATATTCATTTCCAGTTGAGCTGCTTTTATGGAGTAACCCCGGCCAATCATATTCCCGAATGAACGGTTTCGGCTGAATTGGGAATAACTGGTAACCAGCAGGTCCCCCAGGATTCCGGATAGAGACGTATTCCTGGTCTTGTCCGGGTAGGAACGGTTCAGAAAAGAACGGATCTCCTGGTATGCGCAGGAAACCAGTACCGCCTGAAAATTATCTCCGTATCCCAGACCACGGCTCATACCTGAAGCTATGGCGTAGATGTTTTTCAGCACCACGGCATATTCAAGACCGTAAATGTCGGTTCCAATACTTGTTTGTATATAAGGGCATTTAAAGGCTTCAGCAAGCTTGCGGGCTGTTTTTTCTTTTTTGCAGGTCACGCTCAGATAGGAGAGCCTTTCCATAGCTACTTCTTCTGCGTGAACGGGTCCGGCAATCACTCCAATATAATCGTAGGGAATGTTGTGAATACGATTGAAATATTCGGTGACGGAAATATTTCGTTCAGGGATTAGGCCCTTGATGGCAGTTACAATGAATTTTCCTTCCAAAGAGGCCGTGAGAGGGATCATTTCACTGATAAAATACGTAGAAGGTATACAGAAAATGAGCACGTCAGCATCCCGGATGGTCCGGTTGATATCAAAGCTCATTTTCAATCGGGAAGGGTCCAGTGTGGCAGCCTGGAGGTATTGGGGATTGTGGTTGTTTTCCCTTATGAAATCAATCATGTGCTGATCCCTGACATACCACAGAACTTCATCATGAGTATCCTGCAGGATCTTGATAAGTGCGGTGGCCCAGCTGCCCGATCCGATGACTGCATATCTGGTGTTATTATGAAAAATACTCTTCATAGATTTTCCTGTAAGAACCCACAAAGATACGTTTAATTTGTCTACCTTTACAATTTAAACCGCATTATGACCAACTCTTATTGTTCTGACAAATACCAGTATACAATGGGAAAAACCTTTGTAGACAAGGGTTTGGACAAGACTATTGCCGTTTTCAACATGTTTTACAGAACAGCTCCGGATAACAACAATTGGGCAGTAGTAAGCGGCGTTAAAGAAGTGTTGGAAATGATCTCCGGGTTCGGTTCACAGCCCGAGTCTTTTTTTAAAAAATTTCTGCCGGAAGAAAACTACGGAAGCTTTTGCAAATTGTTGCCCGAAGTGCGATTCACAGGAGATGTATATGCCATGGAAGAAGGCCAGATCGTATTCCCGCGTCAGCCTGTCATTACGGTAGTAGCGCCTTTGCTTCAGGCGCAGATACTGGAAACACCGCTGCTCACAATTATGAACCACCAGATGGCTGTAGCTACCAAAGCCTCCCGGGTTACCCGCAGCACCAATAAACCCATCAGTGAATTCGGTTCCCGGAGGGCTCACGGACCATGGGCGGCATTACACGGAGCCAAAGCGGCTTATATAGGAGGATGTGTAAGTACCTCAAACATTCTGGCAACGACCGAATTTGACATACCCAGCACAGGGACCATGGCGCACAGCTATATTACCGCATTTGGATGCAGTATTAAAAGTGAATTCAAAGCCTTTGATGCTTATATAAAAAGCCACAGGGGAGAAGGTCTTGTACTTCTGGTGGATACCTACGACACGTTAAAAAGCGGAATTCACAACGCAATAGCGGCTTTTCGCGAAAACGGAATAGAAAATACTTACACTCCTTTTTTTGGGGTAAGACTTGACAGCGGAGACCTGGCTTATCTTTCCCGGAAATGCCGTGAAATACTGGACCGGGAAGGATTCAGCAATTGTGTGATATTTGCTTCCAATGCGCTGGATGAATACCTGATATCTGACCTGGAACGACAAAATGCAGCTATAGATTTTTACGGTGTAGGAGATGCAATTGCAACAAGCAAACACAATCCCTGTTTTGGGAACGTATATAAAATGGTACAAATTGGAGACACCCCCGTTTTAAAATTATCCGAAGACAAGGCCAAAGTCATCAATCCCGGGTTCCAGGTAACTTATCGTATCTACCAGGAAAACGAGAGTAAAGCGGATGTTACCTGTCTTCGCGGGGACAAATTTGCCGCAGCTCTGGAAGACGGAAAAGAGATCGTGCTTCGTGATGAGTACGACCAAACCCGCAAAACTATTTATAAAGAAGGGTCCTACACAGCCGAAAAACTTCAGTTTAAATTTGTAGAGAACGGGAAACGCATAAAACCGGAAATATCACAACAGGAAAAAAGGGATAAATATTTATTCGAACTTTCCCGGATGAATCCAACGGAACGCAGGATCATCAATCCCCATTATCATAAAGTTGACATATCAGATGATCTTTATGATTTAAAAATGAGATTAATATATACTATAAAAGAAGAGTTGAACCATGTATGAACATTCCAAAACCCACATAGTGGTGGATATGCTTAACGATTTTATATCTGGATCCATGGCTTGTCAGAATGCGGAGAATGCCATGTTCCACAGCATCAATTATATCAATTTACATCCAAACGATAACGTGATATACGTCTGCGATACACACCCCCATAATCATTGTTCTTTCAGTGGTTACGGCGGACAATGGCCGCCTCACTGTGTGGTCAATACCCCGGGACAGGAAATACATCTTTCCTATTATACACGCATTAATGATCCCAATAAGAGGCCCCATTTAATGCGAATATTCCGCAAGGGAACATCTCCTTTGAAAGAAGAATATTCGGGATTCAATGCACTTCGTTCGGACAAGACACCTTTGAATAAAGTCCTGCCTAAACAAGTAATAGTCAGCGGAGTAGCTACTGAATACTGCATATTTGAAACCGTTAAGGATCTGGTGGAAGCAGAAATCGAAGTTCAGGTATTGATGGAAGGACTGGGGTATGTGAATCAAAAAGACCACAGGGCTGCCATAGAAAACATGAAAAGTCTGGGTGTAAAATTTATCTGATACTTTTTTATGCAGGTCATAGGTATAGATCTGGGCGGGACGAAAATACATGCAGCCCTTTTTTCAGACTCAGGAGAAATAATCATTGACAGAACCGTATTGCTGGAAGGCCGCACAGGTTCCCGGGTAGCGGAGCTGATAGCCGGATTGTGTGTAACGTTGCTTGAAGAGAACGGGATTCCCGATGACCGGAAGAAAGCCATAGGGATATGTGTTCCGGGCATTGCTGACAACCATACACAAAAAGTGTGGGCCCCAAATATTCCCGGATGGAACAACTTCCCGTTAAAACAGTTCATAACAGATGCTATTCCTGAATCTGAAGTTATAGTGGCAAGTGACAGAACTTGTTATATTCTGGGAGAAACCGGAATGGGTGTGGCCCGCGGTTTGTTGGATGTGGTGTTCATGAGTGTGGGAACAGGCATAGGTGCCGGGATTATGACCGAAGGCAGGGTACTTCACGGAAGTGCAGACATTGCCGGGGCAGTCGGATGGCTGGCACTTGAACCTCCGTTCACGGAAGAATACGGGAACAGCGGGTATTTTGAAACACATGCATCCGGCACGGGTATAGCCGCTCAGGCCCGTAAATTATCCGGACAACCAGCTGTTTATCCCGATTCCCGTTCCGTTTTCGAGGCTTATGAGCGAGGAAACACAGTTGCCCTGAGGGTTATAGATAAAGCAGTGGAATTGTGGGGAATGGCAGCTGCCAATATGGTCAGCATTTTTAATCCTCAAATCATCGTATGGGGAGGAGGCGTATTCGGTCCGGCTGTCCGGTTCCTGGACAGAATCTATTACGAAGCCTGTAAATGGGCACAACCCATCAGTATCCGGCAATGCCGTTTTGAAGCTTCGGGACTGGGGCAGAAAGCCGGCCTGATTGGTGCCGGTCAATTGGCACTTAACGCAATAAAAACACATGAAAAACAGTAAAGTTCTGGCTGCCGGTTATGCCGGCATTGTTTTTTTTGGAATATCCTTTCTCACATTGGGATCTGTACTTCCCTCACTCAGAGAAACACTTCATTTAGATATGGGACAATCATCCGCCCTTGCCGGTATTTTGCCGTTGGGGGTTTTGGCAGGATCTCTGGTTTTCGGACCCTGGTGTGACCGATACGGTTTTAAAACGCCTTTTCAGTTTGCGTCTGCTATGGTCGTCCTGGGCTTTTTGGGACTTGCCTCTTTTCAGTCTGTTCCATGGTTGGGATTCTGTGTCCTGGTAATCGGTACGGGAGGAGGAATTTTAAACGGGGCCTGTAATGCCTTGGTTACGGATGCCTCGGATGACCGCAGAAGGAGTTCCAATTTAAGTATCCTGGGCGTTTTTTACGGGATCGGAGCCCTGCTTATGCCGCTTATTCTTGGAATATTCGATGACGTCCCATATACCCGGATACTCCGGTATATGGCAATATTTCTTTTTCTGATCTTTGTTTATTTCAGCCTGATACGCTTTCCCGAGGCCAAGGTTCGCCAGGGGTTTCCAGTAAAGGAAGGATTTCTGCTGCTTCGTCAGCCCGCGCTGCTGTTGTTTAGTTTTATTCTCTTTTTCCAATCCGCACTGGAGGGATTGTGCAGCAACTGGATCCCTGTTTTTTTACAAGACAGTCCCACCTACGGTCTTCCCCAGCAGGAAGCCTTGTTCCTGCTCACGTTTATGGTTCTGGGGATAGCTTCAGGAAGGATCCTTTTAAGCTGGCTGTCCCTGCATTATGCTCCGTGGAAAATATTGTGGGGGTATTTATTCCTTATACTGGCCGGTTTTGCAGGACTCTACGCCGGGATACATCCCATGATCTCGGTAATCCTGATAGGAACCGGACTGGGCGCCACCTTCCCTGTGATTATATCCTATATCGGAACGGGTTACAAAGCGTTGTCAGGAACTGCCATAGGGATTGCTATGGTTATCGCCCTGGGCGGTAACACTTTATTAAATTATTTAATGGGTATTCTGCCCATTCGTGTTTTTCCTTTATATTTGCTTATAATTTGGGCAGCTATGACTCTCCTTTATTTGTTTATGTCCCTGAAGGGGAAAATTGATAATGTAAAAAAATGACTATGCTGGCAAACCAATGGCTTGATAATGTACGTGATCTGCAGGACAAGATCCAGGAGACACAGACAGATAATATTCGCAAAGCGGCTCTCCTGATGGCAGACAGTATTGAGGCCGGACGATGGGTCCATACTTTCGGTTGCGGACATGCCACTTTACCGATAGAAGAAATGTATCCCCGTATAGGCGGGTTTGTGGGATTTCATCCTCTAATTGAACAGTCGCTGACTTTTTTTACCCGCATCACCGGAGAAAGCGGGATTCACCAATTCCTTTTTCTTGAAAGGGCAGAGGGATACGGGACTGCCATAATGAGCTCCTGGAATTTTGATAAGCGCGATACCTTATGGCTTTTTTCCCATACCGGGATCAATGCAGTAAATATTGATGTAGCACTGGAAGCGAAAAAACGCGGTATGAAAGTCGTTGTGTACGGATCTGCTGCCGGGTCAAAAGACAAAAAACCGCGTCATTCCTGTGGTAAGAATCTGTTTGAACTGGCAGACGTTGTGGTTGATTCCTGTGCTCCGCTCACAGATGCCTCCGTTCCCCTGAAAGACCATTTTGATAAGATAGGACCTGTCTCCACCATGTGTTTCATTACACTGGTATGGATGACCGTAACAACATGTGCAGAAATTTTGGCAGACCGCGGTGTGCAATTACACATTCATCCTTCCCATAATGTGCCCGGAGATACCACTGCCAGGGAACGGCTGGACGAATGCATAGAAGCCTATAAAAAGAGATCGTTTGGATTATAAAACTTAAATATGAATTGTTTATGAAAAAATTGGTTTTAAGTCTGGTGCTTATGATTATGGTCATAGGTGCTTACGGGCAGAATTACACCCCTCCCCGGGAAAGCTGGTACAGAAATGAACTTTTCCTGGAACCCACGCGCTTTTTCGAAGGGACCTTTGCCCTCGGTTACCAGAGGAATTTCTACAATTCGGCCCTGTCGCTGATGCCCTCCGTTACCCTGATGGGTGAATCGATTTTCCGTAACGAAGATAGTTTTTTCAGTGAACTGGAAGGATTTGGACTGGAAGGCATTTATAAAGTCTATTTTGCACGTATGCCCCGTAAAGTACAGGTTTATGCCGGGCCTTATGTTTCCTACCGTTTCTTAAAAGAAAAGAACAGACTCCCTGATTATATTGATCCGCAGGACCTGCCCAATATCACCAACAGTGATCTGTATACACGGTATAACACAGTCATGGCAGGAGTGTTGTTTGGAGTTCACTTTATGTTTGGCCGTTTTACCATGGACATGAACGTAGGAGGAGGGCTTCGATATCCGACCGTATCCGGATTCAGGACCAGGTATCCCTCAATAGTATCTGTTCCCACCGGTTTTGGGGAGTTCGGATACAAAGGGGTAGTTCCGAAAGCTAATATATCACTTGGTGTAGCCTTTTAATTATGCGAAGATTATTTCTTGTTTTCCTGGGGATACTGTTGTCTTCAGCGGTATCTTATTCACAGTTCATTGAACAGCCGGCTTCCTGGAATTACCAGGTAAGGGGGTTGGAAGGGAATCTGTTTGAAATAAGTTTTACGGCTACTTTGGAGGATCCCTGGCACATGTATGATTTGGGCCCGTATGAAAACGGACCTCAGCCTACCCGTTTTTCCTTTGTATTGCCACAGGGCGTTTTCATAGAGGATGAAATGGTTATGGAATCACCACCAGCCAAAGAGTACGATCCGCTGTTCAACATGGATATCGGATCTTTCGGGAAAACCGGCACCTTTTTACAGAAAGTTCGTTTGGAGGTCCCCTCGGCAACAATCCGGGCCACCGTAGAGTGGCAGGTATGTGACGGAACGTCCTGTTTACCGCCGGAAGAAGAGTCTTTTGAAATTTCCGTGGGAGATCCGGGCGTATCTGTAGCTACCGACACTCCCGAAGTGCCGGTAAAAGAATCGTCTTCCAGCCTTTGGAAAATTATCTTACAGGCTATCGCCTTTGGCCTGGTGGCACTGGTAACACCGTGTGTTTTTCCTATGGTGCCCATGACGGTCTCTTTTTTCCTCAGGGGTAGCGGGAACAAACGCAAAAACCGTCTGAATGCAGCATTATACGGTATTTTTATAGTGCTTCTCTATACCCTGCCGATAGCAATTATTATTGGTATCACGTATTTTACAGGCGGAGCCTCCGTAACGGCCAATATTTTTAATTGGCTGGCCACGCACTGGATTCCGAATATTATTTTCTTTGTTTTATTCCTGGTTTTTGCTGCTTCGTTTTTTGGTGCCTTTGAATTGGTCCTTCCTGCAAAATGGACTACAAAAACGGATGCGAAAGCCGATAAGGGAGGCATTCTGGGGATCTTTTTCCTGGCGCTGACCCTGGTCCTGGTATCGTTTTCCTGCACAGGTCCTATCGTGGGCACTGTTTTGATAGAGTCCACCCAGGGAGCGGTATGGGAACCTATCGTGACCATGCTGGCTTTTTCCATTGCCTTTGCTTTCCCTTTTACCATACTGGCGTTTGTGCCTTCATTGCTAGAGCGGTTGCCGAAATCCGGAGGTTGGCTCAATTCAGTAAAAGTGATCCTGGGTTTTATTGTATTGGCACTTTCCCTGAAATTCCTCAGTACCATAGATCAGATATACCAATGGAGCCTGCTTGACAGGGAAGTATATCTTGCTTTATGGATCGTGATTTTTTCACTGCTTGGATTTTACCTGTTGGGCAAGATCCGTTTTCGCCACGATTCTCCTTCTGAGCACGTGGGTGTGTTTCGCTTTGGGCTTGCCATAGCCGTCTTTTCATTTGTGGTATACATGATTCCCGGAATGTGGGGAGCTCCGCTGAAAGCCATATCGGGTTACCTGCCGCCGCTTAAAACGCAGGATTTTGTGATGAATGCGTCTTCTTCAGCTCCGGCTCCAACCCTTCGGGAATCTTCAGACAGATCGTACAGCGATATCTTTGACTTGCCTTACGGGCTGGATGCTTTTTTCCATTACGGGGAAGCTATGGAATACGCCATCCAAAATGATAAACCGGTATTTCTTGATTTTACGGGTCTGGGATGTGTTAATTGCAAGGAAATGGAGGCACGGGTCTGGAGCGATCCGCGTGTACAGGATTTGTTACGTAACCAATACGTGATACTGGCTTTGCATTCGGATGCCAAAAACACTGCCCTTCAAAGCGATTGGGTTACAGATGAAAGGGGACGGGAACTCAAGACGCTCGGGCGGATCAATTCCTGGTTCGTGCGTACCCGGTTTCAGGTAAATGCGCAACCCACCTATATAATCCTGGATCATGAGGGAAAACCCTTACTGGCTCCCCGCAGTTATGATCTGGACATAGACGGATACGTGAAGTTTCTCCGGGAAGGACTGGAGGCCTTTAATAAATAAAGCGTTATGCAGGACATACAACTTTTTTTTAACAAGCTGAGCGGTTTGTTATGGGGTTGGCCTATGATCATATTGCTATTGGGTACCCACATCTTTCTGACTATCCGGCTGAAGTTCCCTCAACGGAAAATATTCAAGGGAATCGCTCTTTCGGTAAAAAGCGACGGGGATTCCAAAGGAGATGTCAGCCAGTTCGGGGCACTGGCCACAGCCCTGGCTGCCACTATCGGGACCGGCAATATCATAGGTGTAGCTACTGCTGTATCTTTGGGAGGTCCGGGCGCTGTGTTGTGGTGCTGGTTGAGCGGGGTGTTTGGGATCGCAACAAAATATTCCGAAGGTTTGCTGGCGGTCAAATACCGTGTCAAAACCTCGGACGGGACTATGCTCGGAGGTCCTATGTATGCCCTGGAACGCGGACTGGGCATGAAATGGCTGGCGGTCCTTTTTTGTATTTTTACCATCATTGCTGCACTGGGTATTGGTTGTTCCGTACAGTCCAATTCCATAGCTACCATGTTAAGGGAAACATTCAACGTATCTCCTTATATATCAGGTGGCATACTGTCTTTTATGGTAGCATTGGTCATTTTTTTCGGTATAAAGGGGATTGCCAAAGTCTGCGGATTCCTTGTCCCTTTCATGGCCTTTTTCTATGTCCTGGGTTGTATTGTAATAATACTCATGAATGCATCTTTTTTAGGAAAGGCTGTTTCCCTGATTTTTGAATCGGCTTTTTCCCTGAAGGCCGTTGGCGGAGGTATGGCCGGAGGCGGTCTGATGGTTGCCATGCGTTACGGCATAGCGCGGGGGCTTTTTTCCAACGAATCGGGGATGGGCTCGGCGCCCATCGTGGCAGCGGCAGCAAGAACAAAAAATCCGGTCAGGCAGGCATTAGTCTCGGCAACGGGAACGTTCTGGGATACGGTGGTCGTTTGTGCACTAACGGGCCTTGTCCTGGTGACGAGTATTCTCAGGTACCCCGGGATCGATTATTCCGATGGCGCACTGCTGACCAAAATGGCTTTCAGCAAAATTACTTTTATAGGACCGCTGATCCTGAATGTAGGTCTGATCACATTTGCTTTTTCCACCATCCTGGGTTGGTCCTATTATGCGGAAAAAGCCATAGAATACCTGGGAGGCAAGCGTGTCATCGTGTATTACAGGATTGTATGGATAGTGGGAGTGTTCCTGGGATCGGTCGCAAAGTTATCCATGATATGGGACCTGGCCGATTCCATGAATGCCCTGATGGCTCTTCCCAACCTGGTTTCCCTGATCCTGCTGAGCGGGGTCCTGGCACGTGAGACAAAAAAATACCTGTGGAGCGGCGGACTGGATAATTATGAATAAAGTGTTTCAACATTTGCGCATTTCCCGTATTCTTTTCCCGGCAGTGTTTTTTGTGTCGGTAACGCTTTATTTTGGTGTTTTTCACCGGTTCCATCTGTTGTATACCGAAGGCATGCAACTTTTCCTCTTCAGCAGGGACTATTTTTTGGAAACGGTCCTTCACCCCGGGGGCTTTGCCGATTACGCTTCCCGTTTCCTGATCCAGTTTTACAGGGCCCCCCTGGTTGGCGGGATGATCATAGCCTTTCTGCTGGTCCTGTTACAGCTTGCCGTATACAAAACAGCCAGGAACCTGGTAAAAGGGAAGGTGTCTTTACCCCTGACTTTTGTGCCGTCTGTGTTTTATTGGATACTGCTCTGCAATCCCAATTATACCCTGGCAGGATTACTGGCCTTTGTGGCAATGGGTTGGATCGCATATATATATACATGTATACGTGAGGAACGCATACGTGCTGTCTGGGGATTTCTTTCCCTTCCGCTGGCCTGGCTGTTGTTCGGTGGATCGTTCCCTGCCGCTTTCCTTATTATGCTTTTTGCCGAGTTGAGGATGCCCGGAAAAATCTCGCGATATACCTTTTTGGCGATGGCAGGTGGTATTTTACTGATCGCCGGATTGCTTTTGTTCACAGACCTTCAGCGAACCCCTGCAGCTGTTTTTTACGGTGCAGATTATTACAGATTCAGCGATTATCCGCATGGGGTGTTTATTTCTCTGTGGGGATCTCTTCCCCTGGTCCTGGGCTTGTTGATACTTTTGAAAAAGGAATCACGGATCAGGGATATTATATTGACAATCCTTATAACCGGGATAACAGCCTGGGGTCTTATGTCACAATGGCGGGGAGACAAGGAAAAAGAACTCTCTTACCTTTTTGCCGCCCGCAGGATGGACTGGCACACCGTATTATCCATGTCGCAAAAAAACATGCCCAATTCTTTGCTGGCGCTCAATACATTTAACCTGGCTCTGGCCGCTACGGAAAAGGCGGGTGATTTGATGTTTTCCGTTCCTCAGACCACATCGGGAGCTCTCATTCTGCCCGAGGATATGGATATGATCTTTAGCAGTGAGATATGGTTCAACCTGGGTATGATTAACGAATCCAAACGGTATGCCTATGAATCCATGATGGCCATTCCCGATAAACAGAAAAGCGGGTTCTTCCTTATGCGCCTGGCCGAAAGCGAGCTGATCGCGGGAAATTACGAGGTTGCACGAAAATACCTGAATGTTTTGATGAAAGCCCCGTTATACAGGAAATGGGCAGGACGCCGGCTTGCATTATGCGGGAATGACATAGCAGTTGAAGAACATCCCATATACGGACCTTTGAGATCCCGTCAACCAAAAAACAACATTAAGGTATCGGCAACCAATTTTTCTGAATCGTTACAAAATATTCTGGAAGACAATCAGGATAATCTTGTGGCTGCCAATTACAGATTGATGGACAGGATGTTGCAGAAGGACGTTCCCGGTTTTTGTGATATGTACGCACCCCGCTCACTTCCGGTGCCGCGTCATTACCAGGAAGTGTTATTGCTGGCCTGTCATATGGGAGGTACCGATCCCGCAACCTTGTCCATTCCATTGGATCAAAACCTGCAGAACAACCTGGACCGTTTTGTTTCTGAGATCAATATCAGTGATATTGACAGGTTGGAAGAACTTTTTGGTCAAACATTTTGGTATTATGCCTATTTTATTCAATAAATACACTTTAAGGACAATTTACAGCTTGTTTCTGGTATTTCTTCTGAGTAGTTGCTCGGGGGCAGAAGCAGACGTTCAGCAGACCGGGTATC
The DNA here is from genome assembly GCA_964542305.1 of uncultured Muribaculaceae bacterium. GTDB lineage: Bacteria > Bacteroidota > Bacteroidia > Bacteroidales > UBA932 > DMER64. The sequence continues at coordinate 61,502 of CAZITX010000002.1, read as the reverse complement.
CTCCTGTTTTTCCCGATTATACAGAAGTAACCGTTCCCTCGGCCTTTGCTCCGCCCCGGTTCAGGGTGACCGTTCCTTGTGAAAAACAACGCGTGGAGTTTCTTGCCGGGCAGGAGCAATTGGTAGTTAAGGGTTCTGAAGAAATCCGGATTCCCCGCAGGGGCTGGCACAAACTGGTGCAAACCGGAACGCCGGCCATTGAAGTGCGTGTTGCTATAAAACAGGAAGGACGTTGGATTGCTTATGAACCTTTCAATATTTACATATCCCGCATACCCATAGACAGGTATCTGACATACAGGAGGATCTCGCCCGGGTATTCCGTTTACGGAGCCATGGGGATTTATCAGCGTGATCTGTATACCTATAGAGAAAAGCCTGTCATTGAAAATTCTTTCGCAGAAGGGAGCTGTGTAAATTGTCATTCTTATGCTGCCGGAGATCCGGATAATATGATGTTTCACATACGTGGAAAACAAGGCGGCACAGTAATCATTGCAGACGGGAAGACCGGGTTTGCAGACCTGAAAACTCCCCAAACCCTGAGTGCCGGGGTGTATCCCTACTGGCATCCTTCCGGGGATTACATTGCCTACTCGGTCAATGTTACCCGGCAGCTTTTTCACAGCAGTCCGGATAAAGTGCTGGATGTTTATGATCTGGCTTCGGACCTGGTCATCTATGACGTGAAAAATGATCGCCTGATCTTGCCCCCGCAATTGCAGGATAGTACTATTTTTGAGACATTCCCCGCATTCTCGGCAGACGGAAAGACACTCTTTTTCTGTGGAGCCGTATCCAGCGGTGAAGAGTCGGATCCATTGGAACTCAGGTATTCTCTATACAAAACAACATTCAATTCTGATGACGGCAGCGTGGGTGACTTGATCACAAAAGTGCTTGAAATCGACGGAAAGAGCATAGCTTTCCCCAGGCCTTCTCCGGATGGCAAACGCCTTATGTTCACTTTGTCATCTTACGGGACCTTTCCCATCTGGCATCCGGAAGCAGACTTGTATTTGATGGATTTGGATTCCGGTCGGGTACGTAATACAGAAGAACTGAACAGTGCTGACACAGAAAGCTACCATTCCTGGAGCAGCAATTCCCGCTGGATCGCTTTCAGTTCGCGACGAAACGACGGGTTACATACCAGGCCTTACATAACCTTGCTTAATGAAGACGGCACCTTTACGAAACCGTTTTTATTGCCCCAATCTACGGTTAGTTATTACGATGATTTATTACAATCTTTCAATATTCCCGAATTTTCTAAAGGATCTGTTGTTTTTTCACCGCGCGGCCTTAAAAAGCATTCCCGGCCGGTTTCTTATTAATTAAAACATTAATCTGTGTTTTTTCTCTCGTTTTTTAATCGTATGAACAATCTATATTTGACTTGATTAATAATGGAATGTGCTGATTGCTGTTTCAAAAATAATTATTACCTTCGTAGACCGTAAATTGTCAATATTGTTAGACAAATACATATTAACCTAACCTTAATACCAATCCTATGAAAAAAATCCTTTTGTTGACTTTATCAATGTTGGTGGGCATTTCTGCACTGTTCGCTCAACAAAGAGTAACCGGGACGGTTATTTTCGCAGAGGATGGATCACCTCTGCCTTATGTAACGGTAGTGGTTGCCGGAACAACCATTACTTCCCAAACCGACCTGGACGGGGTATATTCCATCAATGTCCCCGCAGGTAGGGAAGAACTCACATTTACTTATGTGGGCATGCAGACCGTTACGGTACAAATTGCAGGAAGATCTGTTGTGGACGTCGAGATGGCGTCCGATGCGGTTGCCCTGGAAGACGTAATCGTAGTGGCATACGGTACGGCCAAGAAAGAGGCCTTTACCGGATCTGCTGCCGTAGTATCAAGCGAAGACATCCAGCGCCGCCAGGTGTCCAATGTAACGAACGCTCTTGCAGGTGTTGCTGCCGGGGTACAGGCAATTTCCACAACCGGACAGCCCGGTTCTTCAGCCACTATTCGTATACGTGGTTTCGGATCCATGAGTGCCAGCAACTCACCTTTGTATGTTGTTGACGGTGTTCCTTTTGATGGATCACTTAACACTCTTAACCCGAATGACATTGAATCAATGACCGTTTTGAAAGATGCCGCAGCATCTGCCATTTACGGTCACCGTGGAGCCAACGGGGTTATCATCATCACCACCCGTCGCGGAACTTCGGCAGACGCCCAGGTTACTTTTGAAGGCAGGTGGGGTAACAATACCCGTGCCGTTCCCAATTACAATGTCATGACAGACCCTGACATGTACTATGAAACTTTGTACAAAGCATTGTACAACAGCAGGACTGTTTTGGGACAATCCGGAGCCCAGGCACACACTTATGCTAATAATACCATGTTTGACAGAACAGGGTACCAGATTTACACCATACCTGAAGGACAATACCTTGTGGGAACCAATGGAAAAATTAATCCCAACGCCACCCTGGGATGGAGTGACGGTGAATACTATTATACCCCGGACAACTTCTACAATGAGTTGTTTATGAAAGGCAACCTTCGCCAGGAATACAACTTTACCGTATCCGGACGTTCAGACAAGATCAATTATTTCATGTCAGCCGGTTACCTGGATGATACCGGAATTGTTTCGGGATCCAGTTTCTCACGTTTCACCACACGTATAAAAGCCGAATACCAGGCCAAAGAGTGGTTGAAAGTAGGAGCCAATATGGCTTATGCCAATTCCAATAACAAGGCTCCAGGAAGCCAGACATCCTGGGGATCTTCAGGGAACCTTTTCTATCTATCCAGTATGATCGCTCCCATTTATCCAATGTATGTGAGAAATGCAGACGGGACAATAAAAGTAGACAATAATGGCTATACTGTGTACGACTTTGGAACACTGGACAGCTCCAACCAGATACGTGCTTTCCTTTCCATGTCAAACCCGGCCATTACTTTGTTACTGGATGATTTTAATTCATATACCGACAACCTGGACAGTAAATATTATGCTATAGTAGAACCTATCAAGGGTTTGACCTTAACTGCCAATATTGGTGTGATTGCACGGAATATACGCTCTAACAATTTGTATAATCCCTTCTATGGAGCTTCCGTTTCTGCAGGTGGTGAGGTTACTGTATCTCACTCCAGGCTGCTTACTACCAACCAGCAATACCTGGCTGCCTTCAAACGCACTTTCAGCGGTCATACTATTGACCTGTTGGCCGGTTATGAATCATACGCTTACAAGTACCAATACCTGTATGGATGGAATAAGAAAATTTACAACCCGACTGTAGGTGAGATCAATAACTGTATTTACGGGTTAAATCCTTCTCCGGTTGTAAGTTCTTATACTGATACCTATGCAACCCAGGGAATCCTGGCCCGTTTCCAGTATGATTTCCAGGAGAAATACTTCTTCTCGGCTTCATACCGTCGTGATGCTTCTTCCCGTTTTGCTCCCGAAAATCGCTGGGGTAACTTCTATAGCGTAGGGGGTGCCTGGTTGATCAACAAGGAAGGATTCATGAAGAACCTTACCTGGCTGAGCACCTTGAAACTGAAAGCCAGTTACGGTATGCAGGGTAACGACGGTCTTGGGAACTACTATCCATACCTGGACCAGTATTCTGTTGGAAACAACAACGGTGAATTTGCCGTTTCCATGTCCTACAAAGGAAATCGCGACATTACCTGGGAGAAATCACAGAATATCAACGCAGGTCTTGAATTTGGTCTTTTCAATGAAAGGATCACAGCTAATTTTGAATTCTTCAATCGTGTGTCAACCGATTTGTTGTACAACCTGCCCGTAGCCCCGTCAAACGGATACACTTCATTCCCTATGAACGTTGGTGCCATTCGCAACCGCGGTGTTGAACTTGAATTGGGTGCAGCTATTGTCAATACAAGGAACATTCAGTGGAGTGTTTCTTTAAATGCCACTCATTACAAGAACACTATTCTTGACTTACACGAATCTGTCAGGGAAACAGGGATCAAAGGTTCCCGTTTCATATATGAGATCGGCGGATCCCTTTACGATTCCTATTATAGAGAGTATGCCGGTGTGGATCCCGAAACCGGGAAAGCACAATACTACAAAGATGTTATTGACGATGCCGGTAACGTAACCGGAAGGGAACTAACTACTGATTACAGTTCAGCCACCCAGTACAACAACGGTACCACATTGCCTTCACTGATGGGCGGTTTTGCCACCTCATTGACTGCTTACGGTTTTGACCTGTCTGCCCAATTCGGTTACCAGCTGGGTGGGAAGATCTACGACTTTGGTTATGAGGAACTGATGCACAACGGACAATCCAGTATGGGCGGTACCAACTGGCATTTTGACATTTTGAATGCCTGGACTCCGGAGAATCCCAACAGCAACATACCCCGTCTGAATGCAACGGACGACACCCGTCAGCAAAACTCCACCCGTTACCTGGTGAGCTCAAACTACCTGAGCATTAACAACGTAACAGTGGGTTACACACTTCCCAAGAAATGGACAGAGAAGATCAAGGTTTCCAAACTTCGCTTCTATGCAACAGGTGACAACCTTTGGGTGTTCTCGGTAAGACAAGGTTTGGATCCCCGTCAGGACTTTGGTGGTACAGACTGGGCCGGATCTTTCCGTTACAGTGCATTACGCACCATTTCCGGTGGTATTTCCATTACATTCTAATGATGTGTAATATTAGTACTTATGTTTAACAAGTTTAAAAACACAACGAATATGAATCGTATTAAACAAATATTTAGTCTTGCCATCGGACTGTCTTTACTCGTTTCCTGTGTGGATCTGGATACGGCTCCCCAGGGAGGGACCGTGACTTCCGAACAGAAACAGATGGTGGCCGAAATGAACCCGGCAGCTATTGAAGCTGAACTGGCCGGCCTTTCTACCTCTATGTTCGGATCCAACAACGTATTTACCAGCGGGAGGGCAGATGACTTCGGTTTTCCTTCATGCGCTCTTTCATGGGATTGCCAGAGTGCCGACATGTCTTCCCCCGATGACGGCTACAACTGGTTTTCTGTAGCCTGCAGTTACGAAAACAGGACCTACACCTATGCAAACACCCGTTTGCAATGGGATCCTTTTTACAGGAACATTTACATTGCCAACGGTATAATCAAAACCATTCCTTCGGATACAGAGGGTGAAACCACTAAAGCGTACCGCGGAATAGCTCTTGCTTTCAGGGCGTGGGATTATATGAACCTGGTACAGAACTTCCAGTTCAAATACAAAGGACACGAAAGTGAACCTTCTGTTCCCATTGTTACAGAAGAAACCACTGCCGAACAGGCAGCTGCCAATCCCCGTGCCCCGGTTAGTGATGTGTATGACCTGATCATGAGTGATTTGAATGAGGCTATTACTTTACTTGAAACGTACGATCGCGGTAATGACAAAACCATGCCGGATAAAAGCGTTGTATTAGGACTTAGGGCCCGTGCCAACTTATTAATGGAAAACTGGTCTGCTGCCGCTGCCGATGCCGCTGCCGCCCGTCAGGGATATGGCCTGTTGAGCAAGGATGGAGCAAACAAGCCGGGCTTTAATGACGCTGCCGATCCCAACTGGATGTGGGCTTTGATCATAGGCCCGGACCAGACCAACGGTGCTTTGGCTTCCTGGCCTTCCCAACTGTCGTCATTGACAGGATACGGGTATACAACTGCCGTAGCTGTATGGAGGTCTATCAACGTATTGTTGTATAGCAAAATTCCTGCAACCGACGTTAGAAAAAACTGGTGGGTGGATGAAAACCTACATTCCAATATGCCATCTTATCCTGCCGGATACGGTGCTGACTGGGGATTCAATCCTTACACCAACATCAAATTCGCCAACAATTCCAACGACTGGGGTATAGATGATACCAACGGGGGTGACTGGTGCATAATGCGTGCTGAAGAAATGTTATTGATAGAAGCGGAAGCCAAAGCCATGGGCGGAGACCTTTCCGGTGCCAAAACCCTGCTTCAGGATTGGGTAACTACTTACAGAAACGCGCAATACCAATCTTATGCAACTACTGCCGCTGAATTCCAGAACGAAGTCTGGTTCCAGCGCCGCGTGGAATTGTGGGGTGAAGGATTCGGGTTCTTTGACCTGCAGCGTCTTAACAAACACATGGTTCGTTTCAATACCCGTATCCCTGATAGCAACCATGACGACAATTTCCGTTTCAACCTGGCCAATGACCATATGGTACGTTTGTTGACTATTCCACAACGGGAGATCAATGCCAACAACGGAATTGATGAATCGGACAACAACCCCGGACAATCCCTGATTCCCATTGGTATGGGTGCAGGTGCCGGGTTATTGGACGGAGTAACTGACTAAACATGTAATGAATTTTGAAATTTTTAATGAAACGAATATGAAAAAAATAAGCAAAATATTAATGTTTGTGGGACTCTCTGTTTTGTTGGTTTCGGCTTGTACCGAAGATCCGATCGTCAGAGAACCTTCTCCCAACGAAAATCCATACGGCGTATATTTTCTGCCGTCCAATCCGACTGATATTACTGTTCAATCGGATGCCACCAGCGTGACCTATACGGTCGGACGTCTGAATACTTCCGGATCCATTTCTGTTCCGCTGACTTCAGAAAGTGATGCCGTATTTACCGTAGAACCTACTGTTTCGTTTTCGGATGGGGAACAATTTGCAACCTTCCAGGTTACTTTTAACCCGCTGCCTTCAGATCCTTCTACTGTTAAGGTCAGGATATCCGAGGAATATGCTGCTTTATACGGTCCCGGACATAACGAATTTGTAGGGGCTGTAAAAGCTATCAACTGGGTTTCCCTGGGCGTAGGACAATTCTTTGATGCATTCCTATACCTTGGCGTAGTTGATGTAGAGGTTTTGAAAGCCGAAGGTTTCAACAATTACCGTATCATTGATCCGTATCCCGTTGCTCTGGTTAGCCAGGACAGCTGGTATGGTGGCCCCCGGGCAGAAGAAATTGAATTCTGGGTTACTTCCGGAGGCACTGTGGCCTGGGATGCGTTTTGGTATATTGGCCTGAACTACTCGGCTACAGCAGGTCAGCCTATCAAAGCGTACCTGCCCTCCGCATTGGCGGCTTCGCAGGCTCCCAACGATGCCCTTAGCAAGTTCCTGACTGATAAGATCGTATACTTCAGCCCGTACTATTACATTGACGGTTTAGGCGGCTGGGGTCTGCAAGACGTTTACTTGTCGTTACCGGGAGGTCCGGACTTGTACGAATACCTGGGACTATAAGCGTTCTATTCAATTAAAGAAAGAGGATGGCATAAACGCCATCCTCTTTTTTTGGCTATCTTTGTAACCATTACAATAATTGAACCCATGCGCAATTTTTTTCTGTTTTTATTCATTTTGCTTCTTACTGCAGAATGTGCCCGCGAGTCCGCTCCTGCAGGCAAGGATGTTGACAATACCATAGACCAGGTGTCCGAAGTCCTTTATTCCCGAACTGTACGAATAAAGGTTACCCAAGAGCTTGCTGAAGGGCGGGCAGTATTGGATTCTTACGGTGCAGTGCGAACTTTTCCGTATAGCGGAAGGTTTGAAGAACGCACACGCCGTGCAGGACTGCATCTGTGGTATGACATAGAAGTGGATGATAATGTTCCCCTGACAAAAGCAACCAGGGATATTGCTCAACTGGAGGGGGTCCTGGTGGTGGAAAATGTTCCAAAAACAAAAAGAACAGATCTGCCGTTTGATGATCCCATGTTGGCTGATCAATGGCATTATAAAAATGAAGGATCCGTTAAAGGCCAGGTAGCCGGATCGGATATCGACGTATACGATGCCTGGAGTATTACCACGGGGGATCCCGGCGTGATAGTGGCTGTCATAGACGGTGGAATAGATTTTGACCATGAAGATCTGAAAGACAATATGTGGGTGAATATCGCTGAGTACAACGGAGAACCGAATGTTGACGACGATAATAACGGGTACGTGGATGATATTCACGGGTATAATTTTGTATCGCAAAGCCAGTATGTACGGGCAGAGAATCACGGGACCCACGTGGCCGGAACCATTGCGGCCAAAAACAACAACGGAAAAGGAGTATCCGGTATTGCCGGAGGCGACGGTACGCCGGATAGCGGTGTGAGGTTGATGACATGCCAGATATTTGACGATTATACACAGAAAAATCCCGACGGAGCCCAGGCAATAAAATATGCTGCTGATAACGGGGCTGTTATTTGCCAAAACAGCTGGGGATTTTCGGATATTGATTATTTACCTCAATCTTCCAAAGAAGCCATAGACTATTTTGTGGCCAACGCAGGTATAGATGAATACGGCAACCAGTCAGGTCCCATGAAAGGCGGGATTGTGATCTTTGCAGCAGGAAACGATTATTCCACTGTGGCTTTCCCGGCATCATACGATGCTGTCTTGTCTGTCGCTGCCATAGGCGCCGATTACAAACGGGCCTATTATTCCAATTACGGGGAATGGGTTGATGTTTCGGCCACCGGGGGAGACGCCAAGAAAGGATGGCTCATTCGCAGCACTTTGATAGATGATACTTACGGTGATTTACAAGGAACTTCCATGGCGTGTCCGCATGTCTCAGGAGTTGCTGCTTTGGTGGTTTCGCATTTTGGAGGAGAAGGCTTTACCAACGAAATGTTGTGGGATATTTTACTTGCAGGAACACGTGATATCACCTCTTATAATCCGGATTTTGAGGGGTTGCTGGGCAAAGGACTTATAGATGCTGCTGCTTCCTTAAACCAAAGCAGTAAACACGCTCCGAACAAGGTAGAAGAACTATGGACAACCGTACAATCCAATAACATTGCATTACACTGGGTAGTACCTGCCGATCCGGACAGCGACAAGGCATACGGATACCATATATATTACGGGAGCGTATCTATGGAAGGACTGGATGTTACGAATCTTCCCGCCGGTGTCACTGAAACAACTGCAAAAACAGGATTGCTCAATGTAGGTGATACTTTGCATCTTGCGTTAACAGGATTTGATTTTCAGACAGTGTACAATTTCAGGATGGATGCGTATGATTTTTCCGGGAACCGTTCCGATTTGTCCGAACAGGTTACAGCGGTAACGGAACAAAACTCAGATCCCGTCATTACGGCCCTGGATGGCAACTCGGTTATTCTAAAAATGCACGAACAAAAAACGCTCAGGTTCTCAGTGTCAGATCCGGACGGCCATCAATGGACGTATGCTTTTGAAGGCGGTTCCCAGGCTGCCAAAGCAGCACGGAGCAACGATGTGATAACCGTTACGTTTACAGGGAATAAAGCTTCTGAGGGCCTGTATAACGCTTTGCTGGAAGTGGAAGATACTTTTGGGGGCTCGTCCTCAAAAGATATCCAGTATGAAATATTACCCAATACCCCGCCACATGTAACGGAAACTCCTGACGATGTTTATTTTGGCAGTATCGGGACGGTTACTACGTTGGATTTGGATAATTATTTTAAGGATGATGACGGAGAAGCATTGGATTATTCCATTTCTTTTCAGAACAATGCCGTTGCTTCCGGAACAGTGGATAACAACAACCTGAATCTTAAAGCTAAAGGATACGGATTAACACGTGCTACGGTGACGGCTTCTGACATTATGGGAGAAACATGCAGTGTGTCATTCCTTGTGCTGACACGCGACGGCAGCCAGGAAGTGGATCTTTTCCCTGTTCCCGTTACCGATATTCTTAATGTAAGACTGGGAACAGAAACCACTGCACAACTTACTTTAAGCGGAGCCGCCGGTGCAGTGGTATACCAGGCTGAGCATGTCATTACTCCATTTCAGCCTGCCCAACTTGACTTGAGCACCCTGAGCGGCGGTGTCTATACTCTGGTCATTACATACAATAATACACAGATAACCCGTTCCATAGTGAAATTGTAACCATGAAAAAAAGTATTATCATTCTTACGGCCTTGCTGTTTTCCGGTCTTACCATAAATTCAGGTGCGCAAACCTTATCCCTCGTCCGTGTGTTGCCGGATGCCAGGATGCTTGCCATGGGTAATACAGGTGTTGCACAGCCGGCTTCTTCATTTTCTCTATACGCCAATTCTGCAGCCGTAGCTTTGACAAAGGACAGGCTGTCGTTTGCCGGTTCATACGGAATATGGCAGCCGGGTGTTCAAAATAACCGCCTGATAGGAGGGGCCGGTTTTGCCCGCCTTGGAGAACGTTTTGCAGTAACTGCCGGGGCCCGTTTTTTCACGTATCCACAGATTACGTTTTACGATAACAACGGGTATGCAAAAGGCACTTTTAACCCAATGGAATACACTGCCGATCTGGGGATCGCATTCAAGATAATGCCCGGATTTGCTGTCTCGGCTAACGTTCATTACCTGTCTTCGGACATGGGAACAGAACAAAAAGGCAGTGCCTTCTTGGCGGATATCGGTCTTATGTACACCGTAGCCGGGCTCAGGGCAGGTTTGACGGCCACACATCTGGGGTCAAAGATCGACTACGGATATGGTGCCTACGAATTACCCGCTTCTGTAAATGCCGGTCTTGGTTACCGGTTTGAATTCGGAAACAAGCATTCCATTTCGCCTATAATGGAAGTTTCCTATCGATTGCCCCGGAACCGCAGCGGTATAGTTGCAGGGGCAGGGATGGAATATGCTTTTATGCAACTGGTATTTTTAAGAGCGGGTTATCGTTTAGGAAACCAATCGATTTCGGAACCTTCTTATTTCAGTGCAGGTTGCGGCGTTTCTTTTGCCGGGGTGGCTCTGGATTTTGTTTACCTGCTGGCAGATCAAAACTCACCTTTGAAAAATACCATGCAGCTTTCGCTGGGATGGACTTTACGGTAGGAGTGAGTGCAGGACATTGTCCAGTTCATCAAACGGAATTTTACGTTTTATGATCTTACCCTGTTGATCTACGAGCACACTCAGGGGAAGGGTGTTAATTTCATAATAAGGAATTATTGGCGTAAAAGTGCCTTTCAGATCCGTTATCTGGATCCAGGGAAGGCTGTCTTCCCGGATGGCGTTGATCCATTCACCGCGGATATCATCAAGGGACACGCCAATTATTTCCAGGCCTTTTGGATGGTACACCGTATACAGGTCTTTGATCAGGGGATTCAGTTCACGGCTTCTGTCGTTGCATCCTGCCCAAAAATATAGCATTGTCATTTTATTCTTTACAAAAACCGAGTCTACTGACACCCTATTTCCTTGTGGATCTTCCATTTGAAATATATGGGCGGGATTGCCGGGATCCAAAAATTTCTTCTGCTGAATCAGGTCTTCAATAATCTTTAGCTTGACGTTATTTTTGAAAGAAGGATCTGCCCGGAATCCGTCCAACTTTTCCTGTACAGGGAACGTTTCTGTCATTGTTTTTGCTTCTTCCGTAAGTATATCCAGGGCAAAAGATGACAAGGGATTCCCCATCGCCAGGGAATTTTTCACACTATCAATATAGATTTGCGAGGCTCCTGATCTTTTAAGTGAATCCACATAACCCAGTATCTGTTGGGTCTGGCCTCCTTTGATCACGGCATTTCTCAGGTCCCTGGCACGGGCAGTGATTTCATAATTGTCATTTTCCAGGTATAGAAGAATATAATCATCAAGCCCGTTAATACGTATGGTGGCGTTTCCCGGAGTGTTGATCCCTCCCCGGAAAGTGAATTTCCCGTTTTTTACTGTAACAGTATCTGCAAACGTTTCGTAACGGGACAAAGTATTTAGCCATGCTTCTCCTTTATTCAACGCCGGATGATCTCCGGTTATCTTAACGGAAATTTTATACTGTTCCTTGCTTGGAGAACACGCAAGGACCATAAAAAAGACCAGGCTTATCAGGATCTGTTTCATTAAACAAATATAAACAATTTTTATGCGATTTTATCTTTGTTGATAACATGAATGCCTTGTTATTAGTAGCTTTCAATATATAAATGAATTACGAATTTGTGTGTAATATTTTATATATTAAACATCTTTATCTTATTGAAATCAAGCAATTATAAAAAATTGTTCTTTATAATAAATTTATATAAATTTGGAGTATAATCCACATAACCTAATTCATTTAACCTAAATTTATTCATGATGAAAAAAACCAAAACAATCCTGACCTGCTTGTTTCTGGGTTTCTGTTCCATTGCCCTGGCGCAGAATATCCAGGTAACAGGTAAGGTTACGGATGCGGTTGACGGTCAGCCGCTCCCCGGTGCTACTATCCTTGTACAGGGAGAACGCACCGCATTCATTACCGACAACGGCGGTAATTACACCCTCACATGTGATCGCCAGGCTGTTTTAGTATTCAGCTACGTGGGATATGTGAGTGTAGAAGTATCCGTTAACGATCGTTCATTAATCAACGTAGAAATGCGTGCCGCCAATGTACTGGATGAAGTCATTGTAACGGCCCTTGGTATTACAAGGGAAAGGAAGTCCATCGGGGCAGCTATTCAGGATGTCAAGGCTGAAGAAATTACCAAAGCAGGGCACCTGAATATTTCTTCCGCACTTTCCGGACGTGTGGCCGGGATGCAGGTAACCCAGGCAGGAGGGGCCATCGGAGCTTCATCACGTATTGTCGTCAGGGGAAACTCTTCTCTGAGTGGCAACGAGCCTATGATCGTGGTGGATGGTATCCCCATTGCCAACGACAATTACATGGTAGGAGCCGTTGACTACGGATCCGGTTTGTATGATATCAATCCTGAGGACATAGAAAACATATCTGTATTAAAAGGAGGCTCTGCTGCCTTGTACGGAATGCGCGCCGGTAACGGAGTCGTCCTGATCACAACAAAATCCGGTAAAGCAGCACGGGAAGGCTTGTCTGTAACTTATAACGGAAGTGTTACCGTAGACAATGTCTACAACCTGCCTCCGCTTCAGAACCTTTACGGGCAAGGATACGAAGGAGCCGAATATGAATTTGACAGAAGCGGTTACAACGGCACATATGCCGACTGGGTTTATAATGAGCTTGGCTATAACGATCTGTCGGGTTACTTTGGAGCCGATGAAAGCTGGGGACCCCGTCTGGACATAGGGCTGAACATTCCCCAATGGGACAGTCCTTACAATAACGGTGTTCACCAGGCAACTCCGTGGATCTCGCATCCGGATAATATAAAAAGTTTCTTCAAGACAGGTTACTCCCAGAGCCATAATATCTCTGTGGTAACTAAGACCAGCAGGGCTTCTACACGTGCCTCTCTTGGTTTCAGGGATCAGAAAGGAACGTTGCCCAACACAGATCAGAAAAGGGTTTCTGCTCAAATGAACACGAATGTGGACATCAACAAATACCTGTCGTTCGATCTTGCGATGAATTATACCAGGACTCAGAGCAACAACCTGCCTCAAGGTGCCTACAATGCAGGTAACCCGCTGCAGTCACTGCTGCAATGGTTTGGTCGCCAGGTAAATATGCAGTCACTAAAGGATCTGTACGATAAGGGGAACGACCCTTATACCGGAATGCCTTACAGCTGGTGTCCGGCATACCACCAGAATCCGTATTATACCATGTATTACAATACGAACAGTTTTGAACGCAACCGTTTCTTCGGAAAGACTTCTTTGTGGATTAAGCCTACCAGCTGGCTGAAGTTTGAAGGACGCGTGGGTTACGATTATTACGACACCTACACCAAACAGGTGGTACTTTACCATACGGACTACCCGGATGGGGGTTTCTGGTCCTATAACCGGAAGAATGCAGAACTCAACGCAGACTTTCTGGCGTATTTTGACAAAACTTTCGGGGACAATTTGTTTAGTGTGAATGCAGTATTGGGTGCCAATTACAGGGATCTGAACTACCAGACTTCCTCCCTCACCGCTGCAGCCCTGATCGTTCCCGGTCTGTTCACCATTTCCAATGTGGCAGGAAGTCCCGGAACGGGCATGGGGGGATCCCACATACGATCCAACTCGGTTTATGCCAACCTTTCTCTGGGCTTCAAGGGAATGTTGTATATAGATGCATCAGCGCGTAACGACTGGAGTTCCACCATCGCCGATCCGTTCTTCTACCCGTCGGTATCCGGGAGCTGGATCATAACCGAGACTTTGCCGTTCCTCAAAGGTTCCGTGCTTGAGTTCCTGAAATTGCGCGGGGGCTGGGCACAGATTGGTGCAGCCACGGGCGCATACCAGACGGATAGGTATTATTCCTCGGCAGGATACAACATTCATGGTGCCGGGCAGTTCTACAATCCAACAACGTATCCGCCCGCAGGATTAAGGCCCGAATCTGTTGAAACAGCTGAGATTGGTCTGGAAGCAAGATTCTTTGACAACCGCCTGGGATTTGATGTGGCTTTGTATAACAAAAACACTACGGACCAGATCCTTTCAGTTGATGTGTCCCGGTCAACCGGATATAGTTCCATGAAGATCAATGCCGGGGAGATCAACAACAAGGGTGTTGAGTTACAATTTACGGCAACTCCTGTCAGAACAGGTGATTTCACTTGGAATATCACTCTTAACTGGGCAAAAGACCAAAGTAAGATTATTTCCCTTTATCAGGATGAAGCTACTAACCAGCTTATTGAAACCTACAATATCGGTTCATCCTGGTCCGTTTATACACAGGCACGTGTAGGCGAACCCTGGGGGGCCATTTACGGAACAGGGTCCGTTACGGATGATGACGGAAATATCATAGTAGCCGCAAACGGAAGGGCCAAACGTGAAGCCAAGGTGCTTGGTAATGTCAATCCCGACTGGATGGCCGGTTTGCACATGGACTTCCGCTGGAAAAACCTTTCTGCAGGCGTAATGTTTGACTTCCGCAAAGGAGGCGATGTATTTTCCGTTTCACAGATGTTTGGTAGCTACACGGGTATATACGATTATACAGCAGCTAACGGAGTACGTGAAAATGGTGTGATCTTCGGTAAAGATATATTGACTGACCGGAAATTCGTGAAGGAAGACGGTTCGGTTAACGATATTGTAGTAGCACCCACTTCTGCATTCTCCGATTTCTACAGCAACCGTTCTTACTCCGTATTTGACGGCTCTTACTTTAAGCTGAAAGATTTTTACATTACCTATACCATTCCTGCTTCCAAATTTACACGGAGCAGCCTGATAAAAGCTTTCAATGTCTCTATTGTGGGCAGTAATGTGGCTATACTCTGGTTACACAAATCCAACATAGCCAAGGTAGATCCGGAATCCAGTGTGAACTCCGGTAACAGCGGGGTGGGTATTGAATCCAATTCATTCATGCCTACCCGCAGCATTGGTCTTAAAGTAGGTCTGACTTTCTAACCCCAAAAAATTGAAGAGATGAAAACAAAAATGATAAAATTATCTGTAATCGCCGTTTTTGGTGTTTTATTGATGGGGTGTACTAAAGATTTTGATGAAATCAACACGAACCCCAATGCTTCAGCCGATGCTCCCATTACCAACATACTGGCTTATTGCATCAGGTATACCTGTGACACTTATTTTGATGCCTGGGCGGATATGAACGAACCCAGCACTTATGGCGGACATCTGGCCAAGAAACAATATATTGACGAAGCCCGTTATGTAACCCGTTCTACTGTTGTAGCCAACAACTGGCATTACCTCTACATAACCATGAACAATGTCAGGGATGTAAGGAACAGGGCGGCCGAAGAAGGACTATCCAATATGGAAAACGTGGCCAAGATCTGGGAAGCAGTAATTATGCAATTAGGTACGGACAGGTGGCGCGATCTTCCCTATTCGGAAGCCATAGGTCTGGACCAGGGCATTGTAGCTCCCAAATACGATACACAGGAACAAATTTATCCGGCGCTTATGGATCTGCTGAAAGAAGCTGCTGACGGTTTGAGTGCAGGCGGAACGGATGATCTGGGTATAGGAGACGTCCTGTTCTTTGGAGACACAGATGCCTGGTTACGTCTGGCAAATTCGTTGCGGTTGCGTATGGCCATGCGGATTGCCAATGTCAATCCCACAATGGCCAAACAGGTAGCCGAAGAAATAACCGGGAATCCTTCCAAATATCCTCTCATTACGGAAAACAGCCAGAATGCATTTTTCTGGTGGCCCGGGACTTCTCCTTATTATGAACCTTGGGCAGATGACTTCCGGACACGTGATGACCATTGCGTTTCCGATATTCTGGTCAATGTGTTGAAAGACCTGAACGACCCGCGTCTTCCCGTATACGCCCAGCCTAACGGTTACGGCGAATACGAAGGTTGCGAAATTGGCGGTCCCGATGCCATTACAACAGGTCACCTGATGAAGTATTCACTTATAGGACCGCGTTTCCGTGAGGATCTGGCCGGTTTCTCTCCCATTTTCCGGGCTGCTGAAACACATTTCCACCTTGCAGAAGCTGCTGCCAGGGGATGGAATGTACGCGTAAGCGCACAGGATGCTTATGAAGCAGGGGTAACTGCCTCTCTGGATGAAAACGGAGTAGCCGATCAGGCTGCCGCTTACCTGGCCGGAGATGCCGCTTTTGACGGCACCCTGGACCAGATCTACCTCCAGGAATGGATATGCCTGTTCAAACAGGGTATGGAAACCTGGTCATTGTACAGGAAAACCGGCATTCCCACAACGCATCACATTGCCAGTTCCATGGAAGAATGCGGTTATACCGGTCATAATACACCTCCTTTGCGTTATCCTTATCCGCTGGTTGAAGGTACCCTGAACGGGGCCAACTCTGCCGGTTCCATGAGTGACGTGAACGACGAGCTCTGGGGCAAACAAATGTGGTTTGACACACGTACGGGAGTGAATTAGAGATTTTTACAATTGATTAAAAGAGCACCTGTCAGGGTGCTCTTTTTTTTATGGCGTACGTGTATGATTTTTCGTTTATATTTGTACATATGAAATATGCCATGAATTTTTTCCCGCTCAGGGAAGTGAAACGATTTGATCTTGCCAGAATGCCCAGACGCGTAAGCTGGTACCTGAGGCCGATCGCCTGGCTTCTGAGTTATCCTTCATTATGGCGTCACCGTACAAAGATCAATAAAGTGAATATGGAAGGAGTAAAACCTCCCTACTTGTTGTTGTGTAATCACAATGCTTTTTACGATTTTATGGTGGCTACCGTGGCGACGTTTCCGCACCAGGCATTTTACGTTGTAGCAGTAGATGGCTTTATTGGAAAGGAATGGCTTATGCGAAGGATCGGTTGTATAGGAAAAAGGAAGTTCACCAATGATATTGCCCTGATCCGTCACTTGAAAACAGTCGTGGAAAGAGGCAAGATAGCTGCCGTATATCCGGAAGCCAGGTATTCGCTTTGCGGAACCAATGCCGTACTGCCTCCGTCTTTGGGCAAGCTTGTCAAACACCTGAATGTTCCCGTGGTTACTCTGATTACATACGGGCACCACATAAACGCTCCTTTCTGGAATACCAAAACCCGGGGAGTCCGTACCAAAGCGACCATGACACGCATCATAACACAGGAAGAAGCAACAAAACTCTCCTCGGACCAGATCAATGACATCATCAACCAATCTTTTGAATACGACGATTTTGCCTGGCAACGGGAAAACAAGATTCCGGTAAAGTACAAGAATAGAGCACGCGGATTACACAAGGTTTTGTACCAGTGTCCTTCCTGTAAAACTGAGTACAGGATGGATTCGGACGGGTCCCGGATCTGGTGCAATCATTGCGGTAAACGATGGGAAATGTCCGAATACGGATCATTGAATGCGTTAGAGGGCGAAACTTTTTTTTCGCACATACCCGATTGGTATGAATGGGAAAGAGAACAGGTACGTAAGGAAGTAGAAGAGAACCGCTATTTTTTCCGGAGCAATGCCTGTGTACGTATGCTCCCGAATTCAAAGGGTTTCATAGATATCGGGGAAGCAGTCCTGACGCACGACATGACGGGTTTTAAACTGGAAGGGGATCACGACGGGACTACTTATACTCTGGAGATACCTGCACAATCCGTTTATTCCTGTCATATTGAATACGACTACGGAAAATACAAACAGGACTGTGTGGATTTGAACACACTGAATGATTCTTTCTGGGTGTTTCCGGAAGGGAAGGATTTCTCGGTGACCAAGATATCCCTGGCCACCGAGGAATTGTTCAACTACAAAAAACCGTAGGCCCTGCCGTAGGAAAGGTGCTGCTCCAGAAAATCCCCGGCATATTCCAGTTCCAAATCTTTGAGCCTGCCTTTTTTGTCGTAGACCGGTACAATATTGGGATTCAGGAATCCGCCGTAAGGTTTTAAATTAAGGGAAGCATAACGTTCCAGTACCTCCCCGTGGAGTTCCTGATCCACTTTTACGGCGTATTCTTCCACCAGGGCTTTTCCGGCCGTATAATCACCTTCCGATTTGATGCGCTGAATCTCCGCCAGCAATGTGGCAAAGAGTTTACGCAAACCCCGGTAATCATTAACGACAAAGTAGGACTTGCCGTCTTTCACTTTTCTCTCAATGGCATTCCCGTTTTTCAGACACCAGGAAGCTATCAGCTGGCGGCATTGCATATGCGCCTGTGTAATGTCTTTCCCCGGCTCTATGCGTACCAGCTGCGTAAACAATCCGTTACGTATGTAGTTGATGTATTCTGCTTTGTAGGCTGTAGTATCCGGCAGGATCCCCAGTTCTACCAGTTTGGGATCGGCCAGGTAATAAAGGGCAAAAAGATCCGCACGCGATTCTTCCAGCGGAGAACTGTATTCCTGCAGTGCATTCGATGATACCCCGGGCAGTAACTGGCCCGATCCGTGTCCCAGGCATTCATGCAGATCGGTATGCAGGTTTCCGGTAAGGGTTCCGTATTTTTTCAACAAGGCAATTTCCTCCTCATCCCAGGAAAATTCATCCAGCATGTTTTTGGGCGACTCCTCTGCTGCTTTGTCATACGCATTGGTGATATTGGCAATGGTAACCGATTTGGACCCGTATTCCTTGCGAATCCAGTCCGAATTAGGAAGGTTTATACCGATTGGCGTAGAGGGATATGAATCGCCTCCAAGCATAGCCACATTGATGACTTTTGCCGAGACGCCGGTCACTTTTTCTTTTTTAAACCGTGCATCAACGGGCGAGTTGTCCTCGAACCATTGGGCGTTGCCGCTGATGATGGCGGTGCGTCGGGAAGCCTCTTTGTCAATATAATTCACGTTTCCTTCCCATGATCCTTTTCTTCCCAGGGGATCGCCGTATACTTCAACAAAGCCATTCACAAAATCCAGCTCTGTATCCGTATCCTGAACCCAGGCAACGTTAAAGGCATCCCACAGTGCCAGATCTCCGGTTCGATAGTAATTTATCAGAGTTTTCAGGTAGGAAGCCTGTTCAGGACTTTCGGCCACTTCGGCCGCTTTTTCCAGCCAGTGGCAGATCTGTTGAAGGGCAGGGCCGTAAAGGCCTTCTGCGGTATATGTTTCCTCTGTGATTTCCCCGTCTTTTTTGACGAGTCGGCTGTTCAGCCCGTATTCTACCGGTCGCGGATCTCCGGGTTTTTCAAGGGAACGGTAAAATGCCTCCGCCTCGGCACGTGTTACTCCACTGTAAAAGTTCGTGGCAGATGTCAGAAGAAGGTCCCCCCCGGTTCCGGAGCTTTTTCGCATTTTGAATAAACCGGGATCACACATGATCTCGACCATTCTGTCAACATCGGGAATGTCCTGGGAATTTTCAAGCAAATGTTTCATGTATTCGGAGGTACAACCGGGAAGGATCTTCTCTTCTGCGTAGTGATGGTGAATGCCGTTGCTGAAAAACACACGTTTGGCATAGACCAGGAACTCTTTAAATTCGGGAGTTTCACGGTCGCCGGTGTATGATTCCAATATGTTTTCCAGGGCTCTTCTGACTTCCAGGTTGTGCTTGAAGTTCTGGTCCCAGAAAATATCCCTTCCGCATTTGGCTGCTTCACTCATATAGTAAATAAAGGACTTTTGCTGTAAGCTAAGATCATCCCAGCCCGGCACTTTATACCGGATAACTTTCAGATCTGCAAATTCATCTACCAGGTATTTGAATTCCTGTTCCTGTGTTTTTGACTCTTTTGGATTCTGGGTACAGGAAAACCCTGCTATGCCTACCAGGCAGGCAACGGCAATGCTCATTGTTTTCATTGTTATGCTAATGGTTACGGATTTTTTGTACGCAACGGTTCAGGTGTTTCACCAGGGTGAATGTTGTAATGGCAACCGGAATGACCAGGGGAAGCCATGGCAGCAAGCCGCTGCCTTCTTCCGGAAACAGTTTGCCTTTTGCAAAACTCCCTGAAATAGTGTCTTTTGCACGGTCTTCCACTCCTTTGATATGCCAATCCAGCGAATTTCGTTCCGCCCGGAGTTGTTCTATAGTCCTTATCCGTGAATATATGGCTTTTCTGCTTTTCATAGTCTAATCCTCCCTGGCATTGGGGTCCTTTTCTTCAAAAAACATTTTTGCAAACAAACGGACAAATGTGTTCACAAACAGTTTTTTTCGGAGAAGGAACAATACAAGAAACAGCAGTAGAAAAAAGCCTCCGGTAATGAACGAAGCTGCAACGGGGTTATCCAGGACCGACCCAAGCCATTTGTTTGCTCCCGTCGCCAGGAATACCAATGCCGTGAGCAGTACAAGGATCAGCATGAAGGTGCCCAAAAACTGGTTTATTACCAGGCTGAAATTCTCAACCAGTCCCAATTTAAATGCATCTGATTTCAGGCCCAGGTATTCCTTGACCGATTCTTTAATATTCATTGCAGTGTCAGTTAAGCTTCAAGCCCTTCTTCCTGGTTTTTGGGGAAATGTTTCTGGTATTCTTTTTTAATTTCTCCTACACCCTTATCTAAGGTGTCCTTGATCTTTTCCCGGGTCTCAGTTCCTTTGGCCGGAGCAAAAAGCAGGGCCAATGTTGCCCCTATGGCAGCACCGCCCAATAAAGCGAGTATATGTGAACTTTTCATAATAAAGTATGTTTTATGATGAATGATGTCTTCTTACAAAGATAAAAAAAAGGATTATCTTTACACCATGAACAGGGTGAAACTTCTGTCTTTACTGCTAAGCGGCCTTTTACTGACAGCTTGTGATCCGTGTCATTTGCCTTGTGGTAAATACGAACACAACCTGTTGATCTATATGGCTGCCGATAACAGTCTTTCTGAGCTTGCCAGGAGCAATATGACGGAGATCATTACCGGTTCTTCGATTCCGAGGGATCATGCCCTGCTGGTTTTTATTGACCGAAAAGAGCAAGGGGCATTCCTTATACGTCCCAGCAACAGGGACAACAACCTGTTCCTGGATACACTATACAATTACGGAGTGGTAAATTCTGCCAATCCCGATCTGTTAAGACAAGTGGTCGGACAAGCCAGGGATGAATGCCCGGCTGAATCTTACGGTCTGATCCTCTGGTCACACGGAACGGGATGGCTCCCCAAGGGATTATACGGGGAGACTCCGCAATACCCCATTCAAAGGCTTACGGCTGCTTCTCCGTTTCTTTATGATATAAACGATCCTGCTTATCCGCGTACAAAAACTTTCGCTCAGGACGGAACTTCCGAAATGGAAATTTCCTCCCTTGCAACAGCCTTGAAGGATTACCATCACGATTATATTTGTTTTGATGCCTGTTTGATGGCAGACATTCAAACTTATTATCAAATGAGAGATGCGTGTGATTATATCGTCGGATCCCCGGCAGAAATAATCGATACGGGATTTCCTTACGATAAATTGTCATCCGTAATGTTTCCATACTCGGGCCTGAGTAATCTGACCGCTTTGTGCGATGCGTTTTATGACAAGTACAACGCCAAAACGGGGTACAACCGTTCCGGGACCATTTCTCTGGTCAAGACAGAACACATAGAAGACCTGGCATTGTCCTTTAAAAACCTTATAGCAGACGGGGGGAAGGATCCTGCGGAAATAGACAGATCAGGATTACAAACATACGACCGTTTGTCAGAACATGTTTTCTGGGATATAGACCAGACGGCTTCACTTATTGGGAATAATGTACGTTACGGTGAATTCAAAACGGTATTGGGTAAGACAGTCGTATACAAAAGGGCCACGGAAAAATTCATAACCATTCCCATCGATCATTTTTCCGGATTGGCGGCCTATTTGCCAACAACAAGTCTGCCCCGCACACAAGAGGCTTTTCGTCTTACATCCTGGAATCAATATATTGGATGGCTGGCCGATTAATATTTTGCATAGTCACGGATTTTCACTACTTTTGCGCGCCCTTAGCGGACCTTTAGTCAGGTGCGATGGGATTCGGGATTACACCTGAATTGAGTAACACTAATTACTAAAAACAAAACAATGAAACAATTTGAAATCAATGCCCGGGAACGCAGCAACTTTTCAAAAGCTGCAGTAAAGCAATTACGTAAAGAAGGTTTGGTACCCTGTGTTCTTTACGGCAACAACAAGGAAAATGTACATTTTTCGGTTTCACAGAAAGATCTTAAAGATCTGATTTATACCCCAAATTCTTATATTATTTCTCTTAATATTGAAGGGAAAAAACAATTGTGCATACTGCATGAGGCACAATTCCATCCGGTTACGGACAATATCCTTCACCTGGATTTTCTTACTATTGATTCCAAAAAACCTGTTTCCATTCACGTTCCCGTAGCCATTTCCGGTAATTCGGAAGGTGTCCGTCAGGGAGGAAAACTTCAGGTATTGAACAGGAAACTGCTTGTTCGCGCCAATATGAAAGACCTTCCGGACACACTGGATATTGATATCTCAAACCTTACCTTAGGTAAAGCAATTACAGCAGGTGAGCTCAAATATGACAATGTACAGATACTTTCTCCCAAAAGCACCATCATCTGTATGGTCAAAATGACAAGGGCTTCCACCTCTGCTTCCGCGTCGGCCGCTGCCGAAACTGCAGAAGCTACTGAAGAAGCAAAGGAAGAATAGAGTTTTCATATAAATGTCTTTTCTGATAACAGGACTGGGAAATGTAGGAGCAGAATATGCCGGTACCCGTCATAATATCGGTTTTACTGTTTTAGATGCCTTGGCTGCACTGCATAAAACCACTTTTTCCACATTGCGGTACGGCTCCCTGGCACAGATAAGGTATGCGGGCAAGGAGATCTGGCTGCTGAAACCTTCCACCTATGTGAATCTGAGCGGTAAAGCGGTTCGTTACTGGATGAACCAGGAACGTATTACTTTGGAAAACACAATCGTCGTTCTGGATGACGTAGCGCTGCCTTTCGGAAAATTAAGACTTCGGGCCAGGGGAAGTGACGGAGGACACAACGGGCTGAGACATATAACCTATTCTTTGGGAACTGATGAATATGCCCGGTTGCGTATAGGAGTGGGAGATGATTTTCCCCGGGGATACCAGGCTGATTATGTGCTAAGCCGATGGAACGTATCTGAAGAAAAAGAATTGCCTTTCATTTGTGACAATGCCATCGGGGCCCTGAACCTTTTTGTCCGCCAGGGCATTGAGCGGGCAATGAACCTGGTAAATACAGATAAACAGGAGAACTGACGTCATGCGGCTTGACAAATACCTTTGGGCCATAAGGGTGTTCAAAACCAGGTCGGAGGCGGCTGATGCCTGTCGCGGTTCAGCGATAAAGGTGAACGGTCAGGATGTTAAGCCTTCCCGTGAAATTCGTGAAGGAGATATTCTTGTAATCAGAAAAGGGCCGGTATATTATTCATACCGGGTTCTTCATCCGGTGGACAAACGCCAGCCTGCTAAAAATGTTCCGTTGTATGCCCTGGATATAACTCCTCCTGAAGAATTGGAGAAGTTACAACAGCCCAGGGAGTCCATTGTAATATACCGGCAGAAAGGAACGGGCCGCCCCACCAAAAAAGAGAGACGTCAATTGGATGATATAATGGACCTTAACGGGTAATTTCCAAAAAAACCGATTTTTCTCCGGGGATAATTTTCCAGTAATCCAGTGTGGCCGGTATAAGCAAACATCCCCCGGCAGACCGGTAACGTATATTTTCAGTTTCCACTTCCAAAGAACCTTCCAGCTCCAGGTAGGCAATAAAATGATCGCGGGAAGATCCGTCAATTTCAACAGGTTGTTCCAGGGATGTGAGCCTGACGGTGAAATACGGAGAATCCGCCAAAACGCCGGAAGTAGTGGGCTGCGGTACGTGTTTTTTGTAATCAATACAATCCACGGCCAGTTCCAGGTGCATTTCCCGTGCGGTTTCCGGGTTGTGTTCTCTTCCCCAGTCATAAACCCTGTAGGTAATATCGGAGACCTGTTGTACTTCAGCTATGGTAACGCCACCCCCGCAGGCATGGATCAATCCGGCAGGGATGTAGTAACATTCGCCTTTTTTGGGATGGATACAGTTCATAACTTCAGGCAAAGTCTCATTTTCACATCTCGTGAAAAATTCTTCCGGTGTCATATCTTTGTTAAAGCCCAGGTATAACCGGGCATCGGGTTGTGCGTCCAAAATGTACCACATTTCCGTTTTTCCGTAAGCGTGATGCAGTTCGGCTGCTTTCTTATCATCGGGATGTACCTGTACCGAAAGAAATTCATTTACAGTTAGATACTTGATCAGCAAAGGAAATTCATCACCGCAGGCGTCGTATATGCGTGTGCCCACAAGGTCCATCAGGTATACTTCCAGTAATTCATTGATGGTATTGCCTTTCAAAAAACCGTTGCTGATCACGGATACATCC
The DNA here is from genome assembly GCA_964542305.1 of uncultured Muribaculaceae bacterium. Classification (GTDB taxonomy): domain Bacteria; phylum Bacteroidota; class Bacteroidia; order Bacteroidales; family UBA932; genus DMER64. The sequence continues at coordinate 36,784 of CAZITX010000002.1, read as the reverse complement.
CGGTCCAGGCCACTAAGGACCCAGGTCTCCGATCCCCATACACGTTTTTTAATGATGGGATCAAAGGTCAGCGGGTACAGATTCGTTTCGTTCATAAGACGGATTTAATACAGGAGCCGGAGCCAGTTTTTTATTCAGATAATAAATTACTACAGACAGAATCACCACTGAGCAGGCAAGGGCTATGAAATAAGGAGTGTTTCCGATTAATGACCTTAGGGAAGCATCGGAGGACATTTCCGGAAATAATCCTGCCAGGAGAAAGGATAGCCCGTTATTAATGGCATGCAGGGCAACGCACGTCCAATAGGATCGTGTCCTGTAATAGATCCACCCGAAAAGACAACCCATTAAGAAAGCGGGTATGGCCTGCCACGGGTTAAAATGGATCACGCCAAACATAAGTGCTGACCAGGCGATCGCCTTCCATGGATCCATATGTTGCAACATTCCTTTTAAGGCGACGGCGCGCAGCAGCCATTCTTCCAACAAAGGTGCGGCAATGACAACGGCCAGGAAAGTGGGCAGGTTGTTTTCTGTCATTTTTTCAAATAATTCTTTTATAAATTCGGGCATTTCCAGCCACTCGGTAAGCGGATCCATGATAAAAGACATGGAAACTATAAGGAGAGGAAGCAAGAGAATATATAAAAGTAGAGGAACTCTTCCCAGTTGTGCCGGAGGATCCGGATAAGGGGCCTTATCTGACCGGACAGCCTCAAAAAATGATTGCCGGGAGCGCAGGTATACATAAAGAAATACTACCAGGAAAGGCAATACGTAAATTACGGGGGTACTCCATCCGTTGCCCGTAAGGGATAGTAAATCCGGGTGGATAAGGTTAGTAATAAAAACGGTGGCTCCCGCAACAATGGATCCGCCCACTAACAGTACGGCCAGCATAATCAGCCATGATTCTCCAAGTTTCGGTCGGTAATACTTCAGGTAATCTTTCATGTGTGTAATTATTGATCAGGTAAACAAAGGACTAGGATAAAGACCTTCACGGTGCAAGGATTCAAGGCGTTTGACCACACCCGGGCGATCTTCCCGGTAAGTTACGCCAAACCACTTGGAATCAGTAGGGAGTACCCGGCAGGTTCCTTCTCCGGATTTGATTATATCGTTGACCATGGTAGGAAGGTGGTATTCAGAGGCAGGTTCGACGGCATACCTTTCCAAAAAACGTGTAACAAGGGTTGCAGCCTTCGGGTATACATCGGGGAGAAAACCCCAGCAATTCATGGAACAGAGATTATCGGCCTGTAATTCAAGATTCGCCTCTGGTTCAGGTTTGTCAGGTATGGTGCAGTAAATATTCCCGTTGTTTTCTTTACGGATCTTAAACCGTTCAATGACATCGGTAAGCAGATTATTTTCATCGTGTTGGCATATTCCCCTTGATACAGGTCCGGAAGGGGACAGGGTGTTTTCAAGGCGGTAACCTACCATGGCGTAAGAGCCGGGAGCCAAGTCTTCACGTGAAAGGAAGCGGCCCAGCACGCGGAATGCATCGCGTCCGTAAAAATCATCGGCATTTATGATCCCAAAAGGTTCATCAACGCATTTGGCTGTTGTGAGCAATGCATGACCGGTTCCCCAGGGTTTCTGCCTTTGGGGAGGGGGAGAAAACGGGGCCGGAATGTCATCCAGTTCCTGGGTGATAAAATCAAACGGAAAGTTGTTACCGTAACGGGAAACACAAACACGGTTGAAATCTTCCCTGAAAGATTCCCGGATTACAAATACTACTTTTCCGAATCCTGACTTTAAAGCATCAAAGATGGAATAATCCATTATTGTTTCTCCGTTCGGTCCCAGTCCGTCAAGTTGTTTTAGTCCGCCGTAGCGGCTGCCCATCCCGGCAGCCATAATGATCAAAGTTGGTTGCATAACGAAAAACCTCTTATATTTGTGAAAATACATAACCCATGCGCACGCGTTTCAAATACGACCGTTTCCTTGCCTTAATAAGGAACAGGTATTTTATTGTAACGTTCATTTTCATTGTCTGGATCCTATTTTTTGACAATAACAGCCTAACAGGCTGGGTTCGAGCATTGGGTGAATATTCCGAAAACAAATCCCAACAAAGATACTATAAAGAAAAGATACATCAAACAGAAAGAAATCTGCGTGAATTACAATCCAACAAAGATTCCCTGGAGAAATTCGCACGCGAAAAATATTATTTTCACAAATCAAATGAAGATGTTTTCATCATTACACCAGGTCCATCAAATCACGAAGGTCTTTTCCCATATAAGTAGGTGATCCTTCACAAGGTTTCCCTGCCGGGTTGTAATAATACTGGTCAATGCCAAACACCTGTGCACCTTCAATATCTGTTTCAAAATTATCTCCCACCATCAAGGTTTCCTTTTTCTTGCCGTTTATGGAAGTGATTGCAGCTGTGAATATTTTAGGATGGGGCTTGTGATAACCCACTTCTTCTGATATAAACACCCTGTTTTTGAAAAAGATATCCAGTCCGCTGTTGCGTATTTTTTCGTATTGGACCTGTTTGAAACCGTTGGTTAAAAGCGCCATTTCACAGCCTTTTGCACTTAAATATTCCAAAAGCTTCATCGCATGGGGTACAAGACGTGTCATGGAGGGCATCAGCTCCAGGTATTGTTGGCCAAAAACAGGGCCCCATTGATCGGGATCCGGAACCCCCGCTTCTCTTAATGTAATGACAAATCTTACATAACGCAGTTTTTGCTGGGTGATTTCTCCTGCCTCGTACATGGCCCAGAGCTTTTGGTTATTGGCTTTGTACATTTTATAAAAGTCATCCGGATCCGGCAGGAATTCCGTCAGGTTATGCCTGTTGATGAGTACGGCTATACATTCCCTTGCATTGGCATCAAAATCCCACAACGTGTTGTCCAGATCGAACAGGAAATAGCGATATTTCATTTTGTATAATAATCTATTATTTTCCCGATGGCTCTTTGACAGACAGGACAAAAAGCAGGGGCGGTATTGGTGTTCATCCGGCAATCCGGGGCAGGACGGTATATTCCCTTGGCAACGTATGCAGCTCCTTCATGCAACCCGACACCTTCTGATCCCATCATATCTTTCCATTTGGACTCAAAATCTACCAGTGTGGTAATATTGGGTTCCCAGGGCTCCACTCCCTCAGGGTACATATTGATGTATGCTACTTCGGAATTGTAATATTCATCAGCCAAACCCGCAAAGCTGTGACCGAATTCATGTACGAAGACTTCTTTGCTCAAGGCGTGATCGGACATACTCAGACCGTAATAATTATATATTCCTCCGCCTCCGTATGTTGTTGTGTTCACGATCACGTATATGGCATCGAAAGGTGCTCCGGAAACAGCCCGGGCAAGCGGCCTGTAATCGGGAGCTGTCATGTAACGGTCCGTATAAAATGTATCAAAGGAACTGCCGAGTGCCGTTTTGTGCCAAACATCAAAGCGGGGGATATCGGGGCCGGAATCTTCAGAAACAAGAGGAAGGATCCATATATTAAAATCTTCTCTGCGCGAACGGAAGGGCTCGTATTCAAATAAATATTCTGTAAAGCGGGCTGCATCCCTTTTGAATTTTTCCATCTCTGTCTGACGGTATCCCTCGGCAACAAATAACAAATCCACTTTATTTTCAAGAGGTCCATTTTCCAGCAGTATTTCTGCCTGACAAATCGGTTTTTCTTCAGAGATCAGACAATCTGCCGGATCAATAAGGAATTTTTTCATAGGTTGATACGTCCCGTCCCCCGGGGTTCTTGCGTATATTTCACAATAAACTGTGTCTTTGGGGTAGGGTATCCACAAAGACGTATTGTAGGCCATATCCCTTAGTGTTGCTTCCCGGGTGGTTCGCCATTCCATAAAGAGCGAATTAAAGCCTTTGGAATAGATAAGATCCTCTTGTTTTGTAAATACCTTATATTGATATTCCCCGAATGTAAAAGGGGCGATCAGCTGCTTTGTGGGGCCGGCCCAGACGGGCTCCTTGTGCAAAGCAAGTAAAAAGACATCCTGGGATGAGGCATTACCGGCGAATACCAGATCAAGGCGAAGCCGTTCTCCGGTAAAATAATCTTCGTACAAAACGGGTTGAGCCCGGATTATTGCTGTAAAACCCAGGCAAATGATAAGCAGGACACATTTTTTCATATATGATAGAATTATTGACCCGTATAATTTGAAGGCGTGATCTGCAGCAGTTCGTCTTTCACTTCCTGACTTATATCCAGGCTGCGGATAAATGCATGCAGGTAATCCTTGTCAATATGCATATTGGTACGGGTAAGTTCCTTAAGTGTTTCATAAGGCTGGGGATAGTTTTCCCTTCTCAGGATGGTTTGAATGGCCTCGGAAATGATTGCCCAATTCTCGTCTATATCCTTATCTATTGCTGAACGGTTCAGGAGCAGTTTCCCGAATCCCCTTTGCAGTGATTTCATGGCCAACAGGGTGTGAGCCATCGGAACTCCCAGATTCCGCATCACAGTAGAATCGGTCAGGTCCCTTTGGAGACGTGAAATGGGCAATTTGGCAGCCAAGTGGGCAAATATGGCATTGGCTACTCCAAAATTCCCTTCTGCATTTTCAAAATCTATGGGATTGATCTTATGGGGCATGGCCGAAGATCCAATTTCCTTATCTTTTATGTGTTGTTTGAAATAATTCATAGCTATGTATGACCACATATCCCGGCAAAGATCTATGCAGATGGTATTGATCCGGCTCAGATTGTGGCATAGGGACGCTATATGATCGTAATGTTCTATTTGTGTTGTTGGGAAAGAACGGTAAAGACCCAGGTTTACAGATACAAATTTATTGGCAAAACGATGCCAGTCTATATGTGGATAAGCCACGTTATGCGCATTAAAATTTCCTGTGGAGCCGCCGAATTTGGCTGCAAAAGGAATCTGTTCCAGACTTTTTATTTGTTCTTCCAGGCGAATCTGAAAAACCCGCAGTTCTTTTCCAAGACGGGTAGGAGAGGCCGGTTGTCCGTGTGTATGTGCCAGCATTACCACCGGGCCCCATTCATTCGCCTTTTCATTCAACATTTCTATGGTTTTGTTCAAGACGGGAAGGTATTCTTTCTGTATCCCGTGTTTGAGGCTCAAAGGTACGGCCGTATTATTGATGTCCTGTGAAGTGAGTCCAAAATGAATGAATTCACAATACTTCTCAAGACCCAGTGCTCTCATTTTGTTTTTCAGGAAATATTCTACAGATTTCACATCGTGATTGGTCACTTTTTCCTGTGCCTTGATCACTTTTGCGTCTGTAATAGAAAAATTTCTGTATACGTTCCGCAATATGGGATACCAGCGTGAATCCACATCACGGAGTTGGGGGAGGGGTAATTTACAGAGGGCGATAAAATATTCTACTTCTACCTGCAGCCGGTACCGGATCAGTGCAAATTCCGAAAAATACTGGTTAAGGGGTGCAGTCTGTGCATAATACCTCCCATCAATGGGCGATATGGCAAGCAAAGGGTTGAATTCCATAAAGATGATATTTGATTAATTAGCAAAGGTACTCATTTTTCTATAGAGAGTGATCATTTGACGGGCCTCGGCCACATCATGAACACGTAATATGGATACTCCTTTGAAAAGCAGGTGAAGATGCAGAGCCTGCGTGCTGATAAGGGCATTTTCCGGAGTTGTGCCGAGAGGCATGTAGGTGAGTCTTTTCCTGGATATTCCCGCCAAAAGCGGAGCAATAGGGTATCCATATTCGTTCTTTGGTACCAGGGAAGGCAGGGAGGCTATGACTTCAAAATTCTGATCCACATCCTTGTTGAATCCAAAGCCGGGATCCAGAATAAATTCATTGATACCGTATTTGTCTGCCTGTTCAGCGACTTTGAAGAAAAATCGTGTAATCTCTCCAGGACCCCGGTAAGGTTCCCGGTGCATGGCTATCCAGGGAACTTTCAATCCGGAGATCAAAGGCAACATGGTTTTGTCGTAATTGCCTGCAAATATGTCGTTAACCAGGAAATGCCCAAGTAGTGGCGCTGCTTTTTCAACGATCCCGGGCCGGAAAGTATCCAGCGAAAAAACAGTTTTGGGAAAACGCGTCCGGAGCTCTTTCAGTACCGGTTCCAGCCTTTTCCATTCTTCATCCCGGCTTGGCCAATCTGCTCCGGGCCTGGTGGAGCAGGCGCCAATATCAATAATATCCGCTCCTTCCTGCAAATGCTTTTCTATCATAATGAGTGCTTCCTGTGGTCCGGTAGCCCGGGATCCCGGAAAGAAAGAATCGGGAGTGCAGTTTACGACTCCCATAACGGCAGGGAAATTAATATTCATTAAACAAAAATAATAAAAAATGAGAGACGGGAATTTTGTGTAATTTTGCATTATGTTGATCGTATTGGAAGGTTTGGACGGAGCCGGTAAATCCACCCAGTTAAAAGCTATGCAGGCTTACTTCAAAGAACGTAGACAGGCCGTGAATTTCATGCATTTTCCCTGTTACGACACCCCGGTATACGGCACTTTAATTGCCCGGTTTCTAAGGGGAGATTGCGGTGCCATTGATACGGTGGATCCATACCTGGTTTCTTTACTCTTTGCTGGAAATCGTTATGAAATGTCTTCCAGGATCAGGGAATGGCTGGATGCCGGGAATATTGTTCTACTGGACAGGTATGTCTATTCCAATATTGCCTTCCAATGTGCCAAATTGAACGACCATGCGGAAAGGAAACGCCTGAGAAGCTGGATCCTTCAGATGGAATACGAACATTTTGGAATACCGCGTCCCGATATCAATCTTTTTCTTGATGTTCCCCTTTCTTTTGTAAAAGAAAAACTGGAATCTCCAAGACAAGGAGAAGACCGTTCTTACCTGGAAGGAAAAAGTGACATACACGAAGCTTCCGTGGTTTTTCAGAAAACGGTGCGTGAAATATACCTTCAACAGGCCGTCGTGGACAAATCGTTCAGGATCATTCCGTGTGATGACGAACACGGAAAAATGGCGGATTGGAAAGATATTTTTAGCAGAATCGTAACTTTTCTTCCATGAGAAAATTAGCCCGCGTCCTCCTGGGATTGCTTTTTGTTTTCTCGGGATTTGTAAAAGCCGTTGACCCAATTGGATCGGCTTTGGTATTTTCCGAATATTTCAATGCGTTTGGTGTAGAATTTCTGACTCCTCTTTCTTTACCGGCCGGGATTATGCTTTCCTCTCTCGAATTCGTTCTGGGGGTTATGGTTTTGCTCGATTTCAGAAAACGCACGGCTGCGTGGGGCATGTTTTTGTTCATGTCTTTTTTTACGTTGCTGACACTTTGGCTGGCGATTTTTGATCCGGTACAGGATTGCGGGTGTTTTGGGGATGCGGTCAAATTATCCAACTGGCAGACTTTTTTCAAGAACTTGTTGTTCTGGCCGTTTGCCCTGATCCTTTTTCTGCAGAGGAACAGGACAGCTCCCGTTGCCAGGGGCGTGGCCGAATGGCCTGTATGTATATTTTTTGCCCTGATCATCACCGGCTTATCCATATACAGTTACAGGCATTTGCCACCTGTAGATTTTCGCGGATTCAGGACAGGAAATGACATTGGGGCGCTACTTGAAGAAGCCCGGAAGAACCCCGAATACACGTATCATACGGAATTGATATATAGCCGGCAGGGGAAAGAAAAAGTATATACTGCCGATTCACTTCCTGACAGTACCTGGACCTTTGTAGACAGCAGAACAAGGGAAATACGTACCGGTAAACGTCATAAAATTACAGATTTTTCTGTTCGTGATATCAACGGGAATTCATTAACCGACTCCATCATCGGTCAAGAACGTACAGCGCTGGTTTTGTTGATTACATCGGGCAACAATTTAAACAGTAAAATACTTCAAAAACTGGGTCCGCTGGTAGCCGAATGCAGGGAGAACAACCGGCCGTTTTACACAATCAGTGCGTTACCGGCAGATACAATACATAATATTTTGCTGGAAAACGGATTGGAAATGCCTGTATACCTGGCCGATAAAAAAACACTGCTTACCATGATACGTTCCACACCCGGGTTGATGGTAATGAAAAAAGGTATTGTATTGGCAAAATACGGATTTCGTGATATTCCCTCGCTTCAGGAATGGCAAGAACTGGTATATCAAGACCATGAAATGCTAATAGCAAAAACCCGTATTCACACACGATTGAGAACACAGGTTTTTGTCGCCTTGGTGTTGTTACTGATCTTTCTTCTCAGGAAAGGATTCTGGTTTTCCAGGGAACGCTATTGATCAAAGTTTCCTCTTAACTTCCGTTATGGTATATGCTTCTACAATGTCACCTACCTTGATGTCATTGTAGCCGTCTATGTTCAGACCGCAATCATACCCGGATTGCACCTCTTTCACATCGTCTTTAAAACGCTTCAGAGAGCCGAGGGTTCCTGAATAGATAACAATGCCATCCCTGATGATACGGACTTTCGCATTTCGTGTTATCTTCCCTTCCTTGACCATACAACCGGCAATTGTTCCCACTTTTGATATTTTGAAGGTTTCCCTTACTTCAACAGTTGCTGTGATCTCTTCTTTTTCTTCAGGAGCGAGCATGCCTTCTATCCCTTGTTTGACCTCATCAATGGCATCGTAGATCACTGAATAAAGACGGATCTCGATCTCTTCTTTTTCAGCAAGTTTGCGAGCCGAGGATGAAGGCCGGACCTGGAACCCTATGATGATGGCATTGGAAGCCGTAGCCAAAAGCACATCCGATTCGGAGATGCCCCCGACGGCTTTATGGATCACATTGACCTGTACTTCCTCGGTAGAGAGTTTGATCAGAGAGTCTGAGAGTGCTTCTATTGATCCGTCTACGTCTGCTTTGACGATAATATTCAATTCCTGGAAATTTCCTACGGCGATCCGCCTTCCGATTTCTTCCAGAGTAATGTGTTTTTGTGTTTTAAGACCCTGTATGCGAATGAGTTGTTCTCTTTTACCGGCCAATTCGCGGGCTTCTTTCTCGTCTTCCAGAACCGTAAACAGCTCTCCGGCGGGAGGGGCACCGTTCAATCCCAGTACAGATGCCGGGGTAGCCGGACCCGCCTGGGATATCTTTTGTCCCCTTTCGTTATACATTGCGCGTACTTTTCCTGAACAGCAACCGCTTAAAAGGACATCGCCCTGGTGTAATGTGCCGTTCTGGACCAGGATGGTTGCCAGGTATCCCCGGCCTTTGTCCAATGACGATTCAATGACAGTTCCTGAAGCCCTTTTATTCGGATTTGACCTTAATTCCAGCAAGTCTGCCTCCAGGAGCACTTTTTCCAGAAGCTTATCCACATTGGTGCCTTGTTTTGCCGAGATTTCCTGGCACTGGTATTTTCCACCCCAGTCTTCAACCAGGATGTTCATATTGGCCAGCTGTTCCCTGATCTTTTCGGGATTTGCACCTGTTTTGTCAATTTTGTTTATGGCAAATATCATGGGAACTCCCGCTGCAGAAGCATGGTTGATCGCTTCTTTTGTCTGTGGCATTATGGCATCATCGGCAGCAATGATGATGATGGCCATATCGGTGACCTTGGCCCCGCGTGCCCTCATGGCTGTAAAGGCCTCGTGTCCCGGTGTATCCAGGAAAGTAATCAGGCGGCCGTTGTCCAGGCGTACACTGTAAGCTCCTATGTGTTGCGTTATCCCTCCGGCTTCTCCGGCTATAACATTGGCATCGCGAATGTAGTCCAGCAGTGATGTTTTTCCGTGGTCAACGTGTCCCATTACCGTAACGATGGGAGGTCTTTCACTCAGATCGGCCGGGTCATCTTCTTCTTCCTGGATGGTCTCCTGTAGATCTGCGGTAACAAATTCCATTTTAAAACCGAACTCTTCAGCTACAAGTTCCATGGCTTCGGCATCCAAACGTTGATTAATGGAAACCATCAGTCCCAGGTTCATACAAGCGTCGATAACCTTGACAACAGGAACGTTCATGAGTGTTGCCAGTTCATTGACTGTGACAAATTCGGTAACTTTCAATACCGTGCTTTCCTGTTCTTTGCGTTCCTGCTCTTCTGCCAAACGCTGGCTAACAATCTCCCTTTTCTCCCTACGGTGTTTGGACCCTTTGGTTTTCCCTTTACCTTCGGTCATCCGGGCGTATGTTTCCTTTATTTGTTTCTGAATGGCATCCTCATCAATCTCCACGTGCATGGGTTTAAAACGTTCTTTCCCGCGAGCTTTTCCGCGTCCTCCGTTTTCTCCCTTTTTGGGCGATACTTTATTTACGTCTACACGTTCCCTGTGTGGCTTCTGAATTCTTTCGCGTTTCCCTTTATGTTTGTCTGTTGTTTTTGATTTGTCTTTTTCTTCAGTTGATTTCTTTCTGTCAAACTGAGAAAGGTCTATTTGCCCGGTGATTTTTGGTCCGGCCAGTTTTTCAAACTCGGTTTCAATGTGTTCGGGTGCTACGGGTTTTGGCTGAGGTGCAGGAGCCGCTTTCTTTTCCTGTTTCGGTTTGGCTTTTGATTCTTTTTCCGTTGCGGGTTTCTGTTGACCGGTCTCAATTTTTTTGGGTTGAGCTTCCTTTTCTGTTTTGGGAGCCGGGACTTCTTTATCAGAAGTTTTTTTCCGGAATTGATCCAGATCAATTCTTCCGAGTACCGTAGGCCCTCCTTTTTCAGGTGTTGTTTCCGTTTTCTTAGCAGCGGTATCCTTTTCAGCTTGTACCGGTTCCTCTTTTTCAGCAGGAGCTTCCGGTTCAACAGCCGGTTTAACTATTTCTTCATGCCGGATTTCAGGTGAAGGAGCAGGTGCCGGGGCAGGTTCCGGTGCGGGCTTGGAAGCAGGTTCCGGTGCGGGCCTGGAAGCAGGTTCTGGAGCTGTTGTTGCGGCAGGTTTGGGCGCAGGTTTAGGGGTAGGTTTAGGGGTAGGTTTAGGTTCCGGTTCATGCGTTGCTTCCTGCACGGGCGGTTCTTCAGAAGTTGCTTCTTTGACCTTCAGTATGATTTTTTTAGATTCTTCCTTAATTTGTAATTCCTTATCGAATTCCTTTTCCACAAGAGCATAAGCTTCTTCAGGGATCTTGCTGTTTGGGGAAGCATCAACCTCAATTCCTTTTTTCTTAAGGAATTCGGTCAGGGTACCTATCCCAATATTAAACTCCTTGACTACTTTGCTAATTCGAATACCTTGTTTTTCCGACATATACTCTCCTTATTCTTTTGTATCGTTTTCAAATTCAGCCCTGAGAATGCGAATCACTTCCGCCACTGTCTCTTCTTCAAGGTCTGCCCGTCTGACAAGTTCGGGAATGGGGATGGCCAGAACGCTTTTTGCTGTATCACAGCCGATTTGCTTGAGGGAATCAATGATCCACTGATCGATTTCATCGTTAAATTCATCCAGCATAACGTCTTCCTCGTCCTCATCAACTTCCCGGAAGACGTCAATTTCATAACCGATGAGCATTCCGGCCAGTTTGATGTTTGAACCTCCTTTCCCTATGGCCAGCGAAACCTCATTGGGTTTAAGGTATACACCTACCCGTTTGTCTTCTTCGTTGATCTTAATGGAAGAAATTTTGGCCGGACTCAGTGCCCTTTGGATCAATAACTGGGGATTGGTTGTCCAGTTAATGATGTCAATGTTTTCGTTTCTCAGTTCCCTGACAATTCCGTGTATCCTGGATCCTTTGACACCTACACAGGCTCCTACAGGATCTATACGATCGTCGTAAGATTCAACGGCAACCTTGGCACGTTCCCCTGGTATCCGGACAATTTTCTTGATTGTTATCAACCCATCGTAAATTTCGGGGACATCCTGTTCAAACAAACGTTCCAAAAATTTGGGCGATGTCCGGGACAATGTTATTATGGGAGTGTTGTTTTTCTTTTCAACGCTCGAGACGACGGCTCTTACCGTATCTCCTTTGCGAAAATAATCACTGGGGATCTGTTCGAATTTAGGCAATAACAACTCATTTCCTTCCTCATCCAAAACCAGCACTTCTTTTTTCCATACCTGGTACACTTCTCCCACAAGTATTTCTCCTACACGGTCCAGGTATTTGGCATAAACATTGGCTTTTTCAATGTCCATGATCCTGCCGGCGAGGTTTTGTCTGAGGGTAAGAATGCCCCTGCGACCGAATTCAGAAAGTTTTACTTCTTCTGTATAAGATTCGCCCACTTCGTATGAATCGTCAATTTTGGATACTTCTTTCAGGGAAATTTGTGTATTGGGGTCTTCAACTTCTTCTACCACTTCCCGGTTACGCCAGATCTCAAAATCTCCCTTATCAATATTAATAATAACATCGAAATTATCTGCACTTCCATACATTTTGATAAGCTGGGAACGGAAAACATCTTCCAGAACGCTCATCATAGTGGGGCGGTCTATATTCTTCAATTCCTTGAATTCAGCAAATGTACTTATCAGATTTAATCCTTCCATATTGGATATTCATTTTTTATTTGTAATAAAAAAGAGGACCAAGGTCCTCTTGCACGTGTTCCTAATCGGCTGCAAATTTAAATAATTTAGTGATTTCCAACAAATTTATTTAGTAATTTGCATTATTTCACAAATGGAACGAAATTTGCTCGGATTTCCTAAATATTTAATGATATGGAACTGACAGCCGGAATGATTGCCGATCATTTAAAGGGGGAAGTGATTGGTGATCGTGATGTAGTTGTTACCGGAGTGGCACGCATCGAACAAGGAAAAGCCGGAACGGCCTGTTTCCTGGCAAATTTAAAATATGAAAAATACCTGTACGGGACAAAAGCACCTGTTGTCCTGATAAACCGTGATTTTGTGCCCTCTGCAGAAATTAAGGCAACGTTGATCCGTGTAGATGATGCCTATTCTGCCGTAGCCGCTTTATTGGCGATGTTTACAACACAAAAGAAGAAAAAAGGATGGGAATTTCCTCACAGTATTTCCCGGAAAGCTTCCATTGGAAGAAAAGTATATATAGGTGCGCATAGTTACATTGGGAAACGTGCACGAATAGGGAACGGAGCGCAGATATATCCCCAGGTATATATAGGAGACAATGTCCGGATAGGTCCGGGGACTGTTCTTTATCCCGGAGTAAAAGTATATGACGATTGTATTATTGGTGAGAATTGCATTATACATGCCAATGCCGTGATTGGATCTGACGGCTTTGGATTTGCTCCTTCACTGGATGGAACGTACAGAAAAATTCCTCAGACCGGTAATGTCATCATAGAAGATAATGTGGAGATAGGAGCCAACACCGTAATAGACAGAGCTACCATGGGGTCCACCATTATTCGCAAAGGAGTTAAACTGGACAACCTGATCCAGATAGCACACAATGTGGAGGTAGGCGAGAACACGGTTATGGCTGCCCAAAGCGGAATAGCCGGTTCTACACACCTGGGACCCAATTGTATGATAGGCGGTCAGGCAGGGATCGTGGGACATTTGCAAATACCGGCCCGGACTCAATTGGGAGCACAAACCGGGGTTATTGGTCCCGTAAAAGGAGAGGGAAGTATTTTATTGGGAATGCCCGCCATAGATCACAAAATATTCATGAGAGCGTATGCCCGCTTCAAAAGATCAGGAATAAAAGATTAAATGAAACAACATACGATTCTCGACAATATTGAATTTACCGGTGTAGGATTACATACAGGAGAAAAGACAACCATCAGGATATGTCCGGCTCCTGTAGGGTACGGATTCCGTTTTCAACGTATGGATATTCCCGGGCAACCTGTCCTTGAAGCACTGGCAGATTTTGTTGTAAATACCAACAGAAGCACGGTGTTGTCAAAGGATAAAGTGACGATTGGAACAACAGAACATTTGTTGTCTGCTTTTTTTGGCATGGGCTTAGACAATGCCCTGGTACAGATTTGGGGTGGAGAAATTCCAGTTTTGGATGGAAGTGCATTGCCTTTTGCCAACATGATCAGGGAAACAGGTCTTGCCGAGCAACAGGCTGAAAGAGAATACATAACGATTTCCGAGCCCTTTACCTATACAGATAAAAGAACAGGTACCATTATAGATATTACGCCCTCCCGGGAGTTTAGTGTACATGTTATTATTGATTTTAATTCCCGGATACTTGGTAAACAGGAGTTTATTTATTCTGAAAAAACAGATTTTTTTCAAGAGATAGCCGCCAGCAGAACTTTTGTTTTTTTGCATGAAATACTGGACCTTTTCAAAAAAGGGTTGGTTAAAGGCGGAGATCTTGAGAATGCATTGGTTATATCTGAAGAAGAACTCAGCCCTGAAGACCTTGTATTATTAAGGCAATTATACAACAAACCCAAGTTGGATATTTATAAAGGATATTTAAATGAATCGGGATTACGCTTCCCCAACGAATGTGCGCGCCATAAAACCATGGATTTTTTAGGCGATCTTATGTTGGCGGGGAAACGCATAAGGGCAGCTATCCGGGCTTATAAACCGGGCCATGCAGCCAATGCGGCTGTTGCCGGTCTGATAAGAAAACAAATGAAATAAAATGCCATGTCACAAAAAATGAATTTAATACATCCTAAGGCCGTGCTGGGTAAAAACGTGGAAGTGGGTCCCTTTACCACAATTGGAGAACATGTCCGGATAGGCCAGGGGACTCAAATAGGACCGAATGTTACCATTATGGATTACGTTACCATAGGCGACAATTGCCGGATCTTTCCCGGAGCCGTTATTGGTGCTGTTCCCCAGGATTTAAAGTTTGCAGGTGAAGTATCTTATGTGGAAATTGGCAACAATGTTACCATAAGAGAATACGCCACAATCAATCGCGGAACAGCAGCCAGTCACGTCGGAACCACAAGAATTGATGATAATTGTTTGATCATGAGCTATGTGCACATTGCCCATGATTGTCATGTTAAACAGAACGTGATCCTTACATCCTATGTAGGTCTGGCGGGAGAAACCCATGTGGACGAATATGCGATTATAGGAGGGGCGTCTGCTGCACATCAATTTACACGTATAGGAACACACGCCATGATATCGGGCGGGTCTATGATAGGAAAAGATGTACCACCTTACGTACTTGCAGGAAGACGTCCTCTTTGTTACGGAGGGATAAACGTCATAGGAATGCGCAGGAGGGGTTTTACTTCCGAACAGATAGAAAGGATCCACGATGTTTACAGGATCATATATCAGATAGGATTAAATATCAGTGATGCCTGCCGCAAAGTGGAAGAGGTGCTGGACCCTTCGGAAGAAAGGGATACCATTCTATCTTTCATAAGGGCTTCCAATCGCGGGATCATCCCCAGCAAGACGAAGTATATGGAAGAAGAATAAAGTGAAAGCCTTCTTTACAACCGCATATTGGCCACCAATCGCCTGTTTTTCAATTTTTAACGAAAAGGGAGAATGGGTCCTGGAACAACACGAACATTATCAGAAACAAACGCTGAGGAATCGCTGCTCCATATGCGGGGCTAACGGTCCCCAATGGCTGATCATTCCGGTAATTCGCAAACACGGGATGAAAACGCCTGTTAGTGAAGTAATGTTGGATCTTTCAAAAGATTGGCAAAGGACACACTGGTTGGCAATAGAATCAGCATACGGATCTTCTCCCTATTATGAATTTTACAGGGATGAGATCCTCCCGTTTTACCGGGTGAAAGAACCGTTATCACTTTTTGACTATAACACGGCTATTTTGAAGTGGTGTCTGGAAACACTGGACTTTAACGTTGAGATCACGTTTACTGATTCTTATCGACCCGCCTATGAACAATGTGATTTTCGCAAAATGCCACCAGCATACGAGCCGGTCCCTTATTACCAGGTTTTTGCCCGGAAACACAATTTTGTGCCCGGGCAAAGTATACTGGATCTAATTATGAATGAAGGTCCCGAATCCTGGAAAACCTTAGAAACGGAGCCCTACAGTAAACATTAGTCTGAAGCGGGACATAGTATTTTGTCCGTGTATCTGATCGTCTCCCGTATCATATAGTGAAAAGCCTTCCGTTTCTCCTAAACGGTAAGATGCTCCCATATCAGCAAAGAACTGGTCTGCGCGGAATCCCAATCCGCCTGATGCAACGTGAGTAGGTTCAAAACTGCGTTCGGGAGAGCCGTAATAACTGTATCCGCCCCTGATGGCCATTTGTGCTATCCGGATCTCCAATCCGGCACGGATGTTATTGGCGAAAAGGAAACGCGTGTTTTCAGATCCGTAACGGATAAGCTCGTTTTCATCTTCAAAAGCCCATCTGTCGTTGCGAGTAGCCAGTTTCATGGTGCTGTAATCCACGCCTTCGTAGTCTATGCTGATCAATCCGAATGTTCCAAAAGTATAGGCAAGGCCTGCGTTAAAACGCCAGGGTGTACGCACCTTGTACGAAAAAACTCCGATGGGACTGCTTGAAGATTGATTCCCCGCCAAAAACTCGGCAGTCATGTATTCCTGCCATTCGTCGGTCAGGGACGTCCAGGTAGGAGAGGTAACACTGGCTCCCAGGCGCATATTTTTAAATGGAATGGCTATGATACCGAATTTCATGTTAAACCCGATACCCGTGGTGATTTGATCGTATGAATGTGAGAATGAAGAAAATCCTGTTTCAAAATGTTCGGGGTTCTGTGATGTTTCTGTGAATTTCTCATAAGTCCGGTAATAGATATTCCGGAAATTGAGGCTGTATGCGGCAAAGAAACGATTCCCGATATTTGCTCCCATGTTCAGGAGGTACTCTCCCATGCTCCCCCTGGATTCTTTGATAAAACGTTGATCAAGCGGACCGCCTACAACGATCATTTCTCCGTCCAGGTTTTCCGTGGCTCCTATGTATTGGTCCGTAGTCCCCGGCAGTGGATCGAGCAGGTATGTATCCCAGGCAAGGATGGACCGCCATGCGGCATTGGAATCATAATAGGGATTGTAATCGTCTCCTGATTCAAGATCTGTGTAGGGAATCCCGTCGGTCATGGTAGCAACGGGAGAGAGCCAGCTGGTTACTGCATCGTTCATGCGGACGGAGGTGCGCATGGTAAAATCCTGAACTTTATTGTAACCTGCCGCAAAGGAAAGGGATATAAGTCCCGTGCTGTTGGACAGGTCCAGGGTCCCAACATATCCTACATTGGAGACCCCCCCGCGGGTATAACGATCATCGGTTTCCTGACCAAAATAACTGACCCGGGAAAATTGCGTGGAAAGAGAGGGGGTAAATGTGATTTCCGAATAGGGATAAACGGCAGATGCTGCCGGATTCTGCATAATGGAACCGAAATCACCACCCAACGCAGTTACTGCGTTACCCAAAGCCATGGAACGTGCCGTGCCCTGGTAATTCAGATGTGAATACCGGAGAGCATCCCAGGCATTTTGTCCAGAAAGGGCAATAGGAAACACTAAAGCGATCAAAATCAGATACTTTTTCATTTTTTAAGGGATCAAATATGTAACTTAACTAAAAGGATCATCTGCGGTATGAACCGCCGCTTGATCCGGAGCGTGAAACACTTCCGCTGCCCCCTGAACTCCCGCCGGAAGAACGCATGGAACCCGAACTACCCGAGCTTCCCGTATTTCTGCTTCCGGAATAAGATGAGGAAGAGCTGCTTCTGTTGGAAGAACGAGTCTGGGTGCTTACGTTTGAGCGGTTCCCGGAACTTGTCCCATAAGAACGTGTTACACGTGAATTACCGGAATCATTGTTTATTCTTGTTGAACCTGACTGATTACCCCGGTAAAAACTGCGACTATTCCCCGGATTTATAGTAGAGGAAGTAGTTGATGAACGATTGTTTTCCCTGTTGGTGGTTTGTGAAAGGTTGGAAGATCTGCGGTAAAAAGTATTTCCGGTTGTTTCTTCAGACCGGGACCTTGTGTTTGTAGAAGGATCCCGGTAAACAGCTTCGGAATTGGAGGTTCCGGTCACTCTTCTGTAGTTTGTAGTTCTTCTTTCGTCTCCCGGTTTTACATCATCTCTTACAGGGGTCCTGGATGTGCGGTCCCCGGAAATCTGATCTATCTGGGGATTTGCCCTTCTGTAAGAACCTCCCGAGCGTGTAGAATTTGAAGCAACCATATTTTGCGGTTCCACCCTCCTGAGATTATCTCTGCGGTTATCCCTGTAAGGAGAATCATTGTCATAACGGTAGTGGGGGGATCCGTAACCGCTATGATGATAGTAAGGATATCCGTAATAATAGGTGTAACCGGGTCCGAACCACATAGAGGAATATGTCCAGGAAGGATAATACCAGTCATTGTACCACCAGTCATAATACCAGAAATCATTGTACCAGCTGTGAGGATACCAGTACCATTGGGTCCAGTAAGCATAGGGCCTGTACCAGCGCCAGGGTCTGTGCCAGGGGCTGTACCAGGATGACATATAATAAGGATCCGACCACATGTAGTCGTAACCGAAATTCATGTTAATGGTCAGGGAAAAATCCTCATCCTGGTCATCGAACATTTTCAACTTACGGGCGTATGTGTCGTTGTTCTGGTTCGCGATAAGGTATGTCGTTCCCGGTTCAACGTCAATATTAACGACACCATCAGGATTTGTATAAACTGTTTCCACTCGTGCTCCTTCCTTCCCGGCCTGCTCAATGGTTTGGTTAATCAGTTCATCGGCTTCTGCTGCTGTGGCAAGCAGGTGTACCCGGGCGGTAACGTCCGGTCTGAAGTAGGTAGCATCGTCATATCTGGAGGACGCTACTTGATAGCCGCTACTGCAAGAAACAGCCAGTAGGCCGGCGATCGGCAACAATAGGATAAAAAACCTTTTCATTTTGCACCTCCTGTTTTTATTTAAAGCAAATTATGTACTTTTGCACCAAATATATAAAAAACAAAGGAAAAAACAAGTTTTTCACATTGTTTTTGTACAAAAAAAAGTAACAAATATTATACCAGTAAACAAAAACATATGGCAAAAGAGATCAGGAACAGGGAGGAAAATTATTCAGAATGGTATAACAACCTGGTTATTAAAGCAGAACTTGCAGAAAATTCTGCTGTAAGGGGATGTATGGTGATCAAACCCTACGGGTATGCCATCTGGGAAAAAATGCAGGCAGAATTGGACCGGCGGTTTAAGGAGACAGGCCATGTGAACGCTTATTTTCCTCTGTTCATTCCAAAATCGTTTTTAAGCAGGGAAGCCGAGCATGTGGAAGGTTTTGCCAAGGAATGCGCGGTCGTCACCCATCACCGACTGATGGCCGATCCCGACGGAAAAGGTTTGGTAGTAGACCCGGATGCTAAATTGGAGGAAGAACTGATCGTTCGTCCTACCAGCGAGACGATCATATGGAATACATACAGGAATTGGATAAAATCTTACCGTGATCTTCCCATACTTTGTAATCAATGGGCCAACGTGGTAAGGTGGGAAATGAGAACAAGGTTATTCCTGCGTACGACGGAATTTTTGTGGCAGGAAGGACATACGGCACATGCTACCGCGCAGGAAGCTATTGAAGAGACCCGCCGTATGGTGGATGTTTATGCATCTTTTGCCAAAGAAGTAATGTCCCTGCCAGTATGGATAGGCCCAAAAACCGAATCAGAACGTTTTGCCGGAGCCGTCGAAACGCTTTGCATTGAAGCTCTGATGCAAGACGGAAAAGCCTTGCAGGCAGGTACTTCTCATTTCCTGGGGCAGAATTTTGCCAAAGCCTTTGATGTTCAGTTTGCCAACAAGGATGGGAAACTGGATCACGTATGGGCTACTTCCTGGGGCGTATCCACAAGATTGATGGGGGCCCTGATCATGGCCCATTCTGACAATAACGGATTGGTGTTACCTCCTAAGCTGGCCCCTGTACAGGTGGTTCTTGTCCCTATATACAAGGGCGAAGAGGAAATGAGTGCCATATGTTCACATTTGGAAAATCTGAAAGTCAGTCTTCAAGACAGAGGTCTGAGCGTAAAACTGGATGACAGGGATAATGTCCGCACAGGATTTAAATTTTCCGAATGGGAAGTTAAAGGGGTTCCCGTAAGGATAGCCGTCGGACCCAGGGATATCCAAAACGGAACGGTTGAAGTGGCCCGCAGGGACACTATGGAAAAACAGATTCTGCCGGTGGAAGGTATTGAGAATTATGTGACCGCTTTATTAAAGGAGATACAAGACAATATTTACCGGAAAGCCTTGGATTTCAGGAACAGGAACACTTACGAAATCAATAGTTACGAAGAATTCCGGGAACGTATTGAAGACGGAGGATTTTTCCTCTGCCACTGGGACGGGACAGCGGAAACGGAAGCAAAGATCAAAGAAGAAACCAAGGCGACCATACGATTGATACCTGAAAGGGAAGATCCCAGACCGGGGAAATGTATGTACAGTGGAAAACCCTCGGCACAGAGAGTCGTATTTGCCAGGGCCTATTAAACAATAAATCATGACAAATTCAGAAACGCATCCTGCAAGACAGCAGATCATTAAAGGACTGAATGAAAAATCCCAGTTGAAAAACAAGGTTTATCTTCAAACGCTTGAGGTCTTTAACCTTACCAAAGAAGTGTTGCACGAAATGAGCAATGACATAAACGAACTTCTGGAAGACGGGGAAAACCGTCGCGTGCGTTTTGAATACAGGGACCGCGGAAAATTTGAAGCTGAACTGAAGTTTGCAGATGATATTTTGCTGTTCAGTATGCATACCGATGTTTTTCAGTTTGACAGGGATCATCCTGTATGGAAGAACGAATACGCAAAAGCGGAACCTTTTTCCACTTATTGCGGAGTTATTTCCGTATACAATTTTCTGACCGATTCGTTCAAGTACAACCGGAAAGAAGACTTGGGTTATCTGGTAGCCAGGATATTTATCAACAAAGACAAAAGCTATTTTACGGAAGGAAAGCGTCAGCAAACACGTGATCTTGCTGCTTTCGGAAAACGGATGATAGATAAGAACGCTATCGTTAATGTGGTAGAAACCGCTGTTTTGTACAGCCTTTCATTCGATCTGCTGGCCCCTCCCTATGAGACAGTTGCTGTTGCCACTGTAGAGCAAATGAACGCAAAAATTGACAGTGCCAAAATGCAGACAGGCAAACGCCTGGGATTTGCCTTTTGTTCTGACGATGTAAAAGCAGACCAGGAATAAGAATAATTATATGAAGCGAATTGTATTGATGGCCGTGTCATTGTTTTTGACACTGACGTTTTCCTTTGCACAGGAAACGGTTAGGGTGGATTCCCTGGGTAAAGACAGTACGAAAATACCCACTTATGAGGAATTGACAAGGATGTATATCCGGCTTGCAGCCAAAGTGGATTCAGCCCGGCAACGTGCCATTGAAGATTCCATTCTGATCGCACAGTTTATTGAAGAAAGTCGCAAGCAGGCCCTGGCCAATATGCCGGCTCCTAAAAAGCCCACTTTCTGGACAAATTCCGTTTTGTCACAACTGAATTTTTCACAGACATCACTGACCAATTGGGCAGCGGGAGGAAACAGCTCCATTGCCCTGGGAGGGTATGTTGATGCCAAAGCCAATTACGACAAAGACAACATTAAGTTTCAGAACCGTTTCCAGATAGGTTACGGATTTGTGAAAATGTTCGGGGATATTCTCAAAAAAACGGATGACAGGGTATCCCTGGATTCAAAATTCGGATACAAAGCAACGGAGAAACTTTATTTTTCTGCTGCCTTAGGCATTAAGACCCAAATGGCCAAGGGCTACAAATACACTTCATCTGACACCACATTGGTATCTCAGTTTGCAGCTCCCCTGTATACGACTTTGGCCCTGGGTATGGATTACCAGCCGTTTCCCTGGTTGTCCATGACCTTTGCCCCTTTAACGGGAGGTATTGTTGTTGTACGGGTGCCCGAATTGCGCGAGAATTACGGTAACAAACCCGATGAAAGTGTTCGTAAAGAATTCGGGGCCCAGTTGAAAGTGAAGGTGGACAAGGAAGTGTTTAAAAATGTCAAGGTGGATTCTGAACTGACCCTTTTTTCAGATTACCTGAACAAGCCCCAGAATATCCAGGTTTACTGGGATCTCTCGGTTTCCATGCAGGTGAACAAATTCATGAATGCCAACATCCGTACCAATCTGATATACGACGATAATATTAAAATAGCCGATAAAAACGGGAACAAAGCACCCAGGGTACAATTCAGGGAAGTGCTTTCCATCGGACTTTCCTATACGATATCCAACAAATAGGAAAAACAATATGGTTGAACGTGCATTTTATGCAGCGGTAAACAGATTACTGACAGATCCCGTTAACGGGTTGCTTCTGGCGGTAAGCGGGGGTGTGGATTCCATGGTAATGGCGCATCTTTTTATACGCTGGATAGAAACTCCGGAAGGAAGACGGATCTGTTCACGGGCGGCTATCGCACATATGAATTTTTCCCTTAGGGGAGAAGAAAGTGACCTGGATTGCGACTTTGTACAGATATTCGCAAAAGAACATAATATCCCTTTCTATAAGAAAACAGTACTTACAAAAGAGTATGCCACCGAAAAAGGAATTTCCCTGGAAATGGCAGCCAGGGAGCTTCGTTATCAATGGTTTGAAGCTTTGTCAATAGAACAGGATTTTTCACGTATTGCCATAGCACATAATGCCAACGACCGGGCTGAGACCCTGCTGTTAAACCTGATAAGGGGAACAGGCACCAGGGGATTGTGCAGCATGAGGGAAACGACCGGAAATATTATCAGGCCAATACTGGATATACCCCGTTCCCTGATAGAAGATTATGCCAGAGAACACAGCATCGCGTACAGGACGGATTCTACCAACCTGGAAACGGATTTTGCAAGAAATAAGATCAGGCACCTGGTGATGCCGGTATTGGAAGAGATAAGTCCCAATGTGGTTGTACGCTTTGGAAAAAATTCAGGCCATTTTCTGCAGGTACAGAAAGTCCTTGATTCTTATACCCGGGAAAAGTACACGGAATGCAGATCTGAAAGGGGCTTTTCAATCCCGGCCCTCTCAGGTCAGGAACATGTGAATTTCCTTTTGTATGAATTTCTTTCCCCTTATGGTTTTAATACCTCTCAAACAGAAGCATTATCTGAAGCTATGGAAGGTCAGAGCGGGAAACGTTTTTTTTCGGGATCACACGTTCTTTGGATAGACAGGGGTGAACTGGTGATCCGGGATCTGATGGATCCGGGGATGCCGGTAGCGGTCACTGTACAACAAAAGGAACGAACACCCGGTTATGTGATTCCGGAGGACCCCAAAACGGCGGCGCTGGATGGTGACAAACTGGGCTATCCCCTGAGAATCAGGAAATGGAAACCCGGAGATAAGTTTATGCCTTTGGGAATGAGCGGGTTTAAAAAGATCAGTGATTTTTTGACCGACTTGAAAATTCCCCTCTACGAAAAGAAGGATATTCACCTGCTGTGTTCAGGAGATGATGTTGTATGGGTGATCGGATACCGGATAGATAACCGTTACAAGGTCACTAGTTCAACTACCACGATAATGCTTTTTCATCAAAAGGCAGACGGGCCTGAAGCCCTCTCTCTCCCAAAAGATCCTGTATTTGACGACGAATGATCGCTTGAGGGTCCGCCATTACCTTACGTCCGGACATATTTATCAAGTCCATGATCCTGAAAGGTTTCGGGTACACGGTCAACCGGTAGTCCTCAACACCTGTTTTTAAAGCTGCATCTCTGATGGCATCGGCAAGGCCTCCTTTTTGATCAGCCAGACCTTTGGCAATAGCGTCAGTCCCGGACCAGATTCGTCCGTCTGCCAATCCTTCCACAGTCTGCCTGTCCATACCCCTGTTTTGAGAAACCACATCCAAAAAACGGTTGTAAGATGCTTCTACCTGTTCTCCTATGATCTCCATTTCCCTTTTGCTTTTTCTGTGGTAATAGGAGTCAAAGTGACTGAAAGGGTGTGTATCTACAGTTTCGTTCCGGATGTTCAACAATTCGTTCATGGTCTTTTCACCATTGAAAGATATGCTGTACACGCCTATGGAACCGGTCAATGTGGAAGGATTTACATAGATTTTATCTGCCGGGCTGGAAATCCAGTATCCTCCCGAAGCTCCCATATCTCCCATGGATACGATGACCGGTTTCACGTTCTTTGTCAGTTCAAGTTCCTTTGAAAAGATTGCGGCAGCCATGGGATCGCCCCCGGGACTTTCAACTCGGATAACAACGGCTTTTACGGTAGAATCGTTTCGGAATTTTCTCAATTGTTCGGCATAAGCCTCGGCAAAAACCTGCCCCGATCCTTTTCCCAAAACAATTTCTCCTGTAGCGTAGATAAGGGCGATCTTCTCACTTGGGAATTTCTTTGTATTAAACTGTGAATATTGTATATAATCCTGAAGACCGGCCTTCGGGATCCTGTTTTCCGGTATGCCGTCGTATACGGAGCTAATATACGATAAAAGCTCATCCTGAAACCAGATTTCATCAACCAGTCCGGCTTCCAGAGCCTGTGTTGCATCGGTTAAAAATGACCGGTTACATAACAGATCAATGCTTCCTTCTTCCAAATGACGGGAACGATCCATTTCCGATGCCCAGTGACCCCAAACAGACTGCAGGTATTCTTCCAGTTGCGTTCTTTCGGGATCGCTCATCCGGGAAGCAACAAACGGTTCGCCGCCGCTTTTATAATTACCGTGCCTGATCACCTGGGCCTCAAGTCCCAAGCGGTCAAACAGGTCTTTGTAATAATTGACACTAACGCTGAAACCCTGTAACGTGATGTGGCCTTCCGGATTCAATACAATTTTATCGGCTGCCGTGGACATATAATAAGCTTGCTGTGAATAGAAATCCGCGTAACTGATCACCGGTTTCCCGCTTTGACGGAATGTAAGCAGCGCATTCCGGATCTCTTCAATATGAGACATTTGGGCATTTAGGTATTGGGGTTTCAGGCAGATCATCCTGATGGCCGGGTCCTGTGCTGCTGTTTCTATGGCATGAACGATATCCAAAAAACCCGTTCCTGGCTGAATGGGGTTCCACCGGATAGGTAAAAAACCCAATGACGGCAGTTCGGAGTTCTGCGTTGAAATACCCCGCTCAAAATCGATAACCAATACGGACCTGTCAGGAATCCGGGGAGTTGCACCACCCAATCCCGACTGCAGCATACTGGTTACGGATCCCAGGAAAAGGAAAAATCCGCCGATAATAACCAGGGCCGTCCCCAAAACGACTGCTGCAAAAGTCTTGAAAAAATCTTTCATACCTGTTGGATTTTTAATTTTTACAAAAGTAACGATTATATTTGCAACCGGTTATGTTAAGAACAGTATATACATTTTTCTGTATCCTGATGATCGGTACTTATATTACAGGATCTGCGGGGTTGTCTGTACATCGTTGTCTTCATGATGGTTCCATCAACCTGCTTCTCTTGTCAGGATCGTCTTCCTGCCAGTCCGTTCACGACAACGAACCCGGTTGCCATGAAGGTCGTTGCCAACATCATGATGATAATTGCTGCAGCACCCTGGTTTTTATGGTTGATGATCCCGTGATGTCTGCCCAGGAATTACTGAGCGAGGGGTGTCCTGACATTCCGGTGCAGGAACTTTACTTTACAGAAGATATAACCGGGGATTTGCTTGCATCATGTGATCCCTTCACTGGAAGTTCATTATACAAACCGCCTTTGGAGATGTCTGTATATCCAGGGGCCCATCTTGTTCCGTTGCGTTTATAATGATCTGTTTTACAACATGTAAAACAAATTGATCATTATTCACTAAAACGCAATAAACAATGAAATACATATATATTCTTTTTATTTTCTTTCTGCCTTTGTGCCTTCATGGACAAACTTATAAGGGAAAAGTCATTATAGCCGGGGAGAACGGCACGCGGGAACCGGCTGCGGGTGCGGCTGTATACTGGATTCCTTCTGTCAACGGAGATCCTGTGGAAAATGTGGTATATACCAATGAAGAAGGTTTTTTCAGCATCTCCGCACACAAGGGTTCTTCCGGAATGATCGCTGCTTCTTATATGGGATACCTTCCCGATACACTAAAAGCCGAAGCACCGGATCGTGAAATGGAATTCTTTTTGGCCGAGTCTTCCGGCACGCTGGACGAACTGCAGGTAACCGGCCGGCGGCGCGGAAACTATATTTCCAGCCTTTCCCCCGTGAAAACCGAGGTGATCACCGCGGCAGGCCTTTGCAAAATGGCCTGTTGCAACCTTGCCGAGAGTTTTGAAAACTCGGCAAGTGTTTCTGTGGGGTATTCAGATGCGGTCACCGGAGCGCGGCAGATCCGCCTTTTGGGACTAAGCGGGAATTACACCCAGATGCTGGAGGAAAACCGTCCTGCCATGAGGGGGATCCAGGTGCCCTTCGGGCTTTCGTTTGTTCCGGGTCAATGGTTGGAAAGCATACAAATAGCCAAGGGAACAGGTTCTGTGGTAAACGGTTATGAGGCGATCACGGGTCAGATCAACATGGAATACCGCAAACCCACCGCACAAATGCCGCTCTTTATTAACCTGTTCCTGAACAACGCGTTGAGGACCGAGGCCAATGTTGTGTCATCACTTCAATTGAACGATCAATGGAGTACGGTCATCCTGGCACACGGTTCAACGGATCTGATGCCACACGATGCCAACGAAGACGGGTTTTTGGATGAACCGCTGACCAGTCGTTATTCGCTGGCTAACAGATGGTTGTATGCTCCTGCTTCCGGGGTGCAGCTCCGTTTTGGATTCCGTGGCGTTTATGAAGACAGAAAAGGAGGACAGAAAGACAACATCTGGGTGCTTCCTGGGGAATCACGGGAAAATGCGCTGTGGGGATCGCGTATCCTGAACAAGGGGATCAATGCTTATGCAAAATTGGGGATCCCATTGGTGAAACACGACCATGACCACGAACATGCTCATGAATATGTGAACGAGTCTGCACATGGGGAAGAACATCATGAAGATCATGCCATGGAAGGTATGCATCAGGATGAGCATGATCATGAAGCTGAAGCTGCAACGGAAGATGATAATCACGTGGACCCGAACATTGCACTGGTACTGGATTACAACCTGCACAGCCAGGACGCCTATTTTGGGTTGAAAGATTTCAATGCGCTCCAACAAGATGTTTTCGCCAACGCCGTATTTATGTCCAGCCTGGGAGAATCTCATAAAATCACAATGGGTGTGAGTGCTCTTTGGGAACGTCTGGATCAGGTTCTTATGGACAGATGGCCTGCCGGGGGTGAGGAGTCGTTTGATCTGGGGCACCGGGAAAGTATCTATGGTGCTTACGGCGAATACACGTTGCATTGGGATGAAAAATTTGTTTTTATTGCAGGTGCCCGGGCAGACTATAATACCCTCTATGGCTGGTTGTTTACCCCGGGCGTCAATTTGAGGTACAATTTTACGGAAGACCTTGTTTTCAGGGCTACGGCCGGAAGGGGTTTTCGTTCTCCCAACAGCATCACCGACAACATAGGGGTGTTGTCCACAGGTCGCAGGATCCTGTTTGAGGGAACTCCAGGTATTGAAGAAGCCTGGACATACGGTTTGAACCTGACAATGGGCTTGCCTTTTGGACGGGAAGGTTCATCTATGCTGAGTCTGGAATATTTCCGCACCGATTTTGTAAACCAATTGATTGCCGACCAGGAATTTCTTTCTGGTGCCCCGGTACCGTCCATCCTGTTTTACAACCTGGAGGGAAGGTCTTTCACCAACACATGGCAGGTGGATCTGACTACAGAGCCTTTTGAAGGTTTTTCTATTCTGGCCACTTTTCGTTACAACGATTCCAAAGTTGACTTAAAGGGTCAGGGACTTACAGACCGTCCCCTGACCAGCCGGTTTAAAGGAGTGCTTAATCTGCAGTATACAACCCCGGCCGATACCTGGGTGTTTGATGTTACGGGACAACTGAACGGTCCGGCAAGAATTCCTGCATTTGCCGCGGGACAGGAAGACCGCTATTCACCGGTATTTCCGATGTTCTATGCACAGATTACACGGAAATTTAATAATCTTGAATTATATGTTGGTGCGGAAAACCTGTTGAATTACCGACAACCCGATCCCATAATATCGGCCGATGATCCTTTTTCCGATAATTTCAATGCCTCAATTATCTGGGGTCCCCTGATGGGAATCAGGATATATGCCGGTCTGCGTCTTACGTTGTTCAGGTAAGCACTATTATGGATATATTTGTATCCGGTACTAACTAAACGAAGTCTATGTTACGTTCATTTGTTTTCATACTGGTTTGCCTGTTCAACCTGCAAACCCTGGCGGCACAGGAAACAGGTGCCTGGATACGCATCAATCAGTTGGGTTATTTACCCGGGGATATCAAAGTGGCGGTCATGATTTCTATGGAAGAAACGAATCCGGCCGGTTTCAGGGTATTGGATGTCCGGAGCGGCCATTGTGTTTTCTCCGGATCCGTGAAAGACGGATCTCTTGTGAAGGTTCCTGCACAAAAATGGGGAATGGCATCTGCCTTCCGTTTGTATTTTACCAATCTGATGGAGGAAGGCGGGTACCTTATTGAAATGGATATTCCCGGAAAAGGTACTGTGAAATCTCCGGATTTTAGGATTGGTACGGAAGTTTATGACAGATCGGCCGATTTTTTACTGAATTATATGAGGCAGCAACGTTGCGGATACAACCCGTTTTTGGATGCTCAATGCCATCAGAACGACGGGTATATAGTCTTGCATCCCGATCGTTCCGGAGAAAAAATTGATGTTACCGGGGGCTGGCACGATGCCACCGATTATTTGCAATACCTCACTACCAGTGCAAATGCTACATTCCAAATGATGTTCGCTTACAGCCAGGCGGAAGACAAAACCGTCTTCGGGGATTATTATAATGATAAAGGCCGTCCGGGAGCCAACGGGATCCCGGATATCCTGGACGAGATCCGCTGGGGCCTGGAATGGCTGTTGAAAATGAATCCGGAAGATAAGGTGATGTTCAACCAGATAGCCGACGACAGGGATCATGTGGGATTCAGGCTGCCGGTGAACGATAAGGCTGATTACGGTTGGGGCCCCGACGGAGGACGTCCGGTGTATTTCATTACCGGGGAAAGGCAGGGTTTGGCAGAACACATCAACCGGACCACCGGCGTAGCTTCCTCGGCCGGGAAATTTGCCTCGGCTTTTGCCATGGGGGCGGAATTGTTTAAAGACCTGGATCCCGGGTTTGCTGCAAAAATGAAAGTCAAAGCATTGCCGGCGTATGAGTTTGCAGAAGAAAAACCGGGCAATACCCAAACGTGTTGTGTGGTATCCCCGTATTTTTACGAAGAAGACAATTACGTGGATGACGTTCAGCTGGCTGCTGCCGTTTTCCATCACCTGGGAGAAGGGGAGGAATGGCTGCAAAAAGCCGATTACTGGGGACAACTGGAAGAAGTGACCCCGTGGATGGAACTGGGGCGGGCCCGTCATTACCAATTTTATCCTTTCGTGAATTTGGGACATTATTACCTGGCCGCTTCGGATACACCCATGGCGGAAAAATATACGGAATACATGCGCCTGGGGCTGGAGCATATCAGGCAACGAAGTGCTGATTGTGCTTTTCTGAACGGGATCCCTTATATGTGGTGTTCCAACAATTTGCTTGCGGCCGCAATAACCCAGGCGGACCTTTATTACAAGATTACCGGAGACTGTACATATAAAGAGATGGAAGCTTCGCTGCGCGACTGGCTTTTTGGATGCAATCCATGGGGTACTTCCATGATCGTGGAGTATCCCAAAGGCGCGGATTACCCGGAACGGCCTCACTCTTCCTATTTGGTAACTATAGGGAAAAGCACTCCGGGAGGACTTGTAGACGGTCCTTTATTGAGAGAACGACATACCGCACACGGCGAATACCTTTCCATGGCGGATGGAAAGGATCCCTATGCTCCCTTTAACAATGGTGTGGCCCTTTATCACGACGAGGTTTGGGACTATGCCACTAACGAACCCACCATGGACGGGACGGCATCGCTCAGTTATTACCTGTCCCAAAGAGAGGTCCGGGGTCGGAAGGAAGCCGCCAGGCTGCATGCGGAAAATAATAAACCCGTCACAGAACGTGATGAAAGGGAAGGAATCATAAGGATCAATCCCGGGTCTCACAACGTGTACATGATTTTCACGGCGGACGAACGTTTTGAAGGAGGGAGAACCGTCCTGGAAGCATTGCAAAAGCATGGCATAAAAGCATCTTTTTTCCTGACAGGAAACTGTTTGCGGGACCCGCAATGGAAAGACCTGATCCGTGATATCATTCGTCAGGGACATTATGTGGGACCCCACGGAGACAGGCACTTGCTTTATGCTCCCTGGGACGGAGATACAGAAAAATCGCTGGTGTCGGCCGACAGTTTGCGCAGGGACATAGCCGACAATTTGAAAGAGCTTTCAGATGCGGGTGTGGATATATCTGAGGTCAGCTGGTTCATGCCATCCTATGAACATTTCAATACAGAAACCGTTCGTGTGGCTGCTTCCATGGGATTGGAACTACTCCATCTGACCCCCGGTATCATGACCCGTGCGGATTATACTACGCCGGATATGCCATCTTACAAGAGTACCCGTGATTTGTTGAACCAACTTTATGCTTATGAAAAAGAGAACGGGTTGCAGGGAGCAGTTTTACTGGTCCATCCCGGGACGGAACCTTCCAGGACCGATAAACTGTACGACAGCCTGGACGGTATGATAAGACGCCTGGAGAGGAAAGGCTACGTTTTTGAACGCCTCCCCTGACACTGCAAAAACGCGCTTTTTTATATATCTTTGCCGCGTCAAAAAACGATCCGGCTTATGTACAAAATTCTCAAAAAAAGAATCCTGGCACCCGATATCTGTCTGATGGAAGTGTCAGCACCCCGTGTGGCATCCAGTGCCCAACCGGGACAATTCATAATAGTTCGTGTAGGTGAAAAAGGAGAAAGGGTTCCTCTGACCATATGCGATTATGATCCGCTGGCAGGTTCTGTGACTATTGTTACCCAGCGCGTTGGAGCTTCCTCCCGGAAAATTTATGCCCTGGAAGAAGGAGCGTCTTTTTCCGATTTTGTGGGTCCTTTGGGATTGCCCTCCGAGTTTATCCATGAAGATGAAGAGAGCTTGCGCAACCAAAAATACTTGTTTGTAGCCGGAGGCCTGGGAACGGCTCCCGTATACCCGCAAGTAAAGTATTTACACCAAAAAGGGGCCCACGTGGAAGTGATCATAGGTGCCAAAACAAAGGACCTGGTGATCATGGAAGAAGAAATGAAACAGGTTGCGGAAAAGGTGTATGTCTGTACGGATGACGGTTCCTATGGTTTTAAAGGTTTGGTTACCGCTAAGCTGAAAGAATTGATGGAAAGTGGCAATACATACCATCAGGCTGTAGCCATTGGGCCTATGATCATGATGAAATTCGTGACATTGACGGCAAAAGAATACAACCTTCCTTTGATAGTCAGTTTGAACACGCTGATGGTTGACGGTACGGGCATGTGCGGGGCTTGCCGTGTTACGGTGGACGGAAAAACGAAATTTGCCTGTGTGGACGGGCCGGAATTTGATGCGTACCAGGTAGATTTTGACGAAGCCATGAGAAGACAAACCATGTATAAACCACAAGAGGCGGAAGCGGACCATAAATGCAAAATCGGATTGAAGAATGGATAAAAAGACAAGAGTTCCGGTTCGGGAACAGGACCCTATAGTAAGAAGCCGCAATTTTGAAGAGGTTAGTTACGGATACAACCACAATGAAGCATTGCTGGAGGCCTCACGATGCATCCAGTGCAAGAATCCCCGTTGCGTGGCTGCCTGTCCCGTAACCATTCAGATTCCGCAATTTATTAAAGCCGTTCTGGACGAAGATATGCCCGGAGCAACATCCATCATTGGGAAAGATTCCTCTCTGCCAGCCGTGTGCGGGCGGGTGTGCCCACAGGAATCCCAATGCGAAGGGGCCTGTATCATGGGCATCAAGCACGAACCCATTGCAATAGGAAAACTGGAGCGTTATGTGGCTGACTGGGCACGAAAGAACAAATACACACCGGAGGAGGAGATCAAACCCAACGGCAAAAAAGTAGCCGTAATCGGGTCCGGGCCGGCCGGACTTGCCTGTGCCACGGATCTGGCCAAAGCAGGTTGTGATGTTACCGTTTTTGAAGCCTTGCACAAACCCGGAGGCGTTTTGGTATACGGGATCCCGGAATTCCGTCTGCCTAAGGAAGAAGTGGTGGATTACGAAATTGACCAGGTCCGTAAACTCGGTGTAAAGATTGAATGCAATGTGGTGGTGGGACGCACCGTTACAATCGATCAACTGATGGACAACGAAGGGTTTCATGCCGTTTTTGTGGGATCGGGCGCCGGACTTCCCAAATTTATGGGCATTCCGGGCGAGAACCTGAACGGGGTCGTCTCGGCAAATGAATTCCTGACGCGCAGCAACCTGATGGGAGCCTATGCTCCCGATTCGGACACACCCATTTACGTGGGCCGGCGCGTGGCGGTTGTCGGAGGAGGGAATGTGGCCATGGATGCCGCACGAACGGCGTTGCGCCTGGGAGCGGAAGTGACGATCGTTTACAGGCGGACCGAGAAAGAAATGCCTGCCCGCGTGGAAGAAGTGCACCATGCCCAAGAAGAAGGAGTGGCCTTTCAGATGCTGACCAATCCCGTGGCGGTGCTGGGAAATGAAAAGGGATGGGTGACAGGGTTGAAATGCATCCGCATGGAACTGGGCGAACCCGACGATAGCGGACGTCGCCGGCCCGTGGAAATACCCGGGTCCGGGTTTGACGTTCCGTGCGATGTGGCCATTATTGCCCTGGGAACATCTTCCAATCCCCTGATAGGCCGGACAACACCCGGGCTGGAGATCAACCGTCACAACGGAATCGTTGCCAATGACAAGGGTGTCACCTCGCGACCGGGAGTATTTGCCGGGGGCGATGTGGTTACCGGGGCAGCAACCGTAATTCTGGCCATGGGAGCGGGGCGTGAAGCGGCAAAATCAATTCTGGAATACCTGGGAGTGTGACTTCCTGACGGATATCCCGCGAAGAAGATCCTATGCGGAAGGTGTATTCTCCGGGATCCACCACCCATCCTGTTTCCGGTATAAAAGAAGCCAGGGCTTCCAGGGGTATGACCACTGTGATTGCCTGAGATTCTGCGGGTTCCAGCAGCGAAGTCGCAACAAATCCTCTGAGTTCCTGCACCGGCTTATCTACTTCACTATCCGGTGCAGATACGTATACCTGTACCACTTCCCTTCCTGCTCTTTCCCCGGTGTTGGTTATTTGACAGGACACTACTACTGTTTCGCTTTCCAGGCGGGCCAGGGCCTTTGAATACCGGAAATCCGTATAGGAGAGCCCGTATCCGAATGGGTAGGCAACGTTTTTCCCGTTTTTGTCAAAATCCCGGTATCCCACGTAGATCCCTTCTTCGTATTGGGTAAAATCTATATTGGGCCTGTCCGTTTCCGGTTGTGTTTGTTTTTTTCCTATGAAAGACAACCAGTTCACCGGAACATCTTCCAGAGGGAAATTCCGGTGGGAAAGGCAGTCTTCCAGGCGTAACGGGATGGTTACCGGCAACTTCCCTGAAGGATTCACTTTTCCCGAGAGAATATCGGCCAGGGCCCTGCCGCCTTCCTGTCCCGGCATCCAGGCCAGAATAATGGCATCGGGATTGTCAGACCAGGAGGCCGTTTCCACAATGCCTCCCACGTTCAGAACTACTATGACAGGTTTACCTGCCTTCCTGAATGTCTCTGAAACGTTTTTTATCAATTCCTTTTCAGTAGCTGTCAACAGGTAATCTCCGTTCATTTTCCGGTCAGAGAATTCACCCGTCCGTCGTCCCAGTGTGATCAGGGCAGCCTGATTCTCTTTGGCGGCACGGGCAATAGCGGTTGTCCCGGGATTCGTTTCTGCAGGCAACCCCTGACCCAGTATCCGTTGGGAGATGGATTTCCATTTTCTTTTGTAAGCCCGGGAAACACTATCAATGTAGCAATTGTACCGTTCCCTGAGTAATGGATCGGGGAGGTACCCGGCTTCTTCCAGCCCTTCTGCCAGAGAAACGGTGTGAGCGGCGTACACTTCTCCGGAGCCCACTCCTCCGGCCACCAACCGGTAGGAAGAAACTCCGAACAAGGCGATCTTTCGGATGGTATCGCTTAAAGGAAGGGCATTCCGGTTTTCCAGAAGCACCATGCCCCGGGACGCGGCTTTGCGTGCCACTGATGCGTTTTCTGTTGCCGACGGGGTGTCGTTTTGGGCCTGTTTTCTGAAAGACGGGGAATCTGCTACCAGCTTCAGGATGCGTTCAACAGAAATATTGAGCGAAATTTCGTCCATTTTTCTGTTTTTAACGGCTTCCGTTATTGCACGCCGCTGCCAACGTCTTCCGGGTTCCAGCAGGTCGTTCCCGGCCCGTATCTGACCAGGGGCATCCTGTCCGCCAAACCAATCAGTCATGACGACTCCGTTGAACTTCCATTGATAACGCAGGATCTCTGTCAGCAGGGTCTTGTCTTCCGATGTGTAAACTCCGTTGATCCGGTTGTAGGAAGTCATGATGGTTTTAGGTGAAGACTCCTTGACCGCGATCTCAAAACCCCTGTAATAAATTTCCCTTAGTGTCCTCTCGTCTGCGATTACATTGTTATTGTCCCGGTTGGTTTCCTGGTTGTTGGAGGTAAAATGTTTCAGACAGGCAGCCACTCCGGTCGCCTGGATGCCCAGAACCATTGCCGAGGCCATTTTCCCGCTCAGCAGCGGGTCTTCCGAGTAGTATTCGAAGTTCCTTCCGCAAAGGGGATGCCGGTGAATATTCATGGCCGGACCCAGAATCACATCCGCCCCGTGAGCCAAAGCCTCGGCCCCCATAGCTTTTCCCACCTCTGAAACCAGTGATGTGTCCCAGGTGGAGGCCAGCAGGGAGGCAGACGGGAACCAGGTGGCTTCCGCGGATTTCAGCCGGAGGCCTGCAGGTCCGTCGGACAGTTCCAAAGAGGGGATTCCCAGGCGGGGAATGGGGCGGGTAATGCCGGCGGCTCCTATGGAAGATCCGGTCATACCGCCTCCCACAACCAGAGACACTTTCTCCTTAAGTGTCATGGCTTCAATGACCTGATCCAGATTGTTTTTCTGTAATTTCACGGCATCGTACTGGCCGTTGGCCTTTGGGGAGCATCCTCCCAGGAAAAGGCCGGTAAGGATTAATATGGCTATCTGTTTCATAACCATAAATATGGGGCATTTTTTTTATAGTACACAGTTTTGATGTATTTTTGCATAGACCAACCAATAGCATTATGGCACAAAAACCATCCATACCAAAAGGGACGCGTGATTTCAACCCGGTAGAAGCTTCCCGCCGGAATTACATATTTGATACCATAAGAGGCGTTTTCAAAGAATTCGGTTATGCTCCCATTGAAACCCCGGCTATGGAAAACTTATCCACCTTGCTGGGTAAATACGGTGAGGAAGGAGACAGGCTGCTGTTTAAGATCCTTAATTCCGGGGACAGTTTTGTCCCTTTGGCAGGAAAAGTTCCTGCAGATGCGGCCGACGTAGACTCCAATGCCTTATCGCTTAAGGTTTGTGAGAAAGGACTGCGCTATGATTTGACGGTACCGTTTGCACGTTTTGTGGTACAGCATCAGAATGAATTGACTTTTCCTTTCAAGCGTTACCAGATACAACCTGTGTGGCGTGCCGACAGACCCCAGAAAGGTCGTTACAGGGAATTTTTTCAGTGCGATGCCGATGTGATAGGATCGGATTCCCAATACAACGAATTTGAAATGGTCCAGCTGGTGGATTCCGTTTTCAGCCGTTTTGACATACGTGTGCTGTTGAAGATCAACAACCGCAAGGTGCTGGCCGGAATCGCAGAGGTGATGGGATACCCAGACAGGTTGATTGATATTACCGTAGCCATAGATAAATTTGAAAAGACGGGGCTTGAGGGAGTAAAAGAAGAGCTTCTTGCAAAAGGTATCTCTGCCCGGGGCTTATCTCAGTTGGAACCTCTGCTTCTGTTCAAGGGTATAAATACTTCCAAGATCGCTTTTCTGAACCGGCTGTTCGAGGATGCCGGGTCAGAGATCGGGTTGAAAGGCGTGGAAGAGCTGAAATGGCTGTTTTCCATGATAGAGCAGGTGCGTGTTGGCTTGTCTGTGGAACTGGATTTAAGCCTGGCTCGAGGTCTGAATTATTATACGGGAGCCATTTTTGAGGTTAAATCAAAGGATTTTTCCATAGGTAGCATATGCGGGGGCGGGAGGTATGATGATCTGACCGGTATATTCGGGTTGAACAACATGTCCGGTGTGGGGATATCATTCGGTGCTGACAGGATATATGACGTATTACTGGGCCTGGAAAAATTTCCTGAAACTGTAATGGATGCTCCCGGCATTGTCTTTTTCAATATGGGTAAGGAAGAAGCCGTTCAGGCGTTGCGTTATATTAACAAATTGCGTGCTGCAGGTATCGCATGTGAGTTGTATCCGGATGAAGTGAAACTTAAGAAACAGTTTGATTACGCCACCCGTCGCGGGGTTCATCATATAGCCATTATCGGGAGCCAGGAATTGCACGACGGCCGTGTAACCGTAAAAGATATTATTTCGGGTAAACAGCAAACTCTTGAAAGTGAGGAGTTTATGAAAATGTTTGGAGTTTCGGTATAAAACCCTTACCTTTGTATTTCTATACCGCGGAGTGGAGCAGTTGGTAGCTCGTTGGGCTCATAACCCAAAGGTCGGAGGTT
>CAZITX010000001.1:0-177489 GCA_964542305.1 uncultured Muribaculaceae bacterium | reverse complement strand
GAATGTATTTCAAAGACTCCTACAGTGAGCTTGTTCACAAAGTGAGCTGGCCTACATGGAGTCAACTGCAGAACAGCGCTATTATTGTAATGGTGGCCTCGGTCATCTTTGCATTAGTCATTTTTGCAATGGATTTTACATTTAGGAACCTGATGGAGTTTCTCTACAAGGCTTTGTATTAATACTAAGAGAAATGACAGAAGTTACCAAAAAATGGTACGTTGTAAGAGCGGCCGGAGGTAAAGAAAAAAAAGCCAGGGAATACATTGAGAACGAGGTGAAACGTCTTCACCTTGAAGACTATGTATCCCAGGTATTGATCCCAACCGAAAAGATCTACCAGGTAAAAAATGGTAAAAAGATCAGTAAGGAAAGGATTTTTTATCCCGGATACATTTTGATTGAAGTCGCGCTTACGCCGGAAATTCAGCACCTTATCACCAACATCCCTCATGTCTCGGGTTTCCTGGGAACTGTCAAGGGAGGGGAACCAGTTCCCGTCCGGATGTCAGAGATCAACAGGATACTGGGTCGTGTGGATGAACAGGCTGAAAGGGAAGAAGAGAACATCACACCTTATCTGGTAGGAGAAGCTGTCAAAGTAATTGACGGTCCGTTTAACGGATTTAACGGTACGGTTGAGGAGATCCTGGAAGATAAGAAAAAACTGAAAGTGATGGTTAAGATCTTTGGCAGAAAAACGTTGCTGGAGCTCGGCTTTGTTCAGGTTGAAAAAGATTAAATATAAAAAATCATTATGGCTAAAGAAATTGCCGGATTAATCAAATTACAGATTAAAGGCGGTGCTGCCAACCCTTCGCCCCCGGTAGGACCGGCACTGGGCTCCAAGGGTGTAAACATAATGGAGTTCTGCAAAAAATTCAACGCGCAGACTCAGGACAGGGCAGGTAAAGTCCTCCCTGTTATCATTACCGTTTACAGCGATAAATCGTTTTCGTTTATCGTTAAACAGCCCCCTATTGCTGTTCAATTGAAAGAAGCCGCCAAAATTACGAGCGGTTCACCCGAACCCAACCGTAAAAAGGTTGCTTCTGTTACCTGGGAACAGGTCCGTGCCATTGCCGAAGACAAGATGGAAGACATGAATGCCTTCACCTTGAAATCTGCCATGAGCATGGTAGCCGGTACTGCGCGCAGTATGGGTATCACCGTAAGCGGGAAGTTCCCGGAAGATGTTAATTAAACTTCTATGTAGAAATGAGTAAACTGACGAAAAACCAAAAAGTAGTATACGCCAGGGTTGACTCTGACAAACAATACAAATTGTCCGAAGCATGTGAACTTATCGGTCAGACTAGTTTCACAAAATTTGATGCTTCAGTGGACATAGCTATGCGTTTGGGCGTTGATCCCCGAAAGGCAAACCAAATGGTTCGCGGCGTTGTGACTCTTCCGCATGGAACAGGAAAGCAGGTACGTGTCCTGGTTCTTTGTACTCCCGATAAGGAGGAAGAAGCCAAAAGTGCAGGTGCCGATCACGTTGGACTGGATGAATATATTGATAAAATAAAAGGAGGATGGACTGACGTTGACGTTATCATCTGTACTCCTTCGGTCATGGCTAAGATCGGTCCTATAGGCCGTATTCTGGGCCCCCGCGGACTTATGCCCAATCCCAAAACAGGAACTGTTACCATGGAGGTAGGAAAAGCCGTAACAGAAGTCAAAGCCGGAAAGATCGATTTTAAAGTCGATAAGACCGGGATCATCCACGCATCCATTGGAAAAGTTTCTTTTGATCCGAAAAAACTGCAGGAAAACGCCCAGGAGTTTATTGGGACCGTTCTGAAACTGAAACCACAGGCCCTTAAAGGGACTTATGTGAAAAGCATTTACCTGTCCACAACTATGGGGCCCGGAATGTCCGTTGAGATCAAATCGGGTGCAGCTGCAGAATAAGAACATTGTGTATTATGAAGAAAGAACAAAAAGTACTGATCATAGATAATTTGGCAGCTCAACTGAAAGCAACCCCTGATTTCTATGTTGTAAGCATTGAAGGACTCAACGCCGAGAAAACCTCCCGGCTGCGTCGCGAATGTTTTGCACAGAACATCAAACTGGTTGTTGTCAAAAACACCCTGCTGAAACGGACCCTGGAACAGGCAGGTATAGAGGAAATGAAATTGCTTTTCCCCATACTGGAAGGTTCCACCGCTGTAATGTTCACTGAAATTGTCAATGCTCCGGCCAAACTGATCAAATCTTTCGGTCAGGTAAACGGGAAGCCCGTTCTCAAAGGAGCTTTGGTTCAGGAATGTGCCTACATTGGGGAAGATCAATTGGAAAATCTGATCAATATCAAATCCCGTGAAGAACTCATTGGTGATATTGCCGGACTTATCCTCTCCCCCGCACAAAGACTTGTATCGGCTGTTAAAGCGGCCGGAAGCAATATGGCCGGTATTGTTAAGACACTGGCTGATCGTGAATAATCATAAAAAAAGCAAAAACAATTTTAAACATAAAAATCATGGCAGAATTGAAACAATTGGCAGAATCCATTGCTAATCTCACCATTAAAGAAGCTATCGAATTAGCTAACATACTTAAAGACGAATACGGAATTGAACCCGCAGCTGCAGCAGTTGCTGCCGTAGCCGCTCCCGGTGCCGCCGGACCGGCTGCCGAAGCTGAACAAACACAATTTGACGTCATACTTACTTCCGCCGGACAGGCCAAATTACAAGTTATTAAGGTGGTAAAAGAGATAACCAATCTCGGACTGAAAGAAGCCAAAGAACTTGTTGACGGAGCTCCCAAGGCCCTGAAAGAAAAAGCAAGCAAAGCCGAAGCTGAACAGATCAAATCACAAATTGAAGAAGCCGGCGGAGAAGTTGAAATTAAATAAACTCACTTCCC
Organism: uncultured Muribaculaceae bacterium; assembly: GCA_964542305.1. Lineage (GTDB taxonomy): Bacteria > Bacteroidota > Bacteroidia > Bacteroidales > UBA932 > DMER64. The sequence continues at coordinate 174,606 of CAZITX010000001.1, read as the reverse complement.
GTACAAATCGGGAACGGTACCAGGTTTAGGACCCCAAAGGGGTTCTAAGCCTTTTTGTCGTTAAAACGTTTATTTTCAACTAATCCTTAGAAAATGCCTCAAAAAGCAAATAATCAGCGAATTAACTTCGCCACATCAAAAACCCTCCTGGATCATCCCGATTTTTTGGAGGTACAATTGAAATCTTTCCAGGATTTTTTCCAATTGGATACAACTGCGGAAAACCGTAAAAATGAAGGATTGTTCAGGGTCTTCCAGGAAAATTTTCCCATTACCGATACACGGAACAATTTTGTATTGGAGTTTATTGACTACTTCATTGATCCTCCCCGTTATTCAATTGAAGAATGCCTGGACAGGGGGCTGACCTACAGCGTGCCCCTGAAAGCAAAACTCAAATTGTTTTGCACCGATCCTGAACACGAAGATTTTGCCACTGTTCTACAGGATGTTTACCTGGGAACCATCCCTTACATGACGCCTCGCGGTACGTTTGTGATAAACGGATCGGAGCGTATAGTGGTATCACAGCTTCACCGTTCGCCCGGGGTGTTCTTTGGGCAGAGCATTCACACCAACGGAACGAAACTCTACTCGGCACGTATCATTCCCTTCAAAGGTTCATGGATCGAATTTGCCACGGACATCAACAACGTGATGTACGCATACATTGACAGGAAAAAGAAATTGCCCGTCACTACCCTGCTGCGTGCCATAGGTTTTGAGAGTGACAAGGATATCCTGGAGATCTTCGGACTGGCTAACGAGATCAAGGTCAACAAGACCAACTTAAAGAAGAGTCTGGGCAGAAAACTGGCTGCCCGTGTTTTGAAATCATGGATCGAAGATTTTGTGGATGAAGACACAGGGGAAGTCGTATCCATTGAACGTAATGAAATTGTACTGGACAGAAAAACTGTCCTGGAAGAGGAACATATAGAGCTGATCCTCGATTCGGGTGCTGAAACCATACTATTGCATAAAGATGACGCAAACATCGGAGATTATGCGATCATTCACAACACCCTGCAAAAAGATCCCTGTAACTCGGCAAAAGAAGCCGTAGTATACATATACAGGCAGTTACGCAATTCCGAACCGCCAGATGAAGCTACCGCAATGGACGTGATAGACAAACTGTTCTTCTCCTCCAAGCGTTACGATCTGGGCGATGTGGGACGTTACCGTCTGAATCACAAGCTCAACCTGAATACTGCTGCCGATATAAAGGTTCTTACAAAAGAAGATATCATTGCCATTATATGCCATTTGATCCAACTGATCAACTCCAAAGCTACCGTGGACGATATCGATCACCTGAGCAACCGTCGTATCCGCACCGTGGGAGAACAGCTGGCCAACCAGTTCAGCGTAGGTTTATCCCGTATGGCCCGCACCATACGGGAAAGGATGAATGTGCGTGACAACGAGGTGTTTACACCAATTGACCTGATCAACGCCAAGACGTTGTCATCTGTCATCAATTCATTCTTTGGGACATCCCAATTATCCCAGTTCATGGACCAGACAAATCCCCTTGCCGAGATGACTCACAAACGCCGTCTTTCTGCATTGGGGCCCGGAGGTCTTTCAAGGGACCGTGCCGGTTTTGAAGTTCGTGACGTGCATTACACGCATTACGGACGCCTTTGTCCCATTGAAACACCTGAAGGACCCAATATTGGTCTGATCTCTTCTTTATGTGTATATGCCCGCATCAACGATCTGGGATTCATTGAAACCCCATACCGGAAGGTGGACAACGGATGTGTTGATCTTTCAACCAAAGGCTTTCTTTATATGAGTGCCGAGGAGGAGGAAGAACGCATGGTGGCACAGGCGAACGTTAACCTGGACGATGACGGCAACATCCTTGATGAAAGGATCAAATGCCGGTACGAAGCCGATTATCCCGTTGTCACCAAAGAGGAAGTGCACCTGATGGACGTGGCACCCAACCAGATCGCATCCATCGCAGCCTCCCTGATCCCCTTCCTGGAACACGACGATGCCAACCGTGCCCTGATGGGATCCAACATGATGCGTCAGGCAGTGCCCCTGATCAGTCCGGAAGCTCCTGTCGTTGGAACAGGACTTGAAGGATCGGTGATCCGGGACAGCCGGACACAGATCTCGGCAGAAGGAAAAGGGGAAGTGGTTTATGTTGATGCCAATGAGATCCATATACGTTATGAAAGGACAGACGATGAAAAATTCGTGAGCTTTAGTCCTGAAGTAACCGTTTACAAACTTCCCATAAACAGAAAGACCAACCAGAACACATCGGTGAACCTGAAGCCGATCGTCAGGAAAGGTCAGAAAGTGACCGCCGGACAGATTCTTACGGAAGGGTACGGTACCCAGAACGGGGAACTTGCCTTGGGACGCAATCTGAAGGTGGCCTTTATGCCCTGGAAGGGATACAATTTTGAAGACGCCATCGTGTTGTCTGAAAGAATGTTAAGGGAAGATGTTTTCACTTCCATTCACGTTGACGAATACATAATGGAAGTACGCGACACGAAACGCGGTATGGAAGAACTTACAAGCGACATCCCCAATGTATCCGAAGAAGCGACCAAAAACCTGGATGAAAACGGGATCATTCGCATTGGAGCCTATGTGGAACCGGGAGATATTCTCATTGGAAAGATCACCCCTAAGGGAGAAAGTGATCCTTCTCCGGAAGAGAAACTTCTGCGCGCCATATTTGGGGACAAAGCCGGGGACGTAAAAGATGCTTCCTTGAAAGCTTCTCCTTCTCTGTACGGTACCGTAATTGACAAACGTCTGTTCTCACGGATCATGAAAGAAGGCTCCAAGAAGATCAAACCCATTGCCAAGATGCAGGTACAACAGGCAGAAGAAAGTTTCAAAGCCCGCTTTGAGACGCTGACCACGGCTTTCCTGGATAAAATGGAACACCTTCTTAAAGGAAAAACATCCCCGGGAATTACCAACCTGTACGGGGAAACAGTTATTCCCAAAGACACAAAATTCAACAGGGAAATTCTTGAAAACCAAGAATTTGAAAATATAAACCCGGTTAAATGGACCAATGACAAGCATACCAATACACTTATACGGAAACTGATCAACAATTACCTGATTAGTTTCAAGGAACTGGATGCCGAATTAAAACGCGTGAAGTACAGCCTTACCATAGGTGATGAGCTTCCTTCCGGTATCATGCAGCTTGCAAAAGTCTATATTGCCAAGAAACGTAAGATCAAAGTAGGAGACAAAATGGCAGGACGTCACGGGAACAAAGGTATCGTAGCCAAGGTAGTACGCGATGAAGACATGCCTTTCCTGGAAGACGGATCCATCGTGGATATTGTTTTGAATCCCCTGGGTGTACCCTCGCGTATGAACCTGGGACAGATTTACGAAACCGTATTGGGCTGGGCAGGAAAAGAACTCGGCCTTACATTCGCCTCTCCGATCTTTGACGGAGCTACCCTGGAAGAGATTACCTCTTATACTGAAAAGGCAAAATTACCAAGGTACGGAAAGACATACCTTCGTGACGGAGGTAGCGGGGAACGTTTTGACCAGCCGGCAACAGTCGGGATTATCTATATGCTCAAACTGGGACATATGGTCGATGACAAAATGCACGCCCGTTCCATTGGTCCTTATTCACTGATTACACAGCAGCCTCTTGGAGGAAAAGCACAATTCGGAGGACAACGGTTTGGGGAAATGGAAGTCTGGGCTCTTGAAGCATTTGGAGCTTCCAATATCCTTCAGGAGATCCTTACCGTGAAATCGGATGATGTGACCGGAAGGTCGCGCGCTTATGAAGCCATCGTAAAAGGAGACAATATGCCCCAGCCGGGCATTCCCGAGTCCCTGAATGTATTGCTTCATGAATTACGCGGTTTGGGTCTTAGCGTTAACCTGGAATAAAATTTTGATTATGGCTTACAAGAAAGATAGCAAATTAAAAAGCAACTTCAATAAAATCACCATAGGACTGGCTTCTCCGGAAGAGATTTTGTCCATGTCCCGCGGAGAAGTGCTCAAGCCCGAAACAGTCAATTACCGCACCTACAAACCGGAGCGTGACGGATTGTTCTGTGAAAGGATATTCGGCCCTTCCAAGGATTATGAATGCCATTGCGGAAAATACAAACGTATCCGGTACCGCGGCATTATCTGTGACCGTTGCGGTGTGGAAGTGACAGAAAAAAAAGTCCGCAGGGAACGTATGGGACACATATCCCTGGTAGTGCCCATAGCGCATATATGGTATTTCCGTTCCACACCCAATAAGATCGGATACCTGCTCGGTATCCCTTCCAAAAAACTGGAAGCGATCATATACTATGAAAGGTATGTGGTGATCCAGCCGGGTATTAAGGAACAGGACGGCGTTAACGAACTGGATTTTCTAACAGAGGAAGAATACCTGGGCATTCTGGATACCCTTCCCAAAGAGAACCAGATGCTGGATGACGAAGATCCCAATAAATTCATCGCCGGTATGGGCGCAGAGGCCATTTACAAGCTTCTGACCCGCATCAACCTGGATGAACTTTCTTACGAACTTCGCCACAAAGCTGACGTGGAAACATCCCAGCAAAGAAAAACGGAAGCGTTAAAGCGTTTGAACATTGTTGAAGCATTCCGGGATTCCATAGAGATTAACAGGCCGGAGTGGATGATCATGAAAGTGATCCCCGTGATACCTCCTGATCTTCGTCCCCTGGTTCCGCTGGACGGAGGCCGTTTTGCCACCTCCGATCTGAATGACCTGTACCGTCGTGTTATTATTCGCAACAACCGGTTGAAAAGGCTCATAGAGATCAAGGCTCCGGAAGTGATCCTGAGAAATGAAAAAAGGATGCTCCAGGAAGCCGTAGATTCCCTGTTCGATAACTCAAGAAAATCAAACGCCGTTAAGACTGAAGCAAACAGGACACTTAAATCCCTGTCTGACAGCTTAAAAGGCAAACAGGGCCGGTTCCGTCAGAATCTATTGGGAAAACGTGTGGATTATTCTGCCCGTTCGGTAATTGTAGTCGGTCCGGAACTGCATATGCACGAATGCGGACTACCCAAAGACATGGCGGCTGAGCTTTACAAACCTTTTATCATTCGTAAACTCATAGAACGCGGGATCGTTAAGACTGTGAAATCAGCCAAAAAGATCGTGGATCGTAAAGATCCCATGATCTGGGATATTCTTGAAAATGTAATGAAAGGACATCCTGTTATGCTGAACCGCGCTCCTACCCTGCACCGTTTGGGTATCCAGGCATTCCAACCGAAACTTATTGAAGGAAAAGCCATTCAGTTGCATCCACTGGCATGCACGGCATTCAATGCCGACTTTGACGGTGACCAAATGGCCGTTCACCTTCCTTTGGGAAATGCGGCGATTCTGGAAGCTCAATTACTGATGCTTGGATCACATAACATTCTCAACCCTGCGAACGGAGCCCCTATTACAGTTCCTTCACAGGACATGGTGCTGGGTCTCTATTACATCACCAAGCTCAGGAAAAATGCCAAAGGTGAAGGAATGACCTTCTACAACGCAGAAGAAGTGATCATTGCCTACAATGAAAAAGTTGTGGAAATGCATACGCGTATCAAATTACGTTTGAACAAAATAACGGTACGCACAGCAAAAGATGAAAATCATCCTTCAAGAGGTACAAAAGTATTTATGGCAGATCCCGCCCTGGGAACCCATATTATTGAAACGTCCGTTGGGCGTGTGATATTCAACCAGGTAGTTCCCCGGAAAGTAGGCTATATCAATGAAGTACTAACCAAACGGTCTTTAAGGGACATCATTAATCTTGTATTGAAAACTACCGGTGTAGCCCGTACCTCCCGGTTTTTGGATGACATAAAGGAGATCGGGTACAATATGGCTTACCGTGGCGGTTTGTCCTTCAATCTGGATGATGTAATCGTTCCCGATGAAAAGACAGCTCTGATTGAAAAAGGATATAGTGACGTTGAAAACGTGATGGCCAATTACAATATGGGACTTCTGGCCAATAACGAACGTTACAATAAAGTGCTGGATATTTGGACAGGTGTCAACGTGAAACTGACCGATATCCTGGAAAAACAGCTGAAAGAAGATAACGAAGGATTCAACCCCATCTATATGATGCTTGATTCCGGAGCCCGCGGATCCAAAGCCCAGATCCGGCAGCTTTCGGGGATGCGCGGTTTGATGGCCAAACCGCAAAAATCGGGATCCACCAGTGCCGAGATCATTGAAAACCCCATTCTGGCCAACTTTAAAGAAGGGTTGTCTGTCCTGGAATACTTTATATCAACCCACGGTGCCCGTAAAGGGTTGGCCGACACTGCTCTTAAAACCGCTGATGCCGGTTACCTTACCCGCCGTCTGGTTGATGTTTCACACGATGTGATCATTAACGAAGAAGACTGCGGAACACTTAGGGGTCTTGTGGCTACAGCCATTAAAAATAAAGACCAGGTGGTGGAATCGCTCCACGACCGGATCCTGGGACGTACAAGCGTTCATGATGTATATGATCCGCTTAGCGGGGACCTGATAGTAGAATCCGGAGAAGAGATCACTGAAGAAATTGCAGAAAAGATTTCATCATTACCTATAGAACAGGTTGAGATCCGAAGCGTTCTCACGTGTGAATCCAAAAAAGGTGTTTGTGCAAAATGTTACGGAAGAAACCTGGCCACAGGAAGGATGGTGGAAAAAGGAGAAGTGGTTGGTGTCATAGCTGCCCAGTCCATTGGAGAACCGGGAACCCAGTTGACGTTGCGTACTTTCCACCAGGGAGGTACTGCTTCCACAATTACTTCGGAAAGCGAGATCGTGGCCCGTTACAACGGTACTTTGGAAATTGACGAACTGAGAACGTTAACCAAAACAACCGAAACCGGTGAAAGTCAGACCATTGTAATAGGACGTACTGCGGAAATGCGTATCGTAGATAACAATACACGCATTACCCTCTCTTCCTATAACATTCCTTACGGAGCAGTGTTATTCTTTAAGAACGGTGACCAGGTAAAGGAAAAAGACAAAATTTGTGAGTGGGACTCCTACAATGCTGTTACCATTGCAGAACTTGACGGAACTGTAGCTTTTGACAGCCTTATTGAAGGAGTAACTTACCGTGAAGAAGCTGCCGATGAGTATTCAATGCACCGTGATAAAGTGATCATTGAAAGCCGTGATAAATCGCGCAACCCCACCCTGAAGATCATGAAGGGAAAAGAAGAACTCAGGCAGTACAACCTGCCGGTAGGTGCCCATATCATGGTAAATGCCAACCAGGAGATCAAGGCAGGAGACATCCTTGTCAAGATTCCCCGTGCCATTGGCAAATCAAGGGATATTACCGGTGGTCTTCCCCGTGTTACCGAATTGTTTGAAGCCCGTAATCCTTCCAACCCTGCAATCGTTTCTGAAATTGACGGTGAAGTACAAATGGGACGCATTAAAAGAGGGAACAGGGAGATCATCGTTCATGCCAAGACCGGAGAAGAGAAGAAATACCTGGTACCCCTGTCCAAACAAATACTTGTTCAGGAGAATGATTACGTGCGCGCCGGGATGGCTCTGTCAGAAGGTGCCATCTCCCCTACCGACATACTTTTAATACAGGGTCCCACCAAGGTTCAGGAGTATATTGTCAATGAGATCCAAAGTGTATACCGGAATCAGGGTGTAAAGATCAACGACAAACATTTTGAAGTGATCGTACGCCAGATGATGCGCAAAGTCGAGATTGTTGATCCCGGAGACACCCGCTTCCTGCCCGAGCAATTGGTTGACAAATGGGAGTTTATGCAGGAAAATGATTTCATATTTGATAAAAAAATCGTTACGGATGCCGGAGATTCCCAGGAACTCAAGCCGGGTCAGACTGTAACCGTTCGCAGACTTCGTGATGAAAATTCAACCCTCAAGCGTAAAGACCTGAAATTGGTTCAGGCTCGTGATGCCATGCCGGCCACTTCCAACCAGGTGCTTCAGGGTATTACGAGGGCAGCCCTGAGAACAAACAGTTTCATGTCTGCTGCGTCCTTCCAGGAAACGACCAAGGTGCTCTCTGAAGCCGCTATTTTTGGTAAGAGTGACACTCTGGAAGGCCTGAAAGAAAACGTAATTTGCGGCCATTTGATCCCTGCCGGAACAGGGCAAAGGGAATATGAGAATATTTTGGTTACCTCCCTGTCTGATTATAAAAAGATGGTAGAAGAACGAACACTGCCCAAATAAAGTGAAATTATTACAAATAATTATCAATAAGGGCTGCGGCCCTTATTATTTTATATATATTTGCCACTATTAATAATAAATCAATATTACCAACCCATGCAGCACAAAGTAATCGACGTAAAAGATGTAGTGATCCGTTTTTCGGGAGATTCCGGAGACGGCATGCAGTTGACAGGATCTCTTTTTGCCGATGCATCTGCCTATTTCGGAAATGAGATCTCTACTTTTCCCGATTATCCTTCAGAAATCAGAGCCCCACAGGGAACGGTTGCCGGAGTTTCCGGTTTCCAGGTCCATATTGGCAGCAGTGCCATATATACTCCGGGTGATTACTGCGACGTACTGGTAGCCATGAATCCAGCCGCATTAAAATCAAATGTTAAATGGCTGAAGCCCAATGCAACCATTATTGTTGATACCGATACATTTGATGAAAAGGGACTGGAAAAAGCAGGATTTCAGACTAACGATCCTTTTACGGAACTCAAGATTAAGAACAGGAATATCATTGCTGCTCCCATCACTACCCTGACCAAAGATTGTCTGAACAACTGTGGACTGGATCCCAAATCAGGACTGAGATGCAAAAACATGTTCGCCCTGGGTATCTGCTTTTTCCTTTACAATATGCCTTTAAAGCATACGGAAGAATTCTTCAGAAAGAAGTTTTCCAAATCGCCTGAAATGATAGACATGAACAATAAGGTCCTCAAGGACGGCTATAATTATGCAGGCAATATCCAGGCAATAGCGGACACCTATATAGTGAAACCGTCTAAACAGAAACCGGGGATCTACAGAAATATCAATGGCAACAGAGCCATTGCCTGGGGATTGATGGCCGCTTCCGAAAAATCGGGAAGACCTCTGTTTTGCGGATCCTATCCTATCACCCCTGCAACGGGTATTCTGGAAGAGCTCGCCATACACAAGGAATTGGGCGTTAAAACATTGCAATGCGAAGATGAAATTGCCGGTATATGTACCTCCATCGGAGCCTCTTACGCCGGTTCACTGGCCGTTACGACAACTTCAGGTCCCGGTCTTTCCCTGAAAACAGAAGCTCTGGGACTGGCCATTATTGCCGAATTGCCTCTGGTGATAGTTGACGTACAACGTGCAGGCCCTTCCACAGGCATACCTACAAAAACCGAACAAACAGACCTGAATCAGGCTTTATACGGCCGCAACGGGGAAAGTCCGGTTGCCGTCATGGCACCGCATTCTCCTTCACACTGTTTCTCAACTGCATTTTATGCAGCTAAACACGCCATGGAACATATGATGCCGGTCATAATTCTTTCCGAAGGATTTCTAGGCAACGGTTCCGAACCCTGGAGAATTCCTGATATGAAAGATTATCCTTCTGTGAATCCGCCTATAGTGCATGAGCTTGAACCGGATGAACCTTATTTTTATCCTTTCAAAAGAGACCCGGAAACATTGGTTCCCAGGTGGGCATTGCCGGGTACGGCAGGATTGGAACACCGTGTAGGCGGATTGGAAAAAAACCATAAAGGGGCTGTTTCTTCGGATCCTTTGGTACATGAGCAAATGGTAGAAGAACGCGCCAAAAAAATTGAATTGCTGGCACGTGAGATACCCCTGCAGAAAGTGATAGGTGAAGAAGAAGGGGATATTCTTATGGTAAGCTGGGGAGGGACATACGGTCACATGTTAAGTGCAGAAAGTCAACTCCGTTCTCAGGGTGTTAAGGTAGGTCTGGCTCATTTTGATTACATCAATCCACTGCCCCGGAATTCAGAAGATATCTTCAAACGTTTTAAAAAAATCATCGTTTTTGAACTCAACAGCGGACATTTTGCCAATTACCTGAGAACAAAATTTCCGCAGTTTACATACTTGCAATACAACAAGATACAGGGTCAACCCTTTATTGTAGAAGAAATTACCGAAGCAATCAATAATTTAGTAAAATGAAATTCACTCCTCAAGACTTTAAATCAGATCAAGAAGTGAAGTGGTGTCCGGGTTGCGGAGATCATGCTGTTCTTGCAGCCATTCAAAGGGCATTACCGGAAGTCAGTGAAATACTGGGCTATTCTCATGAGCGTTATGTGTTTGTGTCCGGAATCGGTTGTTCTTCACGCTTTCCCTATTACATGAAGACATACGGATTCCACGGAATTCACGGAAGGGCAGCTGCCATTGCCACCGGAATTAAAGTGGCCAATCCGACTTTATCTGTATGGGAAATGACAGGTGACGGAGATTCCCTGGCTATCGGGGGGAACCACCTGATACATGCTATACGCAGAAATATTGACATAAACATTGTCCTTTTTAATAACCGCATTTACGGTCTGACAAAAGGCCAATACTCTCCTACTTCAAGATGGGGAACCGTTACCAAAACCTCTCCCTTCGGAACAGTTGAACATCCATTCAATCCCGGAGCACTTGCCATGGGGGCACGCGGAACGTTCTTTGCACGCACACTGGATGTGGAATTAAAACTCACACAGGAGCTTATGGTGGAAGCCGCTACCCACGACGGAACAGCATTGGTGGAAGTATTGCAGAATTGCGTTATTTTCAACGACAAAACACATGCTCTTATAACAGATAAAAGCGTAAGGGCTGACCGAACCATAGTTCTCCGGCACGGGGAACCCATGATATTCGGTAAAGATGGGAACAAAGGACTTGTCCTGGACGGGATGCGGTTAAAAGCCGTAACCATAGGTGAAAACGGAATCACCAAAGAGGATATCCTCATTCATAATGCAGAAGAACAAAATCATGGCATGCATATGATGCTTTGCGAAATGGAATGGCCCGATCTACCTGTAGCACTGGGTGTTATACGTAAAGTCAAAGACCGTACATACGATGACATGGTACGTGACCAGGTCACGGAAGTAGCCGATAAATCCTCCATACGTTGTGTAAACGATTTGCTGCGCAGTGGAGCAACATGGGTTGTGGAATAATTGTACCATAAATAATCACATTAAAAATTTACTTATTTATCATGAAAGCAAAAGAAATAATGGCAACTCTCGAGGCCAAGTACGGGCACGAAAAAGAGTATCTGCAAGCTGTTCACGAAGTTTTGGAGTCCGTCGAGGATGTATACAATCAGCATCCCGAGTTTGAAAAGGCCGGAATAATTGAACGGATTGTAGAGCCTGATCGGATTTTCACATTCAGGGTTACCTGGGTAGATGACAATGGAGAAGTGCATGTAAACACAGGTTACCGTGTACAGTTCAACAATGCCATTGGACCCTACAAAGGAGGACTTCGTTTTCACCGTTCGGTGAATCTTTCCATTTTGAAGTTCCTGGGATTCGAACAGATCTTCAAAAATGCCCTTACCTCTCTGCCAATGGGCGGTGGCAAGGGTGGCTCGGATTTTGATCCCCGTGGCCGTTCCTCCAATGAGATCATGCGTTTCTGCCAGGCTTTTATGACAGAATTGTGGCATAACTTAGGTCCCGATACTGATGTGCCTGCCGGAGATATTGGTGTTGGCGGCAGGGAAGTAGGTTATCTATTTGGCTGGTATAAAAAGCTCGCACGCGAACATACCGGTGTTTTGACCGGAAAAGGTCTTACCTGGGGTGGGTCACTGATCCGTCCGGAAGCTACCGGTTACGGAGGTGTTTATTTTGTGCAGCACATGCTCCAGGAAAAAAATGAAGACCTGAAGGGGAAGATAGTGGCTATCTCGGGTTTCGGTAACGTTGCCTGGGGTGCTGCACAAAAAGCTACCGAACTGGGAGCAAAAGTTGTAACAATCTCCGGCCCCGACGGGTATATTTATGATCAGGCCGGTCTGGATGAAGAAAAGATCGCTTACATGCTGGAACTGCGTGCTACCGGGAACGATATTGTTGCTCCCTATGCCGACAAATTCCCCGGATCTGTATTCTATGCCAATAAACGTCCCTGGGAAGTCAAGGTTGACATCGCATTGCCTTGCGCCACTCAGAACGAACTCAATAGCGAAGATGCTAAAAAACTGATTGCCAATGGGGTTTCTCTTGCAGCCGAACTTTCCAATATGGGTTGTACCCCGGATGCCGTAGAGGCATTCCAGAAAGCACAGGTTAATTTTGCTCCGGGCAAAGCCGTCAATGCAGGGGGCGTAGCTACTTCGGGACTGGAAATGACTCAGAATGCCGCCCACCTCAACTGGCCGGCAGAAGAAGTGGATGCCAAATTGCACCAGATCATGTCAAGCATACACCAGGCATGCGTAAATCACGGCAAACAAGAAGACGGTTATATTAACTACGTGAAAGGAGCTAATATTGCAGGATTCATGAAAGTGGCACGTGCAATGCTCGAACAAGGAGTTGTTTAACCATGTTCAGACTGGGGCTTGATTTTGGTTCTACGTTAACAAAAATGGCTCTTACCAAGCCTGGGGAGAAGGATTATCCTTCACCCCAGGCTGTTTTTCAATATAGAACTAATGACTACGTTCCCGATTTTTACAAAGCATTGGAAACGTTTCTGCTCAAGGAGAATATTCCTATAAATGCTATAGACCATATTTCAGCTACGGGCACACATGCCAATCTGGTGAAAGACAACATACTGGAGATCCCTACCCGAATTGTTCCGGAAGTAGAATCTATTGGTCTTGGAGGTCTGGCTCTTAGTGAATTAGAGGAAGCACTTGTGGTAAACACAGGAACCGGAACAACTTATATAGATGCTTCTGAGCAAGGATTCCGTCACCTGGGAGGTACCGGGGTGGGAGGTGGCACTCTTACCGGTCTGGGACACAGTCTTCTGGGATGTTCATCTGTTCACGAGATCGTTCGTATGGCATCACGCGGCAAACTGGAAAACGTGGATCTTCTGATTGGAGATGTTACCGACCAGGAAATGGAACATTTACCGCCTTACCTGACTGCTGCCAATTTCGGGAAACTCGCCCACCCTCTTTACACACAACAAGCATCCCGTGCAGGGAAAGAAGATCTGGCTGTGGCACTGATCAATCTTGTGCTTCAGGTAATCGGGAGTATGGCTGTTATGATATGTAAGAGTTGTCACAAAACGAATGTGGTCTTTGTAGGTTCTCTTACGCGCCTTCCCCAGGCAAAGGATATTTACTCCATGTTCTCAAACGTATACGGTCTCCAGTTTATTATACCTCCTTTTGCCGCTTTCGGGACCGCCCTGGGCAGTACACTTGTATCTTCACAGGAAGTGTAATAAAGATCTTCTGAGAGTAACGTAGCCTTTTCAGCAACCAACCCATTATCAATCAATAATTGTTTAACGCGTCTGGCCACAGCGGGAGCAGGATCTACAATTGTAACCCCAGGTCCGGCAATTTTCAAGATCACCGGAATGAGAAAAGGATAATGGGTACATCCAAGGACAAGATGATCAGCACCGGCCTCCAACATGGGAACAATGGTTTTGCGAACCAATTCTTCCGTTTTTTTTGACTTCAGTTCTCCCCTTTCTACGGCCTCAACCCATCCTTCACCTACTTTTTCCAGCACTTTTACATCTCCTGCAAACGTGGCGAGAGTCCTGTTGTATAAAGATCCCATAAAGGTTCCGTGCGTTGCCAAAACACCAACTATCCCACTTTTAGTGTGTAGTACAGCCGGTTTTATTGCAGGTTCCATACCAACAATCAGTGTGTGGGGATACGTAATTCGTAAGGTATCAATAGCAGCAGCCGTTGCGGTATTACAGGCCAGGACTATGATCTTTGCTCCATTCTTCAAAAGAAACCTGGTAATCAGATCACACCTTCGGATTATTTCCTCCACAGGCCTTGTACCGTAAGGACAATAGGCTGTGTCTGCTACATAAACCAGGCGCTCCTCAGGGAGAAGCGCCTTGATATGATTGTGAACAGAAAGTCCACCTATTCCGGAATCCATTATTCCAATGGATAACCCGTTCATAAAGATATTCTTTACTGTTGTTGTTCCATGCCGGGCAATTGTGTGGGAGCCACTTTTTCTGCCGGTATACCGAGTTCACTTTTTGCCATAGGCAGGATGTTCACGCTGATCTGTTCGTCGAAGTATATTACACCCCCTACAGAAAGATCGAAAATAAACGCGAATCCGTTATCTTTTGCAACTTTCGAAATGGCTTCGTTTGCTTTCTGGAATACAGGGGACAGCAATATTTGCTGCATTTGCTGGTATTCCTGTTGGGCACCCTGACTGAATTGTTCAAGACGTTGCTGTATCTCTATCAATTCTCTCTGTTTCGCTTCCAGAACCGCAGCTGTCCATGTAGCCTGTTTCTGCTGGTAAGTGTTGTATTTTGTCTGGTACTCCTGCTGCATCTCGGCTATGGTTTGTTCCAGTTCATTGGTATAATCCTGCAATTTTATGAGAGCTGAATCCCTTTCGGGCATCAGGCTTATTAATTCCTGTGAATTAATATGACCGAATTTCAAATTTTGTGCAGAAGATGTTCCAATTACGCAGATTAACAGAATTAGGACAGTAGCAATACGTTTCATAAGTTTTTGGTTTAAAGATTACAAATGTACTAAAAATTTACCTGACAGCCTGTAATCTTTCCAAAACCAGATTACTTATATCTATATCAGGGGAATAATGAACCACGCCCATGCCGGTCGCAATATCTATAATCAGCGCAAAGCCCTGTCTTTCTGCAACATACTTAACAGCTTCCTGCATCCGATCCTGTATGGGCTTGAAAAGAACTTCAGATGTTTTGGCCAAAGTTCCCTCCTGTCCAAAATACTGTTCCTGCATGGCTTTCACTTCCTCTTCCCTATCCAGTATTTCCTGTTCGCGTGCATTTTTCTGTTGAGCAGAAAGACGCGCTTTATCTTTCTGATATTGCTGAAACATGGTTTCCAGCTGATCGTACTCATCCTGTATCTTTTGCTGATACTGTTCCTGCAAATCAGAAATTTGTTCCTGTGCCGAGGTATATTCGGGTAACGCTCCCAAAATAGTCTCGGAATTTATTACGGCATAATTCTGAGCCGACATACTGCCGGTCACCAGGCTAACCAGTAAAAATAATACCACTCTTTTCATAATAATGTATTTAAAAAGTTTGTCCTATCATGAAATGGAAATTCGATCCGCCTTTCTTTCCGCTGAAATCGGTATCGAAACCATAACCCCAGTCAATCCCCAAAAGACCGATCATGGGCAAAAAGACCCGAACACCTACACCTGCAGCCCTTTTAATGGAAAACGGGTTGAAATCACGCATATCGCTCCAACAATTCCCACCCTCCAGGAAAACAAGGGCATAA
The DNA here is from genome assembly GCA_964542305.1 of uncultured Muribaculaceae bacterium. Taxonomy (GTDB): domain Bacteria; phylum Bacteroidota; class Bacteroidia; order Bacteroidales; family UBA932; genus DMER64. The sequence goes on along the minus strand of CAZITX010000001.1, from coordinate 159,112 downwards.
ATGGTAGATTGGGGCTGCAAGATCACCGGGTAACGCAATTCCACTGTAAACCTGTCGTATACACGACCTGCATAAGCATCATTAATAGTAGGTGTCAGTGAATAATTGGAATAACCTCTCTGGGATACGATATCAGCACCATAAGTGTTGTAGCCGCTCATACCATCACCTCCCAGCATAAATCCTTCAAAAGGAGAATAACCCAATTTCCGGCTGTAATAACCCAGGTATCCGAAGTTAGCCCTGGTCATTAACACCAGATCTCCTATTAAACGTGTGTAAAGACTCGCGTCAAAGGTCCATTTATGGTATTCTATCCAACGGTACCTTTCGGCTTCTGTCATGGCTGAATAATCGGTATTCTTATCCCTGAAGAGGGAATAGGGAGGCGTTACCTGTAACCCGAATTTAAAATCTGAACCCTGACGAGGATATATGATCTGGTCGGTAGAGTTTCGTTGTAAAGTGATAGTATAATCAATAATATTGGATTGACCGTCAGTAAACATGAAATAATACCCCCAGTCTTGCAGATTGTAGCGTTTTATGTCCAGCTGGTTGTAGAAGACAAAATAATTGTCGGGCCACTTGAGCCGGGTTCCCAATCCCAGACCCAGTCCGTATACCTCCATGAATTGATCATTGGTAAGGTAATAGTAGGTGGAGGCCGTCTGCCTGGTATAATAAATGCTGGAATTGAAAGATGTTGGCTTTTTCCCGGTAAGCCACGGTTCTACAAACGTAGCACTCAGGGCCATATAATAAGTTCCGTTGGTTTGGAATCTGAGCGATAAAGTCTGTCCGTCTCCCAATGGAACCGGTCTCCAGGCTTCTTTGTCAAACAAACGCTTAATGGAAAAATTGTTGAAACTTATCCCTACGGTACCAACAAATGTATTACCTCCCCATCCGCCGGCTATCTCAAACTGGCTGTCCGGTTTTTCAGTAACATTGTATATGATATCCACCGTATTGTTTACCTGATTGGGAACTACATTGAATCCGGATCCCATTTGCATGATGGCCTCTTGATCAAAGTGACCCATTGAGGCTATCTCACGTATGGACCGTTCCAGCTCTGTCTGACTGAACAAGTACCCGGGACGGGTAAAGACCTGGCGACGGATGATCTTTTCATTCGAAACATTATTCCCGTTAATGATAATCCTGTTGTAGGTGGCCGGTTTTCCTTCAAAAATTCTCATCTCCACATCAACGGAATCCTGCACGATATTGACTTCAACGGGAACTACCCTGAAAAAGAGATACCCCTGATCTTTATATACCTGTGAGACATTGCCTTGCTGAGTTTTACCCCCTCCGAAAAGCCGTTCTTCCATGGTAACCACATCATAGATATCGCCTTTTTCTATACGCAAGACGGAATTCAGCATCTCACTCGAATATTGTGTATTCCCGGTCCATGTAATATTGCGGAAATAATACTGTGTACCTTCATCTATCACAATATCTATCCCTAAGCTTTTTTCGTCTATCTGATATATTGAATCCCTTACGATCCGCGCATCCCGGTAACCCAGCTCGTGGTATTTTTGTAATAAAAGCTGCTTGTCGTTTTTGTATTCTTTTTCGTCGAATTTTTTGCTGAAGAAGAAATTATAAAGCCGTTTGTCTTTTGTCTTCTTCATGGCAAAACGCTTTTTCAGCAGCGACAATTGATCTCCTCCAAAAAAGTTGATCTCTTTTATACGTACTTTGTCTTTACGGTCTACATGAAAGGTGACTTGCACAGCATTCTTAATGGTTGTGTCTTCTTTATGTGTTGCCGTTACCTCGGCATTTAAAAAACCTTTCTCAACATAATATTCCTTGATCAGGTCGCTGGAAGATTTAATCACATAATCTGACAATTCACTTCCCCTTCTGAGTCGCACCTTTTCTTCTATGTCGGTCTGTTCTCCCTTCTTGACCCCTTCGTACTTCCACTGGGAAACGCGGGGACGTTCCAAAATGTTAATGTTTATATATGCCTTATCGTTTACCAGGCTGTCCACATAGACTCCTACATCTGCAAAGAAACGCTGCATAAACAAACGTTTCACAATTGACTGCAATTCTTCTCCGGGTATTGTAATGGTGTCTCCCAGTGCCAGACCAGTCAGGGACAGAATCTGATCTGCGTTCAGATAATTCACTCCGGTCACGGTAAGTCCTGATATGACACATTGCCTTGGATCTGAATAATCGATCACAACAGAACTCTGTTTTCCGGCGGTAGAATCCGCTACGGTCGTTTTTTCCGTAATTTGTGCAAATACAGGAAAACCCGAGATAATAAAAATAAGGCAGAAAAACAGGTGCTTCATTCAGGGAATATTAGTATGATTCTTCAATCTTTCCAAACCGGCGCTTCCTGTTAAAATAAGCGTTCAAGGCTGTCTGGAAATCAGGTTTGCGAAAATCAGGCCAAAGTACCGGTGTAAAATATAATTCAGTGTAGGCCATCTGCCATAGCATGAAATTGCTTATACGCATCTCCCCACTCGTTCTGATCATAAGATCAGGATCCGGGATCCCTGCCGTTGACAGGTACCTGGAAAAATTCCCGGGCGTTATTACTGAAGTTTTAGAGAGCGCCTCTTCATTTTCCAGATAACGGTTAACCGCCTGGAGGATATCCCATTTGCCGCTGTAATTAACAGCCAGGATCAATGTCATGGCGGTATTCCCGGAAGTCTCTCCCGCACACAGGTCCATACGTTCCAACACATCCGGTTTAAGATGGGTGCGGTCACCGATAAAAATACAGCGAACGTTGTTTTTCATCAGAGTGGGCGTTTCGTTGTGAATTGAATCCACCATCAGCGACATCAGGGCTTCTGTTTCCCTTCTTGGGCGGCCCCAGTTTTCTTCTGAAAAAACAAAAAGACTCAGGTAAGAAATTCCTTTCTCAACAGCAAATTCTGTTGCTTCACGCACGGCTTCCACTCCCTGGCGGTGTCCCAGGTTTCTTTCCAGGCCACGGGACATGGCCCATCTTCCATTCCCATCCATAATTATGGATACGTGTCCGGGCATTTTACCTTTTTCTTCACGCATAATCTTCACTTCCGTTTCTCTTGTCAAATCCTAACATCAATTTTTCCCTCAATGTGGTAATGAAATCATTCCCAGCAAGAGACAGGCTGGTAATGCTGAAAGAAGCTTTTTTCACTACAAATGCATAGGGCAGGTCAATATCTACTGAACGGTTGTCAAGGTGTAACTGGGCTTTGGAACTCCGGCTTTTTACCTCAATTTCCAATTGAGCATCGTCTTTAAACACCAAAGGACGAACATTCAGGTTATGCGGGGCAATGGGCGAAAGAATTAAAACTCCAGATTCCGGAAAAACAATAGGACCTCCCACACTCAACGAATAAGCAGTTGAACCTGTTGGTGTTGCAACAATAATTCCATCACCACGGTAAGTAGATACATGTTTCCCGTCAATCTTCACATCTACCTCTATCATGGCAGAACTGTACCTTTGTATACATATTTCGTTTATGGCAAAGGGGTATATCTTGTGTTTCAGATCCTCCTGTTCTATGGCAAGAACAGTATGGATGGTTTTATAATATTGCTTCTTTTGCACGGCATCAAAGAGATGCCCAATAAAGTCAGGACTGCAACCGGTTAGAAAACCCAACCTTCCAAAATTGATCCCCACTATGGGAACACCTGAATCTTTGACAATCTGAAGTGCTTCCAGGAATGTCCCGTCACCTCCTGCAGTGATCAACAGATCTGTATCTGCGGGCATAATACGGTCTTTGGCAAGCATCTCAAAAGAAACATCTCCCCTGTCAGGGAGAAGCCAGTCCTTATTGATTTCCTGCCCGTAAAAAACGACCTTCATGTTTGGATTGCCGATAAGTTGGTGTACTTTTGCAGCAAAGATAACCAATAATGACAAATCTAAGTGTTAATGTCAACAAATTTGCGACCTTACGGAATGCCAGAGGGGGCAATATGCCTGATATCATAAAAGCTGTTAAGGATTGTGAAAGTTTTGGTGCTCAGGGAATCACTGTTCACCCCAGACCAGACGAACGGCACATACGATACAGGGATGTACGGGAAATCAAACCCGTTATAAACACCGAGTTCAATATTGAAGGGAATCCCATCCCTTCTTTCATAGAACTTGTACTTGAAGTCAAACCTGCCCAGGTCACATTGGTTCCCGATGCACACGATGCGATCACCTCAAATGCGGGATGGAATACCATCCGGCACACGGATGCCCTGAAAGAATGGGTTAAGCTATTCAAAGACGCGGGGATCAGGGTATCTCTTTTTGTAGATCCAGACCCTGAAATGATAAAAGCGGCAGCTGTTACCGGTGCTGACCGGGTGGAATTATATACAGAATCTTATGCACATTTATATGAAACAGATCGTGAAAAAGCCATACGTCCCTATTTATCAGCAGCACAAGCAGCTGCCCGTTATTCCCTGGGTCTGAATGCCGGACACGACCTGAATCTTGTGAATGTTGCTTATTTTCAACATAATATACCCGGATTACTGGAAGTTTCAATTGGGCACGCCCTTATATGCGAATCCATTTATTACGGTCTGGAAAATACGATTCAGATGTATTTAAAGCAACTCTCCGATTTTTAATTATATTTGCAAGTTCTTATTTTAATAAATCATGAAGAAAACATCACTGATAATCACCATTTTAATGGCACTAGCCGTTGCAGCACTTTATGTTTTACATTTTACCGGGATCGGAACGGGAAAACCCGCAGTCGTGGAATCTGAACCCGGAGTGGGTGAAGTAGCTTCCGGAAATATCGTGTACATTCGAATGGATTCCCTTTTGAACCAATATGATTTTTTTCTGGATCTGCAAACGGATTTGAATACAAAAGCCCGTATTGTAGAGGACGATCTTACAAAAAAAGGGCGTGCTTTCGAAAATGACGTTACCAGTTTTCAGGAAAAGGTTCAAAAAGGTCTCATCACCAGATCTCAGGCTGAAACACAACAAAACCAGTTGGCGGCCCGTCAGCAGGAGCTTGAACAGTTTGCACAGCAAAAACAAATGGAACTTGCCGAGGAAAACCAGGTGATGCTTAACCGCGTACTGGATGCACTCAAAACGTTCCTGGCAGAATACCGCGTGCTAAATAATTATGATCTGATCCTGACCACGGACGGAAGCAGCAATACAATCATCGAAGGGACATCTGCGTTGGATATCACAAACGATGTTGTGGAAGGCCTGAACCGGGAATACGATAAAAGCCGCAAATAGGAAAACCTATGAACTCGGTCATCAGGACTCAATTTGATTTTCCGCGTCAAACAGGCGTTTATACAGGTAAGGTACGCGATGTTTATACGATCGACAACCGTATATTGGTTATGATCGCAACAGACAGGATTTCTGCGTTTGACATCGTTTTCCCAAGAGGCATAACGTACAAAGGCCAAATATTGAACCGGATCGCATCTGATTTCCTGGATCTTACCGCCGACATTGTTCCAAATTGGAAAATTGCATCTCCTCATCCCATGGTTACCATTGGATACCGCTGTGAACCGTTCCCCGTAGAAATGATCGTCAGATCCTATTTGACCGGCAGTTCATGGAGAACATACAAGAGCGGTAAGCGTAACCTTTGCGGGATAACTCTTCCGGAAGGACTGAGAGAACACCAGGCTTTTCCTCACCCTATCATAACCCCTACCACAAAAGCTGAAATTGGGGCTCACGACCAGGATATATCACCCGATGAGATCATTTCCAGTGGTCTTGTTAATGAAAAAGACTATAGAGAGCTTGAAAAATATTCACTGGCATTATTTGAAAGAGGCCAAAAACTGGCAGCCGAAAAAGGATTGATACTTGTTGACACCAAATATGAATTCGGGAAGCTGGGGGATACAATCTATCTCATAGACGAGATCCATACCCCCGATTCATCCCGGTATTTTTACGCCGATGATTACCGGAAAAATTTCCCGATAGGACTTCCTCCCAGGCAACTTTCCAAAGAATTTGTCCGTGAATGGCTTATGGAAAACGGGTTCAGCGGACAACCGGGACAAAAGATGCCGGTTCTGACCGACCAGGTAATTGAGAGTATCTCCAACCGGTATATTGAGTTGTTCGAACATCTTACAGGCACGGCTTTTGTACCTTTGACATATGACGATGCATTTTACGATAATATGGAAGGATGCATCCGCAATATGATAGCCCGTTTATGAGAATCAGAAACATTTTCCTGGTATTATTCCTGTTTTCCTTTATCACCCTGGGAGCTCAGGAACAGTATTATATACGACACAAAGTACGCTGGATGGAAACTTTGTATTCCATTGCCAGGAAGTATAAAGTGGATGCCAAAGAGATCGCCGTCCTAAACAACCTTAAAACCGGGGACATATCCAGGGGACAGATTTTGCTTATACCAAATCCGGACCGGGAAGAAAAGCAGGATATAACCGGCAACATCCAGGAGACCATACCCGAAGTAGATCTTCCTGTTCCGGAAGAAAAGCCGGACCGTTCCTGTAACGATATCATATCTCCGGGTTCATACAGACCCGTAATCTCTGTTATGCTTCCTTTTTCCGATACAATCTCCGGCAGTGAATTCATTGAGTTCTACCAGGGGGCCCTGCTGGCAGCCCGGGAAATGAAAGAGAGAGGCATGCCCATGGTATTACAGGTTTTCGACTGGTACAGTCAACCTGTGGATTTATTACTTTCCCGTGAAACATTGGGAAACAGTGACCTGATCATTGGTCCGGTATTCGCCAATGACATTGGCAGCGCCATCGCTTATTTTCGCAACAGCGAAATAAAAATCGTTTCTCCCCTGGACGGTAATGCAGAAGTCTGGGTAAGTTCATATCCCCATCTTTTCCAGGTACAACCCACATTGAAGTCTCAACAGGAATCGTTGTTAAAATATCTGGATCCTCACAGCGCCTCCATTTGGATCATTTCCGAGGAAGGAGAACAACAGGTGGCTCCCCAACTGAGGTCAATACTGGATAACAACCTGATCAGTTACCGTCATTTTTCTTACGATGTCCTGCAGGGCAGAGAAGTCACGGAAGTCTTGCGTGAAGCACTTGGCGTGAATGAGAGGAATCAAATCATAATTGCTTCACAAAACGAAGCTTTTGTTTCCGATGCAGTGCGCAATTTGCATTTATTGCATGCTTACGACAGCATCCCTGTAGAACTGTTCGGCCTGTCCCGCTGGAGGAATTTTGAAACGCTTGATCTGGATGCCATGCACCAGCTGAAAGTCATCCTGCCTCTCTCGGTTTATGCGGACTACTCGGCAAAGGAAGTCCGGGATTTCGTCAGGACTTTCCGGACTGTTTATGACGGGGAACCTTCCCAATACGCATTCCAGGGATATGATGTCATGTTGTATTTTTTGAATGCCTTGTTTTTGTACGGATCTGATTTTGAATACTGCCTGGAGAATCTTCAGATCCCTTTATTACAGAATGAGTTCTCCTTTTCCCGGCAGTCTCGCGAAGGCGGTTATTCCAATACCGGAATTCGTATGATCCGCTACCTGCCCGATTTTACGGTAGAGCTTTTACCCTGATCACAGGTTCTCCTTTTCGATATCCCTGAAATATTTAACCGTTTCTGTTTTTAATTCGGCAGCAGCTGATTCATCACATACAATAATGGCTTTGGGATGCATTTGCAGGGCGGTAACTGTCCACATGTGAGATACCGCGCCTTCCACAGCGTGGTATAAAGCCCTGGCTTTACCATGTCCGTTAACAAGAATCAAAACTTCCCGGGCATCCATAATTGTTCCTATCCCTACGGTTAATGCCGTTTTGGGAACACGCGAAATATCGTTTTCAAAAAAACGGGCATTGGCCAGTAAGGTATCGGTAGTAAGGGTTTTTATGCGGGTCCTGGAAACCAGGGAAGAACCCGGTTCGTTAAAGGCAATGTGACCGTCAGGCCCCACTCCTCCCATAAAAAGATGAATACCGCCAGCCTTAGTTATGGCCTCCTCGTAAGCCACACATTCGGCCACCGGATCTGATGCATTCCCGTTTAACAGGTGAATGTTGTCCGGATCTATATCAATATGACGGAAGAAATTCTCCTGCATAAAATAATGGTATGACTGGGGATGATCTTCAGGAATTCCTACATATTCATCCATATTGAATGTGATCACATTTTTAAACGAAACCATACCTTTCCGGTACATTGAGACCAGCTCCCTGTAGGTTCCCAGGGGAGAAGAGCCGGTGGGAAGACCCAACACAAAAGGACGTTCCGGCGAAGGATCAAATGCCTTGATTTTGCGGACAATATAATTGGCCGCCCAGGCAGACAGACGGTCGTAATTTTCCTGAATGATCACTCTCATGATATTAGTTATTTAAATGTAACAAGTCTTTTGCATTTTGCATTGCTGCCGGGGTAATGCTCGATCCGCTCAACATCCTGGCCACCTCCTTAATGCGTTCCTCGCCATACAGGGGCCATACCCGGGTTTGGGTTACATCACTTTCGGAATCCTTGTGCACCAGGTAGTGGGAATTCCCTTTTGCAGCAACCTGGGGCAGGTGTGTTATGGCCAACACCTGCATATAACCGGATAATTCGTGGATCATTGTGCCCATACGGTCTGCAATTTTACCGGAAACGCCCTGATCTACTTCGTCAAATATAATTGTGCTCAGCCCTGAATGTTGTGCTATTACTGTTTTTATACATAACATCAGGCGTGACATTTCACCACCAGAGGCTATGCGGCTGAGTTCCCTTGGAGGAATATCTTTATTGGCAGAAAACAGGATTTCCAATACTGTATTGCCTGTTGGTCCGTATACCGGTTTTTCATCAATATTGAATTCTATCCGGGCATAAGGGATCCCCAACAAGGCCAGTCTTGTTTTAAGTTGTTCGGAAAGTTTTTTCAAACACGCCGTTCGTTCTTTATGCAAACGGGAAGCCAGCGAGTTTCTTTCCTGAGTAATCGCATTGAGTTCTTTTTCCAACTCATGCAAATGGGAAAAGTCCGTATCTGCCTGCTGTAAATTTTTATCCAGCGAATCCTTTAGCTCTATCAATTGATCTATTGTCTGCAGGCTGTGTTTACGTTCCAGGGAATAGATGGTATCCAGCCGCCGGGTCACTGTCTCAAACCTGGAAGGATCATCCTGTACAGTGCCTGTAGTTGTGGAACATTCCAGGGCCAGGTCTTTTAGCTCAATACGAGCTTGTCCAAACCGGGCAGCGGTTTCGGAGAAATCGGGGAACCGGGAAGCTACAGCATTCGCCATCTTTTCTGCTTCTTTCATACGGCCGAGAACCGGCAAATCCCCTTCTTCCAGTATGGAAGCAATGGCAAACAGATTTTGCCTGATCTCGGCTGCGTGTTCCAGTAACTTCAACTCGTTCTCCAACGCCTCCTGTTCTCCCGGTTCCAGTCGTGCTTCCTGCAATTCCTGAAACTGAAAGGATAAATAATCAATATCTTTTTGTGTTTGTTCACAGGTATGACGTAAAGTCCTTGTCTGTTCGGTAAGGGCTAAGACCCTGCGGTGTGACTTCAGGTATTCCATCCTCAACGGGCCCAGCCCGGCAAATGCATCAACAGCTTTTACGGGGTAATCACTGTCGGCCAGTAACAGGTTCTCGTGCTGGGAATGAATGTCTATCAACAAATTACCCAGATTTTTCAAGAAGCCGAGATTTACCGGCTGATCATTCACAAAGGAACGGCTTTTTCCTCCCGGATAGATTACGCGCCTTATGATCATATCAGAAGAAAAATCCACCTGGTTTTCATTAAAAAGATGTTCCAGGTCCCCTTCTTCATCCGGGATCCTGAAACCAGCTTCGACCACTGCATTCGCATTCTGATCTCTAAGAACACTTACATCCGCTCTCTGACCCAGGACAAGGGAAAGGGCACCCAATATTATAGACTTACCGGCGCCTGTTTCGCCGGTAAGTATTGTAAGTCCCTCGGCAAATTCAATATCCAGTATATTGATGAGGGCATAATTGGATATGCTCAGCGAATAAAGCAATATTAATCTTTGGGTTCTTCAACCACTTTATAATATGTCTCTCCTTCTTCAAACTCCTTTATGGAGATCAGCGTAGGTTTAGGCTGACGTTCATAATGACGTGAAATCTCAATTTGTTCACGATTTTCAAATGTTTCTTCCAGTGTATCCGCAAAATTGGAAAACTCTTCCAACCTGCTGTTCAGTTCTTTTTTCACTTCAGCAGCTATCTGGTTTGCGCGCTGGGCTACAATCATTACAGTCTGATATATGTTCCCTGTCTTTTCCGACAATTGGGAAAGATCACGGGTAACGGTGGTATCGGGAACAGGTGTCTTTTTACTATCCATATTTATTCTTTATTATTATGTCTTGCAGTGAAATTTTGTGCTTTTCGGAACATGTTGTCTACTTCTTTCCGGTACTCGGAATCGGGATACTCGCTGATAAAATTATAATATTCGTCAATAACGTTAAGAAAACGTTCCCTTTGCATAGCGGGTATGCTGTTGTTTGCATAGTGGTAATTGGCCGCAACAATGTAATAGAGAACATCTTCGCGATACCTGCTTTCGGGATTGTTTTTGAGGGTTTCCTTCAATGCATGAGTAGCCGCTTTATAATCTTCTATGGTATAATAAAGCTTTGCCGACTCGAAAGCCTTCCGGTCAAGACGGTTGTAGAGGTCATCCAGCATCTTGCGGCAAACCTCCTCGTATTCACTTCTGGGATAATCATAGAGAAACTCCTCGATGGCGGCTATTGCTGTATGACTGGGCTGTTGGTCCAGTTCATACCGGTACGTATTTTGGTACAAACAATCCAATCTCAGGTAACGGGCGGTTTTGGTAAAAGGGCTGCGGGGAAAGATATCTACAAATTGCTTGAAATTATCTTCGGCCTTAACAAAATCATTCAGGTGATAATTGCTCAATCCCAGGTAGAACTGAAGGGTATCGTCCCTTACAGTACCCCGGTATACCATCTTTAATTGTTCCAGTAACGGTTGTGATCTGGAATACCTTTTGGCTTCGAAATACTCAATGGCTTTGCGGAATTTCAGATCATAGTCCGTACTCCGCAGCAATGTCTCATACTGATTGACGCAAGACATGGCTCCTAAAAGTAAAAGACCAGTGATCAGAACGATTTGTTTTTTCATTAATGACATTTCATGCAAATATACGACAGTTTAGCAAATTACAGGCCAGATTTCATAGACAGATAACGTTCGGCATCAATGGCAGCCATACAACCGCTTCCGGCAGCAGTAATAGCCTGGCGGTATTTATTGTCCTGAACGTCCCCCGCAGCAAATACTCCTTCTACATTAGTCTCCGTGCTTTTGGGACGAGTAATGATGTATCCTTCCTGGTTAACTTCAACCCAGGGGCGGAACGCTTCGGAATTGGGATGGTGTCCTATGGCAAGAAAAAATCCGTGAATGTCTATCACTTTTTCTTTTCCCGAGTTGTGTACCAGCAAGGCACCTGTCACTCCTGTATTATCGCCCAGTATTTCACGGGTCTGGTGTTCCCACAAAACTTCAATGTTTGGTGTAGAAAGCACTCGTTTCTGCATTACTTTTGAAGCCCTGAACACATTCCTTCTCACTATCATGTATACCTTCCGGCACAATGCGGATAAATATACCGCTTCTTCACAGGCGGTATCCCCGCCTCCAACTACGGCCACATCTTTTCCCCTGTAGAAAAAACCGTCGCAGGTAGCACATGCTGAAACACCCATCCCTCTGAATTTCTCCTCAGATTCAAGACCAAGGTACCGGGCCGTGGCACCTGTGGCAATTATAAGCGTTTTGGCCAGGAGTTCTTTTCCGTCATCCAGTTTGATCCTTAAGGGTGATTCGTCCAGCTTTGTTTCCGTAATGATCCCGGTTCTTAATTCAGTGCCAAATCTTTCTGCCTGCTTACGCAGATCTTCCATGAGCTGATTCCCGTCCACTCCCTGGGGATAACCGGGAAAATTTTCGATCTCGGTAGTCGTGGTTAACTGACCTCCTCGCAGAATACCTTCGTACAAAACAGGCTGAAGGTTGGCCCTTGCTGCATATATGGCTGCTGTATAACCGGCCGGTCCGCTTCCGGCAATAAGGCATTTAATTGTTTCCATTGTATTTTTTATTCAAAAATTATAAGTTTCATAAAAATTCCGTATATTTGCGGCTCTAAAAAGCGGGGCGTGGCGCAGTTGGCTAGCGCACTTGCATGGGGTGCAAGGGGTCGAATGTTCGAGTCATTTCGCCCCGACTTTTTTTTCCAGGCGTCTTTCCCATACCCAAAACAGGGAAACAGCCCACCTGGAAAGCAGCATCCAGGGTAAGAAACCACCTATGGCGGTAAACAAAAGCAGATCTTCCAGGTTGCTGTGGGAAACGCTTATATGGTGATTCAGCAAATCCACGTCTTTTACAGATATTTTCCCTGCTTTCACTTCATCAATCATCACTGCGGCACCGTACGCCAGTCCCAGGGTATTGGCCACAATCCATAAAAAAGCTGTTTTGGGAGGCAGACCAAAAAAGACCATTACAGGTTTTAAAAGTTTTGCAATATAACGTATTACCCCAAACTCGGCAAGCAACCGTTGCACTACGGTCAGCGAATAAACAAGTAATACCATAGGTATGGCGATCTTCACTGTATCCAGTGCCCATGTTCCCATCATGGGCCAAAATTCCCGGGATTGTGTTTCTATCGCCCCTGCTACCGTCAGCATTGTTTCCCCGGGCATGATCTTATGCAAAAACCATCCCAAAAATAACGAAGACAATGTTCTTACCAGGATCATCCTTATGGCAGAAGTGCCTGTTTTCTTCTGAACAGCCGTTTCCATGGGAATATTGTGTGCGCAAAGCACCATTACGGCAAGAATAGTAATGGATCTGACATCCATATTGAGTGTGGTAATGACAGCAATTGCGGAATAACAATTCACAAAGAAACCGGAAACATATGCCAGGGAAGCCTCTCCGGGTAATCCGAATTTTGAGAAAACAGGCGTCAGGTATATCGATATCCAGGATATTACCCCAAAATATTTCAAAAGGGTAATAATGAACGTTACCAGGAACATGATCTTCACCAGCCACCAGGAAGTTTTTAAAGCGCCCGGCGTAACGGCCTTGACAGAATGTATGATTCTCCGGCGGGTTGACTCCATCAATTTGAATTTGAGGCGCAAATATACTATAATTTTATAGTTTTGTGATGATTTAACAACACTCTTGATGATGAAACAAATTTCACGTATAGCACTTTGGATTGCCATTATTACGATGTCTTCCTGTACGGCTGACGACACAGCATCCGTTGCCGAATCCTATTTCAGATCCCTGGAATCTGTCTTACAACATGATGCCGGCAATCTTTGGGGCATATCTTTGTATGCCCCCACTTTTTTTGTAGATCCTGAAACCAGGGCATTATATGCAGACAGGGCCGACAAAGAAGCATTGCTGGAACCATTCGGAGAGATTTGGAGCGGGGAATTCCCGGAAGAGATGAATCCCGCCAATTCAACGGCACAACTGGGAGGCATGAAATGGGTCATGGCTTTGTGGCCACTGCCTGAAAAAACTTTTGACCGGAATATTCTGCTGGTACATGAAACGTTTCATTACCGGCAGCCGGACCTGGAACTGGATCCCCGGCCCGAACTCTGTGAACACTTGGAAAACAGTTCTGCACGGATCTGGCTCAAGATGGAATGGAATGCCCTGGATCACGCCATCAGGGCAGAAGATCCGGAAGCCGCCGCTCAAGATGTTCGTCTGGCTTTGCATTTCAGGAACACACGCCTGTCTGAGTATTCAGAAGAAGCCCGTATTAATGAAGATGCTTTTCTGATACTGGAAGGACTCCCGGAATACACTGCCTACAAGTTGTGTTGTGACAATACAGCCCATATGAAGGAACAGATCATTGAAAGCCGCGAACGTCACTGGAATAATAATTCGTTCGTGTATGCTTTTGCTTACCATTCGGGACTGGCCTACGGATACCTGCTAGACCGCTTTGATACAAACTGGCGGACCGGATTGAACAAAGACGCTTCACTTCCCGCTATTTTACAAAAAGCACTTTTTGCTGACCGGGATCTTTCCTCTATACCGGATCCGGAAATCATCAAAAAATACGGGTACGACACCATTGCTGCAACAGAAAAAGAAAGGGAGCGGGAGAAGACACGTATTCGGGAAGCCTATATACACACTTTTACCCAGGATACAGTTCTGTCCATTCCCTTGCGTCAATTCAACATGGGATTCTCCCCGGTTAACGTACAATCCCTGGGACAATTGGGGACATTGTATCCCAACATAAGGATAACGGGAGATTTCGGCATATTGGAGGTCAGTGAGGGCGGATGCCTGATCTCTTCAGACTGGACGACCGCTTTCGTTCCATACAGCACAACCGGGTGGAAACTTGAAATGGAGGAAGGGTTCGAAATGCTTCCTCCTTCCCGTGAAGCTCCGCTGATTTACAGGATTGCCGAGATGTAGGGAAGTGCCCTGCCCAGGGCATCCTGCCAATATTCCCAGGAATGTGCACCGTCAAAGATCCTTACCTGCACAGGGATCCCTTGTTCTTTCATGGCCAGTGAAAATTCCACGTTGGCACGATATGTAAAATCATCGTCTCCGCAATCGATCACCCAGGTAACAGTACGTAAAGGAACCGCGTCTTCTTTGGTCAGTCCGGATATATATTTCACAGCATTGTTATTTTCCACCCTTTGCTGGATGTCCCGGTTAACCGGATCGTCCTCTTTATACATGGAGAGGTCCATTTTATAAAGGTAAGCACTCATAGCATATACTACAGAGAATATATCCGGCCTGTGACAACCGTACATTACGGATCCCTGGCCTCCCATGGAAAGACCTGCTATAGCGCGGGAACTTTTTTCAGAACGGATTCTGTAACGGTTTTCAACATACGGCATGAATTCCTGAAAAAAATGATCTTCAAAATTCCAGTTGCCTCCGTTGAAGTAGGTCATCAGGGTAGTTCCGGCATCCGGCATTACAATGATCATTTCCCGGGCATCCCGGGCAGACATCAAACGGTCAGCGATCCGGGCCATATTGCCTACCCGTCCCCAATCCCGCCAGGAGCCTCCTCCGCCGTGAAGCAAATAAAGCACCGGGTATTCCCTTTCCGGGTTGTTTTCATAACTTTCAGGCAGATACACGGCAAAGTGACGTACTTCTTTTAAAATGGAACTCTCCAGGGAATCAACCACATAACTTCCCCTGGCTAAAGCCGGGTATGAAATTAAGCAACTCAAGATTGTAATTGTCAATAACGTAACTCTGTTTTTCATGATTCAGGATATTTTTCTTTACAAAAATAGCATAATATTCCCCCAAACCATCTATATTTGCAGAGCACCGGTTCCAACAGACCTGAAAACGGTCCAATGGATTAAAGGGGAATGCCGTGAAATTCGGCAACAGTTCCCGCTGCTGTGAGTCCCAGGAACTTATGTTCCATCAGTTCCCGTTATTCTTGCCACTGACCTAATGGTTCGGGAAGGCGACGGAAACAGGGATAAGTCAGAAGACCTGCCGTTGTATAACTAGCGGAGAACTAATTAATTTTCTAAAACATGAAAAAAATTCCTTTATTGTCTGCCTTGTGCATTGCTGCACTTTTTGTGCGTTGTACTCCTTGTGTTCCCGGAGAACCCGAACCAATTGTCATTACGTTTGAAGACACTTCACAATCTTCCCTGGCCAACTCCATCTATGGTGACAACCTGTATGACGAATCCTATACCCCCTACGTTCATGATCCTACGGGAATGACCTTCGGATACGCCTTTTCATCGTTTGAATACGAAGGATATGTGTACAGTTCCTGGAACGGAATTGTTCTGTCTCAATGGACTGACATGTACACAGAAGGGTATTCCAATCAGTGCAGCGTATTTTACCGGGACCCGGAAACCGGATTCGGAGGTCATGGCAATTCTGCCACCTTTGCACTGGCATACCTGGGAACGGATGCCGTTATCTCCTTTCAGGATCCTGAAAAAGAGATGAGTTTTCTGACCCTTTTCGTAGCCAACAGTACCTATACAGCTTTATCCATGATCCAAGGAGACATGTTCTGCAAAACGTTTTCTTATGAAGATAAAGACTGGCTGAAACTGACCTTCACAGGACATGACAAGGAAGGAATAGTTACCGGTACAACGGATTTTTACCTGGCAGATTTTCGTACTCCGGAATCTGGAGGTGTGGTCACTTCATGGCAAAAAGTGGATCTTACGCCGCTGGGACATGTCCACAGCATAACCTTTTCCATGAAAAGTTCAGACACCGGTGCTTACGGGATGAATACACCCGCCTATTTTTGCCTGGACAATATAATTGTTGAAAATTATCCCCTTTAATAACCCTTAAGATGACCCGGACATTTACAATCATAATGCTTCTGCTGGTAACGGGATCCTGTATGAAATACGGACCGTCAGAGACTGAAGCATTCCTTCCGGGACCTTCATCAAAAGGACTTTTCATTGTCAACGAGGGCAATTTTATGTACGGCAACGCATCCCTTTCTTATTTCGACACACAATCAGGGATCGTGGAAAATGAAGTTTTCATCAGAGCCAACGGGATCAACCTGGGAGATGTTGCCCAATCCATGACAATACATAACGGACTGGGATATATTGTGGTAAACAATTCAGGTGTGATATTCGTTATAGATCCCGGCACATTCCGGTTGAAAGGTAATATCACGGGGCTGATTTCACCTCGTCATATCCATTTTGTGAACGAAAACAAAGCTTATGTGACGGATCTCTACAGGGAGAGAATCACGGTAATTGACCCTGTAAAATATACCATATCGGGATCAATAAATACCCCTGGACACAGATCCACGGAAGAAATGGTACAGTGGAAAAACGACCTGTTTGTGAGTTGCTGGTCATTCGACAACAAAATACTGGTAATTGACACACAAACAGACACCGTCACCGATTCCATTGAAGTGGGGAATCAGCCATCACGGATGATACTGGATAAAAACAATAAAATTTGGTGTGCCGCTTCGGGTGAAATCTACAGGATCAACCCGGAAAACAGAACGGTAGAAAAAATCTTTACTGTATCTGATGACGCAACCTATTCCTATTTGGAAATGAATGCATCAAAAGATACCCTGTACATTCTGAACCGGGATGTATGGCGTATGGCCGCAGATCATGAAACATTCCCATCACAACCGTTCATAAGAAACCGGAACAGCCGATATTACGGCCTGGCTGTAGATCCGGCCACATCGCATATTTACATTGCCGATGCCATAGATTACGTACAACCCGGAAAGATTTACCGTTATGATCCCGACGGAACACCTGTTGACACATTGACTGCAGGAATCAATCCGGGTGCTTTTTGTTTTAAGTGAACATGAAAAAGAATCTATACATTCCCTTGGTTTTGATGCTCATTTTTTTGAGCGGATGCAACGGTGGCCGTGAATTATTCACCCTGCCGGCTCCTGAGATTATTTTGGAAGATCCTGACGGAATCTATACTTTGAAATTGGGAAACACATTAACTCTTGCCCCGCAGGTCCGTTACGGACAAGATGCAGTATATGCCTGGTTGATGGACGGGAAGACGGTCAGCACACAAAGCGTATATGTTTTTAATGCTGACCAACCAGGTACGTATTACCTGACTTTTAAAGTGATCCGGCAGGATATTACTGTTGGCAAAGACATCCGTATAGACGTGGAAAGGAAAGCCGTTCCTGCCATCTTTTTTGCCATCCCGGAGAAAGGTTTTTTCATAAAACCGGACAGCACCCTGATCTTGCGTCCCATAGTTGAAAATTGTCAAAGCGCAACTTATCTTTGGATAATCAATGACGTAGAAGTCAGCCGGGACAGTATTTACCAGTTTAACACCACGCAAACCGGTCTCTTTAACTTCTGTTTCAGTGCTCAAAACTCAGAAGGCAGTGATGAGATAAGGTTTTCAGTGACAGTAAGTGAACAGGCGGGAAACGAAGAGGGAAACAAGCATCCGGAAGCGCCTACCGGGAAGTATTTCCGCCCTGTGCAGGACAACAGCCGGGCAGACTGGAACGTTATCTATGATTACAGACCGGCACCCGGGCAATTTATAAACGAATCCGGAACGGGAGGTTTCTCAGGGGAAAAAACGCTTCAGGAAGCAATTCTTTATGCCGGAGAGAGGCTTAAAAACAACCTCTTCGTTTCCCTTGGCGCATTTGGAGGATATATTGTGGCCGGATTTGACCACAGCATCGTGAACGACGGCGGATACAACCTACAAATAGAAGGCAACGCGCACGAAAATTCTTCCGAACCCGGGATCGTTTGGGTTATGCAGGACAGCAACGGGAACGGATTGCCGGATGATGGCTGGTTTGAGCTCAGGGGAAGCGAAGACCCGGGCGGAAAGGTTACCAGGAATTACAGCATCACTTATTTTAAACCCCGCCAACCAGGCTCCAATGTACATTGGATTGACAATAACGGAATAACGGGAACTGTGGATTACCTGGGAGCTTATCACGACCAGGAATCTTATTATCCTCTGTGGATAGAAGATGAGTATTACACGCTTATAGGGACCTGCCTGGAATCTCGCAATTACCTTTCTCAAACGGGTTCCTGGATAAGTCCTCCATACGAATGGGGGTATGCAGACAACGACCGTCAGGCCCTGTTCAGGCTCTCAGACGCCGTCACTCCTGAAGGCGATCCCATTGATCTTGAATTCATTGATTTTGTAAAAATACAGACAGGGGTGAACGGAAAATCGGGATGGTTGGGTGAGATCTCCACGGAAATTACCGGGATTCGGGACTACAACCTAATAAAGTAATGAAACACCTTGTCTTACTGTATTTTATGCTGTTCTGCCCTTTTGTGCTTAAAGCGCAGGACACGGTACCGGTCAGGCAATTGGATTCCATCCGGGTTGTTGCCCAGAGAAGGCTCCGGGATATGGGAGTGCAGAAAACTTCGCTCGATTCGGCAGGGCTTCGCAACGATATTTCCGGGTCCCTGGCACAGGTCCTTTCCCAAAACAGCACTGTTTTTATTAAAAGCTACGGAAGGGCAACGCTATCCACGGCTTCTTTCCGCGGGACTTCTCCGTCTCATACCCAGGTAACCTGGAACGGGATGAAACTCAATTCACCCATGCTGGGTATGGTGGACTTTTCCACCATCCCCTCCTATTTTATTGACGAAGCCCATTTGTACCACGGTCCCGGCTCGGTAATCGTTGCTTCCGGAGGCCTGGGAGGTGCCATTGCCCTGTCTACCCGAACCATCCCCGCAGAAGGCCTTCATCTCCATTTCATACAGGGAATCGGAAGTTTCCGCACTTTTGACGATTTTCTGCAGGTCTCCTTCGGTAAAAACAAATGGAAAACCTCCACAAGATTCTATTTTGCTTCTTCTGCAAATGATTACCCTTACACCAATTACAGGAAGAAGACTTTTTATTACGACCAGCAGGGAAATATTACGGGCTTTGAATACCCCGGGGAACAAAATCAAAACGGATCTTTCCGTGACTTTCATGTTTTGCAGGACATTGACTTTAAAGGATCCGGATGGGGCAACTGGAATATGTCAGCCTGGTACAGCCGGACTGACCGCGGTATCCCATTGTTGAATGTAGATTACAAAGAGAATACGAGTGTAAGGAACAATCAGAGGGAAAACTCTTTCAGGGGTGTCATCCGGTGGCGCCAACTGCAACAACGTTCCAAATGGGAAGCCAAAGCCGGATACACCTATACGGATCTGCTCTATGAATACAAACGCGACCTGGGAGAAGACCAGTGGGCCAATATGGTCCATGCCCAAAGTTACGTGAACACATTCTTTTCCCAGTTAGAAACCGAATGGTACATAAACAAATGGATGTTTTCCGGAAAACTGACCGCAAATCAACATTTTGTAACAAGCATGGACAACGCCGTAGTATCGGTTGAAGGCAAACAGAACATCATGGGATACGAACAGGCACGCCTGGAAGCCTCCGGATTTCTGTCTGTCAAATACCGGCCCGTAGAACGCCTGGGGTTTTCCGTAGACCTGAGGAAAGATCTGTACGGCACGGAATTCACACCTTTGATCCCTTCCTTTTTTGCCGAGTTTTTGGTCTCGCGCCGGGGTGAAATCGTGCTGAAAGCTTCTGCTGCCCGGAATTTTCGTTATCCCACGCTCAATGACCTGTATTTTATGCCCGGTGGCAATCCCAATCTTAAACCCGAACAAGGGATTACTTTTGACGGAGGTATAGCAAGCACTCACAAAGGAACGCGTTATTCCTGGAACGGCAGCGTGACCGGGTATTATTCCCTTATTGACAACTGGATCGTTTGGTTGCCTACCTTCAAGGGATTCTGGTCGCCGGTGAATGTAAAACAGGTAAAGAGCTACGGTACGGAAGTAAACGGATCCTTGTCCGTGATACTGAATAAAAACTGGAAACTGGCAGCTGACGGGCACTTTGCATGGACCAGATCCATAAACCTGGGAGATCCTGTCAACTGGGCCGATCAGGCTATTGGGAAACAATTGGTATACATCCCGGAATTTTCTTCGGCCGTCACGGGACGCGTATCCTGGAAAGCATGGACCTTCATGTACCAATGGACTTATTACAGCGAACGGTTTACAACATCCAGCAACCAGACCGGCAGCCGCATTGGGGTGCTTTCCCCCTATTTTATGAACGACATCTCCCTGGAAACCGTCATCCGCTTGCCGCGAGTAATCATCAATCTGAAGGGAATTGTCCGAAATCTGTTTGATGAAGAATACGAATCGGTCCTGGCCAGGCCCATGCCCGGTATCAATTATACCCTATCCATAGGAATAACACCCCTGTTTCATTGAATGACAACGTACTCGCTGCGAGCAACACCAATCCGGTAAGGCGGACCCCAGATGGCCAGCCCGGAAGTAACGTAAAAAAGTGTTTTCCCCTTTGCATACTCACCGTAAAACAGATCATTCGCCTTTTTTACGATGTACGACACCGGCCAGATCTGCCCGGCATGGGTATGTCCCGATAATTGAAGATCCACCCCGAATTCAACAGCTTCATTTGTTTTTGTCGGCTGATGGTCCATAACTATCAGGGGAAGCTCGCGAGGTTGTCCGGCATAAGGCGAGTTCTCCCATATTTCCCGGAGCGTTTTGCGTTCAGGAGCAGATTGGTCTTCCCTGCCCAATATATAAGCAACCCCGGGGATCATGACCACAGAATCCCTGAGTACGGTAATGCCCTGATTTTCCATCCATGCAAATGTTTCTTCCTCTCCGGCGTAAAATTCATGATTTCCGGGAATTGCATACACGCCCAGGGTGGTTTCAATTCTTCTAAGGATTTCGCCCATTCCCTGTTCCTGTACATGACTTATTGAACGATCCACCAGGTCACCCGCTATAAGTATCACGTCCGGATGTTCCCGGTTGATAGCCTCCACAAATTTTTCCAATCTTTTGGCATCCACCAGCAATCCCAGGTGAAGGTCGCTTATTGCCAGCATTTTAACGGGCTTAGGAAACCCAAGATCAACTTCTCTTCGCACAAAATTCCTGTATTTTAGGTTGCCTGTTACAAGGAGGGCTGCTATAAGTGCAAGACCTGCAAACCAAAGAACAGAACGGACGGGCAAGGGAATTCCACACCTGATGCGGAACAGATGCAAAACGCCCGAGGCAATATCCACAACCAGGAGCAACATAAAGGCATAGAGCACGAATACCAGCCACGTGTAAGATAATTTCATCCAAACCGCCTGTATCCCCGGCCACGGCAAGGGAATCATGTTCATCAGCGGAAATGAAAGCATGAAAAAAGACCCGGCAATAATGCATATCCATTTCAATACTTCACCCCGGAACGGTGACCATACATATCCCCTGTAAAGAACGTAAGCGGTGCCTGCCGCGTAGATGATTAACAATAAGGTAAAAAAAAAGCCGAAATGCTTCATGTTTGCGGTTTGAAGGTATCAGGATCTTTCAGCCATTCAAAAGTAACATAGTGCTGATCTGTCATACCCAGCCTGCGGTATGTTTCCAGGGCATTCCCGTTGGTTTTGGCCGCATAGAGGCGTATCCCCATCACATCATCTGATTGTTGCACCAGATTCTGCAAATAGCGGTACAAAGCCTTGTAGACTCCCTGCCGGCGAAACTCCGGAACGGTATAAACACTCTGGATCCACCAAATCCACGCATTCCGCCAATCACTCCATTCTTTGGTTACCAGCAAGGATCCTGCGATCTTTCCGTCGATCTCGGCAATGTATGCCGTTCCGCGGTGTTCATCTGCCAGGTAGGCATCGGTGCCTTTTTTAACCATCGGGTATTCCAAAACGATGTTTTCGGATTCCAGGGCCATCTGTACCTGGTTTTGCGCCAGAACGACGGCATCCTCTTTTGTCGCTTTTCTTATTATCATAAAGCAAATATACGTATTTTTGCACTATGGAAGAGAGCAAGGATAGAGTCCTGAAACAACTTGAAACCTGGAATATTTCATACCGTTTGTACCAACATCCGCCATTGCCTACAGCGGAAGATGCGATAGCCTATTGGAAAGACATTGATGCCCAACATTGCAAAAACCTTTTCTTCAGGAATCACAAAGGTAACAGACATTACCTGGTGGTTTTCGATTGGAAGAGGCAATTACCCATTCACCGGATTGAGAAAATGCTCCGTCAGGGCAAATTGACTTTTGCCTCTCCCAAACGGATGATGCGCTACCTGGGTGTTGAACCCGGCTCCGTATCCCCATTTGGTCTGATCAACGACCCGGAAAACCACGTGGTATTGTTCCTGGATGAGAAATTAAAGACAGCGAAAGAGATCAGTTTTCATCCCAACGACAACCGCTTTACGGCCGTCATTTCAAAAACTGATTTCTTCCGCTTCCTGGAACTGGTTGGCAATACCTGGGTTTTCCTGGATATTGACCAACCGAAACTTTCTGACTAAGAGATCCTGCGGGCTCCGTCGCTGATTACCACCTCATATACTTTGGGCTCATGACCGAATTTGGCGGCAAATTGTTCTTTTGCCTTTGCCAGGAATTCCACGTACAAAGCATCTTTCACCAGATTGATGGTACACCCGCCAAAACCGCCTCCCATAACGCGCGATCCGGTAACACCGCATTCTTTGGCCACGTCGTTCAGAAAATCGAGTTCTTCACAACTAACCTCATACAGACGGCTCATTCCGTCATGCGTCAGGTACATCATCCGGCCTACCGTTTCGTAATCATCCCTTTCCAGGGCATCGCTTACCTCAAGGACCCGCTGGGTTTCACCCACAACGTATTCGGCTCGCTTGAAATCTTCCTCTGAAAGCTTGTCTTTTACCTCTTTGAGCATATCCATGGTAACATCCCGGAGGAATTCCACCGTGGGATGTCCGTTCTCTCGCACAACGCGGGCCGCATTTTCACAAGATTCACGGCGTTTGTTGTAAGCAGAAGAAGCCAGTTCATGCTTTACCGCAGTATCCAGTAAAACCAGCTTGTAGCCTTGGGGATGGAACGGGAAATATTTGTATTCCATGGACCGGGTGTCCAGGCGGATCAGGCTGCCTTCTTTTCCGAAAAGGGAGGCAAATTGGTCCATGATCCCGCATTTCACACCCACGTAATTATGTTCCGTAGCCTGTCCTATACGTGCCAGTTCAAATTTATCGATTCCCAGGGAGAACATATCATTCAGGGCAAAGGCATAAGTGCTTTCCAGCGCGGCAGAAGAAGACATGCCGGCACCCAGGGGAACGTCCCCGGCAAAAGCCGTGTCAAAACCTCCGGGCAGCGCACCCCGCTTGACCATCTCACGGCATACCCCAAAGATGTACCGCGCCCAGGATGCTTTGGGCAGACTGCTTTCTTCCATAGTGAATTCGGCATAATCCTGCAAATCCACCGACCAGGCGCGGACTTTGCCGGTCCCGTTCCTGCGGATCACGGCCACCATGCCTTTGTCAATAGCTCCCGGGAAAACAAAACCGCCGTTATAATCGGTATGTTCCCCAATGAGATTGATCCTGCCGGGTGAAGCGTACACCCAACCGGCAGGATCCCCGAATTTTTCTTTAAACTGTTTTTTGATAATGTCAATATCCATACAAATGCTTTTTACAATTCCCACGCCAGGGCGGCCGATCCCAGGATCGCCGCCTCGGATCCGGGCAATTCGGAATGAAGCACTTTCACTTTTCCTTTCCAGATAGACAACAGGTTGTCTTCCATAGCCTGTACGGTGGGTTTAAAGATCAGTTCCCCTGCCTGCGCCAGGCCGCCAAAGAGAATAATGGCCTCGGGGGCGCTGAAAGCGACAAAATCGGCAAAGGCTTCTCCCAACAAGCGGCCGGTGTAGTTAAAGACATCCACCGACAGTTCATCTCCTTTGGCAGCCGCCTCGGCAACATCCTTGGAGGTTATCTCATCGGCGGGCATGTTTCTCAGGATGCTGGGCCTTTTAGGTTCAATCTCCAGCAATTCCCGGGCTGTCCTGGCTACCCCGATTGCCGAGGCATAAGTTTCCAAACATCCCACTTTCCCGCAATTGCAAAGCCTTCCGGTTCTGCGCACGGAAGTGGTATGACCCAATTCCCCGGCAAAGCCATCATGGCCGTATACTACTTTCCCGTCAATAATGATCCCGCTGCCCACACCAGTTCCAAGGGTGATCTCAATGAAATTTTTCATGCCTTTGGCCGCACCGTAGATCATTTCTCCCTGTGCCGCGGCATTGGCATCGTTAGTAACCACAACGGGCAATCCCAGGGCAGTTTCTACGTTTTTTTTCAGGTAGACAACTTCCGGATTTCCGTGCTTATCTTTTGCCCACTTCAGATTGGGGGCAGACTCAATTGTCCCTTTATAGTAATTGCCGTTGGGAGCACCAATACCGATCCCTTTCACTTTTTCTTTTCCTCCCACTGCCGGAGCATTGATGATCCTGGAAAGTGTTTTCTCCAGTACGTCCATATACCCCTTCAACGTTGTAATATCACGTGTGTCGAATGAAGTTTGAATAATAATGTTCCCACGGGCATCCACAACGCCCAGTTTTGTGCTTTGACCTCCTATGTCAATGCCTACTACGTAAGGTTTTCCCATAATTTATTGAGTTTGGATTTCTTTATTTTTGTTGATTGATCCCACCAGGGCATAGAACAACAGGTAACCCAGTCCTATGATGATCACCCAGTAACTGGATATATAACCGGCCTTGTCTGCAACAAATCCCTGGATCGCGGGAAGAATACCGCCCCCGCATACCAATACCATGAAGATGCCGGAAGCTGCCGCCGTATATTTGCCCAATCCTTCCACTGCCAGGTTGAAAATACTGCCCCACATTATGGAGGTACACAGGCCCACCAATACGATAAACATAGCATTAATGGGAACCTCGGCCATCCCAAACGAAAGGGCGCCCAGGGGTGAACGCTGCAAAACGGGCAGAGAAACCATAGTTTCAGTAGATGAGAATATGGTAAGGAAAATCAAAAGAAGACCTATGGCCGAAGTCACAGATAACATAACTTTACTTGATATTTTGCTTCCCACGGAGGCACCTATCAGACGCCCCACCAACATAAGCAGCCAGTAAGTCCCTGCTACAAAACCTGCAATGGTTTTTCCTACTTCGGGATTGTCCGACAGCCAGTAAATCATTATGCCGGGAGTACCCACTTCCACGCCTACATATACGAAAATGGCAACAGCGCCCAATATAAAATGCCTGTATTTGAGGGCTCCTGTCATCAATTGTTTTAAAGGTTCTTTGCTTTGAGCCACATGAGGTTCGGGGATCTTGACTGCCAGTAATACTAAAAATACCAGGGCAAAAACTCCCAGGGCAATGTACAGTACCGGGAATACATCCTTGATGTTGGCTTTGGCTGCTTCACCAATTAAAATACCTACCAGGGCAGGTGTAAGCGTAGCCATTACTGAGTTAAAGGAACCTCCTACCTGTATAAGCTGGTTTCCTTTATTTCCGCCTCCACCCAGGGTGTTGAGCATGGGATTCACCACCGTGTTCAGCAAACACATGGAAAAACCGGCAACAAATGCACCCAGAAGATAGATGCTGAACGCGGCGGTTTCTGACGAATGTCCTGAAAGGAACTGAATGAATACGCCCAGAAAACCGATGGCTATTGCTATAAGGGCTGTTTTTTTATACCCTATCCGCTGCAGGAGCATACCTCCCGGTATCCCCATTACGGCATAGGCTATGAAGTTAGCCGCATTACCAAGTAACCCCTGGAAATTGGATGCTCCAAATTGTTCTTTCAATACTTGTCCCATAGGTGCTGCCAGGTTGGTCACAAATGAGATCATCCCGAATAGTGCAATCATCATTATGATTGGCAATACGTAGCTTTTTTTCTCTGTTGTCATATTTGAATGATTATAGGTTATTTGTTTTTTTGTCTGAAAAGCCATCAAAAGTAACTATTTCTTTTCAAAAAGGGGCCTTTCACAGCCATTATTTATCGGCCGCGGGTAACTCCAGTGTAACTATTGATTTTGCAGGTAAGGTCAGCGTCAGGAGATCCTTTCCGGCTTTCACAGTTGAATAAGATTCCGGCCTGACTGTATGCGGATGATCAAAATCGTTATAGTCCGTAATTTCCCCGGAAGTAAGTATTCTGCCTGATGAGACTTTGACCCGGACCCCGTTCAGATTGATCGTTACTTCACACGAGTTGTCCAGGCTGACATTGGCCAGGGAGATGTGCATCACTCCCTGTTGGTTGACAGAAGCCGTAGCGTATACCGTCTGGATTACTTTCTTGTCAGGTGTTACAATATGGGAAGTCTTAATATCCAATGGCATGAAAGTAGCCCCCTGGTGCACTTTGAACATTTCAAACACATGGTAAGTGGGAGTCAGGACCATTTTATCGTCTTTAGTCAGGACCATAGCCTGAAGTACATTAGCCAGTTGGGCAATATTGGCCATCTTAACCCGTTCTCCGTGGCTATGGAAAACCATCAGCGAAAGAGCGGCCACAAAGGCATCCCGCATAGTGTTCTGTTGGTACAGATGGCCCGGTATGGTACCCGGCTCCTGATCCCACCAGGTGCCCCATTCATCTACCATAAGTGCGATCCTTTTTTCGGGGTCGGTCCTGTCCATTATAGTTTTGTGGGCTTCTATCACATTGTCAATATCCATGCATTTCCCCAGTGTCCGGTAATAATCGTCCGAGGTGAACTGTGTGGCGGAGCCTTTTGCATTCCAATCATGAACCGTGTAAAAATGAACTGAAAGCCCGTTCATACGTCTGCCTATGTTTTTCATCATCACCTCGGTCCAATTAACGTCAAAGTCACTGGGCCCCACCGCGATCTTGAATAACCGGTTGTCTCCGAAATTCCTGCAATAGGTGGCGTACCTGCGGTATTGATCGGCATAAAACTCGGGACGCATATTGCCGCCGCAACCCCAGCTTTCATTCCCTAAGCCAAAATACTTGACTTTCCAGGGTTCGTTCCTTCCGTTTTCCCTGCGCAGATTGGCAAGGGGGCTGTCGGCAGGAGAGGTCATGTATTCAACCCAATCGGCCATTTCCTCGACCGTTCCGCTGCCCAGGTTCGCGCTGACAAACGGTTCACAACCCAATAACTCACAGAGATTAAGGAATTCATGCGTACCAAAGCTGTTATCCTCCACGGTTCCGCCCCAGTGTGTATTAATCATTTTTGGTCTCAGCTGCCGTGGCCCTATCCCGTCACGCCAATGGTATTCATCAGCAAAACAGCCTCCGGGCCAGCGAAGTACGGGGATCTGCAGATTTTTCAGGGCGTTCAGTACATCGTTACGGTATCCCTGTGTGTTGGGAATAGGAGAACCGGGACCGACCCATATACCCCCGTATATACAAGTCCCTAAGTGTTCTGA
Organism: uncultured Muribaculaceae bacterium; assembly: GCA_964542305.1. Lineage (GTDB taxonomy): Bacteria > Bacteroidota > Bacteroidia > Bacteroidales > UBA932 > DMER64. The sequence goes on along the minus strand of CAZITX010000001.1, from coordinate 131,075 downwards.
AAAATGTCCGTAAATTTCTTTTTCTATGCGCCATGTTTCTTTCTGCGGTTTCAGATCTATGACAGCTTTTTCTTGTGCAACTATTGGCAAACATGCCAACAATGCTGCTATAGTGAGTATTTTTTTCATACTCCAAATTTACTATTTAACAGGAAAAAACCACCCCTGACGAGGTGGTTTTTCCTAATAAAAACTGCTTATTGGAAAATAATCAGATCTGTGGGGTCAACACATTGTTAACGGCTTCAAAGATTTCCTTTTTAACAGTAATTGAAGCGTCAGAACGGACATCAGCAGAAGAAGCTCCCAAACAAATCTTATATGTACCGGGTTCGGTTACCCAACCTGAACGTTCCTGATCAAATGAGGCAAGATCACTTATGTTAAATGTTATTTCCAAGTGCAAAGTTTGTCCGGGACCCAACAAGCCCGTTTTTGCAAAAGCCTTTAATTCTTTTTCCGGTTTGATCATATCCTTCCCGGGAGCAGCCACATAGAGCTGCACGGCCTCTTTACCTGCCAGGTTCCCTGTGTTAGTGACATCAAGACTTACCGTGTATACGCCGCGACGAACCGACACTTCAGGTTCTCCGTATTGGAAGGTCGTGTAAGAAAGCCCGTAACCGAAAGGATACGACACCTCCGTACCAAAGTGCTCGAATGCACGGTACCCTACAAAAATGCCTTCATTGTATTCGGTATAATCCACATTTGCAACAGGGTCCTTTTCAGGTTGAGATTCCCCGGTTTGCATAAGTGCCATAAGCGGATTTTCCGGCTGGGCCTCGTTCCCTGTAGGGAAGTCAGCCGAAGAGGGATGGTCTTCCCAGGCAACGGGAAATGTCATGGTCAGTTTTCCGGAAGGATTGACTTTTCCTGTCAGGATATCGGCCACGGCATTGCCTCCTTCCTGACCGCCCTGCCATGCCAGGAGTATGGCATCGGGCAAATCTTTCCAGCAGGCTGTTTCAATAACACCTCCAATATTCAGGATGACAACCACTTTCTTGCCTTCCTGATGAAAGATGTCTGTCACTTTGGCAAGCATTTCTTTTTCAGTGGTTGTCAGAAGGAAATCGTCTTCCAGGCGGCGGTCCATGAATTCTCCTGAATTACGACCTATGGTAATGAATGCGATGTCGTTTTTCTGAGCCATCTGACGAATCATTCTTTCTGAAGGCAGGTATTCATCAAAGGGTTTTTGGGGCATGAATGCACTCATCATATCCCGGGATCGTGTTTTTTCCCTTTTTTCTACTTCTTTCTTACGGTAATCCAGGTATGCCTCTTTCAGTTCTCCATCCAATTCAAAACCGGCATTTTCCAACCCTTCCACCAAAGAAACGGTATATGCTTCGTTCACATCCCCACTACCTGTTCCTCCGGCAATAAAAGCATAGGAAGTATTCCCGAAAGCGGCTACTTTCCGGACAGTTTCAGGTAATGGGAGCAGCGCCTCCGAATTCTTCAGCAGAATCATTCCTTCGGCCCCTGCCTGACGGGTTACTTTGGCATGAGCTTCCAGATCCGGTTTGTTGCTGTACTCATAACCTCTGAACCGCGGAGATACCACTATAAGTTCCAGGATACGCCTGACATTGGTGTCAACATATTCCTGGGACAGGGAACCATCCTCCAGCGCTTTCATAATATCTTCTTTCTGGTTGGGACGGCCGGGCATCAGCAAATCGTTGCCCGCATATACTTGTGCAGGAGCATCGGATCCTCCGAACCAGTCGGTCATGACCGTTCCCTGGAAACCCCATTCGTCACGTGTGATGGTAGTCAGCAGATCCCGGCTTTCGGATGTATACGTCCCGTTGATCTTATTGTAGGAAGACATGATGGTCCGCGGGTTCGATTCCTTAACGGCGATCTCGAAACCTTTCAGGTAGATTTCCCGGAGGGCTCTTGTGCTCAGTCGTGCATCATTGGCCCTGCGGTTGGTTTCCTGATTGTTGACGGCAAAATGTTTGATGGAAGTGCCCACTCCGTTGGATTGGACTCCCTTGACCATGGCTGCCGCCATTTTTCCGGTAACAAGCGGATCTTCCGAATAGTATTCAAAATTCCTTCCGCATAAAGGATTCCGGTGAAGATTCATACCGGGTCCCAGCAATACATCGCATCCGTATTCAAGGACTTCAGCTCCCATGTTTTGTCCTACTTTCTCTACCAGTTCCACATCCCAGCTGGAAGCCAGTTGGGTGGCAATTGGAAAAGCAGTACAATAATAAGTATTGTCATCTCCCTTTCGCAGAGGGGCTATGCGCAATCCGGCAGGACCGTCAGCCAGCACTATGGCCGGAATCCCAAGGCGGGGAATGGGCCATGTAGTTCCGGCTGCTCCGGGAACCAAGTTGCGGGTCTCTCCCACTACGGGATTATCTCCCGTAAAGCCGGCCATACCCGTTCCAATGAGCAACGACACTTTTTCTTCTGTTGTCATTGCCCCGATAATCTCCTCAATATTATCCGGATTCAATTGTGGTACGCCGTCAATATAAACGGTAGGCTGTTTACTGTCTTGGCAAGCGGCCGTTGACAGCAATAAGGCCGTAATAAAACATACGTTTAAAAATTTTTTCATTCTTTTAAATTTTGGCAAAAATTAAGCTATTTAAAAGCAAAGCTAAATAAAAACAACATTAAATGAAAGTAAAGAAAAGAAAAACGGCCTTTTATTTAAATAATAAAGGAGCGAATTCAGAAAGGTATACCCTCCAGTTGGTCCAGGTATGTCCTCCACCACTTTCCCTGTAAACATATGGCAAATTTATTTTGTCCAGCAACTGACGGTAGTCGACATTTGCTTTATATAGGAAATCTTCTTTTCCAATACCTATCCAGTACAGGCTGAACCCGTTATCACGCTGTTGTTTGAGTGTGCCTTCAACGTCCTGGTATACAGGACTTCCGGCCACTCTTTCATCGGGCATAATAGCCGCCGAAAACAGCCCTATGTAATCAAACGTTTTTGGATAATACCGTGAAATATGTAACGTGTGGTATCCACCCATGGAAAGACCGGCAATGGCCCGGGCATTTCTTTTGGGAATCACCCGGTAACCGGTTTCCACAAAACGGATCACATCTTTGAAAGAAGATTCAAACTGCCCGTCCATGGTGCCCTCCAGTTGCATGGTGGGCTTGTACAATCCCAGGGAAGATTCTCCCGGAGCGGCCTCCTGAACTACATTTCCGTTGGTCATCACTACGATCATGGGTTCCGCTTTTCCGGCTGCAATCAGGTTGTCCATAATCTGGGCCGTTCTGCCCAGGTTGATCCAGGCTTCTTCATCCCCACCCATACCGTGAAGCAGGTAAAACACGGGATATTTCTTTTTACTGTTCTCATATCCCGGAGGGGTATAAACGGTTATCCTGCGTTTTTGCTCATATTTGTTGGAGGGACTTTCGTACCAAGTACGCGTTACCGTTCCGTGAGGAACCTTTTGTACCGAGTACAGATCTCCCTGGCCACCGCCTACAATCACAATATTGGTCACAGTAGCCACATCCCTGATCTGGTGCACGTTATTGGGATCCATCATTCGCAGGCCGTCCACAGTAAAAAAATACCCGTACAAGTCCGAGGTTAACGGTTTTGTGGTATAAGTCCAAACTCCTTTGTCATCCTTAGTCAAAAGTTCACTTCCGGGCATCCATCCCTGTGCAGGAATAAAGTCTCCGGAAACCCTTACTTCCTTTGCATCGGGAGCCAGAAGCCGGAACGTCACGGTATTATCGGGATTCACCTGGGGAGATACAATGTCGGGACCTCCCATAAAAAGAGCCTGTTGTGCCGAAAGCACATGGGAGCACAACAGGCATGTAAGTGTCAGAAAAACGATTTTTTTTATCATTGATTCAGTTTTTTAAAAAATAATAGCGAATGTAACGTTTTATATGTTACCATCCGGGATTTTGCGTCAGATTCTGGTTTACATTCATCTCGTGTTCCGGGAAAGGCAACAATTCGTGTTTCCCGGTTTTGAACCCGTACTCGGTATTGGTAACGGCTACCGATACCGTACCGTCGTTGTGTAAAGCAGGAATGGTTTTCCCTTGTTGGGCAAGTACCGATGCCGCATCACCCCACCGAACAAGGTCCTGGTAACGGCAGCATTCAAAGCAAAGTTCCAGGCGTTTTTCCTTCTTTATGTCTTCCAACGTAAGGCTGCCCAAGGGTTCCAGGCGGGCTCTGACACGTACCTGGTTGATATAATTCAGGGCAGAGGCCTGGTCTCCTGACAACAGGCAGGCTTCGGAGGCCAGCAATAACACCTCGGCATAACGCATCCATCTAAAATTGGTAGTGCTTGAAAAACCAAATGAATTGGTGACTACTTCATCTTCCGGAAAACGGAATTTCCATTGCATGAATCCTTCATTTCCATACAACGGGGTAGTAATCTCAATAGGAACATAGACCATTTCATAGGTTTCCCAGTTGAAAGCCCAGCCGCCACCCATCTGATCACGTGTTTTCATGGTATTGACCAGCCTGTGGCCTTCAGGGCCTTCCATTTCTATAAAAGCTTCATATAATGATTTGGTAGGATTGTAGAAACCCCATCCCGTATTCCATATTCCTTCGGGCATTCCTGTAAGGTGATCGGAACGCCAGTTAATCATCAGAGAGAAGAGTGTCGTTCCCTGGCTCCAAGCATTATCCGGATCGTTTAGAGCATTGGATTCAAAAATATTTTCCGGACCGAAATCAGTGGCCTCACGTAACAATTGACTAAAATCATCAACCAAGGCATATTTGTTTGAATTGATGACGGCTTTCAGGCTTGTAGCCGCTTCTGCATATTTTTCCTGGAAAATCTGCGCTTTTCCCAGGAAAGCCAAGGCAGCTTCCTTCGTCAACCTGGCACCAACGGCTTCCTGTCCGTCTACACTGCTTTTGGAAGGAAGAACGGTGGCGGCTTCGGTTAGGTTTTGCTCTACCCATGCCCACATGGTAGGGATATCCCCATTGGGTAACTGGTATTCATCCGCACCAAGAACGTGATCGGCAAAAGGGACGGGGCCCCAGAGGGAAATGAGCTCGGTCATGGCCCACGCACGGGCTGTCTTGGCCTCTCCCACAACCCTCGCTTTCACGTCTGTATCCGGTTCCACACGATCCACAATCAGGTTGGACATATAAATAATGCTGTACAGTCCGCTGAAAGCACTGCTGACCACGGTACTGGCCGTACTGAACCGGTACTCATTGATCATTTCATAATTGCTGTTGTCACCACGACCTCCACCTCCGCAATAGGTATCATCGGCAAGCATATTTTTTAAGTAGAACCAGTTGTAATACTGTCCTCTCCAAGTACTGTAAACGGCTGTAATGGCTTCCATTGCCTGTTCGTCTGTCTGATAGAAAGTCTCCTCTGAGAGGACTCCCCACTGATCAATATTCAAACGTTCGGTACAAGAATTGAGTACCAACAGGCCAAAAATCAAAGTAATTATATATTTTTTCATGGCTGTATTCATTTAGAAAGTGATGTTTAAACCGAACATAGTCTTCTTGGACATGGGGTATGCCCCTTTATCCAGGCCCATTCCGTATGTGGAGCCGTATGATGCGGCCTCGGGATCCATTCCTGGATAGGAAGTAAAACAGAACCAGTCGTCAAGTGATACATAAAAACGTAACGAGTTAACGGCAATCTTATGCATCCATTTCTGTGGCAACGAATAACCAAGCTGTATTTGCTTTATCTTGAAATAGGATCCGTCAAAAACATTGGCATCCGACATCCAGAATTTATCTTCATCATTACTTCCGGGACGGGGATAGAAGGCGTTCGTATTGCTTGGGGTCCAACGTCCTTCATAAAACATAGACAGCTTGTTTCCCTGGGGACGGTCCACGCGGTTGAGCAATGAAAAGATATCATTTCCCTGTGATCCCGCTCCAAAGAGTGTCAGGTCCAGTCCTTTCCAGGACATGGTTAAGGTTATCCCGTAGGTGAAATCAGGCAAGGCACTTCCTATCATGACTTTATCATCATCACTTACCAGCCCGTCACCGGTATGGTCTACAAATACAGGATCACCTGTCTGTGTGTCTATATGATCCAGCTGGTATCCACGCATATACCAAACCGGGTACCCGACTTCAAAAGCAGTCAGCCCGGAGTAAGTATGGTAACTACCGCCTGCAATACGACTGATAGACGGATCCAGGTAGGTGACTACATTCGTTACGGTTGAGAGATTACCCCTGATGTTGTAATTGAAATCCCCGATATTTCCCGTATAGCCCAGTTCAAATTCAAAACCGTGATTGTGTACGTTCCCGGCATTGACAGTAGTGCTGCTTACTCCGGTTTCGTAAGGAGGTGTCGTAGCCACCAAAAGGTCTTTAGTCTCTTTGGTATAAAAATCTGCCGTAAAGGTCAAACGGTCGTTAAACATCCTCAGATCTATACCAATATCTATCTGTTCCGAAGTTTCCCAACGGATATCCGGGTTAGTAAGACCTGTGGGTGCCGAACCAATATTGTAGGCAATTTCATTATAAAACGGATAAGTATAACCAGAAGCAATGGATGTGCGGTAACGGAAGCCTCCAAGGGGACCTATGTTCCCGTTCTGGCCCCAACTGGCACGTAATTTCAGGTAAGAAAGGAGGTTGTTGCCCTGCATAAATCCTTCTTTAGATACAACCCAGCCTGCCGAAACGGAAGGAAAAGTTCCCCATCTTTTCTCCACCGGAAGTACTGATGCATCAAAAGCGTCCCTGCGCAATACAGCCTGAAGCAGGTATTTGTCTCTGTAAGAATAGGAAATACGTCCGAAATAGGACATTTTGGCCGATTTTCCGAATCCCCCTCCTATGGTTCTGTTTGCCGTTGGATCAGAATAACCGATGTCGCGGAACAAGGGAAGATCTTTTGTAAGTTTATCCGTTCCGGCCGATGCATAATCATTCCGGCTTTCAGCAAAGGATACCCCCGCCATAAAATTAAGGCGGTGATTATCCAATTCCAGGTCGTAATTGGCAAAATTTTCCCATTGATAATACACGTTATTTCCGGCACTGCGGCTTAAGGTCATTTTACTACGGTATACCATATCGTTGGCATAGTACAATCCTCCGTATGATTTACTATTGTTGTACCCCAACCTGTAACCAAGCTTTGAGGTGATGGTCAGGCCTTTTATGGGGGTGAAATCGGCGAAAAAAGTTCCCAGCAGGTTGGCTCCCCAGGAATCGGATTGGGTAGCATCACGCATGATCATGGGATGTACCTGTTCAGCAGTAACAAATTGGGAAACTCCGTAATAATCCCCGTTTTCATTCTTCAGGTAATCGTTGTATAAAGCCACCCATGCGGGATCATTTTGATTGTTTTTCATGAACTGAGGCAGTTCGGAAGGACTGTATAAATTGGGAGTAAGAGGATCCATTGCCAAAACGGCGACCAGCAGGCTCCCGTATTCCGAACTTTCGCTGACAGACCGTGTATCCCATTTCTCTATGGAAGAAGTCATCCCAACGCGCAACCATTTCTTGATCTTGTAATCTGCATTTACCTGACCGGTAAGACGATGGTAAACATCCGCATCTCCGGCAACGATGCCGTTCTGATCCAGGTAATTGATAGAGGCAAAGAAACTGCCTTTTTCACCTCCGCCCTGGAATCCAAGGCTGTGACGTTGCATTAGTGAGGTTTCAAAAGCCACATTAGCCCAGTTGGTATCGGTCACTCCATCATATTTTTGATCGAACTCGGCTTGAGTAAACGTACCTGCTTCCACCATGTAATCCATGTACTGAGAGGCATTCATGACATCGGGGACCTTGGCCAGATCATTCAATACATATTGAAAATCGTAAAAGAGCCTTCCTTCACCCGCCCGTTTGCCGGAACGTGTGGTTACCAGTACTACCCCGTTACCGGCCTGGGCCCCGTATATGGCGGCAGAAGCTGCATCCTTGAGGACTTCAATGGATTCAATATTGTTGGGATCCAGGTAACCCATATCAGAGACCTGCAGTCCGTCCACCAGGATAATGGGATCTACAGAACCCGAATTGGAACTGATACCGCGAACCCTTATGTCCATGCCTTTTCCGGGTGCTCCGGATGTAGTAATAATCTGTACCCCGGCGGTCTTTCCCTGAAGTGCTTCTTCAACACGTGCGACTGAACGGTTTTCAATATCATCTGTATTGATCTTTGCAATGGCACCGGTTACGTCACTTTTACGTTGTACACCGTATCCGATGACCACCACATCTTCCAGGAAAAGAGCATCTTCCTGGAGTGTTATTTCAAACACACGACGATCGCCCACAGGGATTTCTGCTGTTTTAAATCCCACATAAGAAACAGCGATCGTAGCATTTTGAGGAACTAAAAGTTCAAATTTCCCGTCCTGATCCGTGCTTACTCCCCGTTGCAATCCCACAGCGGTAACATAAGCTCCGGGTAAAGGCAGACCGGTCTGGTCTATCACAGTACCACTGATCCTGACCTGTGCATCCTGCGCTGTAACACTTGCCGGCACAATCAGCAAAAAGCTGAAAACCAGCAAAGACAACATGATCACAGGGCCATAATTTAGTTTTTTCATAAAAATTGGTTTTGGTTATTAAATGATGGTTAGTTAGATTGTTGGTTATTTGATTTTTTGTTTATTTCAAGAATGAAGCTGATCAACTCTCTGTCGTGATGGTATTCCATCCGGCATTGGTTGTCGAATACCATAGTAGCTCCCGTTCCCGGATCGTAGGGATCCCATTCCGGTAACGTAGTAATGTTGGGATTGCCGCTGCGGGCAAAATTGATCCAGGCGCGACTCATTTTATCTGCAAGACGGGAAGCTTCTTCACCTCCTCCTGTCATGTGCCGGCTCCTGTGAATATTGTTAAAAACAAACGGCAATTCCATACAATGCATCGCACGCAGGGAGCCGTCCAGTACAGGGGATTCCCAACTGAATAAATACATATATACGGGGGCTCCTTTCTGACGTGCTTTCATTTCTGCCTGGTACAAAGCTCCCTGGCGAAAACGCGTATCAATATCAAACAAATCTACAGGCCGGAATCCCGGGTACGCCGCAGCAACGGCTTCAATAAAAGATTCTGTTTTATCCCCGTATTTTTGGTTTAGTATTTCCCGTGCCTTATGGAGATCAACATTTCTCAGGTCAGGCATATATGTACTTGCAGAGAATTCGTGGAGTGTTGTTCCTATTATCATAGGTATCTGTTTCGCCGTTTCTGGAGCCTCATGCTCAAAAGGCTGTTCGGGCAGAAAAATCCCGTCTATGGTCGGTGCCCATCCGAAGATCAGGGACTGAATACCATCGGCTTCAGCCTCTTTCCTGACTCTGTCCACTGCTTTTTCTCCTGCCTCAAGTAATGTGCGGTAAGGGATGTCTTTAAGCTGTTCTACCTGTGATGGCTGTAACCCCAGTATTCGTACAACTTCGATCCCTATTTTTCGTGAATATTTGGGTTCCATTGCCGATATCATGGAACCGCTTTGTACTATAGCCTTGTGAAATAAGCCGGAAGCCCGGGGCGTTCCCAGTAATGTGGACACTTTACCCCCTCCGCCTGATTGCCCGAAAATGGTCACATTCCCGGGGTCTCCTCCAAAGTTGGCAATATTGTCCCGGACCCATTCCAATGCCATAATAATATCCAGAATGCCCAGGTTCCCTGACATGGCATATTTTTCTCCGTAAGCCGACAAATCCAAAAATCCCAGGATATTTAACCTGTGATTCAGGGAAACAATAACAAGATCTCCACTGGAAGCAAGGGATGCACCATCGTATGCTGGCAACTCCTGGCCCGAACCTGCCGAGTAGCCTCCTCCGTGTAACCAGACCATCACAGGACGTTTTTTTCCGTCTTCCATGGCCGGTGTCCAGATATTCAGACGTTGACAGTCTTCACCGGGATACCCGTCATCCCAGTTGAATGCAAAAGCCTGTTCATCACTTTGCCATCCGGTTCGTATAGCTTGTGGACAAACCGGTCCGTAAGCACGGCAACTGAGTATACCATCCCAGGGGGTTGGTTGCTGAGGCAATTCAAATCTTTGTGCCATTGCATAAGGGATACCTTTAAAAATAAACAACCCATCTTCAATGAATCCGGCGACTTCACCGGCGACTGTCTGTACAACTGCTTCAGTGGAAGAAGCCTTAATCAGAGAAGATTTTTTTTCATTATGCACCTGATTCCCTGACCCCTGTGAACATCCGGTAACAACAGATGCAATGAAGAGTGTTATAAGACAGACTGTAGATTTCATGAGTATAAGATTTTGGTAATACAAAACTACAGACACACTTTCGTAAGGGTTTTCCGGATTTATTACATTTTTTCTTAATTTGTTCGTATACACTATGCATTTGTTTCTTGTTTGTTCATTTTTTATCACATTTTATCATAATTATCAAATTTCACTTTGAATTGCGTATTTTCGTCCTGAATTCAAGTTTGACCGGAATTATGACGATCCAACGTCTGATTACAACATTAGTTTTATTCCCTATTCTGCTATGCGGATGTAAAGGCACTACTTCATCGACTGAATATGCCGGTGAGTCTTTTTCACTTTCATCAAGTTTATCCAATCAGAACATCAGGTGTTTTGGAGAAGACAAAGACGGCTATCTATGGATAGGTACCGGAAGGGGGTTGAACCGTTACAACGGTTATGAATTCAGCCGCCACCTAAGGAACCGGGACTCCACAGCGCTAGTTGACAATCAAATACAGTATATTTTCAAAGATTCACGAAACAGGATGTGGTTCCTGACGGTAAACGGGCTGAGTCTCTACGGTTCTGACGGGCATTTTACCAATTATCCCGTAGAAGGTCCCAACCGGAATTGTCTTCAGCTTCTTGAAAATTCGGAAGGGACACTGTATTTGAACCTGGGTTCTTCCCTTTCTGTTTTTGATCAGGAGAGTAAAACGTTCAGGCACGTATTGCATTATGAATTTTCCGGCTTTCCCAATACTTGTCATATGGACCGCCTGGACAGGCTATGGCTGGTAACTCCGGCCAAAGTGTTTTGTTACAATTCCAAAACACTGGAATTGAACGCTTCATGGGAGACGTCAGGATATGTAACCTATTCCCATTTAAGAGATAATGGAGAACTCTGGCTTTCCGGGGAACAGTTTCTCTCCATTTTGGACACCCGGACAGGTGGTTATTCTTCTTTACCCCCAGGGATTACAGGCAACCGGATGTTGATGAATTCCCGAATAACAGGCATACAACCATACAACAGGAATTCTATGTTGATCAATACTACCGACCAGGGATTGTTCCTGTACCTGCCCCTTACGGATAAATTGCTCCATCAGCGTGACAAGGATTTTCCTTTTGATGTTCCGGATGCAGAAATCACGGCATTGTATGAAGACTCTCATTCCAATATTTTCATAGGAACTTATGACAAAGGGTTTTTTGTGAGCAATCCATCCCGCGAGTCATTTGGCAGAAACAACCTACTTACCAAAAGATTTGACGGCAAAAACACCGTTTCATTAGATACGGACAGCAACGGGAATGTGTGGATATCTACGCGAAGGGAGGGTGTTTCTGTTTACGACAGGGAGACTGATTTAATAGTGGATCTTTCGGATAGGATAGAAAGCGTGGCTCCGGGATTTTTAAATGACCCTTTGATCAACATCCATATAGCTCCCGATAATACGATTTGGCTCTATCATTATTCGGAACTGATAGCCCTGAAATACATCCGGGATAAAATCTTTCTGATAAAACGATTTACATCTCTTCCGTCCATCCTTTCAGTCACTTCGGACAAAAACGGGACGTTATGGATAGGCACTTTCAGCCACCAAATATATTATCTGAAACAAGGGTCTCAAAAAATAAAAACCCTGGATCTGTTTCATCCCGGATTTGTATATATCCCTCATATTCTCCCCCTATCCAACGGATCCCTTTTTATTCCAGGATTCAAACAAAATCCAAGAATCTTGTATCCCCAGGATATGCACTTTGAAGAACTGGATATCAATAAACTTTTTCCGGACCTGCCCTTAATCCCATCTGCCCTGATGGAAGATTCGGCGGGTATAATCTGGATGGGGACTGTGGGGAACGGCCTGATAAAATATATACCTGCCACCGGGGAAATTATCCCAATCAGGGATCTATCCTGCAACGACATAAGTGACCTGTTGGAAGACAATACCGGGCAGGTATGGATCAGCACACAATATGGATTGATCCGTTACGACAGAACAATAGATCAGTATTTTAGCTATACGGCCCTGGACGGTATATCAGGGAATCAATTTAATGAAAGGAGTGCCGTCAGATTGCCGGATAACACATTGATGTTTGGTGGAACACACGGTATTACTCATTTCAATCCCCTGGACATTGCTCAAAAAAGATCTGTTCCGTTATGTTTTGAATACCTGAAGATTCACAACAAATTGGTTATCCCATCCGAAGACGGACCTATTAAACGTTCCCTGACAGAAACTCCGGAAATAATTCTGGACCATACCCAGAACAATTTCAGTATATCCTTTGCCGCATTGGATTATCACAATGCAGCCCCGCGTGTGGAATATTGTTACCGTTTATCGGGTTTTGATAAAGAGTATATTGCAGCCGGCCAACACCGGGAAGCTTATTATTCCAATCTCCCGGCAGGTAAGTATACTTTTACAGTACAGATAAAGAACCATGATAACACCATAGCAGAAACTTCACGATCGCTTTCAATAAAGGTCAAAACCCCGCCCTGGTTCTCCTGGTGGGCATGGCTTCTGTACGGGTTGTCGGGGGCTCTGATCCTGGGAAGCATACTTGCTCTGTATCTGAGGATCAGGAAATCCAGAATAAAAACCCGGCAAATTGAAATGGAGCGGGAACGGGAAATCCGGCAGAATGAGACCAACATGAAATTCTTTTCTAACATTTCCCATGAATTCCGAACCCCTCTGACCATGATCGCCGGCCCCATATCTACGTTGGCCAACGATAAAACGATCTCTGAAGAAAACAGGCAGTTGGTATGTATCATCCAGCGCAGTGTCCGGAGAATGCTAAAGCTGATCAATCAGTTGCTGGATTTTTATAAACTTGAAAACGATACGCTCAACCTGCGGGTCAGAAAAGCAGACATCATTGAGCCGATAAATAAGTTGGTGGATATTTTCAGGATCAATGCTGCTGAAAAAGATATAACCCTGCGTACCAAAGGGCTGGAAGACACATTCCTTACCTGGATTGACGAAGATAAGATTGACAAGATTATAGGAAATCTGCTGGCCAATGCGGTAAAATTCGCCACTCCCGGCAAAGGACGTATAGAGGTGACTTTTGATGTGATAGACAGTAAAGATGCTGCAAAGAGTTTTGACCTTGACCAAACTGCAAGACCTGTATCCTCCTGGTACGTTAAATTATCGGTTGCCGATAATGGTCCGGGATTCGACAACAAAGACCTGGCAAGGGTTTTTACCAGGTATTACCAAATGGAACGTCAGAAAACCGGATTTCTTTCCTGGGGGACCGGAATTGGATTGTATTACTCAAGGCGTCTGGTTGAAACACATCACGGATTGATTAAAGCTGAAAATAAACCCGACGGGGGTGCCATGCTGACTTTTATCATTCCGGTGGATGAAACCGCCTACGAACCTTCAGAACTGGATTTCTCTGAAGCCCCTGCAGACGCGGCTGCTGCCTTAAACCCGTCCGGATCCTATACCGACATGATTCAGGAACAAAAAGAAAACAACAAAGAACTGCCGGTGATTCTTCTGGTAGAAGACGACACAGATGTAGCTCATTACCTGAAAATGCTTCTGCGTCCTCATTACCACGTTGTTCATGAATTTGAAGGACAAACAGCTTTGAATTCTATGGAGACCACCTTACCGGATCTGATAATCAGCGATATAGTAATGCCGGGCATGGATGGTTTTACATTTTGCCGCATTATTAAAGAGAATCTCAGTTACAGTCATATCCCGGTCATACTGCTCACAGCCAAAACAACAACGGAAGAAAAAGTCAGCGGATTTGAGGCAGGCGCAGACGCTTATATTACAAAACCGTTTGAACCACCTTACCTGGAAGCTGTTATTAAATCACAACTCAAAAACAGGGAAACCCTGCACCGCCTTCTTGAAAGAACCACAAAACCACCCCTGGATGTTGATGATAAAGAGTTGTTGCCCCAGAATAAACAGTTTTTGAAAGACTTGTACGATCTCATGGAAAAAGAATTGTCCAACCCGGAACTCAATATTCAAAAAATGACTGAAACACTGAAAATCAGCCGGACCAAATTCTATTATAAGGTTAAAGGACTCACCGGGATGAATCCCAATGTTTTCTTCAAGAAATACAAGCTGAACCGGGCCGAAGAATTATTGGCTACCGGCAAATACAATATTTCGGAAGTGGCTGATCTTACAGGATTCAGTACGCTTTCCCATTTCTCCATCAGTTTCAAGAAGCACTTTGGGTCAGCCCCCAGCGAATACCACAGGAAGTAAACAGTATCATCAGATCAAGCCTGCAGCTTTTTGTACTTAAACGGTTTGATCTCTGTTCCCAGGCGCCGTTTCCGGTTTTCTTCGTATTCACTGTAGGAGCCTTCAAAGAAATACACTCCGGAATCGCCTTCAAAAGCCAGGATGTGTGTGGCTATGCGGTCCAGAAACCACCGGTCATGAGACACGATCACGGCACAGCCGGCAAAACTTTCCAACCCTTCTTCCAGCGCACGGATGGTGTTGACATCCACGTCGTTGGTAGGCTCGTCCAATAAAAGAACATTGGCGTTTTCCTTCAGTGTCAGGGCCAGATGCAAGCGATTTCGTTCCCCACCACTCAGAATTCCGCATTTCTTTTCCTGATCGGCTCCCGAGAAGTTAAAGCGGGAAACATACGCCCTTGCGTTTACCTGCCGGTTTCCCAGCTGGACGTATTCCGAGTTTTCGGCAATGGTCTGGTAGACCGTTTTGTCCGGATCAATTTGTTTGTGCTGTTGGTCCACATATGCCAGACGCACGGTCTCCCCTATCCGGAAATTCCCGGCATCGGGCGTCTCGGTTCCCATGATCAGGCGAAAAAGAGTGGTTTTCCCGGCCCCGTTGGGTCCGATGACTCCCACGATCCCTGCAGGAGGCAATTTGAAATTCAGGTTCTCGAACAAAAGCTTATCCCCGTAAGCCTTAGAAACCCCTGAAGCTTCAATGACATTGTCTCCCAGCCTGGGCCCGTTGGGAATAAATATCTCCAGACGTTCTTCCTTTTGCCGCCCGTCCTCGTTAAGCATTCTTTCATAAGCCCCCAGACGTGCCTTGGATTTTGCGTGGCGGGCTTTGGGCGCCATACGCACCCATTCCAGTTCGCGTTCCAGTGTCTTGCGCCGTTTGCTTTCCTGCTTTTCTTCCATGGTCAGACGAATGGTTTTCTGTTCCAGCCAGGAAGAATAATTGCCCTTCCAGGGAATGCCTTCACCACGGTCCAGTTCCAGGATCCAACCGGCTACATTATCCAGGAAATACCTGTCGTGGGTAACCGCTATCACCGTTCCTTTGTATTGCTGCAGGTGGGCTTCCAGCCACTGTACACTCTCGGTATCCAGGTGGTTGGTGGGCTCGTCAAGCAAAAGCACATCGGGTTCCCTGAGCAACAGGCGGCACAATGCCACCCGGCGCCGTTCCCCGCCGCTCAGGTGTTTGACAGAAGATTCGGCCGGCGGGCATTGCAAGGCGTCCATAGCACGCTGCAATTTGGAATCCAGATCCCACGCCCCGGCGTTGTCTATCTGCTCGGTCAGCTCGCCCTGGCGAAGGATCAGATCGTTCATCTGTTCGTCGCTCATAGGCTCGGCAAACTTCAAATTCACTGCTTCGTATTCTTTCAGCAGGTTGACCACATCCTGCACCCCTTCCTGCACCGTTTCCATGACGGTTTTGGAATCGTCCAGATGCGGTTCCTGTTCCAGGTAACCCACAGAATAACCGGGAGCCCAGACGACTTCCCCTTCCGTTCCCGACTCTATTCCGGCTATGATCTTAAGCAAGGTGGATTTCCCGGATCCGTTCAACCCTATCACCCCGATCTTTGCCCCGTAGAAAAAAGACAGGTAAATGTTCTTAATGATGGTTTTATTGCTTGAAGGCAGGATCTTGCTGACCCCGTTCATTGAAAAGATCACTTTTTCATCTGCCATGATCAAAATTTTTTAACGCGAAAATGACAATAGGGATGGTGTCCCGTTTTATCGTAATAATGTTGGTGGTATTTTTCGGCAGGCCAGAAACGGGAAGCAGGGGTCAGGGCGGTATTTACCGTATGGCCCTTGTCCCTGAGTATCTGCATGAGTTTTTGTGCAATCACCCGTTGTTTGTCGTTCAGATAAAATATCTCTGACCGGTATTGCGGTCCTATGTCAGGTCCCTGTCCTCCAATTTGCCCGGGATCGTGGATCTCGAAAAACAATTTACACAACTCCTCAAAACCGGTCAGCACCGGATCAAATTCCACTTCCACCGCCTCGGCATGGCCTGTCGTGTGTGCTTTTACTTCTTCGTACAAAGGGTTTTCCTTATGGCCTCCTATAAACCCGACTGTTGTATTTATTACTCCGGGAGCCCGGTCCAGGTAATGTTGCACACCCCAGAAACAGCCTGCTGCAAATATTGCTTTTTCCATGGCGCAAAGATAAGAAAAAGGAGTGTTATCTTTGCAGTATGCATCCACTGGAAAAAATGATCCGGGAAGGGGAACATGCCGGGCAGGATTTCAAATATTTTCTGAACGATGCCAAAAAGATCGCTCGTTCCCTGGCTGCCTTTGCCAATACCGAAGGAGGAAGGCTCCTAGTGGGAGTAAAAGATAACGGGAAAATAGCCGGACTGAAACACAAAGAAGAGGAAGTATATGTGGTAGAAGCGGCTGCCCATGTTTTTTGCAGACCTGTGGTGAAATATGCAACACGGTTTTGGGAATATGAGGGCAAAACCGTAATGGAAGTTCATATTCCCAAAAGCATGAAAGCCCCTCACACCGCTCCTGATGAGACAGGAAGGTATGCGTGTTATATCAGGAAAAATGATGAAAATAAAGTGGCCTCTGAACTTGAGGCCACCGTACTGAAAATGACACATTCTGTCAAACCGCTGACTTTTACAATGGACAGCCGCCACAAACGATTGCTGGAAGTGTTGCGAACGTATGACCACAGCCTTGGTTACGATATTGAAGCATTGTCGCGGTTAAGTCTTTTGACCAGAAAGGAATGCATAGCTGCCCTGGCAGGGTTGATCGCCAGCGGGACCATTCACACGTCCAGGTAACCTCTGATCGCATCTACGTATACTCGGAACGCGTCCACCCCCTTTTGTGTTATCCGGCATACCGTCCTGGGTTTCTTCCCTTTGTAGGTTTTCTCTATTTCAATATATCCCGCATTCTGAAGTTTATCCAGCTGAATGCTCAGATTCCCCGAAGAAGCGCCTGTCCTTTCCTGCAGGTATACAAAATCAGCTTCTTCCAAAGTAACCAGGACCGACATTACAGCCAGTCTTAATTCTGAATGCAACAGGGGATCTAACTGGTTAAGCATTGTTCCTGCGATTTTTATTGGAAGCATAATGTAAAATGTGACCCGGAATTACCATCATAACGGCAAATGCAGCAGCAATGACAACCATACCGGTAATACCCGTGAACCAAATGAGTGCAAATGAGGTAAGCACACCCAGAATACCGCATATGATCAACGGGGCATACCGTACAAGCAGACCCGAACAACTTACGCCAATGGCTGCCAGAAGCGTCATAACAAATGATGCCGGAAATCCGCGTACCAGAAATGAAGGCACCATGCACAGCATCATCACACCGGCCAAAAAGATCCATATCTTTCCAATGAGGGATCCCATATGGGATTGTGAGACACCCTCTCTTCGGGTACGGGCACTCCCGGCCAAACCGTAAATAAGCCATCCGATCACGGGAATGGCTATCCATAACAGGTGGAACATGTAATTTCCAGTTTGTGTAATGGCAAGCCAGACGGCCAGGGTTGTCACAATACTGGTATAACCGAATATCAGCATCGGTAATGCTGCGTTTTTTTCTATTCCCTTGCGGGTGTTGTCGATCATCCTGGTGATCAACTCCAGACTTTCTTTTTCATTCATAATTTTTTCCATGCTTAAAATGTTATGTTGCCACAAATATAAAGTACTTTATTTTATAAACCTAATATTTTTACAAAATCTTTATATATTTGCATTGTGATATACTTGTTTCACATATCCTCTATGATAATGCGAATGCATCTTTAAGATGCAATTCCGCCCGGGACATTTTCCCTGTCCCACCCCAATTTCCTTATTTATAACTATAAATTTCGCGACATAATGTCTGTTTTTGATCATTTTGAGACCTTGCAGGTCCATGCCGGACGTATTTTGGATCCGGCCACAGGTGCATGTGCCACCCCCCTGTACCAGACCTCGGCTTTTCGTTTTAACGACATGGCACAGGCTGCCCGTCTTTTTGAACTGAAAGAAGACGGGTTTATTTATTCCCGCCTTTCCAATCCCACGGTACGTGTACTGGAAGAACGGGTCGCGGCCTTGGAAGAATGTGTGGCAGCCGTGGCTACTTCATCGGGACAGGCTGCCCACTTTCTGACATTTCAGAACCTGGCCGTGCCCGGCGACAACATCATAACCTTCCCGTCATTGTACGGCGGAACACATACATTGTTCAGGGACCGTTTTCGTAGTTTTGGGATAGATTTCCGCTTTGCCGTCGGCAAACAACCTTGCGATGCAGAAACATTGATTGACGATCGCACCAAAGGTTTGTTTGTAGAGACCATAGCCAACTCGGATTATTACGTTCCCGAGTTTGAAGCTTTGGCAGAAATTAGCCAAAAACACAACATCCCCCTGATCACAGACAATACTTTTGGAGCGGGCGGGTACCTGTTTCGTCCGGCTGCTTACGGAGCAGCTGTTATCACCCACTCGGCCACAAAATGGATAGGCGGCCACGGGAACAGCATTGCCGGCATAGTGGCAGATGCAGGGACTTTTAATTGGGATAACGGCCGTTTCCCGAATTTGACAGAAAACTGTGATTCTTATCACGGATTGAACTTTTGGAAAACATTCGGAAAGAAAACATTTTCTGCCCGCGCAAGGGCGTTAGGATTGCGGGATTGGGGCTGTTGCCTTTCACCCTTTAACGCCCTGCTCATCCTCCAGGGTATAGAAACATTGTCTTTGCGTATGCAGCGAGCTATGGACAACGCAATGGAACTTGCCTGCTGGCTTGAAAAACAAGACAGGGTCGCTCATGTCAGTTACCCGGGATTGAAATCGCATCCTTCGTACCTCAATGCTAAAAAATATTTCAAAAACGGGGCGGGTGCCGTACTGAGTTTTACTTTAAAAGGAGATCGCAGCACTACAGCCCAATTCGTAGAACGGCTTCAACTGATAACCCACCTGACGAATGTCGGAGACAACAAAACCCTGATCACGCACCCGGCTTCCACAACACACGGACAATTATCGGACAAAGAACTGGAACAGGCAGGCATTGGTCCCGGTACATTACGTATTTCCGTTGGTATAGAACATATTGACGATCTGAAAAAGGATTTGTCCGGATCATTAGCAAAATGCGCCCGATGAAAGAAAATACGTTTTTCTATAAAGATCCTTTCAAACTGGAATGCGGAGATGTACTTCCCGGCATTAAGATCACGTATCATTGCAGTGAAGGTTCCCCGGAAGGAAGAAAAGTCATCTGGATATGCCATGCCCTTACAGCCAATTCCAACCCGCAGGAATGGTGGCCGACTCTGGTTGGTCCCGGCAAATTTTTTGATCCCGGCAAACACTACCTGGTCTGCGCCAACGTACTGGGTTCGTGTTACGGATCAACCGGTCCCGATGCAGCCGGATTCCCCCTGATCACTATCAGAGACATGGTCAACGCCCATGAATTGTTACGCCAACACCTAAATATCACAACAATCCATCTGCTGATTGGGGGCTCAAGCGGGGGTTACCAGGCCCTTGAATGGAGCATCATTCACCCCGATCTCATTGAAAACCTCTGCCTGATAGCCTGCAATGCCCGGGTCAGTCCCTGGGCGACCGCCTTGAACGAAGCGCAACGCATGGCGCTCCGTGCTGATCCCTCTTTTGGGCAGTCAGATGAACCCCGGGGAGGAAAACGGGGACTTGCCGCCGCCCGTGCCATGGCTTTGTTATCTTACAGATCTTACGAGGGTTACGGGAGAACACAAGCCGAGTTGTCTGCCGATGCGCTGTTGGCAACCAGAGCTTGTTCGTACCAGCAGCACCAGGGGGAAAAACTTACCAGTCGCTTTTGCCCGCACAGCTATTATTCCCTGACCCTGAGCCTGGATTCACACAACGTGGGACGTGGACGCGGCAGCGTGGAGGCCGCTTTGTCAGGTATTCGTGCACGAACGCTATGTATAGGTATAGACAGCGACCTTCTTTTTCCTTTAGCCGAGATAAAATATATGGCCCGTCACATTCCCGGAGCCGTTGCAGATATCATATCGTCTGACTTTGGACATGACGGTTTTTTACTTGAACACGAACAAATTACATCATCATTATGCAGGTTCTTAAATTCGGAGGCACATCGGTAGCAGATGCCTATTCCATCAAACAGGTAAT
The DNA here is from genome assembly GCA_964542305.1 of uncultured Muribaculaceae bacterium. Classification (GTDB taxonomy): domain Bacteria; phylum Bacteroidota; class Bacteroidia; order Bacteroidales; family UBA932; genus DMER64. The sequence goes on along the minus strand of CAZITX010000001.1, from coordinate 110,338 downwards.
GGAGATCGTCAAAAAAGCTTCCGCCCGGGATAAAACAATAGTTGTGGCTTCGGCACTGAGTGGTGTTACGGACGCCCTGATAGAAACAGGGAACCTTGCCGGCCGGGGGGATGACACTTATCTACAGGCGATCGTGGAGCTTGAAAAAAGGCACCGATTGCTGGTTACAGACCTTGTTCCGAAAGATTTCAGGGACGACGTGCTGACAACACTTTCGCTGTTGTTTGAAAAACTTAGGGATGTTTGCCGGGGAGCCTGCCTGATCAGGGAGATCAGCCGGTCTACCTCGGATCTTATTTCGGGATTCGGAGAGTTGTTTTCTACCAGGATCCTGGAAGCAAAGTGCAATTCCATGGGGATGAGCTGCAAGTGGATAGATGCACGGCAGATCATCCAAACAGAACCAGCGTCCCACCGGGCACTGATAAACGTCAATACGGCCGTTACCTTTAAAAATATCCGGGAGATGCTGCTGAACAATCCGGCCAAGATCCTGATCCTGCCCGGGTTTATTGCCTCGGACCCGGAAGGAAGGACCACCACACTGGGCAGGGGCGGTTCCGATTATACCGCTTCTTTGTTGGCCGTGGGAGGAAAAGCAAGGATGCTATGGATATGGACAGACGTAAACGGGATGATGACCGCCGATCCCGGAATTGTGCCCGATGCCCGCACCATAGAGCATATCTCCTACAAAGAAGCACTGGAAATATCCCATTTCGGGGCACGTGTAGTATATCCTCCCACTATTCAGCCGGTTGTAGCTAAAGGAATCCCTATTATGGTGAAGAACACGTTTGATCCCGACGGACCCGGAACACTTATAGAGGGGAACCCGCCTGAAGGACAGGATAAGATCAGGGGCATCTCAGGGAGCAACCGGATAGCCCTTCTTTCCATGGAAGGCAGCGGAATGGTTGGCATACCGGGGTATTCAAGTCGATTATTCAACACCCTGACGCAACAACAGATCAACATCATCCTCATCACACAGGCGTCTTCTGTACATACCATGTTGGTGGCCATTGACGAAAAAGATGCCGAAAAAGCACGCCGGGCAGCCGATGAAACCTTTGCCTACGAAATCTCCTTGCATAAAGTAGAACCCCTGAAGGTGGAATGCGGTTTTTCCATAATAAGTCTTATAGGAGATGATATGAAAAACCAGTCGGGAGCGAGTGGCCGCATGTTCGAAGCCATAGGCAGACGTAATATAACCATCCGGGCCATTGCCCAGGGATCTTCAGAAAAAAACGTTTCCGCCGTAGTCGGGACATCTGATGTCAAAGAAGCCATTGGGGCGGTACACGAAGAATTTTTCGGGTCCCCCAGAAGGCAGATCAATTTATTCATCGCCGGCTGGGGCAATGTTGGAAAAAGTCTGACCCGGATGATCTTCGATCAAAAAGAAGCCCTTATGCAGGAAGAGAACCTGGTCCTGCACATAGCCGGTATATGCAACAGTAAAAAAATGGTATTTCAAAAAGAAGGGAACAGTTCCTTTGACATTTGTGAAGCTCTCTCCAAAAGCGGGATGCCTAACAGCAACGGCAGTTTCCCGGACACCATGATAGAAATGAATCTCAGGAACAGTGTTTTTGTGGACTGTACATCCGATCATTATATAGCTGCACGTTATGCGGACATTCTGGAAGCAGGCATTGCGGTAGTCACGTGCAACAAAATTGCCAATTCACTGGATATGGATTATTACAAACGATTACGGTGTGCATCACGCAAGGAAAACACGCCTTTTCTGTATGAAACCAACGTAGGAGCCGCCCTTCCGGTAATTTCCCTTATAAGGCAATTGCGTCGCAGCGGCGATACGCCGCACAAAATTGAAGCCTGCCTGTCCGGAACGCTGAATTATGTATTCGGAAAATACGACGGGTCCGTTCCTTTCCATGAAATTGTGGAAGAAGCTTCCCGACTGGGATATACCGAGCCTGACCCCATGACCGATCTTTCGGGAACCGATGTCTTGCGTAAAGCGCTGATCCTGGCCCGTGAATGCGGTCTTCAGGCTGAAGAAGGGGAAATAGAGACAAGACCTTTCATTCCTGCTGAATGGCCCAATGAGGATCATTTTAAAAAGCTCCTTCATAAAAGCCTGAACAGTGGGAGTAAATTGCGGTATGTTGCCCGGATTGAAAACGGGATCATTCAAACAGGCCTTGAACAGGTTCCCGCATCGCATCCTTTTAGCGATCTCCGCGGAACAGACAGCAGTATAATTCTGTACAGCAGGCTTTACCCGGACGGAGTGCGTATAGAAGGAGCCGGTGCCGGTGCAGAGCAAACTGCTTCCGGGTTGTTGAACGATATACTTCAGACAAAATGAAAAAAAAGGTAATGGTTGCCGGTGCCACCGGACTGGTGGGCAAGATAATGACAAAAATTCTGGAAGAAAGGAACTTCCCGGTAGACAGCTTTATTCCCGTAGCCTCGGAGCGTTCTGAGGGTAAAACGGTCGTTTTTAGCAACAAGTCTGTTCCCATTCTCGGCTTTCAGGAAGCCCTTGCTCTCAAACCGGATATTGCACTCTTCTCGGCAGGAAAAGAAGTTTCCCGCATCTGGGCTCCACGCCTGGCCGAAACAGGCTGCCGGGTGATTGACAATTCTTCCTGCTGGAGAATGGACCCCGATATAAGGCTTGTGGTGCCCGAGATCAACGGGCACCTTCTCTCGGCAAAAGACAGGATCATTGCCAATCCCAACTGTTCCACCATACAGATGGTAATGGCTTTGACTCCTCTTCACCAACACTACGGCCTTCGCAGGATAGTGGTTTCCACGTACCAGTCTGTGACCGGATCCGGACAGAAAGGATTGGAACAACTTCTGGCAGAAAGAAACGCACGCATGACGGATCACAACACGGACGTCCCGCTTTCAGTATACCCGCGTCCCATAGATTTGAATGTGATCCCGCAAATCGGAACTTTTCTGGAAAACGGGTACACGGAAGAAGAAATGAAAATGATACAGGAAACACAAAAGATCCTGGACGATCCCGGGATCAGGGTCTCTGCAACAACCGTGCGGGTTCCTGTTAAGGGGGGGCACAGTCTTTCCGTAAACGCATCTTTCAAGAAGTCTTTTAACATGGAAGAAGTCTATGCGCTGCTGAAATCATTTCCCGGGTTGAAAATCAGGGAAAACGGGACAGATCCCGGCTTTGTAACTCCCATGGAAGCCGAAGGCAGGGATCCTGTATTCGTGAGCCGGATACGACGGGATTTATCCTTGGATAACACACTGGATATGTGGATTGTAGCCGACAACTTGCGTAAAGGGGCTGCCCTCAACGCCGTACAAATAGCAGAGAAACTGTTGTCATTCTGATCCAAAGGGAAGAAGCGGCCATGTATACCTTAATGACCGGAGTCGTTCCCTGGTAAGCGAATCGATATTATCGGCTGAAAAAGGTACTATGTTTACGTCTCTTGTAAAAACACCGGGATCACGTCCGTATTTGTAATCATAAGAGAACCGACCTGCAGAATCCAATATCCAGTTAAGACCGGGATCTTCAAGAGGAACAGAAATGTAAAAAGCGGCTTGAGTCTTCCCCATTTTTAATGTGAGCAAACTGTCTTTTACCAAAGTGGTATATAATTCCCGGGCAGTCTCAAATGCAGGATCAATAAGAATTACCTTTTCATCTATAAGGTCCCTGTACGGGTATTGTCCGCCTTCGTTGTATTCCCTTAATTCAGATAACATCAGTGACAGGGTGTGGCTTTCATACGGGAAATGGGTGCAGCCCAGGACCAGGTATCGCAACGGCTGCGGATTCTTTGAGTTTCTGAGTTTCTCTACCAGGCTCAATAAATGATACCGGGCATAATTTCCTGCACTGTTCAGTTGCAAATCATAAGGTTGATCCACACTTCCCCTGTATAACATATGATTGGAGGAGAAGTCGAATCCGTAAGCCGGCAACAGGTTGGCGTCTATCTTGTATTCAGGGTGCCCGGAGGAAGGGCCCCGGTACTCTTCACGTGGAGCAATGGCTTGGGGATCAACGAAATCTTTTTCCGAGTCCACCGCCTCGGCAAATCCTGCCGCCCCGTGGCTTATGATCTGCAAATCACCGGTATAACCACGTTCTTTGGCCAGGGCTTTGAACGTATTTTCATACCCTCCCGAGGCAATGGTTCCGACCGTGGCAAGCACCCCGATCGCCAAATCTTCGTTGCGATCTATCCTGTCCAAAGTAGCATTAACTCCCGCATTGATCACCCCTATGGCTTTGATTCCCGATCCGCTTTTATCCAGAAAATCCGATATATCTTCCAGGCCGTAGGCAGTTGCCGTATTGCACGCAACAACAATTATTTTCACCTGGTGGCCCAAAAGAAACAACGCGTCTTTTATGATCAGTTCGCGCAGGAAATCAGTTTTTCCTTCTGCGGGGTAATTCCCGTAAGGCATATTGGCCTGATCTGCCAGGTATATAAAATTTTCCCCTTCCAGCAAGCGGCTGGAAAGTATTGCCTCCAGCACAGTCAATCCGCCGGTTCCCGAATCAAAAACTCCTACCGGTAAGTGGTTTCTTAATGGCGGGTAAGCCGAAAAGTCTGTATAAAAAAAGGAATTTGTATCATTCAGAGCCGCATCAACTACCGGAATATATGCCGGTTTGCCCTGGCAGGCGGCTACAAGTACCCAAAGGATCAGCAATACATGTTTTTTCATACGATTAAAATGAATTATATCCATCACTGTTAATTATCAATGGCATAAAAAACCGGCTCTCTCTTTTTGTAGTAAACACCGTAACGGAATCCGCAATGCTTCAGGACCTCAGAATAATATTCAAAATTCTCTCCTATCCTTTCCGGCGAATGGGCATCGGATCCCAGGCTTACGGCGGCCCCTCCCAATTCCCTGAACCGTTTGAGGATGTTGACATCCAGCACAGGTGTTCCGTGTGCGAAGGACTGGTAGGTTTTGGTATTGATCTCGAACGTTTTTCCGTTCTCAGCCAGAATACGCAGTATGGGATCCAGGATATCTCCGAATGTTTTGAGTGAGATCTCGTGTTCCTTGTAAGGTGAATAACGGGCTATATAATCAAAGTGCCCCAGGATGTCAAAATCCCTGAAAGTGCTGATACAGTCAAAAATATCCTGTAAATAGATACCGTAGGCTTCCCGGAATGCATATCCGTCATAATACTTCCCGTGATAGGGGTCATGCCCGCGGACAAAATGCATAGAAGCGATCACGGTATCGAATGTATGCTTTTTCATAAAGGCATCTATCGCATCCATGCTTACAGGCTGGATACCTATTTCAACTCCCTTGAGGATTTCCAGTCCGGGATAGGCTTTTTTCAGGTTTTCGATTTCCGATTGTTGACTTTCCACATGAAAAGTAAACCTGTGGATTCCCTTTGGAGGATCAAAATCATAATGATCCGAGAAACAAATCCCCCGGAAAGACAGTTCCCTGGTCTTTTCCGCAGCTTGGTACATATTCATCCGGCTGTCGGGAGAATGATGCGAATGGGTATGATTGTCAAAAAGGATCATATTAAAAGGATCTTTTTTTTAAAAACGGCGGGAATCTCTGTTGTCATACAGGACTCCCGCCGGATAACAGTATTATGTCAACTATGGGTCATCAGGCGTTTTTGAACGCTTTGAGACCGGCAAAATGAGACACTTTACCCAGCTCGTATTCAATACGCATCAGCTGGTTGAATTTTTCAATACGTTCGCCGCGGCAACCGCTTCCTGTTTTGATATGACCGGCATTGACGGCAACCACCAGGTCTGCAATAAAGCTGTCTACGGTTTCACCGCTACGGTGTGAAACAAAGCAATTGTAGGAATTCTTGTTTGCCAGTTCTATGGTTTCCAGTGTTTCTGTAACGGTTCCTATCTGGTTCAGTTTTATAAGTATGGAATTGGCCACCCCGTTTTCTATACCTTTTGCCAGGATCGTTTTGTTTGTACAGAAAAGATCGTCTCCCACGAGCTCGATTTTATTTCCGACTGTCTCTGTGAGGTTTTTCCAACCTTCCCAGTCGTTTTCGGCCAATCCGTCTTCTATGGAAACAATGGGATATTGCCTTACCCAGTCTTCCCATATCTTTACCATTTCTTCACTCGAAACGAGTTTCTGTGAGCTCTTGAAGAATTTGTATTTTCCGTCTTCCCACATTTCGCTGGCTGCAGGGTCCAGGCAAATACTTACGTCTTCACCGGGTTTGTAACCGGCTTTTACGATTCCTTCCAGGATCATTTCCACTGCCTGCTCGTTCGTTTTCAGATCCGGCGCAAAACCGCCTTCGTCCCCTACGCCTGTGCTCAGGCCTTTTGCTTTCAGCACACTTTTAAGGGCATGGAATACCTCGGCACCCATCCTTATGGACTCACGGAATGAGGGGGCATTGTGGGGAGCAATCATGAATTCCTGAAAATCAACGGTATTATCGGCATGTGCCCCGCCGTTGATGACGTTCATACAAGGTACGGGCATAAGGTAAGCATTGCTGCCGCCCAGGTATTGGTATAGAGGTATGTTCAGACTTTGTGCACCTGCGCGGGCAAAAGCCATGGAGACACCCAGAATGGCATTGGCACCCAATTTGGCCTTGTTGACCGTTCCGTCCAGGTCTATCAAAAAGTAATCCAGATCCCTTTGGTTAGTAAAACACCTGCCTTCCAGGGCTTTTGCAATAGTGCTGTTTACATTGGATACGGCTTTCAGGACTCCTTTTCCGCCATAGCGTTTTTTATCGCCGTCCCGCAATTCAACCGCTTCCCTTTCTCCGGTAGACGCACCACTGGGAACCATTGCCGTAGCACGTGCTCCGTCATCAAGCATCAGATTTACTTCTACAGTTGGATTGCCTCTTGAATCTAATATTTCAATAGCTTCAACTTTTTTGATTTTCATTGTTCGTTCCTCCAAAATTAATGTTTTTGTATCCGGCAAATTTACAGTAAAAAATGAATCCTAAAAAAGAACCCGTAAAAAACCCGTAGTTTCTTATCCATTTTTTAAATGAAATCTGTCGCCTGGTAAACATATCGCCTGGGAAACATGTCGCCTGGGAAACAATCTGTCACCTGGTGAAATCGTTGCCAGATAAACGGCGGGATAGATGTTTCAACTTTGGCCACGATCAATCCGCGCCCTATCAACTTGTCCGGGTTCCCTATCAACTTGTCCAGGTTCCCTATCAACTTGTCCGGATATAGAAATATGAAACAAAAAAGTTTCAGAATAGAAGCCATAAAGAGAAACCAGCAGTTAGAAATCCATGAAATCAGAAGTTGGAAATCCGTGGAAACAGTTTGCCTTTATTGGCGTGACAGGGATATTCTTCCGGGCTGCTCGTTCCAGTCAACCCCTGACAGGGATTAGACTTGGTAAGTAAACCAGAATCATGGATAACAACCTGAAGTCAACAAATATCAGTTATAATTTATAAACCGAGTCAACTTTTCCCAGAGATAAGACATCCAGGCAGTCAACCAAAATCAGGAAACTACAGATGGCAGAAAATCAGGGTTCTGTCCTCAAAAACAGCCTTATATGAGGATGGATGGCAGAAAAACAACGTTCCGTCCTCAAAAACGGCCTTATATGAGGATGGATGGCAGAAAATCAGGGTTCCGTCCTCAAAACAGGGCCTAAACGAGGATGGATGGAAGAAAATCAGGGTTCCGTCCTCAAAAAAAGCCTTATATGAGGATGGATGGCAGAAAAACAACGTTCCGTCCTCAAAAACAGCCCTATATGAGGATGGATGGCAGAAAATCAGGGTTCTGTCCTCAAAAACAGCCTTATATGAGGATGGATAGCAGAAAAACAACGTTCTGTCCTCAAAAACAGCCTTATATGAGGATGGATGCACAAAAAGAAGCCTCTCGCAAACACGAGAGGCTTCTTTTTTGTGGTGCCACCGGGAATCGAACCAGGGACACAAGGATTTTCAGTCCTTTGCTCTACCAACTGAGCTATGGCACCATTCTTGAACGGGGGAACAAAGGTAAAAATTTATTTATTGCCCGCAAAATAATTTTTTGTTATTAAACCATTTGCGTCGAACCCAATCAAATGAGTACATTTGTCGAATTTTTCACCAAAAAAGACTATTGAATCTATAAACATGAAAAAGAGGAATATCATCATTTGGAGCTCCGTGGCCGTGATCGCCATTGTGCTGATCATCGTTTTCACAACGGGCAAAAAAGACGGCTACCAACCCCAGATAGTCAAAGCACAGAGAGGATTGTTCGAGATCATTGTTACGACAACCGGGGAACTGGAAGCAGAAAACAATATTAAAATTGAAGGTCCCGCCGGCATGCGTGCCCGTAATGTACGTATAGGAGATGTGGAAATTCAGGATCTGGTCCCGGAAGGTACCGTTGTGAAAAAAGGCGACTATGTAGCAACACTTAACAGGACCTCGGCAGACAACACGCTGAAAGACAGGGAAGACGAATACGAAGCACTTCTTGCCAGATACGAAAGGACTCTTCTTGATACTTCATTGACACTTAGAAAACTGCGTGACGACATAGAGAACCAACGCTTTACAATTGAAGAAGCCCGTATTGCCGTGGAACAGTCCATTTACGAACCGCCTGCTACACAAAGGCAATATCAGAACAACCTGGAAAAAGCGATGCGTTCTTATGAACAAGCTTTGAATAATTATGAACTCCAGGTGGAACAGGCAGAGGCTTCTGTGAACGACGTACTTATTGAACTGAACAGAAATAAACGCCAGCTGGACGAACTTCGTGCGGTACTGGAAGACTTCACCATTTATGCCCCGAGTGACGGGATGGTTATATATTACAGGGAATGGAGCGGGGATAAGCGCCGTATAGGATCTTCCATAAGCGGCTGGGATCTGACTGTGGCCACACTTCCCGATCTGAGCAATATGCTTTCCAAAACGTATGTTAATGAGATCGATATCGCAAAAATTAAAGCAGGACAACAGGTACGTATTGGGGTGGATGCTTTTCCTGAAAGGAACTATACCGGCGTTGTAAAAGAAGTTTCCAACATTGGAGAACAGCTAAAAAATGCAGATGCAAAAGTATTTGAAGTGGTTATTAAAGTTGACGGGCAGGATGATATTCTGCGCCCGGCCATGACCACAAGTAACCAGATCATTACGGCTTCCATTGATTCTGCAGTATATGTGCCTTCTGAAGCGATATTTGAAAAAGACAGCATCACGTATGTCTATAAAACTAACAATGTACGACAAATCGTAATTACAGGACAAGCCAACGAAAACCATACCGTGATAGAACAGGGTCTGGAAGAAGGGGATGAAGTCTATCTGTCCCTCCCCGAGAATCCTTCCAAATTCAAAGTACAAGGTGAAGAATATATTGATGTGATCAAACAGCGCATTAAAGAAAAGGTAGACGCCGAGAAGAAAAAAGCAGAAGAAGATAAAAGCCAGGGAAAAAGAAGGATGATGATGCAAGGGCAAATGCCTGAAGGATTCCAGTTACCAGAAGGTGTTCAGCTGCCCGAGGGGGTTCGGATACAGTCTGGTTCCGCAGAAGGAGGACCCCGCAGAAAAAGTCCGCAAAGCAACCCACAACAGTAAGGAGCCGTTTTTATGAACATCTTCTTTATTAACCGGTATATGCACGACATCCACATAGCAGTGGAGTCTATCATACACAACAAGCTGAAAAGTTTTCTTACGGCTTTGGGTATAGTCTTTGGAGTTGGAGCGGTTATCAGTATGATGGCCATTGGGAACGGAGCTCAACAAGAGATACTGGACCAGATTAAAATGGTCGGGGTCAACAACATTGTGATCCTCCCCGCCACGATGGAAAACATCGAGGAAGAAGATTCCGGATCTTCTGCCAGTCAAACCAAGAAATTCTCGCCCGGATTACAACTTTCGGATGCCGAAGCTATCCGCCAGGTATTACCTTCTGTTAAACACGTATCTCCCGAAGTAAGTGTATTCACTTATATAACTTACAATGGTATGCGTCAGCCGGCAAAGGTCCTTGGCGTTACTTCAGAATATTTTAATTTATATGACATAGGCCTGGAAACGGGATCATTTTTCACCCAGGATCAGGAGCTGAATTCCATGGCTGTATGTATTATCGGCCATAATGTCAAAACGCGGTTTTTTCAACAAAGGGATGCTGTTGGTGAATTCATTAAATTCGGCGCCAACTGGGTAAAAGTTATAGGAGTACTTGAACAAAGCGCTTCTGGAGCTTCCATGCCTTCAGAAGATGAAGCGTCTTCAGGAACGGCTTCCTCGGCAAGATCGGGATCCCTTGGAACAATCGGCTCTGAAAGTATGGGGATGCAGGGATATGATGACCAGATTTTTATTCCCATCCGGACCATGCTGCTCCGGCAGGAGAACAGGGCATTGGCCATTACCAACCCGGGTTCTTCTAATTCAGGTGCCGTTGTTATGGGAGGAGGACGCAGACGCGTTGTGATCAACACCACTACCTCCTCCGAATCTTCATCGAATTCAAATTACCACCAGCTGGACCGTATCACAGTCCAGGTACATGAAACCGAACAGCTTACTTCATCCCAGGAAGTGATCACCCGCATGCTTAACAGACGCCACCAACAGGTTCCCGATTTTGAAGTAACCGTTCCCGAATTGCTTTTGAAACAACAGCAGCGCACCAAAGACATTTTTAATATCGTACTGGGAGCAATCGCCGGTATATCCCTGCTTGTTGGCGGAATAGGCATTATGAACATTATGTTTGCCTCGGTAATGGAACGTACCAAAGAAATTGGAACAAGACTGGCTATCGGGGCCAAAAAAGCCGATGTAATTGCCCAGTTTTTATCAGAAGCCATACTTATTAGTGTTGCCGGAGGTATGATAGGGGTGATCATCGGAGTTGTTTTGTCATTTCTGATTAAATCTTTCTTTGATATTACCACCATAATATCATTTTCATCCATCATTATATCATTTGGCGTATCGGCTGCCGTGGGAGTGATCTTTGGTTATTCTCCGGCCAAACGTGCTGCCGAACGCGATCCTATTGAATCTCTCAGATATGAATAAATTTATGAAAGTAACCGCAGTTATTCCTGTTTTGTTGATCTGCACTCTATTTCCTGCCGCAAGTCTTTTTGGACAGGAAGACACGGAAACTGCCGATCCGAATTCACCGGAATACAAATTGGAAACCTACACCCTGACACTGGATGAAGTTTTACTCCTGGCCAGCACCCAGTCCAATGAAGCTTTGCGCGCCCGGAACACATTCCAGGTTGGTTATTGGGAATACAGATCATACAAAGCCAGTTTCCTTCCCAACCTTATGTTTGTATCGCAATTGCCCGAATTTTCAAGAAGGATCGTGGATGTTCCAAGCATCGATCCCGTAACCGGGGACGTGCGTCATGATTATTCATCTGAATTCTACAACATTGTGAGCGGCGGTTTGATGGTACGACAGAACCTGCCCACAGGCGGTACCGTTTCCATCAGTTCTTCCTTGCAGCGGACAGACCGTTTCAGCGGCTCTTTCAGCAATCACGAAAGCACCGAGTATCTTTCCACTGCCTTAAGTGTTCAGATCTCCCAATCCATTTTTGGAGTGAATGAAATGAAATGGGACCGGAAGATTGAACCCTTGAAATACGAAGAAGCCCGTCGTACCTATATTGAAAGTATGGAAAATGTCAACCAGCGGGCTATCCAACTGTTTTTCAATATGGCATTGGCTCAACAAAGGCTGGCGATTTCCGAGTTCAACCACTCAAACAACGATACACTTTATAATATTGCTGCAGGCAGGTACGAATTGGGAACGATCGGGGAAAACGACCTGCTCCAATCCGAACTCGCCTACCAGAACGCCCTGAAAACCCTCAACGAGAACCGCCTGAATTTGGAAGACGCTGAAAACCGCCTTCGTTCATACCTGGGTTTCACGGAACGTGTGGAACTGAACATCCAAATACCTGACAGCATACCCAATGTAGTACTGGATGTGGAGAAAGTACTCCAGCTGGCTTTTGAAAACAATCCAGACATGATCACCTATGACAGGCAATTGATAGAAGCCCAGAAAAATGTTGCACAGCAACGGGCCAACAGGGGCTTCCAGGCTAATCTGAACGTGGCATTCGGGTTAAATCAACAGGCAACCGGTTTATTTCAATCCTATAAAGATCCCCGGGATATGCAGACCGTAAGTATCGGGCTGACTGTTCCTATACTGGACTGGGGTCGTGGCCGTGGGATGGTAAAAATGGCCCAAAGTAACGAAGAACTGGTCAAACGTCAGGTGGAACAGTCCAGGCTTGATTTTGAGCAGGATATCATATTAAATGTACGTCAGTTCAATATGCAGTCCCAGCAGTTTGCCATAGCTGCCAAAGCAGATACCATTGCCCAAAAGAGATACGACGTAGCCAAACAACGTTACCTTATAGATAAGATCACAGTAACGGATATGAACAACGCACAGCTTGACAGGGATGAATCCCGAGTGGGATACGTCCAGGCATTGTTCAATTACTGGCGGTATTATTTTGAGTTGAGAGCCCTTTCTCAATTCGACTTCATTGCCAACAAACCGCTGGAAGCCGATTATGAATCGCTTGTAGATTAAAGAGTCATACCGTAGCACCGTCTGCGTCTATGCAAACGGTGTTCAAAAAGTTTCCACTGGCTCCGGACCTTGATGTTGTCTTCAAGTTCGGGGCCGGTTTCTGCATATTCCACACCGGTCTGCATGGCATTCTGGATGCTGTTGTATATAATGACTGCGTTGACACCCCTGTTCTGGTAAGCCGGCATCACACCTATATGATACATATCAAGGACCTTTGACTTTCTGATATCACGCATGATCCCGTAAAGTCCCAGGGGGAAAAGTTTCCCTTTTCCCAGTCGCACACCCCGGCTTATTGAGGGTGCCATCAGTCCGTACCCGACGATCTCCCCTGCCTTGTTTTCCACCACGGTTATGTATTCCAGTTTACAGATAGACATCAGTAATTTCGCAAAATCCATCAATTGTTTCTCCGAAATACGAACGACCCCGAACAATTCCGAAAAAGCCTCGTTCAAGACCGGAAGGGCTTCCCGGAACACCGGTTTCAGGTCTTTTACCTTTTGGAATTTCCTTATGGAATACCCGTATTTTTCCATGGCTCCTTTGGCTAACCGTTCCAGGGTAGGGTTCATTTCCTGCGGTACATGCACCTGGTATTCCACCCAGTCCACTTTTTTTGCCAGACCCAGTCGCTCCATATGGCTTATATAATACGAATAATTATACTGTGTGATGTACATATCCATCTGGTCAAAACCCTCAATGAGCATGCCCATTTTATCCATATCCGAAAAACCCAAAGGTCCAACGATCTCATTCATGTCAAGGAACCTGGCCCAATGGGCAACTTTATCGAATAGTGCGGCCGAGACCTCATAATCGTCTATAAAATCAAAACGGGTAAACCGCATTTGACGAACATCCATTTTGTAATTATAGGCATTGTTCAGGATGGCGGCTATTCTGCCGGCAATTACCCCGTCTTTATAGGCCAGGAACATTTTACAGGATGCATAATCAAACGCAGCATTTTTTGTGGGATCAAAGTCCCTCATTTCTTCCGAAATCAATGTGGGAACGAAGAAAGAATTGTTCTTATACAGGCTGATAGGAAATTCAAAGAATTTTTTTTTGTCCGACCTGGAGGTGATCTCTTTAACAGTAATCATAAACAAATATAAAAAAATCGAGTAAATTTGCACCTAATATCATTTTTCATACACATTTATACTTATATGGCAACTACAGCAGATTTTAAAAACGGATTGTATATTTCTTTCAACGGAAAACCTTGTTCCATTATTTGGTTTCAACACGTAAAACCCGGTAAGGGAGGCGCTTTTGTAAAAACAAAACTACGCAATCTGGAAAACGGACGTGTATTGGAAAACACCTTCAATGCCGGAGAAAAAGTGGAAACCATCCGCGTGGAAAGACGTCCTTATCAATTCCTCTACAAAGACGATATGGGATTTAATTTTATGCATACCGAAACTTTTGAACAAATATCACTTCAGCCGGATCTGGTTGAAAATCCGGACCTGATGAAAGAAGGACAATACGTGGAAATGATGTTCCTGGCAGACGAAGAACGGGTTCTGACCTGTGAATTGCCGCCTTTTGTGGAAATGGAGATCACTTATACAGAACCTGCCGTAAAAGGAGATACGGCTTCAACCAATGCCCTGAAGGCAGCGACCCTGGAAACAGGAGCCGAGATCATGGTTCCCTTGTTTATCAATCAGGGGGAACGTATAAAAGTGGACACACGCACCCGGGCTTATTCAGAACGGGTTAAATAACTTTATTATGAAAACCTGGCTTACGTCCCTTGCGGCCTTCCTGATCATTCTTTCCTGCAACAACACCGGAAAAACCCCTACACCCGGACAGGTAGCTGCGGGGATAATGGAACGGCAATCTGCTGCAGCAAAGGCAAAGCTGGCAGGGGCCTGGGAAACGGAACGAATGCGCCGTATTGCCCTGGATTTTAATAAAACAGAGGAAGAAGCACTGGCATATATACGTCAGTATTTCCCCGACATTACATCTGACCAATTGAAAAAATGGGAAGAATCGCGGGCTTTGGAATCAATGGTCATAAACGGAGAAAAACGGTATTTTTCGAGAGCTTTCAGGAATCTGTTCCGGATTGACAGTGCGTGCCGGGAAAAGTTCCTGGAAATAAACGGGCCGGAGGAAGATCCCAAGGCTCCGCTTCTTAAGGAGCACCTCCCCCGCGTAGTGGAACTGACCAAAAAAAGAGGCGTAAACAAAGTTGAACCCGTCACATATTTCATCACATATACCCTGACCGTCCCGGCAAATACTGTACCTGAAGGAGAGGTCATCAGGGCATGGATGCCTCTGCCGCGAACCGATGTGCCCCGCCAGAAGGATTTCGGATTAACTGACGTTTCGGAACCCGATTACATCATTTCCCCGGATCGTTACGTGCACAAATCCATTTACATGGAAAAAAAGGCAGTAAAAGACAGTTCTGCCGTTTTCAGCTACTCTTTTACCTATACGGCTTTCGCACAATACGATCATTTTGATCCTTTGAAGGATATACGTCCCTACGATACGTTAAGCGGGGAATACCGCAAATACACCCAAGCCGTTCCGCCACATATAGTTACAGACGGGAAGGTCGCTGAACTGGCACACAAAATTGTGGGTGATGAAACCAATCCGTACCTGCAACTTCAAAAGGTTTTTTCTTATATAAGCCAAAACTACCCCTGGGCGGGAGCCCGGGAATATTCTACCATCGAAAGCATTCCCCTTTACGTGTTGGAAAACGGACACGGGGACTGCGGCCAGGTGACCTTGCTTTTCATTTCCATGTGCCGGAGCCTGGGCATCCCTGCCAGGTGGGAAAGCGGCTGGATGTTGCATCCCGGAGCCGTTAACCTTCATGATTGGGCCGAGGCTTACCTGGAAGGGATCGGATGGATCCCCGTAGATCAGTCATTCGGTTTGCAATCGCCACCTGTTGAGCATTTTTATTCCCGAGGCATAGATGCGTACCGCATGGCCGTGAATACGGATACCGGAGGTGCTTTTTTCCCGGCAAAGATCCATTTTCGTTCGGAAACCGTAGATTTTCAACGCGGTGAAGTGGAATGGCGCGGTGGGAACCTCTATTTCAACCAGTGGGATTACCACTTACAGGTCCATCCTTCCGGCAAATAGACAAACCGTCTCCAAGTGGAAGCAGGACCGTGGTAACTTCCGGATCCTTTAATACCAGGATGTTGTAAGCCCGTAACCCTGCGGTCTGTGGATCTTTGTATTTTGGATCGGCTACTTTACCATCCCACAGTACGTTATCGGCAATAATATATCCACCCGGTTCAAGGACTTTTTTGACCTCCCTGTAATAATCACAATATTCCCTTTTGTTTCCGTCAATATATGCCAATTGACAGGAATATCCTTTTTCTCTCAATCCGGGGATCACTTCCAGGGCATTGCCGGTATGCAGGTGGATCTGTGATTCCAGGCCACTGCGACGGAATGCCTCTATTATCAAATCATTGTGCTCGTCAAAAATTTCAATGGTATCAATCCTTCCCTCCGGGGACAATCCCCGTCCCATACATATGGATGAATAACCTGTAAATGTACCGATTTCCAATATATTCCTGGGACGGATCATTTTTACCAGCATAGAGAGGAAAGACCCAAGCGGTTCCCCGCTCAGCATCCTGGGATGAACGCACCGGTAATGTGTTTCACGTTCCAACCATTCCAAAACCGGCTCCTTTTGCCTGGAATGGTCATGCAGGTATTTTTCTAACATTTCTGTGATCATCAAATGTATACCAGGGTACACCTCCTGGATTTGTCCCATATTTCATTTGCCACATGTAGTACCTGTTGGGGAGTGATTTCGGCGATCAAGGCAAGCATTTGGGCATGCGAAATGACCTTTCCGAAAGCCAGCAGGCTTTTACCCATGGAAAGGCATTGCACTTCATGATTGTCTTCGGTGATGGACATTTGCCCAATAAGCTGTTTTTTTGCCCGTTCCAATTGCAGGGAGGTCATGGTAACCGCAGTATACTCCCGGATTACCTTCTCTGTCAGTTCCAGGCAACGCTCCAGGTTTGGCCCGTCCGTCCCAAAGTATATACCGGCAATTCCGGTATCCATATAAGGAGAATAGGATGCTTCCACGGTGTAGACCAGTCCGTATTTCTCCCTTAAAACCATATTCAGCCGCGCATTGGATGCCGGTCCTCCTATCAGGTTCATCAACAAGACAAGGGGAATCCGGTTTTTATCGTAAAGTCCGTAAGCGACAGAACCTGTAAGGCAATGTGTCTGATAGGTGCCCCGTTTCTCAGTGTCGTTGAACAAAACAGAGGGAACGCTCAGCGCAGTCTTAACAGGTTGTGGGACGATACCGTTCCCTGTATCCTGTAAAGTGTCTGTCCCGAAATGTTTTTCTGCCATAGCCAGGGCCCGCTGAGGCGATATATTGCCCACGATGCTCAATGACATCTGCCGGGGACAAAACCGTTCCTTCAGGTAATGATCCAGGTGCCCGGATGTGATTTTTTTCAGTTCCCGGGGAATCCCAAGAATGGGTTTGGACATGGGTGTTCCCGTGAAAAGCTTTTCTTCAAACTTGTCGTATATCAGATCGGTAGGCGAATCTTTATACGACCGTATCTCATCCAGGATCACTTCCCTTTCCTTGAGCATTTCAGTTGCAGGGAACACAGAATGTAAAACCATATCCGAGATCAATTCCAGGGCTTTATTCAGATCTTCCCGCAATACGGTAGCGTGTAGCACCAATTCTTCCTTTGTGGTAAAAGCATTGATCTCCCCGCCTAATCTTTCCAAACGGTTGTTGATGTGATACGATTTCCTTTTAACTGTTCCTTTGAACAGCATATGTTCGCAAAAATGTGCCAGTCCGGCCAGTCCCTCAGGTTCAAAACGGGTACCGGCCATTGTGGTCAATGCGCAATAACTGACAGGAGAAGTTGTTGTCAGGACAGTACATTTCATGCCGGATGAAAGTGTGGTAAGAAAGGCGGATTTCATAGTTTTTCTCATAGTCACCGGAGGCCGCAAAAATAGGGATTATTTCTTATCTTTGCACCTTATGGATCAATTTGTGGTATCAGCAAGAAAATACCGTCCTCAGCAATTTAGTGACGTTGTTGATCAGGATAATATCGTAACTACCCTGAAAAATGCGATAGCCAGAAAACAACTGGCTCATGCCTATCTGTTTTGCGGACCCAGGGGAGTGGGTAAAACCACTTGTGCCAGGATCTTTGCAAAGACTATCAATTGCCTCCATCCTACAGAAAATCTGGAGGCATGCGGCGCATGTGAATCCTGCCGTTCATTTGCCGAAGGCAGATCTTATTCCATACATGAATTGGATGCCGCTTCCAACAATTCTGTGGACGATATAAGGGAGTTGATAGACAAAGTTCGTATTCCGCCACAAGTAGGAAAATACAGTGTTTACATCATTGATGAAGTACACATGCTGTCCCAGTCTGCATTCAATGCTTTTCTCAAAACGCTGGAAGAACCGCCTTCCTATGCATTGTTCATACTGGCCACAACAGAGAAACACAAAGTCCTGCCAACCATTCTTTCCAGATGCCAGGTTTTTGATTTCAACCGAATCTCCGTTAAAGCAATGATGAGTCACCTGGAAGAAGTGGCAAAAAAAGAGGGAGTTGCCATTGGACGGGATTCGCTGGGGGTGATTGCCCAAAAAGCAGACGGAGCCCTGCGGGATGCCCTTACGCTCTTGGATCAGTGTATAGCGGTCAGTGGCAAAGAAGTGACTTACCAACAGGTAATTTCAAATTTA
This sequence comes from uncultured Muribaculaceae bacterium, assembly GCA_964542305.1. Taxonomy (GTDB): domain Bacteria; phylum Bacteroidota; class Bacteroidia; order Bacteroidales; family UBA932; genus DMER64. The sequence goes on along the minus strand of CAZITX010000001.1, from coordinate 91,912 downwards.
AACGTACTGGACAGGGAGTATTATTTCCGTCTGACGCAAATGGCCCTTGACGGCAGTTTTGAAAAAATGTTGCTCCTTTTTGACGAGATCCTGTCACGTGGATTCAATGCATTGCATTTTATTGGAGGTTTAAGTTCCCATTTCAGGGACCTGCTTGTATGCAAACAGCCCGGGAGCCTGCCTTTACTGGAATACGGGGAGGAGACAGCCGTTAAGTTCCGCCTGCAGGCCGAAGCGTGTTCCCTGTCTTTTCTTTTCAAGGCATTAAGTATTAGTACGCAGGCAGAAGCCGGGTACAAACAGAGCAACCAGCCCAGGCTTCACATTGAAATGGCCCTGATTCGCCTAAGCCAATTGGAGAACCCGGCAAACTCCCAGGCACAGGAAACAGAACCAACACCTGCCGGCAATGCTGTCAATCCCGTGGAACGTCCCGTTACAGCGGAACGTCCCGTTAGCGCGGAACCTGAGAAAACGCAGGACCCTGTTGCGGAGGACAACTCGGCAAAGAATTCTACAAAAGCAGGAACGGTCTCCATAAAGAACCTGATGCGCCAAAACGGCAAGAATCGCGAAACGGAAAAAGAAAAAGAGCCTGAAGAGAATGTTCCTTTAAGTAATGAAAAGGGCATACAAATGGAAGACCTGCAAAGGATCCTTCCCGGTCTGTACGGTCTTTTTGAGAGCAGGCCTCATTTATCAGCCACCCTTTCCCGTTGTCCCCCAACGATTGTAGAAGGACATACCGTCCAATTCAAAGTGATCAATGAGTTACAAAAAAACTGGATCGAGGAACGTTTTGGTATCAAAATTGATCAATATCTGCGTAAATCCCTGGGCAACAAAAATGTACGATCGTGTCTTGTTGTGGAAGAATCGCTGGAAAACACCCCTGACGGAACGTGTTACATGCCCGAGGAAAAAGCAAGGTTCATGGCCGAAAAGCATCCCCAGGTAGCCGCTTTACGGGATGATCTGAACCTTGATATCAGTTAATCATTGCGAAATTATGCGTTTACATTGTCACAACCTGGTTAAGCGATACGGTTTACGAACCGTGGTGAAAAATGTTTCCATTCACGTTGATCAGGGAGAAATCGTAGGACTTCTGGGACCCAACGGAGCCGGGAAAACAACCAGTTTCTACATGATCACCGGTTTAATCAAGCCCAATAACGGAAAGATCTTTCTGGACGACGAAGAAATCACATCCTATCCCATGTACCAGCGAGCCCAAAAAGGGATCGGTTATCTGGCACAGGAAGCCTCCGTGTTCCGGAAACTGAGTGTGGAAGACAACATCATGTCCGTTATGGAATTGTCTGCATTTACAAAAACAGAGCGAAAAGAACGGATGGAACGTCTGATAGAGGAATTTGGTCTGCAAACGGTCAGAAAGAGCTATGGCATTCAACTTTCCGGAGGGGAACGCCGTCGTTGTGAAATTGCACGGGCATTGGCGCTGGACCCTAAGTTTATTTTACTGGATGAACCTTTTGCCGGGGTTGACCCGATTGCTGTAGAAGACATTCAGCAAATTGTGGCTCAATTGAAAACCAAAGACATAGGAGTGATCATCACGGATCATAACGTACACGAAACCCTGGCCATTACAGACAGGGCATACCTGTTGTACGAAGGGAGCATCCTGGAAAGCGGAACTGCAGATGAACTGGCTGCCAATCCGGAAGTCAGGCACAAATACCTGGGACAAAACTTTGAATTGCGAAAGATCGTTCCCGTTAAGAAGGAACAAGCTCCCGAAGAAGAAATAATTCCTGATGTTTCTTATTCAGAAGACGATCTTTCCAGGGAAAAGAATCTCAATCAAAATTGATCCCCGCAAAACCAACAATTTTAATAGCAAGGTCTTTATAGAAACCGGGATTAAGACTTCTCCGGAAAGGTGCGATATGCTCCAAAAAATTGTTCATGTTATTTTGGTGTACCGGATCTGCCGGAGGAGATTCCATTCTTAAAGGATTTATGGGTTTCCCGTTTCTCCAGACCCGGAAATCCAGATGCGGTCCTGTAGATAATCCCGTACTGCCTACATACCCGATTACTTCTCCCTGTGCAACACGTTTTCCTACAACAAGGCCTTTAGCGAAACGGGACAAATGAAGGTAAGCAGTGGTATATACGCTGTTGTGCTTGATCTTTACAGTGTTGCCGCCTCCGCGGGTATAATTTCTTTCGGTAACCACCCCTTCTCCAATGCTCATAACAGGCGTTCCTGCAGGCGCTGCGTAATCAACTCCCGTATGGGGACGTACCACCCGGGTTATGGGATGTCTCCTGGCATAGCTGAATCCCGAACTCACCCTGGAATACCTCAACGGGGCTTTCAGAAATGTGCGTTGCAGGTTGATCCCGTTCTGATCCCAGTAACCGGGCATACTGTCCTGAACGTAACGGAAAGCCATCTGTTCTTCTCCTGACCGGATAAATGTGGCCGCTAAAACCGGCCCGGCTTCCACTTCTTCCCCGTTCAGGATATATGCCTGGTAGTAAGCCCGGAAAGTATCCCCTTGACGGAGACCGAAAAAATCTACTGTCCACGCATAAACTTCAGACAAGCCATTGGCGACCAAAGGATTGTACCCGGCTTCTTCCAGATTTTGCCATAAGGAGGTGGTTATGGTTACGTCCACAAATTTTTCTTCCGTTACCAACGGAAACTCACAACGTGAGACCCACAGGCTATCTGACAGGGAGAAACAAACATGTCTTCGAAAATCTTCTTCGTAGATCATGTAGGAAGGCTGAGCGGAATCGGGTTTATAAAGCAGTGTGTAAGCATTACCTGCTCTTAGTTTTCTCATGTCGAACACATTCCGGAAATCACGGGAAATGGCAAATATCACCGCATAATCAATTCCTCTTCGCTGTAAAATATCAGCGAAATTTTCATTTCTGCGTACCACATCGCTTTCCATTTCATAGCCCAGAGAAGGCAGGTTGAATAAAGTGCAGAATTGCGAGATCTGACCGTCGGGTTCCTCTGTAGAAGAGGGTTGATCGGGGATTACCTCACTTTCTTTTTCTCCCGCGCACCCAATCAATATTGTGCTGATTGCCAATAAAATAAGCCACTTTACCTTCATATGAAAACATTTCTTTACATACAAAACTATAAAAATTTCAGGCAATGTGGAAAATTTTGTAATAAAATGGAAAATAGTGGAAAAGTTTTTTTACTTTTGCATTTAAGATAAAAGGCTTAAACGTGGCAAAATTTATTGGAGAATACAATGCGAAGCTGGACGACAAAGGACGCCTGGTATTTCCTTCCGGGCTCAAAGCACTGGCAGATGCCAATGTGCCGCTTCGCTTTGTAGTGAAGAAAGATCTGTTCAGCCCTTGCCTGGAAATGTATTCCTACGATGAATGGGAAAAACAATCCGAAGCCGTAAAAGCCCGCCTCAACCCCTCATTCAACCGGGAACATGCCATACTGTGGCGTGCTTATATGAGTAACCGGGCCGTTGTGGAACCCGATGAAAAAACAGGAAGGATATTGATTCCCAAACACTTGCTTAATATGATAGGCGTTAACAAAGAAGTAATCTTTGCCGGAGCCGATTTTAAAATTGAATTATGGCCCAAAGAATCCTATCATTCAAGCCTGATCAGTGAAGACGATTATGTATCGCTTGCAGAAAAGCACCTTTCCTAATATTGGCACCTATGGGTTTGTATCATACACCGGTTCTTTTGAGAGAAAGTATCGAATCTCTGAACATAAAGTCCTCAGGCATTTACCTGGATGCGACCTTTGGAGGCGGTGGTCATTCCCTTGCTATTCTGGAGCGTCTGGGAAAGCAGGGCCGGTTACTGGCTTTTGATCAGGATCCGGATTCACAGCAAAACGTCCCGGATGATAAAAGAATATCCTGGATCCGGTCCAACTTCAGATTTATACATAATGTTTGCAAATACAGGGGTGTTACCGGTGTAGACGGCATTCTTGCCGATCTGGGTGTCTCCTGGCATCAATTTGATACGGCAGAACGCGGGTTTTCCTTTCGTTTTGATGCACCGCTCGATATGCGAATGAACCGCGAAAGCGGAAAAACGGCCTCGGAAATACTGAACGGATACAAACGGGAAGATCTGGCCGCTCTTTTTTTTAAATATGCCGAGTTAAAAAACGCAAACGCGCTCGCCGTGGCCATAGTGGAAGCACGCAACCGTGAACCTTTGGAAAACACCCGGGATTTGAGCCGTGCTTTGGAAAGATTCATCCCCAGGAATGCGGAGCATAAATTTTTGGCCAAGATATACCAGGCCCTTCGTATGGAGGTGAATAACGAGATTAAAGCTCTGGAAGGGCTTTTAAATCAGAGTATTCCGTTATTAAAGCCGAAAGGAAGACTGGTCCTGATCACTTACCATTCCCTGGAAGACCGAATGGTAAAGCATTTTATACGGGATGCCTCGGCAAACGGGCAATTACGGCCGGTAAACAAAAAACCGGTCCTTCCCCGGGAAGAAGAAATTCAACAAAACACGCGTGCCAGAAGTGCAAAACTCCGCGCCGCAGAAAGAACGGAGGACAACGGTCATGCGTAAAAGTGAACAGATTATATCGACTTTGTTCGGTGGAAGGATACTGCTCAGAGATGTTGTATCCAAGCACCTGAACTTCATTCTGTACATTTTTCTTCTGCTGATCCTGTATATCAGCATGAACAACGCCGTAGAGAAGACGCTGCTGGAAAATTACAGGCTGGAAAAAGAGCTCCAGCTGCTACACGCAGAATATACCCGGAAAGCTGCCAATTTGATGCAACAGAGCCGGCAGCAGGAAATTGAAAAACAACTCAGGTTGAGGGGATCTTCCCTGGAAGCCCCTGACAACCCGCCTGCTTGGATAAAAAGTGAACGATGAACACGTACGGTAAAATGATGATCGTCTATGTGTGCTACCTGTTGACCGCATTGCTGGCCATCGGGCAGATCGTACGTTTACAGTTTTTTTCCGACTACCGGGAGCAGCTGGATGCAATAGTGTACAGAAACATAGACATACCCGCTTACCGGGGAAGCATCCTTGGATATGACGGACGCGTTCTGGCCAGCACCGTTCCTTTTTATGAAGTACGTATGGACTGCCAGGTCCCTGACGACGGGCTATTGAACAGTAACCTGGATGATCTAGCCCGTTCATTATCCCGTTTTTTCGGAGATCAATCCGCTGCTGCCTACGAACAGGAAATACTACAGGCACGGTCGCAAAAAAAACCGGGATACAGGAACCTTCCCATAGGCAATCGCCTGGTATCTCACGATGAACTTCAAAAGATCCGGGAATTCCCGGTTTTTGATAAAGGGCAGTACCAAGGCGGGCTGATCGCAAATGAAAAAGAAAAACGTATATACCCTTACGGCAGGCTTGCCTACCGAACCATAGGATACATAAGCGATGACGAACAGTCGGGAGTGGGTATTGAATACGCCTATAATGCCTATTTGAAAGGATACCCGGGAAAACAAAGAGTACGTCGCCGGTCGGGGGACGACAAATGGGTTCCCCTTTCCGGCAATCCGGAAGTCACCCCTAAAGACGGACTCGATGTTATCAGTACCCTGGACATCAATATCCAGGAAGCAGCAGAAAACGCGTTGCGGGAACAGCTTTCCATGGACGAAACCTTTGAAGGTGCCACCACCGTGGTCATGGAAGTGGAAACCGGTGCCGTCAGGGCCATTGTCAATATGAAACGCATGAAAGACGGTTCGTATGATGAAACGTTCAATTACGCCATCAGCCAGTCTACCAACCCGGGATCAACTTTCAAGCTGGCAACCCTGATCGCATTGCTGGAGGACGGCTATGTCAGATTAAGCGACAGCGTTGAAACCGGGCGAAACGGATGGCGTTATTACGGGAAAACCTTTACGGAAGCCAGCCGCTCTTACGGGACGATCACTGTACAGCAAGCATTCGAAAAATCATCCAACGTAGCTTTTGCAAAACTGGCTGTTGAAAAATACGGAGACAGGGAAAAGCAGTTCATCAACCGTTTATACAACATGAAACTCAACGAAAAGCTGAACATAGAGTTGATTGGTGAAGGCCGGGCCAAAATTCCTTTTCCCGGAGAACCGGGCTGGTCGGGGTTGTCCCTGCCCATGATCGCCATGGGATATGAAATGCAATTAACCCCCCTGCACGTTTTGACCTTTTACAACGCTATTGCAAATAACGGGAAAATGGTCACTCCATATTTTATTGAAGCCTTTATGCAACACGGCCGGATAGTGGAAGAGTTTTCCCACACCCCACTAAGCGGGACCCTTTGTTCCCCTTCCACGCTGCGATCCGTTCATAAAGCCCTTAGAGGCGTTGTGGAAAACGGCACAGCTACCGGGATCAATGACCCCCGTTACAGTATTTCCGGTAAAACCGGGACGGCCCAGATCGCCTACGACGGAGCCTATGTACACGACGGGTACCGGAAACACCAGGCTTCCTTCGTCGGTTTTTTCCCTTCGCATGCTCCCAAATACAGTATGATCGTGATTTTGTATTCCGGACCCACACGCAGTAATTTTTACGGGGCATCCTGGGCAGCGCCCGTTTTTAAAAAGATAGCAGACCACATATACATAACCAACCCTTTTTGGAGTGAACCCCTGGCAGCTCCTGAAAATGCATAATAACCTGATAAGCACAATGCAACTCTCTAAATTGATTGAAATACTGGATAATAAACGTGTCACCGGTTCGCCTGACCGTGACATATCCGGTATTTGTGCCGATTCACGTCAAGTAACCGGGAGTTGCCTGTTTGTTGCCGTTCCGGGCACACAAACAGACGGACACCTGTTCATCCGGCAGGCAGCACAATCCGGTGCTGCCGCCGTGGTGTTCTGCAAGGGTCACCTTACCGATACCCATATTGTTCAGGAATTTGCCTCAACCACAACGTTTGTTGAAGTTCCCGACAGCCACAGGGCCCTGAGCCTGCTTGCCGGTACATTTTATGATCATCCTTCAGCCAAACTAATCCTAATAGGTGTTACCGGTACCAATGGAAAGACAACCACAGTAACCCTGTTGCACCACCTGTTCAGTGAGCTGGGCTATAAGTGCGGCCTGATCTCGACCATAGCAAATTATATTGAGAACCGGGAAATTCCCACATCACATACTACACCGGATACCCTGACTATAAACAGCCTGCTGGATAAAATGTGGCGCAGCGGATGTACCCATTGTTTCATGGAAGTCAGTTCACATGCCATAGTGCAGAACAGGGTTTCAGGACTCCGTTTTGCCGGGGGCATTTTTACAAACCTGACTCACGATCACCTGGATTACCATAAAACCTTTTCCGCTTACCGGGATGCAAAAAAAAGCTTTTTTGACACGCTCCCTGAAACAGCATTTGCCCTTATCAACGACGATGATAAGAACGGGAAGGTTATGATCCAGAATTGCCGTGCAAAAAAATACACCTACGCCTGTAAAAAAATGGCGGACTATAATGCACGCATTTTGGAAAACAGTGTGGACGGCATGCAATTGAATATAGACGGCACCGAGGTCTGGAGTTCCCTTATAGGCTTGCACAACGCTTACAATTTGCTGGCGGTATACGCCTGTTCCAGATTGCTCGATGCTTCCAAAGAAGAAACACTGCGCATTCTCAGTTCATTAAAAACAGTCAGCGGCAGAATGGAATACGTAAGAGGAGGCAATAACATAACGGCCGTCGTGGATTACTCCCATACTCCCGATGCACTGAAAAACGTCCTGCTCACATTGAAAGATCTGCTCAAACCGGAACAGGAACTGGTATGTGTTGTCGGATGCGGAGGCAACCGCGACAAAACAAAAAGACCCGTTATGGCGCAGATAGCGGATCAATATTCCCATCTGTGTGTATTCACCTCGGACAATCCCAGGTTTGAAGACCCTGAAGATATTCTGGACCAGATGATGGCAGGACTGACCACGGACAGGCAAAACCGTCATTTACGCATTACGGACAGACGACAGGCCATCAAAACGGCAGTAAGGACTGCCCGCCCGGGAACCATCATTCTTGTGGCAGGAAAAGGACATGAGACCTACCAGGATATTAAAGGAGTAAAAACACATTTTGACGATAAAGAGATCCTACGTGAAATTTTAAAGACCGGATGATATGTTATACCATTTATTTGAATTTTTGAAAGAACATGTGGATTTCCCCGGGGTGGGACTATTCCGCTATATTTCTGTCCGGTCCATTTTTTCGGTGATCATCGCATTGCTCATCTCCCTGATCGCCGGGAAATACATCATTGCCAGATTGAAAAAGAACCAGGTTACCGACACGACTTCCAAAACGGGTGAGAACGGGAAATCCGGCACTCCTACTATGGGAGGAATTATAATAATATTATCCTTGCTGGCAGCCGTATTGCTGTTATGTGATTTAACCAATCTATACGTCCAGCTGCTGATAATCTCCACGCTCTGGTTATCCTTTATTGGCTTTTTGGACGACACCCTGAAACTCAGAATCAAAACAGGAAAAAAGGAAACGCGCGTAGTCCGTTTCCTGAGAAAACTGCAAAGAAAGGACAAAGACGGCATGAAAGGGAAGCTAAAGATCTACGGACAGGTTGGTCTGGGCCTGATCGTGGGATTGGCCTTGTACATAAGTGACCAGGCAGTTATCGTTGAAATCGCCCATGTTCCGGTGAACGTGGAACAGACCGAACAGGCCGGGGAACTGCAATACATCCGTCACATAAAGAGCACCAAAACTACCATTCCTTTCCTGAAAGACAATTTGTTTGATTATTCCTGGCTTACCCCATTAAAAGGAGAAAACGGGCAAAAGGCCGGCTGGATCGTTTACATTCTGGTAGCCATTTTTATAGTAACGGCTGTCTCCAACGGCACGAACCTGACTGACGGCAGGGACGGGTTGGCCACCGGGACGGTGGCTATCGTAGGAATAACATTGGGAATACTGGCTTATCTGTCGGGGCACATCGTATACGCGCGGTATCTGAACATTATGTTTATCCCCAATTCAGGGGAAATGGTGGTGTTTATGGCCGGCCTGATAGGAGCACTCATAGGGTTCCTCTGGTATAATACCTATCCCGCACAGGTATTTATGGGTGATGTGGGAAGCCTCACACTGGGAGGTATCGTAGCCGTATTTGCATTGATGATACGTGTAGAACTGTTGCTGGTGATTCTTTGCGGTGTGTTTCTGGCTGAAAGCGTGTCTGTGATCGTACAGAAACTTTGGTATAAATATACACGCATTAAGGCAACAAAAAAGCTGATTGCTGCAGGTAAATATTCAAAAGGAGAGGTTGTTCCCGGAGACCGTGTTTTTGTAAGGGCACCATTGCACGATCATTACATATTTGACAAAAAAGACGTACCGGGTCGTGTTTTACTGGAAGGACCGGAAGAACCCATTGCCGAACCTAAAGTAGTAGTACGGTTTTGGATCATCAGCATACTGCTCGCTGTATTAACAATCATAACATTGAAAATCAGATAACAACGAAATAATATATGAATAACAGACTGGTAATACTGGGTGGTGGGGAAAGCGGCGTAGGAGCTGCCGTTCTGGCAAAGAAACAGGGCTACGAAGTGTTTCTTTCGGATTCCGGGATCATTCGTCCCGCAGCAAAGGATCTGCTGGGTGAACACGGAATTGAATACGAAGAAGGGATGCACTCTGTTCCTCTTATCATGCAGGCCGGCGAAGTAGTAAAAAGTCCCGGTATCCCGGATACATTACCCCTGGTGGAAGATCTGAACAAGGCCGGCATTCCGGTGATATCGGAGATTGAATTTGCCGGCAGGTTCACACAGGCCCGTAAAATATGTATTACCGGAAGCAACGGAAAAACGACCACATCCTCCCTGATTTATTACCTGCTCAAAAACGCCGGTCTGAATGTAGGGCTTGCCGGGAATGTGGGTCAGAGTTTCGCTTACCAGGTTGCTACACAAAACTACGATATATATGTTTTGGAACTCAGCAGTTTCCAATTGGACGGTATGTATGATTTTAAGGCAGATATTGCTATCCTGCTCAATATCACACCGGATCATCTGGACAGGTATCATTACGATCTGAAGGAATACGTGAAAGCCAAGTTCAGGATCACACAAAACATGGATGAGGACGATTGTTTTATATTCTGTCGCGACGATGAGATCTCTATGGAACATTTAAACCGCATCGTGCTGAAAGCCAAAATGTTGCCAATATCACAAAAGGTTACTGTCCCGGAAGGGGCTTATGCCGTAGACGATAAAATGCACGTGGTATACGGGGAACAGGAATTTGAAATGTTCATCAATGAGCTGGCACTTCAGGGTAAACACAATGTTTACAACTCGATGGCCGCTGCCCTCTCGGCAAAGATCATGAAAATCAGCAATCCGGTGATCAGGGAGAGCCTGACATCTTTTAAAAACATACCTCACAGGATGGAGCAGGTTGCCCGGGTAAAAGGGGCACTGTACATCAACGATTCCAAAGCCACTAACGTGAATTCCGTCTGGTACGCACTGGACAGTATACAAGGCCCTGTGGTCTGGATCGTGGGAGGTCAGGACAAAGGAAACGATTACAGCGTACTTGAGGATCTTGTTTCCTCTAAGGTGAAAACCATTGTTTGTCTTGGAAAAGACAACAAAAAGATCATAAATGCTTTCTCCGGAAAGGGTCCGGAGATCATTGACACACACTCCATGGAAGAGGCTGTTGCACAGTCGTACCGGGTTTCCAAACCGGGAGATACGGTATTGCTGTCGCCGGCCTGTGCCAGTTTTGATCTGTTCCGTAATTATGAAGACCGGGGCGATCAGTTTAAAGATGCCGTAAGAAAATTGTAATCAGGATTATGAGCGTTAAGAAGAACATACGGTTAAAGGGGGATACTTCCCTGTGGGCATTGATCATCATTTTTTCATTGCTTTCACTGGTTTTCGTATATTCTTCTTCCAGCCGTATAGCGGTAATGGAAAACACAACCACTTTTTCCATAATGCTCAAACAAATGAGGTTTATCCTACTGGGGTTCGGCGTTATTTATTTGTGTCACCTCTTTCCTCTTGGGGGATACCGGAAAGCTGCCTATTTTGTATACGTCCTTGCTTTGGTTTTGCTGTTGATCACCTTGTTCAGTGGTGAAAGCAGAAACGAGGGTACAAGATGGTTGTCAATATTCGGATTCAGTTTCCAGCCTTCGGAATTTGCCAAAGTAGCCCTGATCCTGTTCGTTGCCAAGGTATTGGAAGAAGACAAGATCGCAACATTCAAAAACTTTTTGCTGCGATTGTTCCTGCCATTACTGTTGTTTATCATTCCCATTATCTGGGAAGGTTTTTCCACGGGCGTATTACTGACCATTACCATTTTTATAATGCTGCTGATATCAAAGGTCCGTTTTGCATTTATAGCCAAAGGTGCAGGTATAGTGGTTTTACTGGTGGGATTGCTTTACGGAGGGATGGTGCTTCAGAGGGCTTTACAAAAAGATGACGGTCCTACCCTGGCTTCTTCTTCCCGGCTGGAAACGGTTGAAAAACGCATAGCCGGATTTTTTGGTCTTGGAAATCACCAAGAAGAAAAGGAAAGCGATCAGGTTATGTATTCCAAAGTAGCCATAGCTACAGGCGGGATCGGGGGTAAGATCCCGGGAAACGGGAATTTGCGTCATGTTTTACCGCTGTCAAACAGTGATTATATCTATTCCATCATAGTAGAAGAAACAGGACTTATTGGAGGAATCTTTGTCATAGGATTGTATTTCTGGCTGCTTTACAGCGTCGTCCTGATTGCCAAAGTTTGCAAAAAGGTGTTTTCCGCCATGTTGGTCTGCGGCCTGGGAATCCTTATAGTCACCCAGGCAATGATCCACATCCTGGTTAATGTAGGTTTGCTGCCTGTCACCGGACAGACACTTCCACTAATCAGTTCCGGGGGATCCTCCGTACTGGCTGTCAGTATTGCTTTTGGAATGATGTTGTCAGTTAGCAGGGCTTTACAGGACGAGAGGCTTGATACACTTGAACTTACGGAAGAAGAAATGAAATCGGTTACAGGAAATGAACCTACACAATAAACATAGGATCATTATAAGCGGAGGAGGCACAGGCGGCCACATATTTCCGGCCGTATCCATTGCCCATGCCATCAGGATACAGGATCCCGGGGCGGAAATCTTATTTGTAGGGGCTCAGGGACGGATGGAAATGGAAAAAGTGCCGGCTGCAGGATACGTGATCAAGGGATTGCCCATCGCCGGTCTCCGGCGTGATCTTTCGCTGAAAAGCATCTCGACAAATCTTTTATTGCCTTTCCGGCTTTTGGAAAGCATTGCCGCTGCCCGGAGGATTCTGGATGATTTCAAACCCACTGTTGCCGTAGGAGTGGGAGGATATGCCAGCGGCCCCCTTTTGTGGGCGGCCGGCAGGAAGGGTGTTCCCTATATCATACAGGAACAAAACAGCTTTGCAGGAAAAACCAATAAATTACTAGCTTCAAAAGCCGTTCATATTTGTGTGGCGTATCCGGGAATGGAAAAATTTTTCCCGGAACCGCAGATCGTTTTGACAGGGAATCCCATCAGAAACGATATCCGTCCCTCAACCCCGGAATACCGACAGGCAGCCTGCACCCATTTTGGGCTGGATCAGGACAAAAAGACCATCCTGGTAATAGGAGGAAGTCTGGGGGCGGGGACACTGAACCGATGTATAGAAAATTTCCTGCCCAAGGCAGGAAATTTTCCGGTTCAGATCCTCTGGCAATGTGGAAAAAACGGGATTCGCCAAGCCATATTGGCTAAGCAAAATTACCCGGAAGCAGCCGTTTATCCCATGGAATTCATCCAACGGATAGATCTGGCCTATAATGCTGCAGACCTGGTTATTTCGAGGGCCGGAGCCGGGAGCATATCTGAATTGAGTGCCGCCGGGAAAGCCTGCATATTCGTCCCCTCTCCCAATGTGGCTGAAGATCACCAGACACACAACGCCATGGCTCTTGTAAAAGAAGATGCCGGGTGCCTGGTGGCTGACCACCTGGCTTTTGATTCACTTATGGATCATGCACTGGAAATGGTTTTTAACGACAGCCGGTTGTCGGTCCTGTCTGAAAACATATTAAAATTAAGCCGGCCTCACGCAGCCGCACAAATAGCAAAAATGGTCCTGGAGCTATGATAGATAATGTTTATTTTTTGGGTATTGGCGGAATAGGAATGAGCGCTCTGGCCAGGTATTACAAAAATGCCGGGGCAAAGGTGGCAGGCTATGATCTGACCCCTTCATCGCTGACCGGTCAACTGGAAAGTGAAGGCATCGGAGTGCATTTTACGGATGATCCTGCACTGATCCCTGAACCCTTCAGGAAAGATCCGGACAAAACACTGGTTATCTACACCCCGGCAGTCCCGCCAGAACATAAGGAACTTCAATGGCTCCGGGATAACGGGTTTAATGTCATAAAAAGATCCGTGGCACTGGGATACATTGCCAAAAATCATAAAACCCTGGCCGTTGCAGGCACTCACGGAAAAACGACTACCTCTACCCTGCTCTCTCATATCATGCAAGTATCGGGAACCGGGTGTACGGCTTTCCTGGGAGGTATATCAAAAAATTACAGGTCCAACCTGTTGCTGAGTGACAATACGTTTCTTGTGGCCGAGGCCGATGAATACGACCGTTCCTTTTTGCAATTATTCCCCCAAACGGCACTAATCACATCGGCAGATGCGGATCATCTGGATATTTACGGATCTCACCACGCTGTCAAAGAAGCCTTTTCTCAGTTCGCTTCGCAAATTGTACCCGGGGGCTCCCTGGTATTGAAAAAAGGAGTTGAATTGCCATTGTCGTTGCTGCCAAATGTTAATTGCCTGTATTATCATTACGATATTCCATGTGATTTTTATGCGGTGAATCACCTTATAAAAGAAGGCGGCATCTTTACTTTTGACCTTGTTCTACAGGATACACTGCTGAAAGACTGTCACCTGGGGATCCCCGGACGGATCAATGTGGAAAATGCAGTAGGTGCAGCCGCAATGGCATATTTAAACGGAATTTCCACCGATGCCATAAAAGAAGCATTGGCTTCTTTCAGAGGAGTATCCAGAAGGATGGATGTGCAATATTACACAAAGAAATTCTGCTATATAGATGATTACGCCCACCATCCAAGGGAAATACAGGCTGCTGTTCAATCAATCAGGGAGTGGTTCCCCGGAGAAAAGATCACAGGGATTTTTCAACCTCATCTATATTCCAGAACCCGGGATTTTGCTCAAGAATTTGCCCAAAGCCTGGACTTACTGGACCGGGTGATCCTGATGCCGGTCTATCCCGCCAGGGAAAAACCCATACCCGGTGTGGGATCGGAAATGATAGCAGAACTGTTAACCGTAAAAGAAAAAGAGATACGGGATGTAACACAGATAATTGATTGTATAAAAAAATACAAACCGGGGGTTTTGGTCACATTGGGTGCCGGAAGTATTGACCGGCTGGTCCAACCGATCTCCGATTGCCTGAAAGAGATTGATGTATGAGTAAAGGAAAGGTAATATTGTATAGTCTGGGCTACCTGGTGTTGTCAGGGGTTCTGGGTGCCTATTTTTATTTTGCGGGCAGCCTGGTTCGTGAGAAAAGCCAGGAAAGGTGCCAGGATGTAGTTGTTGTTGTTAAAGACAGCCTGGAGAATCCCCTGATACAATCCGCTGAAATTGAAGCTTTTCTGGAAAAAAATCCTTTGGAAATGTTGGGACAGAATTTTGCCGAAATCAATATGCATGTCCTTGAAAAGGAAGTGGAATCTTTTGCCTCGGTAAGACAATGCCATGCCGTAAGAACCATAAACGGGACACTCCGTCTGGAAATACTGCAACACATGCCTTTATACAGGCTGGAAACATCCAACGGGTCTTTTTTTGTTTCACGGGAACAATTTATAATACCCATGATAAATCCTTACCGTCTGCCTGTACTTGTTGTCAGCGGAGCCGTGCCCTTTGACTATTCCGGTGCATACAGGGGAACGATAAAAGATACCGATACGTGGTTGCAGGAAATGAGCTGCCTGATGGCATACGTTAGTGATCACGATTTTTGGAAAGAAAAAATTCACAGTATTTCAGTAGCAGGTCCAAAGGACATAACCATCATCCCCCGGGAAGAGCATCCGGTTCTAAAAATCGGTGCTCTGGAACACTATGAATATAAAATGGAAAAACTCCGGGAATTTTACCGGGTGCTGGTCCCCCGGGACGGTCTGGATAAATACATAGCAGTAGATGCCCGTTTTGGAGACCAGCTGGTTTGTACGCGAAAAGAGAGATAAAAAATATAAAAACTGTCTGACCCATGGAAAAAACTATTTCTGTAATCGATCTGGGAACCACTAAGGTGGTCTGCCTGACCGGAACAAAAACGACTGAAGGCTATAAAGTGATCGCTTCCTGTGAGGCCCCGTCCCAGGGGATCCTGCGCGGTGAGGTAGTCAATAATCAGAGCGTTCTGACTACCCTCAGACCGCTTCTGGAAGAATTGGAAGCAAAGACGGGGAAGCCGGTAAGAGAAGTAACTGTTGGCATTGCCGGACAGTACATCCGGTGTAAAACCGTAAGCAGCACCAACAACCGTTCCAATTGCAACGAAGAAATCTCCCGGGAAGAGATCGACCGTATGTGGCGCAATATGTACCATTCACGAGTGGATCCGGGAGAAGAAGTGCTTCATGTGGTACCACAATCTTATCATGTGGATGAATACAGGGATATGCCGGATCCGGTAGGTATGTACGGAAGCTGCATTGAAGCGAATTATAAGCTTTTCATTGGTAAAAGCGTTTCTGCCGAACACACCAAAAGATGTATAGAAAACACCGGTCTGAAATTGTCCAAACTCATCCTGGAACCACTGGCCACTGCAGAAGCCGTGCTGCACGAAGACGAAAAAGAATTGGGCGTAGTTATGATAGATATAGGTGGCGGGACAACCGATGTGCTCGTTTACCAGGACAATATTGTGCGTCACACCGCTGTAATACCCTTTGGGGGAAATGTCATTACCGAGGACATCCGTCAGGGATGTGAAGTTACTTCCAGGCAGGCAGAACAAATGAAAATCCAGTACGGTTCGTGTTATGCTGATCTTGCCCCGGAAAACAAGGCTATCGTGATCTCCGGTATAGGCGGAAGGGAATCACGGGAAATACCTTTTAAATATCTGGCCAATGTTATTGAAGCCAGGATGGACGAAATACTGGAAGCCGTTATGTATGAGATCCATCAAAGCGGGTTTGCCGACAAACTGCCTGCAGGGATTGTTCTTACCGGTGGCGGTGCATTGCTTTCCAATTTACCCCAGTTCATCAAATACAAAACAGGGTATGATGCGCGTATAGCACGTCCCCACGGACTGATAACGGAAGATTGCGAAGAAGTGAACCAGGTAACCCATTCCTGTGCAGCAGGAATGTTGATCAGCGAGTTTGAAAAACAAGCCAATTTTTCTGCCGAACAAAGCAAAAACCTGGATGAAATATTTCAGGACGTAGAAAGTGACGGTCCTGACAAGACAAAAAAGGTCAGAAAACCCAAAACCGTAAAAAAAGAGAATAACAAAGAAAATGTGACACAGGGAAATTTGTTTATTAATTCCCTGAGTCGTTTTTTTACCAATGTGGATAATGAAGCGTAAATGTTATGGAAGAAAAAGATGAATTTATCCCTCTGAACTGGGAAAACAACAAATCCATTATAAAAGTGATCGGTGTAGGAGGCGGAGGCGGTAATGCTGTAAGCCACATGTACCGGGCTGGACTGACAGATGTTGATTTTGTAGTATGCAATACGGATGCACAGGCTCTGGAAATGAGCCCGGTACCGGAAAAACTACAATTGGGAAGTGTGATAACACGGGGAAGGGGAGCCGGTTGCAATCCGGAAATCGCCAAACAGGCGGCTCTGGAAAGCGAAGACCGGATAAAGACGCTGTTCGAGGGAAATACAGAAATGGTATTTATTACTGCCGGTATGGGAGGCGGGACCGGAACGGGGGCGGCTCCGGTGCTTGCCCGAATCGCCAGGGAAATGGGCTTGCTTACCGTGGCAGTGGTAACGCTGCCTTTTCGTGATGAAGGGAAAGATTTCCTGAAACGCGCCATGGAAGGTATCCAGGAAATGCAACAATTTACTGATTCCATGCTGGTAATAGACAATGAAAAATTGTATAAAGCGTACGGGGACCTTCCAATATTTGAGGCCTTTCAGCGTACCGATGATATTTTAAACACCGCTGTCAAAGGTATTGCCGAGATCATCACCCGGCCGGGATTCATGAATGTGGATTTTGCCGATGTGAAAATGGTCATGAAACAAAGCGGAATGGCCCTGATGGGAACCGGATCGGGCAGCGGTGAAAACAGGGCCGTAAAAGCTGTTGAATCGGCTTTCACCTCTCCCCTTCTTGACGATGCCGATCTGACACGGGCAAGAAATGTCCTCATAAACATCACCTCGGGAAAAGAAAAAGCCTTGTCCATGACTGAATTATCGCAGATAATGGGGTATATTTCGGACTATACCGGAGGAGTATCCAACTTCAAAAGGGGCATCATCTGCGATCCTTCCTTACAAGATGAGATAAGGGTTACCATGATCGCAACCGGGTTCAGTATTCATTCGCTGCCTCCCATAGCCGTTTACGGTAATGAAAAGGGAAAAGAAAAAGAGATGAAGGAATCCGTTTACCTGGACGGGGAAACGGCCGGAAATGACGGCACGGATATTGTGGATGACCCTGAACAAGACCTTATGGAAACTGAAGACGGAGAATTCCGGATAACACAAAACAGGAGTGTTTTCCGGGTTCAAAAGGAAACCCGTTTGCAACAGGCGGTTCCAAACAAAAAACCTGTACTGATCCTGGATGACAATCAAAACATAACGGAACTGGAACAGGTTCCGGCATTTAAAAGAAAAGAAGCCCGTTATAAGATGTCGTTCCCTTCGGAAGTGCCGGGTCCGTCTAAACATAAGATCGAAGAAAAGAACGGACAACAACGTTTAAGTACAGATAACTCCTATATTCATCAAACACAAGATTAATATGCAAACAGAAAAAGTCAGGGTGCGTTTTGCCCCCAGCCCCACCGGACCGCTTCATATGGGGGGTGTGCGCACTGCACTTTTTAATTACCTATTTGCCAGGCAACACCAGGGTACTTTCGTGCTGCGTATAGAAGACACGGACAGACAGCGTTATGTCCCGGGAACCGAAAAATACATTATCGATGCACTTAACTGGTGCGGGATTGCTCCAGATGAAGGAGTTGCCCCGGACGGTACCATGGTAAGGGAAGCTACTTCACGGCATCCTTATGCTCCATACAGGCAGAGCGAAAGAAAACATATCTACCGTGAATATGCCCAACAATTGATAGATCAGGGTGATGCATATTACGCATTCGACACTCCCGAAGAACTGGAATTGTACCGTAAGGAGGCAGAAAACCGGGGAGAGACTTTTATATATAATCACGCATTCAGAAATAAGACAGCCAATTCCATTAACATGTCTGCTGAAGAGACAGGGCGTCGGCTGATGGAGAACGACAACTGGGTGATCCGGTTTAAAATTCCCGAAAACAAGACCGTTGAAATGACCGATCTGATAAGGGGGGAAGTAAATGTGGAAAGTGACACCCTGGACGACAAGGTTCTATGGAAAGCTAATGACGGTTTACCAACTTATCATCTGGCCAATATTGTGGACGATCACCTGATGGAGATCACCCATGTGATCCGGGGTGAGGAATGGCTTCCTTCCCTTCCATTGCATTATCTGCTTTATGAAGCTTTCGGATGGCAGGACCACCGACCGCAATTCGCCCATTTGCCCCTTTTGCTGAAACCCGACGGGAAAGGGAAATTGAGTAAAAGAGATGGTGACCGGCTGGGATTCCCGGTATTTCCGCTGGAATGGAACGGCACCGGAGGAGACAAGTCAAGAGGATACAGGGAAGATGGTTATTACCCGGAAGCCTTTGTTAACTTGTTGGCTTTGCTGGGATGGAATCCCGGCACGGAACAAGAGATCTTCTCTATGGAAGAACTGATAGCATCGTTCTCGCTGGAACGCGTAACTAAATCAGGAGCGCGTTTCAATCCGGAAAAAGCCAGATGGTTTAATCAGCAATACCTGAGGCACCGTTCCGATGCCAGGCTGGTTCAGGACTTTATACCCGTATTGCAAGGAAAAGGAATAAAAACCACTCCCCTTAAAGCGGAAAAGGTTGTATCCTTAATTAAAAGCAGGGCAACTTTTGTAAACGATTTTTGGGATCTTTCGCATTACTTTTTTATACCGCCCCGGTCGTTTGACATGACTCAACAGAAAAAGCACTGGAAAGAGGATACCCCCGGGATAGTACTACAGGTAAAAGAGGTTTTGGCCGCCTGCACTCCTTTTAATGTTCCTGCCATTGATAAAACATTGCATGACTGGATAGAGCAGTCACAGCTGAAAACCGGTCAAGTTATGAACGCCTTGCGATTATGCATTGTAGGAGAACCTCAGGGACCCGGAATGGCTGATATTATGGCAGTCATCGGGAAAGAAGACACCCTGGAGCGGCTTGATTATGCATTAAAAACACTCTGATATGATCAGGCATCCCCGGTGGTGGCCCCTGTTGTCGACAAATTTTCTGGGAGTTCTTAACGACAATTACCTGAAGACCCTTGCCTGTTTTATTGCCGTTGGCTGGGTAGGTGTGGAATATGAAGAAACGCTGGTATCACTGGCCGCCGGATCATTGGTTTTGCCTTATGTTTTTCTTTCTCCCCTGGCCGGAAGATGGGCCGTTACATTAAAAAAGATCCGCGTAGTCAGGATTGCCAAAGCGGCGGAGATCCCTATTATGATAGTCGCCTCTGCCGGTTTCTTGTTACACAATGTTTGGCTGGTTATGTTTTCCATATTGTTTATGGGGATACAAAGCAGCCTCTTTTCACCTTCAAAATACGGCCTGATAAGGGATATCGGGGGAAAAGAACACATTGCATACGGAACCGGCAATATGGAAATGGTTTCTTTCCTGGGTATGATCCTGGGAACCATGATGGCTTCGTTTTTTGCACTTACTGTACCGGCATGGGGTCTTGCTCTCCTCTTTTTGATTATAGCGACCGGTGGTCTTATCTGCTCATGGTTCTTAAGGGCTGAAGAAACTCCCCCGGAAGAAAACCGGGAAACAGTACGTCCGGTTTCGTATCTTTTAACAAGCATTCGTAAAGCGAATACTTACAAAGGACTGAACAGCGTTATACTGGCATTATCCGTTTTTTGGTTTATAGCAGCCATGATACAGATGACATTGCTTGTATATTGCCGCAGGTCTCTTGGAATGAATGATTTTCAAACGGGATTGGTACTTACTTCCGCAGCCGTCGGTACGGGAGCGGGCTGTTTCATATCCGGCATCATCGCAAAAATATGGGACAGAAAGGTATTCGTTCCCCTTTGTGGCACAGGCATCACCCTTCTTTTCTTGTCTGTTTTTTTCTTCCCTGTCAAAGGAATTTGGTTTGCACTGCTGTTTTTCGTTACCGGCCTGCTTTGCGGTTTGTACAAAGTTCCCTTTGATGCTGAGATCATCAGAAAAGTACCCGGGCGTAATTTGGGACATATGCTGGCCTATTCCAATCAAATGTCATTCATCTTTATACTTGCCGCGTCAGCTGTTTTTGCCTTGATCACGAACCACCTGGCAACAGAAACCGTATTCCTGTTCCTGGGAAGTCTTATGGGCGTTACAACCTTATTTGTTATATTTTCTAAGTATCTTTGGAACAAAAATCAGGAATAATGGTTTTTGAAGAAGCACCCATAAAAGGTATATGGATCATTACTCCCCGTGTGTTTTGTGACGAGCGGGGTTACTTTATGGAATCTTACCTGAGGGAATCGTTTGCCCGCCATATAGGTCCCATAGAATTTGTACAGGAAAATGAATCCCTGTCCCGTTTTGGCGTTACCAGGGGCCTTCATTACCAGGAAGATCCGCATGCACAATCAAAATATATCCGCGTAGTTGAAGGCGAAATTTTTGATGTTGCCGTAGATATCCGCAGGGAATCCCCTACCCTTGGTCAGGCTTTTTGCCTGAACCTGAGTTCTGAAAACAAAAAACAATTATTCATTCCCAAGGGTTTTGCTCATGGCTTCTGTGTTCTTTCCCCCGTGGCTGTAGTGCAATACAAAACGGACGCCTTTTACCATCCCGGATCCGAAGGTGTTTTTCACGTTTCCTCCCCTGACCTGGCCATTCCGTGGCCTTTGTCTGACGGGGAAATGATCCTGTCCGAAAAAGACAAACAGGCCTGTCCTTTCCGCCTATGATATTATGCTGATACTGAATAAAAATACATTGAATGAGCCCCTGCCTGGAGCAGATATGCTTTCCCTGGAAGGAATGGTTTTATGCATCGACAAACCACTTACTTGGACATCGGCAGATGTGGTCAGAAAAATACGATTCAGACTACAGCGTTATTACCAGGTAAAGAAGATCAAGGTTGGTCATACAGGAACACTCGACCCTCTTGCCACAGGACTGATGCTCATTTGTGCCGGAAAAGCTACCCGGATCTCCGATACGTTCCAGGCACAGGACAAAGAGTATATTGCCGGGATCCGGTTTGGGGCAACCACCCCATCCTTTGATCTGGAGCAGGAACAGGATGCAACATACCCGTGGGAACATATTACCCTTAGTGGTCTGGAAGAAAAACTCAGAACTTTTACGGGAGAACAGTTACAGGTTCCTCCTGTTTATTCTGCAAAAGTCATTGACGGAATAAGAGCTTACGACTACGCCCGGCAGGGTATGGAATCTCCGGATATGAAAAAAAATCTGATCCGGATAGACGCCCTGGAAATTCTTGATTATACCGCGCCACTTTTAACCTTACGTATTTCGTGCAGCAAAGGGACGTACATCCGGGCACTCGCCCGTGATCTGGGACTTGCCCTGGACAGTGGCGCCCATTTAGTATCTTTACGCCGTTCAGGTTCGGGACTATTCCGGGCAGAAGAAGCCCTGACCATAGAAGAATTTGAAAATATTTTCACTTAATTGAAACTTTTTTATTTTTTTTACGTATAATACGTCGTTTATACTTTAATACGACCGTATGAAGCTTTCACAATTTAATTTCACTCTTCCACAGGAACTTATTGCTGTACATCCCACCAAAAACCGTGACGAATCACGCATGATGGTGTTACACAAAAAAACAGGTGCAATCGAGCATCATGTTTTCAAAGACATCATCAATATGATGCATGAAAAGGATGTGGTAATCTTCAACAACACCAGGGTTTTTCCGGCCCGTTTATACGGAAATAAAGAAAAGACGGGGGCTGAAATAGAAGTTTTCCTGCTCCGTGAACTCAACAAAGACCAACGTTTATGGGACGTTTTGGTTGACCCTGCCAGGAAAATTCGGATAGGAAATAAATTGTATTTCGGAGAAAACGATGCCCTTGTTGCCGAGGTGATCGATAATACCACTTCCCGCGGCAGGACATTGCGTTTTCTTTGTGACGGGACGTATGAGAATTTTAAATCTACTTTGTTCCGGTTGGGAGAAATGCCCATTCCAAAATGGATCCGGAAACATGTGGAACCCATTGACGAAGAACGATATCAGTCCATTTTTGCGAAAGTGGAAGGAGCAGTCGCAGCGCCTGACGGAGCACTTCATTTCAGCAGGGAATTGTTAAAACGCATGGAGATCAAAGGAGTTAAAACTACGGAGATCACCCTGCATATGGGTATGGGACATTTCAGGGCAGTCGATGTGGAAGATCTTTCCAAACACAAAATGGATTCGGAGCCTGTAATCATCACTGAAGAAAGTGCTCACACCATAAATAAAGCGAAAGCAGAAGGAAGGCGCGTTTTTGCCACAGGAATAGATGTCTTGCGCGCGGTTGAAACTTCTGTGACCACAAAAAGAGAAATTACCGCTTTTGAAGGATGGACGAATAAGTTTATTTTTCCTCCTTACGATTTCTGTATTCCGGATGCCCTGATCTCAAATTTCCAGCTTCCCCAATCCACCATGCTTATGTTTGTTGCCGCATTCGGAGGTTATGAAACCGTTATGAATGCATACGAAACAGCCGTAAAGGAAAATTACCGTTTTGGAGCATACGGAGATGCCATGTTGATAATATAATTCATTTCCTTTATATTTGGGGATGATCTGTGAAGAAGAGGATATATGCAGATGCGCATTAAACCTGTGCATGAGGTATGAAGGAGGATTAGCCAGAAGATTATACGACCATTACGGCAGCGCCGCAGTTGTTTTCAGACAGCCACTCACCGAACTTGTCCGTCATAAAGGATTCCGCAGAAGCATAGCTGAAAAAATGCTAGACCCTGAGCTTGTAAAAATGGCTCAAAGGGAATTGCAATGGATCGAAAAGCGGAAGATCAAGCTTGTCTTTTTATACGATCAGTCATATCCCTTGCGGCTCCGCGAGTGTTGTGACGCTCCATTGCTTTTGTATGTCGCCGGAACTGCCGATCTGAACCGGGGTCCCTTTCTTTCCGTTGTGGGAACAAGATCGGCAACATCCTATGGAAAAGCCGTATGCAAAGATCTTATTGGAGGATTGAAAAATTTGGGTATTAACCCGGTAATAGTAAGTGGACTGGCATTCGGAATTGACATTACGGCACACCTTGCAGCCATGGAGAACAACCTGACCACCATTGCGGTATTGCCGGCAGGACTTGATCAAATCTATCCGGCTTCCCATCTGAATATTGCCCGGAATATAACCCGGCAGGGAGCTGTGATAACCGAATTCCCTTCAGAAACACCGGGAAACCGGCATAATTTTCTGCAACGCAACCGCATCATTGCGGGATTGTCTGACGCCACGCTGGTTATTGAATCAAAAAAAGACGGAGGTGCTCTCATAACTGCTCATCTTGCCTGTGATTATTCCAGGGATGTTCTGGCCGTACCGGGAAGGCCCGGCGATGTTAGTTCAAAAGGTTGTAACAATCTGATAAAAAACAACAAGGCAGCCCTGGTGGATTCTGCCGCTGATATTGCCCGGATGATGCAATGGGAAACAACCCCGGATGAAAATACAGCCTGGCAACAAGATCTTTTCACGACACTGGATAATTCGGAAAAGCTGGTATATTCACAGATCAAAAAGCAGGGAGGAGACGTGAATTCTCTGGCAGAATGTCTGCAGATCCCGTTCCCGGTCCTTTCCGCCACATTGACAAAGCTTCAGGTAAAAGGACTTATAGAATGTATGGAAAACAACGAATACAGAATAATACTATGATCGATACGCACGTACACCTCTACGACAGTGCCTTTGATCCCGATCGTGATCAGGTGGTTGAAAGGGCCAAAAAAGCCGGCGTGACGCATTGCATCCTTCCGGCCATAGACAAAAGCACCTACACGGCCCTGCACGAATGCCTGGAAAGATATCCGGGATTTTGTCACAAAGCCTCTGGACTCCACCCCACTTCAGTCGGAGCGGATTACGATCTGGAACTCGGCCATGCTTATTCAAAGATGTCCGGCTCTGTGGCAATCGGAGAGATCGGGCTGGATTTTTACTGGTCACACGAATATGCAGGGGAACAAATCACTGCCTTTGAACAGCAGTTGGAATGGGCCAGGGATCTGGACCTTCCGGTTATCATTCATTCCCGTTCTGCTTTCCCCGAATTGCTGGCATCTTTAAAAAAATGTGCTTTTCCCGCTATCCGTGGAGTATTGCATGCCTGGTCGGGTAGCCGGGAAGTTTTTGAACAAGCTTGCCGGAGCGGAGATTTTTATATGGGTATCGGCGGAGTTGTTACTTTTAAAAATGCACGTCTTGCAGAAATTGTCAGGGAAACCGACCTGGAAAGAATTGTACTGGAAACCGATGCTCCGTGGTTGACTCCGTCGCCCTACCGGGGAAAAAGAAATGAAAGCGCCTATTTGACTTTCATTGCCCGAAAAATTGCTCAAATAAAAGACATCAGCATAGAAAAAGTAATTGGTCAGACTACTCAAAATGCATTATCTTTGTTTTTTGAAAAATGATGAACAAAGCCGCCATTTTAGTCATTTATACGGGAGGTACCATTGGGATGAAAGCCCATCCGGTTACCGGAGAATTGGTGCCGTTCCGTTTTGAACATATTTTGGAAGAAGTTCCTGAACTGCAAAAATTTTGCTTCCGGATAGATTCTTATTCTTTTAACCCGGTCATTGATTCATCTGATATTTTTCCCGATTTCTGGGTACGGCTGGCCCTGTTGATTCGTCAAAAATATGACCAATACAACGGTTTTGTGATCCTGCACGGTACTGACACCATGAGCTATTCCGCTTCGGCTCTTAGTTTTATGCTGGAGAATCTGGAAAAACCGGTTATTTTCACCGGAAGTCAGTTACCTATCGGGCTACCCCGGACAGACGGCAAAGAGAATTTCATTTCGGCAGTGGAAATTGCCGCAGGCGTGGACCATCAGGATCATGCCCTGGTTCCGGAAGTGTGCATCTTTTTCCAGGATCAATTATTCAGGGGAAACCGGACCATGAAATACAATGCCGAGGAGTTCAGAGCCTTTCGCTCTCCGAATTATCCGGCTCTTGCCGAGGCAGGGATCCACATCAAATACAACCGCAAATACATACGTTATCCCGAGACCTGGGGCCGCCCCCTGCAAGTGCATACACAATTGGGAACCGACGTGGCTGTTTTGAAGATTTTCCCGGGGATTGAACAGAAAGTGGTCGAAACCATACTAAATATTGCCGGGCTCAGGGTGGTCATCCTGGAAACATACGGTCAGGGTAACGCACCATCCGTTCAATGGTTGCTGGAATTGTTGTCCGGAGCGGTATCCCGGGGAATCATTATAGTGAATATCACCCAATGTCCGGCAGGGAGTGTATCCATGGACACTTACGCATGCGGAATCAGGCTTAAGGAAGCAGGTGTTCTGTCGGGATATGACATGACAACTGAAGCTGCCATTACCAAGATTATGTTATTAACAGGACAATTTTTTGATAATAAAAAAGTTAAAGAACTTCTTTCACAATCTTTAAATGGCGAATTTTAATACATTTGTTTGGAATAAAACTTTTTTCAGTAACTTGCGCTGCTTTTTAATGTGTATTGATAAGGGAGAGGTGGCCGAGTGGTCTAAGGCGCGCGCCTGGAAAGTGCGTAAACTCCAAAAGGGTTTCGTGGGTTCGAATCCCACCTTCTCCGCTGTTTTATTGGAAAACGTTTGATAACTATAAATTCTTAACTCTAATTATTCAACAGAAATGAAAAAACTTTTCGTATTTTTAGCAGTCCTTGGATTCATAGCCATTTCTGCTCAGTACGCAGTCGCACAAACAGCCACCACTACAGGTGAAACGGAACAGGTTGAAGTACCCATTCACCAGCAGCTTAAGACCAAATTCATTGAAGGTGGTCCTGCTTTTATGTCCGTGGTACTGCTCTGTTTGATTTTCGGACTTGCACTTGCAATTGAACGTATTATTTACCTTACCCTGGCCGAAACCAATACAGGAAAACTGCTGGACAAAGTGGAAGCAGCCATGAAAGACGGCGGCGTAGCTGCTGCTATGGATGTTTGTCGCAACACCCGCGGTCCTGTTGCCAGTATTTTTTACCAGGGACTTTCCCGCGCCGATGAAGGATTGGAAGTTGTAGAAAAATCTATTACATCTTACGGTTCTGTACAAATGAGCCAGTTGGAAAAAAACCTTTCCTGGATTCAGTTGTTCATTGCCATCGCTCCTATGTTGGGATTTATGGGAACCGTTATCGGGATGATCAGCGCTTTTGACGCCATTGAAGCTGCAGGGGACATTTCTCCCAACATCGTAGCCGGAGGTATCAAGGTTGCTCTTATCACAACCGTAACAGGTCTTATCGTGGCCATTATCCTTCAATTGTTCTACAACTATCTGGTATCCAAAATTGACAGCATCGTTGTCAAAATGGAAGACGCCTCCATTTCTTTGATGGACATTTTGGTTAAATACGAAAAATAAAACTTTGCAATGAAGAAAGTTTCAAAAATAACTTTGTGGGTGCTCTTTGCAATCAGTATTGTTCTTACCGTTCTGTATTTTATGAATACGAAAGGACCAAATCTGGATGCATGGACATACACCTATCTGAATTGGGCATACATCATGGTCGGCCTGGCAATTCTTTTGATAATACTGTTGCCAATACTTACTTTCAGGCAACGTACCGTCAAAGTGAAATCGCTGCTGATCATGTTGGTTATCGCCATCGTACTTATAGGAGGGGCGTATCTTATCGCACCCGGCTCCCCGATTACCCTGGCAACCGGAGTCGTAAAAGAAGGACCTTCCGTCAAATTAACTGATACGGCCTTGTACCTTACATACTTCCTGTTAGCTATAGCAGCAATTTCCATTATTGGTGGTTCTGTCTATAATGCCTTGAAGAAAAACTAATCTAGTAAACTTTAATTATTATGGCAAAACCAGCAGGTGACATTAATGCAGGCTCAATGGCAGACATCGCTTTCCTGCTGCTTATATTTTTCCTGGTTACAACCACTATGGATGTTGAGACCGGTATTCAACGCCGGCTTCCGCCAATGCCTGATGAGAATCAGCAGGCAGAAGTTGAACAGATCAACAAGAGGAATATCATGGTGGTGCTAATCAACAAAAATGACCGCTTGTTTGCAGGAGGACAGGAGATGCACATTACCATGCTAAAAGACAAGGTCAAGGAATTCATTACCAATCCGGCAAATCTTCCCGATCTGCCTGAAAAACGTGAGAATGATATTGAAGGCTTTGGTCCCGTCATGGTATCCCGTGCTGTTGTTTCCCTTCAAAATGACCGCGGTACTTCATACGATGCTTATATCCATGTGCAAAATGAACTGGTAAAAGCATTTAATGAACTGCGCGATGAGTTTTCCATGCAACATTTTGGAAAGAAATACGACTCCCTGGATGAAGATCAGCAACGAATTGTAAGGGATGCTGTTCCCATGAATCTGTCTGAAAGGGAACCCAGAGAAGTAACAACAAGGAGAAGATAGGAGAACATAATTATGGCAACATTCAAATCAAAAACCGATAAAGGACTAAAACCCCTGAACACGGCCTCACTTCCTGACATCGTTTTCATGCTATTGTTCTTCTTTATGATATCCACCAGCTTTAGACAAACGGAACGTGTTGTCAGCGTGAAGCTTCCGGAAGCAACCGAGATTGCCAAACTGGACAGAAAGGATCTGGCAAGTTACATAAACATTGGTACACCCATACCCGCTTACCAGGGTCAGTTTGGCACCGATGCTCGTATACAGCTGAATGATACTTTCAGTACCATAGATGACATACGTGACTTTATAGCTGCCTCCCGTGAGTCCATGTCGGAAGCAGACCGTCCGTTTATGACTGTAGCGCTTAAGGTTGATGAAACCGTTCGAATGGGTATTGTAACGGATGTAAAACAGGAACTCCGCCGTTGTTCTGCATTGAGGATTATGTATTCTACACGTCGGCAAGCTGAGAACAACAGTTTCTGATACGTATATACTGATTGGAAAAGCCGCGGTACATACTGCGGCTTTTTTTTTACCTTTGCAGACAACTAAAAAATCTATTATATATGAAACGGTTATTAGGCTTATTGGCCATTGCGGTGCTGATAGGATGCCAGGAAGCTCCTCGTCAGGCAAAATATGTTTTTTTATTTATTGGGGACGGTATGGGCCTGGCCCAGGTTGCAGCTGCCGAAGCCTACCTGGCAAATAATAACGGGGAAATAGGATCGCAAGCTTTGAATTTTTCACAGTTTCCTGTTTTGGGGACCATAACCACCTATAGTGCAAGCAACTGGATAACATGCTCTTCTGCTGCAGGGACAGCGCTGGCTACGGGAACCAAAACCACAAACGGCATGTTGGGTATGAACTCGGATACGGTGGCCCTTAAAGCCATTACCTATAAAATAAAAGAAGCCGGGTATAAAGTCGGGGTGTCATCAACGGTTACCCTGGATCATGCCACTCCAGGTGCTTTTTATGCCAATGCAGCTTCCAGAAATGATTATTACACTATTGCCACACAATTGCCTGCAACCGGTTTTGATTTTTTTGGAGGCGGCGGTTTTATCCTGCCTGAAGGCAGAAGAAGGGATCAGGTCCCGGTAACAGATATGATTGAACAAGCCGGTTACACCATAGCTTACGGCATGGATGATTTCCGTGAAATGTCAGCTACCGATAAATTGGTTTTGCTTCAGGATGAAACGCGGGATTACCTGGGAGCATTGCCCTACGCCATAGATCGCAAAGAAGGAGATATGACTCATGCCGATATTGTACAAGCCGCCATAGAATTCCTGGAAAACGAAAAAGGATTTTTTCTTATGAGTGAAAGCGGACGCATAGACTGGGCATGTCATTCCAATGACGGAAAAACTTCCATTCTGGAAACTCTTGATCTGCAAAAGGCTGTTCAGGTGGCTATTGAATTTGCCCAAAAGCATCCGGAAGAAACACTGATTGTTGTGACTGCAGACCACGAAACCGGTGGAATGGCCCTGGGCTGGGAAAGTCAATACAACGTATTTTTTAATCAGCTGGATGAACAGCAGGCATCAAAAGACATTCTGCTCCAATCAGGCGATATCACTTCCGGAAATATGGTTTCAGAAATGAACCGCAAAGCCCGGATCGGCTGGACAACTTCATCTCATACGGGAATTCCCGTTCCTGTTTACGCCACGGGAGTCAATAGTGAACTTTTTACTGGCAAAATGGATAACACGGATATTCCCAAAAAGATCTGCGAGGCGATGGGAGTTGTTTTTTAACCCCTTAAACCATGCATTCACCGGGTTAATTCCCCGATTTGATCGATTTCCTGTTGTAGTAAGAGAGGCCTGCATTTACTTTTGCAGCAAATCTAAATATTTATAGTATGGAAATCTTAGACAACCAGGAACAGGAAGTTCAAAGAAAACCGGAACGCAGCAATCGTGTTACCGGGGGGATAATCATAGGCCTGGCAATGATACTTGCAGGTTTCATCCTCATTTTTTATAACGCAGGATGGATCCCTTATGCCGTCAGAAGAATATTGCTTTCATGGCAAATGCTTCTCATAGTTTTAGGGATCGTATCTTTTGCAAGAAAACAGACCATCCAGGGCGTTATTTTATTTGTAATTGGTATTGTATTTTTACTACCCCGGATAGGCGCCCTGAATATCCTGCCCGGATTTGAATGGTTTACCCATCTGAATTGGGGCAATTTATGGCCTTTATTATTGGTAGCAATTGGGATACTCATATTTACAAAATCCCGGCAACGTGATTTCCCGCCCACAAACCAACGGCATTTTCCCAAACATCATTTTTCCGGAAAAAGCAGCCCTAACGAAAGTGGATACGTAAACTACTCCATGGTTTTCAGCGGATCCGAACACGTATTTATGGAACCTGTTTTCCGGGGAGGTGCCATAGAAAGTGTTTTTGGAGGAATGACATTGGATCTTAGAAGAACCAATTTACAGGAAGGCATTTCTTACTTAAAGATCTCGTCGGTATTCGGAGGCACCACATTACTCATTCCTGCCGACTGGAATGTAGAGATTCGCACCGATGCGGTTTTAGGGGGCTTTAAAGACAATCGTCCCGTGATCAATCATACAGAGAACAATTCCAGGTTAATAATTGAAGCTGAATGTGTCTTTGGAGGTGGAGAAGTTAAATAAATATCAATGGACAGCCTGTTTAGGGTTTATACTGGCCACTTCGTTCCTTTATGCCTTTCTTCTAGGCTCTTTTGTGTCTCTTGGATGGAAAGAATACCTGGTTGATTCCCTGGTAATTACAGGCTGTATTTTGTTTTTTGTTTTTTTTCTGCAAAAAATGCACGTATACGGAATGCCCGTGTACGTGCAGATTATGATATTTTTTATAGCTGTAGGCGGTCTGCCGGTATTGGTTATGTATCTGTATTTACCGCATGAACGTTTTCTCCTTTACTATGAAACCATCCCGTTACGGATTTTTGTCATCATCTTGCTAACCGTAATTTTTGGGTTTTGGAGAAAAATACGTGTAACCGCAGAGCTCACGGAAGAATCTGATACGGAACAAAAGTCCGGGATCTCAACTCCTGTGAACTATACAGATAAGATCACAGTCAGAGCCGGTAACGGGATCAAGGTAATCCCCCTGGAAGAGCTCCTGTTTATTCAGGCCGACGGGGATTACATTTCACTTGTAACCGAAAAAGGATCCTGGCTGAAAGAGGAAACAATGAAACATGTACAGGATATCCTGCCTCCTTCACGCTTTGTAAGAATTCACCGTTCTTTTATTGTCAATGTGGCAAAAATAAACCGTATTGAACGCTACGGGCAACAACAACTAATTATTCTGAATAACGGCAAATCCATTCGGATAAGCGCATCGGGCTACAGAACGCTTAAGGAAACTCTGGGCTTTTGAGACCTGATTTTGTTTTTTGCTTACCTTTGCAAAAAAAATAGAAATGGATTACAAGATAAAAGATCCCGGACTAGCTGCATTCGGAAGGAAGGAAATTGAGCTGGCCGAAAGGGAAATGCCCGGACTTATGACCTTGCGCAAGCGATACGGTGAAGAAAAACCTTTGCGGGGTGCCCGCATTACAGGAAGTCTCCATATGACCGTACAAACAGCAGTGCTTATTGAAACACTCAAAACACTCGGAGCAGATGTAAGGTGGGCTTCCTGCAATATCTTTTCAACACAGGACCATGCAGCAGCAGCAATAGTGGAAACCGATATTCCTGTTTTTGCATGGAAGGGTGAAACATTGGAAGATTATTGGTGGTGCACCCTTCAGGCATTGTCTTTTCCCGGTGAAACAGGTCCTCATATGATCGTGGATGACGGAGGAGACGCCACACTTCTGATACATAAAGGAGTTCTGGCCGAAAAAGACAGTTCCATTCTTGATACGATGAACGGAAGCACTGAAGAAAAAGTAATTGCTGCCCTCTTGAGAAAAACACTTAAAGAAAGGCCCGGG
This sequence comes from uncultured Muribaculaceae bacterium, assembly GCA_964542305.1. Lineage (GTDB taxonomy): Bacteria > Bacteroidota > Bacteroidia > Bacteroidales > UBA932 > DMER64. The sequence continues at coordinate 59,735 of CAZITX010000001.1, read as the reverse complement.
ATGTGGACCCGTATGGCAGAAGGCATGAGAGGCGTCAGCGAGGAAACAACTACCGGGGTTCACCGTCTATACCAGATGTTTGACAAAGGAGAACTCCTGTTTCCTGCCATTAACGTGAATGATTCTGTTACAAAATCAAAGTTCGACAACCTTTACGGATGCCATGAATCACTGGCAGATGGGATCAAACGGGCAACCGATGTTATGATCGCAGGAAAAGTTGTTGTAGTATGCGGTTACGGAGATGTCGGAAAAGGATGTGCCAGGAGTTTGCGCTCTTACGGAGCACGCGTCTTGGTTACCGAGATCGATCCTATCTGCGCTCTTCAGGCCTCTGTTGAAGGTTTTGAAGTCCGTACACTGGAAGATTGCCTGGAAGAAGCGAGGATCTTCGTTACGGCAACCGGCAACTGTGATGTGGTCCGTTTGGAACATATGGAAAAAATGAGGGATCATTCCATAGTATGCAACATTGGGCACTTTGACAATGAAATCCAAGTGGATGCCCTCTCGTCTTATCCGGATATTAGAAAAGACAATATCAAACCCCAGGTAGATAAATTTACTTTTCCAGACGGTCACTCAATCATTCTTCTGGCTGAAGGACGCCTGGTGAACCTGGGATGTGCTACCGGACATTCTTCATTTGTAATGAGCAACTCTTTTTCCAACCAGGTCCTGGCCCAGATCAATCTTTGGAAAACAGATTATAAATTGGGTGTCTATCAGCTTCCCAAACATCTGGATGAAGAAGTGGCACGTCTGCACCTGGATTACCTGGGTGTCAAACTAACACGTATGACAAAAAAACAAGCTGATTACATTGGATTTTCCATTGAAGGCCCTTATAAACCGGACTATTACAGATATTAACCATTATGATAAAATCACGCACCAGAATCATTGACCTTCTCAAAATGCAGGCCGGAATTACCGTGCAGGTAAAAGGCTGGGTACGAACCAAAAGGGGTAACAAAAACATTGCTTTCATTGCTTTGAATGACGGCTCTACCATCCATAACGTACAGATTGTATGTGATATGACCGTCTTCACGGAAGAACAACTCCGCCCCATCACTACCGGGGCCTGCATCCGTGTTAAAGGCGAACTGGTCTCCTCTGTAGGGACACAACAAGCCGTTGAGATAAAGGCCAATGAAATTGAAATATACGGAACCGCAGACCCTGCTGTTTATCCCTTACAAAAGAAAGGGCACAGCATGGAATTCCTGCGTGAGATCGCGCATCTCAGACCCAGAACCAACACATTCGGCTGTATATTCAGAATCCGTCATGCTATGGCTTATGCCATCCACAAATATTTTAACGATAACGGGTTTGTTTATATGCATACTCCCATTATCACAGCGTCTGACTGTGAAGGAGCCGGAGCCATGTTCCAGGTAACCACCCTGGATCTGAACAACCCGCCCAAAGAAAAAGATAATTCAATAGATTATTCTAAAGATTTTTTCGGCCGTCAGACAAGTCTTACCGTAAGCGGCCAGCTGGAAGGAGAACTGGGAGCCCTGGCCCTTGGAGAAATTTATACTTTCGGTCCAACTTTCAGAGCAGAGAACAGCAATACGCCCAGGCACCTTGCCGAGTTCTGGATGATAGAACCGGAAATGGCCTTTTACGACATTGTTGACAATATGGACCTGGCCGAAGACTTTATCAAATACCTGGTAAAGTATGCCCTTGAAAATTGTGCCGCTGATATTGAATTTTTGAATAACATGATAGACAAGGACCTGATCAACAGGCTTGAAAGCGTTTGCAACACAGAATTTGTCCGTCTTACCTATACGGAAGGCATCCAGATTCTGACTGCCAGCGGACAGGCATTTGAATATCCTGTTTCCTGGGGTGTGGATCTGCAGAGTGAACATGAAAGGTACCTGGTCGAAAAACATTTTAAACGTCCCGTTATTTTAACAGACTATCCCAAAGAGATCAAGGCTTTTTACATGAAAGAGAACCCGGACGGAAAAACCGTACGGGCCATGGACATTCTTTTTCCCAAAATCGGGGAGATCATAGGAGGGTCCCAGCGTGAAGAAAACCTGGAAATACTCCGCAAAAAGATAGTTGAGATGGACATGTCTGAAGAAAACCTGGACTGGTACCTGGACACCAGACGCTTTGGGACCGCCCCGCATTCGGGTTTCGGACTGGGGTTTGAGCGCTTGCTTCTGTTTATTACCGGAATGGCAAATATCCGGGATGTAATTCCTTTTCCACGAACTCCAAAATCTGCTGAATTCTAACATGTTAATAATTGGTATTGCCGGTGGAACCGGTTCCGGGAAAACAACCGTGGTAAATAAAATACTGGAAAATCTGGATCAAAAGCAAATTACTGTCATCCCCCAGGATTCCTATTACAAAGACAACTCTCACCTGCCATTGGAACAGAGACAGGAACTCAACTTTGACCATCCGGAATCCATTGACTGGGAACTTATGGTAAAACACCTGTTGCAGCTAAAAGCAGGAAATCCCATAGAACAACCCATGTATTCCTACATTACATGTACCCGTTCCAGGGAAACGATCCACATTGAACCTACACAGATCATCATAGTGGAAGGCATACTGATCTTCACTGATCCGCCACTGAGAGACTGTCTGGATATGAAAATCTATGTAGATGCAGATCCCGACGACCGTTTATCCAGGGTTATATCCAGGGATATAATTGAAAGGGGAAGGTCTGTCAACAAGGTACTGGAACGTTACGAGAAGACAGTAAAACCCATGCACCTTCAGTTTATTGAACCCACAAAACGTTATGCCGACATCATAGTACCCCAGGGCGGACACAATACGGTAGCAATTAATGTGTTGATATCTACCATCGAACAGGCCCTGTTAACCAGGTAACCTTTGTTCGGAATGAAAAAAGAAACAAAAACAGGAATCTATCTTACGGTGATCGTACATCTGGTCGCCCTGATCATCTTTTTATTGTTTCAAATCAATTCGCTTTTACAGAAAGAATCCTCTTTTGTCCTGGACTTTTCCCAGCAGGAAGAACTGGAGGCGCAACTCCAAAGGGAACAAATGCGTGCCCAATTGAGTGCCCAATTGGAAGACCTTCTCTCCGGTATAGAACAGCAATCCAGGAACGTTGCAGTAGATGCGACACAGCGAAATCAGAATCTCAAAGACGACCGGCATGAGGATCCTTCACGCGTATACGAAGAAGCCGAGGAATTGCAGAAACGTCTGGATGCGGCCCGGGAAGCCGTAGAAGATGAGGGAGGTGAGGAAAACATTGCTGCTCCCCCTAAAAAGGAAAAAGAAGATAACGTTAAACCGTATACAGGACCATCTGTCCTGGAATACACCTTAAAAGGACGAAAAGCCATGAGCCTGCCCATTCCGGTATACAAATGCATAGGAGGGGGTGACGTTACTGTATTGATTGCCGTGGACCAAAAAGGATACGTACAAAAAGCTGACATAGTGGATGATTTTTCTTCCAGGAACAGGTGTTTGCGAGAGTTTGCCCTGCGCGCGGCAAAACAAAGCCGGTTTACTGCGTCCACCGAAGCTCCTTCCCTGCAAAGTGGAGAAATTGTCTACCGTTTTATTCCTCAATAACCATTAAATATGTAACTTTGAAATGTGAATTCAAAGGAATATAAGGAAATAAAAGAACTGCTGGCACTACTGGAGCAGAAGATTGAAGCATTATTGGATCCTGCCGTTGACCAACCTGAGGAACAAGTTTTTGAACTAGATTCGCAACCGGAACGGGAGCCGAATCCGGAACCGCAGCCTGAATCCGGGCATGAGCCTGAATCCGGGCATGAGCCTGAAACCATCGGGGATCTGTTTTCCGGATTTGCCCAACGACCCACCCTTGCAGATTCATTGGCAAAAACAAAAAACGGCAGGCCTTTGAAAGAGGTCATACCCCTGAACGACAGGTTTCTTTATGAAAAAGTCTTGTTTTCTCAGGATCGCGACCTGTATAACAAGACGCTGACCGAGCTTCAGGATGTAAAGACTATGCAGCAAGCCGAAGCCTATCTGGCTGAGCGTTTTCCCCTCTGGGAACTATCATCTCCCGCCGTACAGAAATTTCTTACACAACTTGAAGATGTGTTCTAAACTCACTATAGTCCCCACACCTATAGGGAACCTGGAAGATATTACCACACGAGCTCTGAATGTGCTCAAAGAGGCCGATCTTATACTTGCTGAAGATACACGTACAAGCAGTATTCTTCTGAAAAAATACGGCATCGGAACTCATATGGAATCATTCCACAAATTTAACGAACACAAACAGGTTCGCTCCGTTGTGCAGAAAATTCAGGAAGGCGTCCGGGCCGCCCTTATAAGTGATGCCGGGACCCCCGGGATATCCGACCCCGGGTATTTGCTCATCAGGGAATGCCTGGCAGCCGGTATTGATGTGGAATGTCTGCCGGGGCCCACAGCACTGATCCCCGCTTTGGTGAACAGCGGATTCCCAACCGACCGTTTTTGTTTTGAGGGTTTTTTACCGGTCAGGAAAGGCAGGCGTGCCCGTGTGGAATCTTACAGATCGGAAACCCGTACGGTCATATTGTATGAATCCCCCTTCCGGCTGTTAAAAACGCTGGAAGAGCTGTCCTCCGTTCTGGGTCCGGAAAGAGAAGTTTCCGTGAGCCGGGAGATAAGCAAACTTCATGAAGAGACAGTCCGGGGAACACTCGCTTATGTATGTGATTGGTTCAGGGATCACACTCCCAGGGGAGAGATCGTTATTGTGCTGAAAGGGAAAGGGAAAGAAAATGAAGTGGGGTAACAGGCATCACTATATAATTCATGCTTCCGGGATAGCTGCCGTTTTGGTTTTATTTTCGCTGAGGATGATCCCCGGCAGGTTGTCTCTGTTCAGATATAGGGAGATCCGGCAATCCTCCGGTCTCTTCCTTGAATACTGTAATACTTTTTTAAGTCCTCTGTCAAATAAAAAACAAGAAGACACAATAAAAAATAAAACGCGTTCCGGACCTGATTCATACCTCCCTTTTGTTCCCATGAAAATTGAACTCAACACGGCCGACAGTGCGGAACTGGTCAAATTATACGGCATCGGACCCTATTACGCAGCCAAAATCCTGGAATACCGTGAAAAACTCGGCGGGTTTTCTGTTCCTGAACAACTCCTGGAAGTTTACGGGATGGATAAAGAACGGCTTCTGGGCTTTTATGATAATGTTTTTGTGGACACTTCTTTTATAAAAAAAATGGATCTTAAAACAGTTACCGAAGATCAGCTGGCCTCTCATATTTACATAGGAAGGTACCTGGCCCGGTGCATCATCAGATACAGGGAAGCGGCCGGTCAGGATTCCTGTACCGTTGCCAACCTGGTCCGCGATAAAATTTTAACAGTTGAACAGGCAGGTAAAATTGGCTGGTACCTTAAATGAGGACTGTTTTTTATTATATTTGTCGGATAGTTTATTTCTAACCCCTATTGTAAATCTATGAGTATACTGGTTACAAAAAATGTGGTTAAGCGCTTTGACGGTCACCTGGCATTGGATAATGTCAGCATAGATGTCCCCGAAGGAAAGATATTCGGGTTGCTCGGACCCAACGGAGCGGGAAAAACCACCTTATTAAGGATAGTCAATCAAATTACTGCACCCGATGAAGGAAGTGTTTTTTTTGACAACCATCCTTTAGCTGCAAACGATGTGTTTCGCATCGGCTACCTTCCCGAGGAAAGAGGATTGTATAAAAAAATGAAGATCGGGGATCAGGCAATGTACCTGGCAAAACTGAAAGGGATGTCCCATGCCCAGGCGCTTTCCAGTCTGAAATCGTGGTTTATGAGATTCGGCATCCAGGCCTGGTGGAATAAGAAGATCACCGAATTATCTAAAGGGATGGCTCAAAAAGTTCAGTTTGTGACCACGGTTATGCACGATCCCAAACTGCTTATCCTGGATGAACCTTTTAGCGGGTTTGACCCGATCAATGTCGATCTTATCCGGAAAGAAATTCTTCGTTTGAAGGAAAACGGGACTTCAGTCATACTGTCCACTCATAATATGGAATCAGTAGAAGAATTATGCGATGAGATCGCCCTGATAGATAATGCCCGTTTAATTGTCACCGGACAGGTCCACGATATACGACGCATTCACGGGGACAACCGTATTGAGATCCTTTACCGGGCTTCAGATCCGTTGGATCCGGCTCTTTTGGAAAAGACAGTCTTTTCCGTTATATCACAAGGGAAAAAAGACGGTTCTTACAGTATGACTGTAGAGCTGAAAGACGGGCATACTACAAACGAAATGCTGGAAGCCCTGATACCTCATACCAATATAGTGGGAATGAACGAGATCATTCCCCGTATGCACGATATATTTATTAAACTGGTAACTCAAAAGGAGGAAAGGCAATGAATATCAAAAAGATAAATCTTATTGTCGGAAGAGAATTCGCTATCCGTGTCAGAAAAAAATCATTTCTTATTGCCACGTTCCTGACGCCTCTTTTGATGGCAGCCCTGATCACGGTCCCTACCCTGATGACCACGCTGAAAGACAACAATCAGAAAAACATAGAAGTCATTGACCCAACCGGAATAGGAGAAAAAGTTCTGGAAGACCAGGAGTACACCCATTTTACGTTTCGCAGGGAAGGCAATCCGGAAGATTACAAGAAAGATTTTGATACCCGCAACCTGCACGCTCTATGCGTTATTGAACCGATTGAAGGGAATACCGTGGAAGTACGAATGTACAGCACGGGCCCGGTCGACCAGGATATTCAAAGGTATGTTTCCAGGCAGATCAGCAATGAGGTTGAGCAACAACGGTTACAATCATACAACATCCCACAGCTCAAAGAGATCATGGAGGACATAAGGACCGATATTCCGGTTAAAGCCCTCACCTGGACAGAGACCGGAGATGAAAAAGAAACCATTACGGAAGTATATATGGCCATAGCTTATTTAAGCAGCTTTTTAATATATATGTTCATTTTCATGTACGGGTCCATGGTCATCCGGGGAGTGATTGAAGAAAAGACAAACCGCATAGTCGAAGTGATTATTTCCTCGGTAAAACCTGTAGAATTAATGTTGGGAAAAATCATAGGTGTTGCACTGGTTGCACTGCTTCAGTTCTTTCTCTGGATCCTGCTAACAGCCATCATCCTGTTTGTGGTTATGGCTCTTATAGGGACGGGAGCCGTTACCGATCTGGCCGGATCTGCTCCCCAAATGCAGGGTGGCCTGGCCGGTACAATAGCTTCATTCGATACAGGTAACGGAATGCTGACTGGTATAGCCAGCACAATATCTCAAATTGATTTCGGAAAATTCCTGTTGAGTTTCTGCCTTTATTTTATTGGAGGATACCTTATGTATGCCTCTATGTTTGCCGCTGTCGGATCTGTTTCCGATGCTGAGACAGACACCCAGCAATTCCAGTTACCCATTACTATTCCCCTGATCCTGGGATTGTTCATTATGATGCATACCTTCCAGTATCCGGACAGTTCCCTGTCTGTTTGGGCATCCATAATACCGTTTACTTCACCTATGGTAATGCTGGCTCGTCTTCCCTTTGGAGGGGTGCCCCTGTGGCAATTATTGGTGTCCCTGGCATTGTTGTTCCTTACATTCCTGGCAGTAGTTCATTTTTCTGCAAAAGTATACCGGGTAGGCATCTTGATGTACGGTAAAAAAGTAACCTGGAAAGAATTATGGAAATGGATGCGATACAAAAACGCTTAATACAAGGGGTTTTTCTCTTTTTATTAATTACTGCGGGTTCCGTCACTACCGGAGCACAGACGATCAAAGCGTATCGCGTGCTTATGGATACTACCGAATACCAAAACAAGGCTTCAGCCCCCATCCGGGAGATTATCAACACATATTCGCCCGAACTAAACAAAAAAATGAACCAGGTGGTGGGATATACAACCACAGAGATGCGGTCCTACTATCCGGAAAGTCCATTGTCAAACCTGGCCGGAGACGCATTGCTTGCCATCGCACGCAGGCATTACGGATTGGACAATGTTGATTTTGCACTTACCAATTTTGGAGGAATCAGGACCTCTTTTCCAAAAGGAGATCTTACACTTTATTATGTCTATGCTGCCTTCCCTTTTGAAAACTCGCTGGTTCTTGTAAGTCTGAAAGGCAGCCGTGTCAGAGAATTGTTTGAGTCTTTTGCCGCACACCGTGTTGAAGTTCTCTCCGGTGTATCCCTTAAAATTGACGATCACCGCATAACACAATTACTCATAAACGGGGAACCCCTGGATAACGAACGTATTTATCACATAGCGACCATAGATTTCCTGCTTCAGGGAGGAGACCGGATGACTATGTTAAAAAACAACCTGGGCGTTGATTATTCAGGTCTGACACTCCGTGATGTGATCTTGCAATACATTAACGTATTCACTACAAACGGCGAACCGATCCCTGCACGGACCGACCGTCGTGTAGTGATCAACAATCCACAAGAGTAATGAAAACTTCCTCATTGATCAAACCGACGTTCCTGTTGCTGATATTAACCCCTTTTTTTGCAAAGGCGCAAGATTTGGTGATCGTCCACACAAATGACATTCACAGTCAGATAGAGCCTTTTCGTTCCGGCAGAAATGCCGGCAGCGCAGGGATCCTGAGCCTTTCAGGGTATCTGGAAGAAACCAGGAAAGATCATCCGGATCTGTTGTTCCTGGATGCCGGAGATTACAACCAGGGAACCCCGTATTTTAATCTTTTTGGCGGAAAGGTTGAAGTGAAAACCATGAATGCATTGAAACTGGATGCGACAGTCCTGGGTAATCATGAATTCGATAACGGCATGGAAGACCTTGTAAACAGGATAAAAGAAGCAGATTACCTGACTTTGTGTGCCAATTACAAGATCCTTTACCGGCCTTTAAGAAAACTTGTAAAACCTTACGCGATCTTCCGGGTAAACGGGAAAAAAATCGGCGTAATCGGTATTACCATAGATCTGAACGGATTGACATCCAACAAGGTTTTAGAAAAAATGATCTACCTGGATCCTGTAGCTACCGCAAACAGACTGGCCGCCAGGTTAAAAAGAAAAGGTTGTGATCTCATTGTCTGCCTAACGCATCAGGGTTATAGAAACGATCTGGAATTGGCTGCACGATCCAGGAACATTCATTTGATAATTGGCGGCCATTCACATACGTTTTTAGAAGAACCCGTTAAGGAAACAGACGCTGACGGGAACCAGGTAGTGATCGTGCAAACGGGAGCTTACGGAGTATATGCCGGACAGATTGATATAAATTTTTAAGCTTTTAAGTATGTTTCTGGAAAATCAAAAGCGGAACGGAAGGATCGAAGTCATATCCGGTTCCATGTTTTCAGGAAAAACCGAAGAACTTATCAGGAGGCTCAAAAGGGCCAAATTTGCCAACCAAAGGGTAGAGATTTTCAAACCACGCGTTGACGTAAGGTATTCGGAGGAAGATGTCGTTTCGCACGACAGCCATTCCATCCCTTCCACTCCGGTTGACTCGGCAGAAAACATTCTTTTACTGGCCAACAACGTTGATGTGGTTGCCATAGACGAAGCACAGTTTTTTGACCAGAACCTGGTTCGGGTATGCCAATTACTTGCCGACAACGGTATCCGTGTCATAGTGGCCGGCCTGGACATGGATTTCCAGGGAAATCCTTTTGGTCCCATGCCTGACCTGATGGCAGTTGCCGAACACATAACCAAGGTACATGCCATTTGTGTCCGCTGCGGAGACCCTGCACACCATTCTCACAGGTTAAGCAAGAGTACACGCCTGGTGGAATTAGGAGAAAAAGACGTATACGAACCCTTATGCAGACATTGTTTCAATCAAGTGAAAAATGAACAGAAATAAATATACCCACCTGGAAATAAGCGTACCCAATATTCAGCACAACCTTAAATATTTCCGGTCTTTTCTCCGTGAAACCACCAAATTGCTTGTTCTTGTCAAAGCCTACGGATACGGTCACGGAATAGGTGAATTCTCACGTATTCTGGAAGACATCGGAGTAGATTACCTGGCCGTTGCTTTTCCGGGCGAAGGAGTGGCCATAAGAGAAGCCGGGGTCAAACTTCCCGTTATTGTGCTCTCCGGCGGAATGGAGCATTATCCGCTTATGATACGGCACCACCTTGAACCCAGTCTTCCCTGCCCGGAAGCTTTTGAACGTTTTGTTCAGGAAGCCGGGGCAATGAATCAACAGGACTACCCCGTTCATATTAAATTGGATACAGGGATGCACCGTTTAGGTGTCGAAGAAGAAGACATCCGGTCTATAGTTGAAAAACTGCCAGGAACCGGATCTGTCAGGATAGCTTCTGTATTTTCACATTTTGTGGCATCAGGGGAAGAAAAGAACGATGACTTTACAAGACAACAAATTGCCCGTTTTGAAACCCTGTCCAAATTACTGACAGATCAGCTGGAGTACAAACCCATGAGGCATTTACTGAATTCTCCGGGAATTGAACGTTTTGCCGCCCAGGCACAATATGATATGGCCAGACTGGGAATAGGCCTTTACGGCATGTCGTATGTTGACAGAAGCAGACTGAAACCTACCGCCTTTTTAAGAACTCCTGTTTTACAGGTAAAAACTGTCCAACCGGGCGAAACCGTTGGTTATTCGAGGGCCGGTAAAGTCGTAAAACCCGATACCCGTATTGCCACTCTGGCCATTGGCTATGCCGACGGGGTCAACAGGCATCTGAGCAACGGGAAAGCCTCGTTTTGCGTAAACGGTCACCGCGCTCCCACCATAGGGAATATCTGTATGGATATGTGCATGTTGGATGTGACCGGTATTGATGTAAAACCGGGAGATATGGTTACGATTTTCGGAGACGACCCAACAATATTCGAATTGGCAGATATCCTGGGAACCATACCCTATGAAATCCTTACATCGGTAGCATACAGGGTTCCCCGGTTCTATACTTTCTGATCAGTAAGGCCATCAGGCCATCATTTTACAGATCATCTCCATCAGGAGCTCTCCGTCACCGGCTTCTCCCCTGTCAGATGATTTGTACAGACTGTCATAAGCACACAGTAAATTCATAGCCCTGACTGTTCTGGGAAAGGTGAAAAAACGGGTAGCCTCCAGGGTCTCCTGGAAAAAATAATAATTCAGGCCCATAAGCCCCCTTAGTTTATCTGCAGATAAGCCGGGATTTTCCATCCGGATGGAATGCAATTTTAAAATTCGTGATAATTGTGTATAAAACAAGCTGATGATCATCACCAGCGGAAACTTTTTTTCATTGTCCGCAAAATACTCTACTATAGGTTGTACTTTGGCAAAATCGCCTGCCGTAATATGTTTGAATAAAACGAAAGGAGAAAAATCCCGGTTGACACCCACCGATTTTTCCACCATATCGGTTGTAACTGCCCAAGTACCCTGAGGCATGAGTATAAACAGTTTTTCTATTTCCATTACTATCCGCTGAAGATCAGTCCCCAGGAAATCTGCCAGCAGACGGGCCGCCTGCGGCTCAATGCTGGATCCTTGTTCCTTAAGGTACAAAGTGATCCAGTCAGGTATTTCGTAATCCCTCAATGGTACAGACTCCAGGATCCGGCAGTGTTTCTGAGCCAATTTCCAGAGTTCAGTCCTTTTATCCACCGCTTTACCCATAAAACAAAGAACAAGAACGCATGAAGGATTCATTGCCTTGAAATATGCAGCCAGCAATTCAGTGCCTTTGAGTTGTTGTGCTTCCTTTACGATGATCACTTGATGTGGGGCCATAACCGGATACCGCCGGGCATTGTCCACTATCAAAGCCGGGGTTACATCCTGAGCGTACAAAACCATCTGGTTAAAAGCTTTTTCATCTTCGGCAAGGGCGTTTTCTGCTATGTAGGAAGCAATTTTGTCCACATAATAGGGTTCTTCTCCCATTAGCAGGTAACACGGTTTGAATTCCCCTGCTTTTAGTTCTTTCATGATCTCGCGGTAGGCAGCGTACGAATCTTTTGCGGTAGTTTTTGCCATACCACAAAATTACATAAATTTAACGAAGGCCGTACTTTTTGTATCTTTGTACCATGAACGGCCCTTCGGTCATATATTGCATTGTAAGAAAAAAATGGGTGGAAAAAACCCCGGAAGAAGAAGTGCGGCAGGAAATCATACGCCATCTTCATATTGTGGGAGGATTTCCCTTGCATCTGATGACCTGCGAATACCCGGTGCGTTACCTGGAGGCGAACTGCCGTGCCGACCTGGTTGTGCATGACAGGAACGGAAAACCTTTGTTGATTGCCGAGTTTAAAGCACCCGAAGTCCCCGTGGATGAAAAAACGGTAGAGCAGCTGCGCAAATACAATGCGCAGATCCTGGCTCCCTGTTTGCTGATCAGTAACGGAACCCGGACATACTTTTGGAAATATGACCGGGATGAAAGGGCCTATAAACAACTCGGGGAGATCCTTTCTTTTGAAGAACTCCTGTAATTTATTTTGCATGAAAGCACCCTTACGATCAAAAATATTCCGCATTATTGCAGAACAAGCAGCCCTGAAAAACGTAAAAGCATACGTTATAGGTGGCTATGTTCGTGATTTTTACCTCAACAGGCCGAATACAGATATTGACGTTGTTGTGGAAGGAAACGGAATGGAGGTTGCCTCGGACGTGGGATCGGCATTAAATACACGGGTTACACTGTTCAAGAAATTCGGAACGGCCATGTTGCGTTACAAAGGATATGAAATTGAATTTGTAGGGGCAAGGAAAGAGTCTTACCGTGCCGACTCGCGTAAACCCATAGTGGAAAACGGCACTCTGGAAGACGATCAGAAAAGACGTGATTTTACGATCAATGCCATGGCATTTAGTCTTGTCCGGGAAGATTACGGAACGTTGACCGACCCGTTTAACGGAATTGATGACCTGAAACGGAAGGTCATCAGAACGCCCCTGGATCCCGACACCACATTCAGCGATGATCCCCTAAGAATGCTCAGGGCCATACGTTTTGCAGCACAACTCGGTTTTTCCATAGATCATGACTCTTTTGCTTCCATTACAAAAAACGCATCCCGGATACACATTGTATCACAGGAAAGAATTACCGTGGAGTTGCATAAAATCATGGCCACCCCAAAACCATCCAAAGGATTTGTGCTTTTGGAAAAGAGCGGACTCCTGGCCCTTCTTTTACCTCAGATCGCTTCATTAAAAGGAGTGGAAACCATGGAAGGCAGAGGACATAAGGAAAACTTCAGTCACACGATGGAAGTTCTGGACAACGTGGCCCTGGAAAGTGACAATATTTGGTTACGTTGGGCCGCTTTGCTCCACGATGTGGGAAAACCGTCTACAAAACATTTTGACAAAGAACTGGGGTGGACTTTTCATGGTCATGATTTTATTGGCAGTAAAATGATCCCCGCAATTTTCAGGAAACTCCGTTTGCCTCTGGGAGAAGAAATGCGTTATGTGCAAAAACTTGTCCAGCTGCATTTGCGCCCTATAGCCCTGGTAAACGAAGTCAGTGATTCGGGGGTTAGACGGCTTTTATTTGAAGCAGGAGAAGATATGGAGGATCTGATGATACTATGCCGGGCCGATATAACCTCAAAGAACCCGCGGACTGTCAGACGGCATCTGGAGAACTTTGAACAGGTCAGTAAAAAGATGGCCCAGGTGGAAGAAAAGGACGCTATAAGGAATTTTCAACCCCCCATATCGGGTGAGATGATCATGAAGACATTCGGATTACCTCCGTGCCGTGAAGTAGGTTTGATAAAAGATTATATCAAAGAGGCCATCCTGGACGGCAAGATCGGGAACAACCTGGAAGAAGCCAGACAGCTTATGATGGAAAGAGCCCGGGAACTGGGTATCAGTGAAGTAAATGCATGAATTCTTCACGCGTACGGACATCTTTCAAAAACGTACCTGTGAAAGCAGAAGTAACCATTCTTGAATGTTGTTTCTGAACACCCCTTATCTGCATACACATATGTTCTGCTTCAATTACAACAGCCACTCCCAAGGGGTTTAGAGTTTGTTGTATACAATCCCTTATCTGGACAGTCAGACGCTCCTGGACCTGGAACCTCCTTGCAAACGTATCCACAACGCGTGTCAGCTTGCTGACACCTGTAATAAATCCGTTGGGGATGTAGGCCACATGGGCTTTCCCGTAAAAAGGAAGCATGTGATGCTCGCACATAGAGTACATTTCTATATCCTTGACCAATACTATTTGCTGGTATTCTTCCCGGAACCTGGCTGAGTTCAGTATTGTTGCGGGATCTTCCAGGTAACCCTTCGTAAGGAATTGCATGGCCTTTGCTACACGCAGCGGGGTTTTTTCAAGCCCTTCCCTTTCAGTGTCCTCTCCAAGCAATTTTAAGATTTCCTTATAATGTTCTGCAAGTTTTTCAGTCGTTTCCGGAGTATAAAGATCGTTGTTGCTGTATGACATGGTATCTGAGAAATGTTGATCTGCAAAATTACAAAAAAAAAGCGATCTCAGGGGGTCTCTTAAACTTTACTTACTCTAACAAGTCAAAAGGAAAAACAACACATTCGGCTAATCATTATTTTTTGTACATTCGCAGCTATGGAAAAAGAAACGCTTATCAGAATCAAAGGGATCAAAAAGATCTATAAAGTAGGGAACCAGGAAGTTCGCGCATTAAACGGAGTGGATCTTGAGATCAAGAAAAACGAATATGTAGCCATTATGGGACCTTCAGGCTCCGGTAAATCTACTCTGATGAACTTGATCGGCTGCCTGGACACACCTACCGAAGGCGCTTATATACTGAACAATACAGACGTTAGTCAAATGAAGGACGATCAACTGGCAGAAGTGAGAAACAAAGAGATCGGATTTGTGTTCCAATCTTTTAACCTGCTTCCCAGATATGATGCCCTGAATAATGTTGCTCTACCGCTTATTTATGCCGGAATGCCAAAACATGAAAGGGAAGACGAAGCAAAAAAAGCACTGATCAATGTTGACCTGGGTGACCGTATGGACCATAAACCCAATGAATTGTCGGGTGGACAAAAACAAAGAGTGGCCGTAGCACGTGCCATGGTAAATAATCCTTCAATTATTCTGGCTGACGAACCGACGGGAAACCTGGATACAAAAACATCCCTGGATATTATGTCACTCTTTGAACAGGTGTATAAAAGGGGAAATACCATAATTGTCGTTACGCACGAAGAAGACATTGCACGCTACGCACGGCGGGTTGTCCGGCTTCGCGACGGTCTGGTTGAAAGTGATGAACCAAATCATAATCCTGTCTTGACTGATTCATGAACAAAATCTATACGGGAACCGGCGATCAGGGAATGACTTCCTTAGCCGACGGGAGCCGTGTTCCCAAGACGGATCCTCGTGTGGCAGCCTACGGGAAAACAGATGAATTGATTAGCTGGATAGGACTCCTGAGAAGTCAGTCGGACATTCTGAAAGAATTGTCATCATCCCGGCTTTATGAATCATCATTGCGGAAGATCCAAACGGATCTTATGCACCTGGCCGGATACCTGGCTGCGGGAAACAGAAAAGACCTGACAAATTACGAT
Organism: uncultured Muribaculaceae bacterium; assembly: GCA_964542305.1. Taxonomy (GTDB): domain Bacteria; phylum Bacteroidota; class Bacteroidia; order Bacteroidales; family UBA932; genus DMER64. The sequence goes on along the minus strand of CAZITX010000001.1, from coordinate 44,119 downwards.
TTTGAAGGTTCCGCACTTTTTTTGGAACATAACATTGATAAAATCCAAGAACAAATACCTGTTCTTCAGTCTTTTATTCTTCCGGAATCCCCCCCCCTATCATCTCAGATCCATATAGCCCGTACGGTCTGCCGTGAAACAGAACGCCTGATGGTATCTCTTGGCACGGATATTGTCACGGCCCCTATGCTGAAGTACATAAACCGTCTTTCGGACTATCTTTTTGTCCTTGCGCGGTTTATTACTGTCAGGACTGGTTGTGAAGAAGACTTTTTTATATAACTTTGGGCACTTTTTTTAAACCTTGCATCAATGTACTGGACACTTGAATTGGCATCGAAATTGGAAGACGCTCCCTGGCCTGCAACCAAGGAGGAACTTATTGATTATGCCGCACGCTCGGGCGCTCCGTTGGAAGTAATAGAAAACCTGGCTGACCTGGAAGATGATGGCGAAGTATACGATAGTATTGAAGACATCTGGCCGGACTACCCAAGCAAGGAAGATTTTTTCTTCAACGAAGATGAATATTAATCTCATGGAATGAATATTATAATTGCAGGAGCAGGAGAAGTTGGTTTTCATCTGGCCAAAATGTTATCGGATGAAAATCATCAAATCACCATCATTGACAAAAATGAAACGCGGTTGAATCAGATCGCGGAAACGTCTGATGTTGTTCCTGTATCGGGTGTAGTTACTTCCATTTCAACACTGGAAAAAGCGGGGGTCAGCCGTTGTGATCTTTTCATTTCTGTCAGTCCTGCCGATGAACAGGACGTCAACATTGTCTCTGCCCTCCTTGCTAAACAACTGGGAGCCAAGCGCGTAACGGCACGCATTAATAACAATGAATATTTAAAGAACGAGAACCGGGTCGTTTTTACCGAACTGGGTATAGACCTGTTGTTTTATCCGGAAAAAATTGCCGCTCAGGAAATTCTGGATCTTTTAAAACAGTCCGGAACTTCTGAATTTATGGATTTTTCCGGAGGCCGGCTGCAACTCATTGTTCTTAAACTTACCGAGAGTTCTTCCATTGTTAACAAAAGCATGAAACAGGTAGCAGAAGAAAACGGGGGAGATATTCCTTTCCGGGCCGTGGCCATAGCAAGGGAAGGCAACACAATAATTCCCCGTAAGGACACTGTTTTTCAAATCGCGGACCTGGTTTTTGTTATAACTAAAAGAGAGGCGGCTCACGCTGCGATGATACTCAGCGGAAAAGAAAATGTTGTGGTTCATAATTTGATGATAATGGGAGGCGGACGGGTAGGCGAAATGGTAGCCCACAGCATGGAAACAAGAATTGAAAAAGTCCGGGTTGTAGAACTGGACAGCACCCGCTGCCAGGAACTGACCGTTTCACTTCCCCGTTCGCTTATCATTAACGGGGATGCCCGCAATACGGATCTTCTCCTGGAAGAGGATCTTCCCAAAATGGATGCTTTCGTTGCCGTAACTTCAAGTGCCGAAGCTAATATACTTTCCTGCATGGCCGCCAAAAGAGCCGGCGTCAAGAAGACCATCGCCCAGGTAGAGAACCTGGATTATATCAAATTGGCCGAAAGCGTAGGCGTTGACGCCACCATCAATAAAAAACTTATTACAGCAAGCCGTATATTCCGGTTCACAATGACCGGAGACGTACCTTCCATGAAATGCCTGAATGGATCAGACGCAGAAGTCATGGAGTTTATTGCAAAACCCAGAAGTCCCGTAACCCAGAAAAAAGTCCGGGACCTGGAATTTCCCAGAGATGCCATAATAGGAGGCATAACCAGGGGAAACAGCAGTCTTATTGTACGTGGAGATACAGAGATCAAGCCTTACGACAGGGTAGTGGTATTTTCCCTGCCCTCGGCTTTACAAACCATTCACAAATTTTTCATCTGATCCTTCCTTTTCTTTCTTTTCCTGTAATATTGTTTGGGCGTACAGGATTCCCTGGCTTTAAAAACACGAGAAAAGGAACGTATGGAATTAAACCCGCATTGAATGGCCAGGTCTTCCAGATCCAGATAATCACCATCCGTTTTTTCTATCAGTTTTTTTGCTTCATTCACCCGGAAAACATTAACCCAATCACAAAAATTCGTGCCGTATAAACGATGTATGGAACGTGAAAGATACGAACGGTTTGTGTTGGTTTTGCGACAAAGTGAATCGATCGTCAATCCGGAATCCTTGTAATAAGCTTCTTTTACCATCATTTTATTCAAAGACAATACTATATCGTCCGGACTTTCCGGATAAGCAGCATCTTTTTTTAGGAATAATTTGGGATCGGTTAATGTCCATCCTTTCAGGAACGGGGTCATTCTTTTTATAATTTTCTTTATCAACGCCATGCCCTGTCTCCCGTTCTATTTTCGTATTTGGTCTGCATCCTGCACCATTCACCGGGAGTCATCCCCAGATTGATACGAAAGGCCAGATTTAATGCCGTTAGTGATTGAAATCCAGATTCATTGCACAGTTCAGTAAGGCGGGCATCCGGGTGTTGTTTATAATACTCCTGTGCATATGTTACACGGTAGGAATTGATAAATTGTTTAAAATTCATCCCGGCGTACTCATTCAATGCCCTGGTTACATAAGTTACATTCGTACCAATGGCAGCAGCCACTTCTTCACGGCATATGGAAGGATACCTGTAGCATTGTTCTTTTTCAAGGTATGCCTTTATACGTTCATAAATTTCTTTATACAGGCCATTGATCTTTTTATTAGCTTCTTCCAGGTCCTGCCAGACTTTGCTGTTGGCGATCTGTGTCTCCTGCACCCATTTCCCCCCGTACAAAAGATCAGTGTCTTTCATCAGGATCGTATCCAGAAACAGCAAGTGAATGGGGATACAACCCAGAAAAAACAACCTGGCAGGTAAAAAAGTATCCATTACCACACACACATATGCCATCAAAGAAAACACCCATAAAGACACTAACAAGTATTTATAGGACCTGATTGGCGCGGGACTTTTCTTCCCTGGGACAGACAGCATTTTTTCAATAATGATAAAAAGCACACAGCCCAGTGATATTAAAGAAATGCATAATGAATGGGACATCCCTGAAAATAATAAGAGAATACTTACACGACCGGAATGCCATATACTAAACAGGGAAAACAAAGCAAAAAGTATTGCAAAAACCAGTAAATGAGTCTTTACAAGAAACCTCCTGCGGATCCCGGATGAAATTGAAGTAAATGCAATACAATGGACCGGTAAACATGTAAAAGCAATACGCAGGAAGATATCTTCCCGTACAGTGTCGCTCAGAACCTGAAATCCTCCGTAAGTAAGAATTATTCTGAGTAAATAAATTGTTCCCAATGCAGCGAACGCACCAATAAGTACCTTGACCGGATTTGTTGGAAAAAAATACAGAACCGATTTCATTCTGGCCTTGGTAAACAACAACACAGCAGCGGTAGCGTAAGTAACACCGGCTGCTAAATCAAAAATAAAAGTTGTCATTGAGATAAATTGTTGTATATTAAGATTTTAAATATAGACGAAATTACTGATGTTTTTTTGTAAAATCAAAGCATTTTCCTTGGTTGATTTGTCAATAATTGTCCACAAACTTGTCCGGTATAATAAACACCTGCATTACTGTTAATTAAATATTACTTTTTTTGAAAATTTTTTCATGAATTTCAATCGTGACGCCGGGTTTTATTACCTTTGTGGCTTCACAAAACCATACAAATTATGGAGTACAATTTTTCTGATATAGAAAAGAAATGGCAATCATACTGGTCTTCAGACAAAACATTTAAGGTTGACGCAGATCCTTCCAAACCGAAGTTTTATGTACTGGATATGTTTCCCTATCCGTCCGGGGCCGGTTTGCATGTAGGTCATCCGTTGGGATACATTGCAAGTGACATCTATTCCCGTTATAAAAGATTAAAAGGGTATAACGTATTACACCCTATGGGATATGATGCATTCGGTCTGCCTGCAGAGCAATATGCCATCCAGACAGGTCAACCGCCACAGAAAACGACTGCCGATAATATTAAACGATACCGGGAACAACTGGATAAACTGGGTTTTTCTTATGACTGGGACCGTGAGATACGTACTTGTGATCCGTCCTATTATAAATGGACCCAATGGGCTTTTTTAAAAATGTTCCACCATTGGTACAACAAAAACACAAATAAAGCCGAGCCTGTAGAACAATTGATCCGCGAATTTGAATCCAAAGGGAACACGAAGATCAAAGCAGCGCATCATTGCGGAGTCACATTTTCTGCAGAAGAATGGATTCGCTTTACCGACAAAGAAAAAGAAGACATTCTTATGTGTTACCGCATTGCCTATCTGGGAGAAACATCGGTAAACTGGTGTCCCGAACTGGGAACCGTACTGGCAAATGATGAAGTCAAAGAAGGCTTGTCTGTTCGGGGCGGGTATCCTGTTGTTCAAAAGAAGATGAAACAATGGCAATTGCGCGTTTCCGCCTACGCAGAAAGGCTTTTGGAAGGATTGGAAGATCTTGCATGGTCGGATTCACTTAAAGAAATGCAACGCAACTGGATCGGCAAATCGGAAGGGGCAGAGATGGAATTCAGTGTATCCAATGGAAAAGTCACCTATTCCATGACTGTCTTTACAACACGGGCTGACACCATTTTCGGTGTTACTTTTATGGTGCTCGCACCGGAAAGTGACTGGGTTGAAAAGCTTACCTTGCCCGAAAAATACAACGAGGTTCAGGAATACCTGGCTTACGTAAAAACAAAAACTGAGCGGGAGCGAATGACCGAAACACACCGTGTAACAGGTGTCTTTACCGGTTCTTATGCTCTGAATCCTTTCACAGGAGAACAAATTCCGGTATGGATCAGCGAGTACGTACTTGCCGGATACGGAACCGGAGCCATAATGGCTGTTCCGGCACACGACAGTCGTGATTACATATTTGCCAAAACGTATGATCTTCCCATAGTGCCACTTATTGAGGGCTGCGACATTAGCCGTGAAAGTTATGATGCCAAAGAAGGCATTATGTGCAACTCCGGTTTTCTGAACGGGATGGCTGTCCACAAAGCCATTCCGTTAGCTGTTGAAGAAGTGGAAAGAAGGCATTTGGGCCGTCGTAAAATCAATTACCGTTTGCGGGATGCCATCTTCTCCCGTCAACGATATTGGGGAGAGCCCTTCCCGGTTTATTATGAAAATGATATTGCGCGCCCTCTGCCGGAAACATCTTTGCCTTTGGAACTACCGGAATTGGGTTCTTTCCGGCCTTCTCCCACAGGAGAACCACCGTTGGCCAATGCCAGGAACTGGACATATAAAGGGAATCCTCTTGAGAAAAGTACTATGCCCGGCTTTGCCGGCAGTTCGGCTTATTATTTACGTTATATGGATCCCCGCAATGAAGATTGCCTGGTTTCTGAACATGCAAATAATTATTGGCAGGACGTAGATCTTTACATAGGTGGAACCGAACATGCAACAGGACATTTGATCTATTCCCGTTTTTGGAATAAGTTCCTGTATGACCTTGGGTATGTATGCAAAGACGAACCCTTTAAAAAATTGGTAAACCAGGGAATGATCCAGGGACGTTCCAATTTTGTGTATCGTATAAAAAACACAAACACTTTTGTGTCGCTGCACCTGAAAGACGGTTACGAAACCACAGATATCCATGTAGATGTCAACCTGGTACAGAACGACCGGTTGGATACGGAAGCTTTCAGGGCCTGGAACCCGGACTATAAAAATGCTGAATTTATTCTTGAAGAAGGAGAATACATATGTGGCTGGGCTATAGAAAAAATGAGTAAATCCATGTTTAATGTAGTGAACCCGGATACTATATGTACTCATTACGGGGCCGATACGCTTCGTATGTACGAAATGTTCCTGGGTCCCCTGGAACAATCCAAGCCCTGGGATACAAACGGGATAGATGGAGTTCACAGATTTCTGAAAAAATTCTGGAGACTATTCTTTGACAAAAACGGCAGCAAAGCAGTTATCCAACAGGAACCTGACAAAAAAGAACTAAAGATCCTGCACAATCTGATACATAAAGTTGAAGAAGACATTGAGAATTTTTCCTTTAATACAACAATTAGTGCTTTTATGATCAGTGTCAATGAATTGTCTGATCTGAACTGTCATAAAAAAGACATCCTCGAACCCCTGGTTGTGCTGATCTCCCCTTACGCCCCTCATATTGCTGAAGAACTTTGGATTCATCTGGGTCACAAACCTTCTGTAGCCAATGCGTCTTTTCCTGTTTTTAACCCGGAGTATACCAAAGAGGATTCCTATGAATACCCGGTTTCCTTTAACGGCAAGTTACGTTTCAAAAAAGCCCTGGATCTGGAATTAAAAAAAGACACCATTGAAAAGCTGATCCTGGAAGATGAAAGAACGCAAAAATACACTGAAGGAAAAACGATCAAAAAAATTGTAATTGTGCCCGGTAAAATTATAAACATTGTGGTATGAAAAATCTTACATTACGCAATGCCGGTCCGGTGATAAAAGAATATTTACTTATTACACTCGGACTGCTGATCTATGTAGCGGCCTGGACTACTTTTCTGGTTCCCAATCACCTGGTTGGCGGAGGAGTTACGGGGATCTCCACTCTGATCTACTACGCGACCGGACTCCCCATAAGCGTATCTTACCTGGCATTCAATGTTGTTCTTATTATTGTAGGATTGAGAACCATTGGTTGGAAATTCGGGATAAAAACCATCTATGGAGTTATTATGACCGCCATAGCTTTTCAGGTTATGCCAAAGGTAATTCCCATGGATCTGATCCAGGTGATGGCTCTGGACAACGGGAAACTGATATCTTCATTACTCGGAGCCGCAATTGCCGGATTTGGAGTAGGAACAGTCATCTCCCAGGGAGGAAGTACCGGAGGCACCGATATCCTGGCACAGATTATTGGAAAATACAGAAACATTTCTCCCGGAAGGATTATGATGTCGTGTGACCTGGTGATCATAGGATCTTCGTTTTTCGTGTCCCAGGAACCGACAATCGGGTTAAAACTGGCCGTGGTTCTTTACGGGTATTTGATCATAGGCATGTCCAGTTATACCGTGGATACGATATTGTCAGGAGCAAAACGATCCATTCAGTATTTTATTTTTTCCCAGAAATACGACGAAATAGCAGACAGAATATCTACCGATCTGCACCGTGGTGTGACCGTGATAAGTTCACAGGGATGGTACACGCATGCAGAACAAAGGGTACTGCTGGTAATTGTCAGAAGGACCGAATCCAAAGCAATAGCAAAAATTGTAAAGGAAATTGATAAAAATGCCTTTATTTCCATGGGAAGTGTAACCGGCGTCTACGGAGCAGGTTTTGAGGTCCTTAAAACGTAGTGCTTAACGTGTCCGTTCCAACTCAAAAAATACGGGGATGGTAATCTGTACTCTCACTTTCTCCCCGTTCTTTTCTCCTGCTTTCCACTTAGGGGATGCCCCTATCACTCTTAGGGCTTCATTATCCAACAAGGGATCTACAGAACGTGTTACTTTAACATGAGTTACTTCTCCGTCCTTTTCAATAACGAACGAAACCATTACCCTTCCCATAATACCCTGTCTGACTGCCTCCAAAGGGTATTTCAGGTATTTGTATACCCACCTGTCCATGAATGACCGGAGATCCGAGTTGAAAAAAGTCGGGGGCTTATCCACATCCGAATAAGCATAAACCGGATCGTCTCCGGTAATAGTGACTTGTTGTTCATCTCTGAATATATCTCCGGAGTCATTGGCTGCTTCTGAAATAAACAGTGATATATACTGACAGAATGCATCCATGTTTTTGTAATCCAGGTGATCGGGCGTATCCCTTAATGTTTGATGGTAAGGATGAAGGCCTGTGGTAAACAGGCAGACGGGAATGTTCTGATCCAAAAATGCCTGGTGGTCCGAAGCGAAATAATCCGTGCCGTAAACCTGTACATCAGGAAGGAAAGGACTGGTGGTCAAATGTGTAAGCAAATGCTCCAGTTCATAATTCGGCTTTCCGCAAAAAGCCATCGGGACATTGTCAGTGGAAGACCTTCCTACCCGGTCCAGATTGATCATCATTTTGACAGAAGAAGCAGGAAAAGCCCTATTCACAAAATACCATGAACCCATTGCCCCTTGTTCTCCGGCACCAAAGGCAACAAACAGCAAGCTTCTTTTGTACATAAAAAACTGTCCCTGGGCTGCTGCAGCCAGCTCTATAAGGGCAGCAACACCGGACGCATTGGCATCCGCTCCGGGATATATGCAAAGTGAATCTTTTCCGTTAACCCGCATGGTATAGGTTCCCTGGCTGTCATAATGAGCACCTATAACAATATATTCTTCCCGCAATTTAGGATCATACCCCGGAATAACAGCGACAATGTTCTGTGAATACAAAGTATCTTTGGATTTCTCATCAATAAAGGAAAAATCCTGGAAGCCTTTGGGATATAATAATTCAAGCCCGTTTTGACTGAAAGACCGGGCTATGTATTCTGCGGCATCCTTCTCGCCTTTTGTTCCGGCTTGTCTTCCGTTAAATGCATCAGAAGATAGTTCCTCCACATGGATCCTCAATGCTTTTTCAAAAGAATCCTGAGCCTGTACTGCTACAAGACTCAGGATCCAGAAGAGTAATGATAAAAAACTTCTCATTGTTTTTTATAAAACGGAGGGCGGACTACTATGGCCTTTAACAGGCGATCCCTCACATTTATAAATATTTCCGTATCCGGTTTTGCATAGTCCGGTTCTATGTATGCCATTCCTATGCCAATCTTTAACATGGGTGACATATTCCCCGAAGTTACAATACCAATTTTAGTTCCTTCAGATGTACAAACCGAATACCCGTGACGAGGCACTCCCCTGTCAACCATTTTGAAGCCTGCCAGTTTACGGGGGACACCTCTGGCTTTTTGTTCCAGCAGAAAAGTTTTGTCTATAAAATTTCCTTTCGCTTCCGAAAATTTTGTGATCCATCCCAGTCCGGCCTCAAGCGGAGAAGTAGTATCGTCAATATCGTTTCCATAGAGACAGAATCCCATTTCAAGACGCAACGTATCCCTGGCACCCAGTCCCACCGGTACCAGTCCGTATTGATCGCCCGCTGCAAACAATTCTTTCCATAGCTTTTCCCCATCCCGGTTGGCTACGTATATTTCACATCCCCCTGCCCCTGTATAGCCCGTTGTAGACAAAATGGCCTGAGGTATACCTGCAACAGTACATTTGCGAAAAGTATAGTATTCCATATCCGTAATATCACTATCACAGATCTTTTGTACAATTCTTATGGCATTAGGCCCCTGGACGGCCAATTGACATATTTCATCTGAAGCATTGTATAACTCTTTTCCCGGTGTGATTTGAAAATCAGGAGCGTACTTACATAAATGGTCCCAATCTTTTTTTATGTTTGCCGCATTGACTACGAGTAAATAAGTTTCTGCATCTATCCGGTAAACCAAAAGATCATCCACTATACCGCCACGGCCGTTGGGAAAGCAGGTATATTGCACTTTCCCGTCCTGTAAAACGGAGACATCGTTTGAAGTAACGTACTGAATAAATTTCAGGGCATCAGGTCCTTTTACCCAAATTTCCCCCATGTGACTGACATCAAATACTCCGGCATTTTCTCGTACTTGAATATGTTCGGCATTTATGCCCTGATATTCTATGGGCATAGTATATCCGGCAAAGGGCACCATTTTGGCCCCCAGCTCTTCATGGAACCGGGTAAAAGCAGTTTTTTTCATAGATCAGAAGTGTAATTTTTGATTCGTATCATACACCCAGACATCATATGGAGTGATGTCCAGAGAAAACATTTTGTACATCTTGTTATAGGCATCAGGCAGTGAGTTTGTCTGATAAGCAGAGATTACAGAATAACCGTTTTTGAATTCAATCCGAACGGGTTCATATCCCAGTTCGGGCAATTTCTGCATCATTCTGCCGGCATTGTTATCCATAATAAAACTCCCTACAACTACATGATATCTTGCCAAAGCAGATTTTTGTGCTTCAATTTTTGCAAGTGAATCCAGGCGAAACTGTTCGAGTTGAGCCGCTTCCTGTTCCCTGGCGACTTTTTCCAGAGAATCTTTTATGATCTGTTCCTGTTTTTGTTGAAGTTCTTCAGAAGTAGGCATGCCTAATCTGGCACGTATCCAATCGCAGGAACTCACACTGCCCAGCAGTATGATACCTATTAGCAACGGGAATATTTTCTTCATAATAAATAGATTAGATAGTTTATGGTTCACAAATATACATCAAAAAAACGGGATCTGTAAAAAAAGGGGTAACTTGCAGTCTGCTATATGAAAAACTATTCGCTCTTACTGTTTATCTCAGGAATTTTGTTCAATCTGCCCGGATCGCTTTTTGCACAGGATCCCGAAGCTGTCAGGTTTTGTTTTGCGGGAGATCTCATGCAACATGGATCGCAGATTCGTTCAGCCCTGCAAGATGACGGATCATACAGTTATGACACTTGTTTTGTGTATGTAAAAGACCGGTTTAAAAATGTCCATTTTGCCGGTCTGAATATGGAAACCACATTCAATGGCCCGCCCTATTCCGGCTATCCGTCCTTTTCTTCTCCTAACGAACTGGCCCTGGCAACCCAAAGAGCCGGTGTTAACATTTTTCTTACTGCGAACAACCACATTTTTGATAAAGGGACAGAAGGCGCCCTGAGAACTGTAGCTTTGTATGATTCACTGGGTGTGAACCACTGCGGCACTGATCCCCCCTGGGTCATCTTGTCAAAAAAAGGAATAAAAGTGGCTGTCCTCAACTACACTTACAACAGCAACAGGTTGATCTCAGGGGATAGTCCCGGGTTAAACCGTATAGATACAAATCTCATCAAAAAACATATTAGTGAAGTCAGGGACAACGGCGCTCACAGCATCATATGTTGTATGCACTGGGGGCAAGAATACAGAATGTTTCCTTCAGGATATCAAAAATTTATATCCGACTGGCTATACAGGGCAGGCGTTTCTGCCGTCGTGGGATCACATCCCCATGTACCACAAAGTATAGATATAAGGAAAGATGCCAACGGGGAAACTGTTTTTTTATCCGCTTATTCCCTTGGAAATTTTATTTCCAATCAACCTGATCCCCTGACCAGGATGGGTATGATACTTTCATTTGGCATAGTCCTTACAAAAGAAGGTCCCCGAATAGATTATCCCTGGTATGAATGGATTTGGTGCTGGAGACCTGATCCGGACGGAAAAAAAGCCTATCTGGTTCTACCAGTTTCAGATGCCCGCATATACGGGGAACTTTTTGAAATCCCCGCTGATTTACCTGTAATTGATAAAACAATAAAAACACTTCGTAACTTTATGCGGGAAACTTCTCCCGGTATATATGAACGCAGACGAAACCCTACATATGAACGAAAAAACCTTTATTTTGGAAACCATCCATCCGGCTCTTCTGTATGGACCCGACAGCCTCCTGTTACCTCTTCTGAAAGAAGCGTTTCCCCAATTGAAGATCTTCGCGCGCGGAGAGCAAATAAAAGTACAGGGACCTTCTGAGGTTATTGACCGTTTTGAAGAAAAACTGGACACTCTGGTTACCCTGTATGAAAAAAGGCATCATCTTTCAAAAGAAAGCATAACGGCTATAATCCGGGGTGCCGTAAAACCTGCCGGAGAAAACGGACAGGACCCCGAAAATGTCCTGGTATACGGAAATAACGGAAGGATCATTAAGGCCCGTACCGCCAATCAGGAAATATTGGTAACGTCGTATGAGCAAAATGATCTGATATTTGCCGAAGGGCCCGCAGGTACAGGAAAAACGTATACAGCCATTGCCCTTGCTGTACGTGCATGGAAAAACAAGGAAATCAGAAAGATCATTTTGACCCGTCCGGCTGTTGAAGCCGGAGAACAGCTGGGCTTTTTGCCGGGAGATATGAAAGAGAAACTGGACCCTTACCTGCAACCTCTTTATGATGCCCTCCGGGATATGATCCCAGGGAAAAAACTTGAATCGCTTATGGAGGAAGGAACAGTACAGATCGCACCCCTGGCGTATATGAGAGGAAGGACACTGGATAATGCGTGTGTCATACTTGACGAAGCACAGAATACAAGTCTTGCACAATTGAAAATGTTTCTCACCCGTATGGGTAAAAACGCAAAATTTATTATTACGGGAGATACCAGCCAGATTGACCTGGTACGAAAGAGCGACAGCGGGTTATCCCTTTGTATGGAGTTATTGAAAAATATAAAAGGAATTGCTTTTGTTCGTTTTGATTCGGGTGATATAATCCGTCATCCACTGGTAAAAAAGATCGTGGCTGCTTTCAGTGACCTACCAGCTCCCGGAAGCTCCGCCACCGCCACCAAGGCCACCGCCAAAACCGCCAAAGCCTCCTCCGCCAAAGCCTCCTCCGCCAAAACCTCCTCCGCCAAAACCACCGCTTCCAAATCCGCCGATCCCCCGGGTTCTGCCTCCCAGTAAATTGGCAAGTATCATCAGTTCCAGGATACTCGGACCTTTTCGGTTATTGCCCCCCAGGTTGGTAGGACCTTTGCGCTTGTTGGCAATAGATATGATTAGCACAAAAAAGAACAGAATAATAAATAACGTAAGGATAACTATGATTCCCGCCGGAGTGTCTTCGTCATTTTCTCTTGCTTTATTGTACTCGCCCGTAGCCACATCCATAATAGAAAAAACACCTGCTTTTATCCCTTCATAATATCGGTCTTCTTTAAACTCGGGAATCATATCATATGTAATGATCCTTTTTGAAAGCGCATCGGTCAGAACACCTTCCAGTCCGTATCCCACCGATATTGCCACACGGCCCCCGCTTTTTGCAGGATCGTGCTCCACCAGAAGTACTGCCCCGTTATTGTTTTCAGATGTACCCACCCCCCATTCCACAAGAATTTTATACGCAGCCATATTGATGTCCTCTCCCTGAAGATCTTTGACAGTGACCACACATATCTGATTGGATGTGGAATCGTCAAAATGTACAAGGTCGGCCTCCAGGATTTCCCGTTCCTGTAAAGAGAAAAGCCCGGCAAAATCATTTACCAGACGTTGTTCTGAGGGACGGTCAGGAACCTGTGACATAAGCGGGTGACAAACAGTCGTAAGAATAAGACCCGCAAGGATTATCAAACCGGTTTTTTTCATGATCCGAAAGATATGTCGTTTGGCAATTCATTTTTGTCATCATCCCTGTAAGGGAAAAACTCGGCAAGCTTTACCCCGATCTCTTCCACAACGGCACAGATCCCGTCTGCAAATTTGCCGGATCTGAAGGAGTCCTGCATAATCTCTTTAACAGATTCCCAGAATCCTTCCGGAACGACTGCATTGATTCCTGTATCACCAAGTATGGAAAATTTCTTCGATTCGGTGGCCAGGTAGATCAGTACAGAATTCCGTTCCCTGGTCTTGTACATTTTCAACTGATTGAATACAAAAATGGCCCTGTCCAGGGATGAGGAAGGGCAATAACCCTCTATATGAACCCTTATTTCTCCGGAGGTTTTTAGTTCAGCCTGCGTTATGGCAGCCACTATGCGTTTTTTTTCCTGAGATGTAAACAATTTTACCATTTTATTACTCAGTTAGAATTCTCCTGTGATATACGTACACAACGGACAGAGGCGTATACTGCAGATTTATCTGCCGTTGCACAGGAAAACCTGTCAACGGCATAATGGATCAGTCTGTAATAACCCTGGTTCCCGTCTGCTGCAGCCGACCACCAAAAAGAAGACTGACCTTTTCCGGAAAAACTTTCTCCAGACAAAACGGCATAGCCGGCAGGTATTGCGTTCCACCCCGCAGTGTTCGTTTTTTCGTTATCGGGATGGTATTTCCAAAGTTTATTCCCGTTGACTTTTGCATCAACGGCCAACATTTCTCCAAGGCCGTTCCACGGATCAAGAAATCCCATATTGGTACCCGTTACGGAAGAAGCCAGATTGGCCCAATCTTCGGCAGTAGGCACCTTCCACCCCGGAGGGCAAACACCCTGGGGACCCGCGGCAATTCCGGATGCGGAAACCGGCGGGTTGACGGGAGCATTTTCTCCCGACATTGCCTGGTTCCATGTATAGAGTCCTCCCAGCATGTTTCCGAGAGCCGGGACATTGTCGTAAGTAAGACCAGCTTCGTTCCAATTCAGATTCTGAATGAACCAGTCCAGATTTCCATAACGTTTGTAATAATAAACGTGGTTGTCCCTTGGATCAATGACAGAATCAGCAGAAAGTTCAAAACCCTCTAACATTACAGAGAAAACGTTGTGGATGACTGTAGTTTTCCTGCTGGTCACACTATTGGCATATCCATCGGCGCGGGCCGTCAGGGTTAGTGTATACGTCCCCAGGCTGTCCGGTACGGTTATCCCTGCAGAGGCGGCCACTATGGAATCGGGGGTAAAATACTCCCCCTCAAAGGTGAAAACGACAGAATCTCCTTTAGGACTTGTAATACCGGAAGCTTCTACCTGAAACGTTTCTCCGGGGAAACAGTATTCCGGCAGATCGAACGTCAGGGATCCTGACATATACAATGTTTCCGGATCTTCTTTATTACAGCCTGTTACAAGCATCAAAGATACCAGAAACAACAAAACGGGAAATAATGTGCTTTTCCTTATCATATCAATTATAATCTGCAAATGTAGGTAAAAAAATTTGTAGCTTTGTGTCTATGATTAAAAAACCATTTCCATTCATTGTCCTGTTATCAATGGCATTCATTCTTGCCGGGTGTGATTCTGCAGAGGATTATATCCGTTTTCAGGGCAGCGCTTTGGGAACCACTTATTCCATTACATACAGGCCCCCTGCCGGGGCTTCTTCAGACTTTTCTTCCCGGGTTAACCGGGTAACAGGACAATGCCTGGACAGGATCAATCATTCTTTTTCTATATACAACAATCATTCCTTACTCAGTGAACTTAATCATAATTTATCACACAGGACGGACAGTTTGTTCAGGATTGTATTTGAAAGAGCACAGGAAATTTCCATGCAAACAGACGGTGCTTTTGATATATCTGCGGCACCTTTTTTTAATTACTGGGGTTTCGGTTCCGAAAGAAGAGATTCGCTTAAGAAGTGGGATCCTGAAGAAACAAAGCAATATACTGGTATGGATAAATTCTATATGGAAGACACCCTGCTGTACAAAAAAGACCCCAGGAGCCAACTGAATATGAATGCCATAGCCAAGGGGTTTGCCTGCGACCTGGTAGCCGATGGTCTTGCGCGTTTGGGCATTACTGATTTACTTGTGGAAATCGGGGGTGAAATTGTCTGCAAGGGATTCAACCCGGAACGCAAACCATGGAGAATAGGAATTGACAGCCCCGTGTATGGGAACGTACATCCCGGAGAAAGCATTGAAGTAGTTATATATTTAACTGACAAGGCTTTGGCAACTTCAGGCAACTACAGAAATTTTTATATTGAAAACGGGAAAAAATATGCCCACACCATTGATCCCCGTACGGGCGAGCCCGTATTACACAATCTCTTAAGCGCCACAGTAATAGCGAAAGATTGTATGAGTGCAGATGCTTTTGCGACCGCTTTTATGGTCATGGGACTGGAATCCAGTAAAACTTTTCTTAACAAAAATCCAGATGTGGACGCTTTTCTGATCTATGACGAAAACGGCGTTTTTAAAACCTACGCCACCAATAATATCCAAACCGGCTTATGAAACGAATATTATTGATCACACTTCTTTTCTCGGGCTTAATAACGGCCTTCTCCGGATGTTCAACTACCGGAAAATACAAGACAGTAACCGGGGTGGTTATGGGGTATTCTTTCCAGATCGTATACCAGGTACCATCTTATGCCCCCTGGACTTTTGAATCCGACATAAGAAGAGCCGCCCGTCGTCAGGCTTATATGATTGACAAATCCCTTTCCCTGTATTACAAAACTTCTGTCATCAACAATGTCAACAGCAATAAGGATCTTAACACAGATTCTGCTTTCAATGCCGTTTTGACAAAGGCGAAGGAAGTTGCCGAAAAAACCGGGGCCTATTTGAACACCACCACCAAACCGTTACAGGATCTCTGGGGCTACAATATGAGTAATTACCAAAATGTTTCAGCAGATGACATTGCCAGAGTCCTGGAATATACGGGATTGTGGAAAATACACATTGACCAGGGAAAAGTTGTCAAAGAAGATCCCAGGATACAATTAAACCTGAATGCCATTGGAATCGGTTATGCGGCAGATATGCTGGGGATATTGCTTGACCAGCAGGACATTACCAATTATATGATTGAAGTCGGCAAAGTTGTGTTCTGCAAAGGTTTGAATCCTTCAGGAACTCCCTGGAGGATCATAATTGATGAATCCAATACAGACGTGATCTACCTTTCAGAAAAGGCAATGGCGATCGCAGGAAGTCTGACAAATTTTAAAACCAGGGAAGGAAAAATTGTCAATACACTTTTCAATTCTCGGACAGGGTACCCTGTTGAAGACCCAATAATAAGTACCCTGGTCGTATCTGAAACCTGCCTGGAAGCAGCTGTATACAGTGTCGCATTTTATTCCATGGGATTGGAGAAAAGCATCCGGTTCATAGAAACGCAAAGTGACATTCAGACTATATTGTACTATTTTCAGGAAGATCAGATTAAAAAATACACAACTACCAACATAACACCCCGAAATGAACTCCAATATTTCCCGTAGAACGTTTTTAAAACAAAGTGCCTTGCTTGGGACCGGCCTGGTAGCTTCTGCCGGCGGCCTGAAAACACTATCTGCCAACACCCGGGTTTCGCAGCCGTTTCAGACTATCGTTTCCAACGGACTTATTTATTCAGGAGACGGATCCGCCCCTATTCGCGGTGATGTGGGCATAAAGGACGGCAAAATTGCCGCTCTGGGACGTTTGGGAGATTATGCCGATCATGTAATAGATGCCAAAGGGATGGTCATCAGTCCCGGCTTCATAGATATACATACTCATACAGACACAAAACTGCTTCAGTGCCCCCGGGGTGACAGCCGTATTTTCCAGGGAATTACCACAGATGCCGGAGGTAATTGCGGAGGCTCACCATTCCCGGATGGCCCGTATGACAGTGCCGCTTCCTTTTTCGATGCTTTGCATAAAAACAAGATCGGTATTAATTATTGTTCTTTCACCGGGCAGGGATCCATACGCTCAGCAGTTATCGGAGAATGGAATGCACCGGCGACCCCTTCCCGGATTGAAGAAATGAAACAATTGCTGGACATTCAGCTTGAACAGGGAAGCCGGGGTCTTTCCTGCGGACTGGAGTATGCTCCGGGAGCTTATGCTTCCAGGGAAGAACTCGTGGAACTTTTAAAAGTTGTAGCCAAACACAACGGGTTGTTTGCCATACACATGCGTAACGAAGACGACCGGGTTGAAGAAGCTGTTTCCGAGGCTATTGGTATGTCGTTTGAAGCAGGAGTACGGCTTCAGATATCACACCTGAAAGCGCAGAACCCCAACAACTGGCACAAAGGCCCCGCCTTGCTTGAGATCATTGATAAAGCCCGGCGCGACGGACTGGATATTGCCTTTGACCGCTATCCCTATATTGCTTTTTCTACCGGATTAACAACGTTTATTCCTTTGGACGGCAGGCAGGGATCCACAGATGATATCGTTTCACGCTTAAAGGACAACGCAACAGACACAGAATTCGGTAAATATGCTGAATCCCGCTTTGCCCGTTTGGGAGGAGCTCAAAACGTAGTCATTTCTTCCTGTAGCTTACAAGAAAATAAAGACGCATACATGAGTAAAAACCTGGAGGAATGCGCCCGTATTGCCGGCAAATCCGAATGGGAATTTGTGCGTGACCTTCTTATAGAAGAACGACTCTCTCCCGATATTGTGGCCTTTGCCATGAGTGAAGACAATGTCAGGATGTTTCTCTCTCATCCTTTAGCTATGCCGGCTTCCGATGGAAGTGTTTACTCTCCCGCTGGTCCGTTGTCCTTAACCATTCCTCATCCGCGTTCTTACGGTACTTTCCCCCGGTTTTTGGGGAAATACTGCCGGGACGGAAAACTAATGGATCTGTCACAGGCCATAAAGAAAGTATCGTCTTTACCTGCTTCCAGGCTGGGTTTGAAAGACCGGGGATTACTGGTTCCGGGATACCGGGCAGATATTGTGGTGTTCAACCAGGCTGCAATTATTGATAAAGCTACGTTTGAAGATCCGCACCGATTCCCTGAAGGCATCCATCATATATGGGTTAACGGGGAACATACCCTGAAAAATGGAAAACACACGGGAGCTTTGTCCGGAATGGTTCTTTAGTGTTCTACATAAAGTACATGACCTTCAACAGACGGATAACCCATAGTTTTTAAAACTTCCACGTACCTTTTCATTTGCCTTTCATGTGAAGGTTCCGGTTTACCGAATTTGTAATCCAGTATTACTGTCCGGCCTTCTTTTTCCATTACCCTGTCCGGTCTCAATTTTCCAAAACGGCCCAGAACAGCTGCCTCATTCCTGACTTTCCATGATCCGTCAAACCAAGTGGAAATTTCAGGATCAGACAATGTTCTTTCGATGGCACGGGTAAATTTTTCTGCAGTTTCCCTGTTACCGGCCAATTCTCCTTCTTGTACCAGCTCCCGTAAAACCTGTTCTACCTGATCAACGGATTCTATCCGGGATAGTGCTTTGTGCAGGACCAGGCCCCACTGGCGCATGGAATCTGAAGGTGAATACTGAAATGCATCTTCACGGTATACCAGTTTTAATTTATCGCTGAATCCGGCAGAAGGATATTCTTCCAGGACGTAACCATCAGAAGATTTTTTTTGGCTTTCAACAGAAGGGGAAGGGTTACCGAATTTTAGTATTTCATCCTCGGTATGGGTTTCAAACGGAAGCGCTTCTCTTACAGGGCCGGCAATATTCTCTTTAGAATTCTTTTTTGAAAATGGCAGGTACACGTACAATTCGTCCCTGGGTCTGGTTACGGCTACATATAATAAATTCAGCGCATCCAGGATCCGTTGCGAATACTCCAGGTAAAAACCGGGGGCAAAGCAGCTATGCTTCAGTTTGTTATCATATACCACGGGCAATTGTTCCAGGCGGTTGAACGGCTCAACAGACGTTTTTGTCCAAATCACAGATATTCCTGCCCGGGAATCCAGAGGCCAATTGCAAAACGGAATTATTACTACCGGGGCTTCCAGGCCCTTTGCCTTATGGATTGTCAATAAACGGACCGCATGTTCAGGCAGGTCTGCAGTTAACATGGTTTCCTTTCCACGTAGATCCCACCATTTAAGAAAGGCAAAAACACCCCCGCTATCCCTTGCTGAAAACCGGAGCACAGCATCGTGAAGTTCCTGCAGGTAAGGAATCGCTTCCCTGCATTTTGTCCACTCCATTCGTTGAATAATGGCTTCCATTGCATCGGCCAGGGGCATAAAACGCAGACGTTCCAGGAAATCACTGTCACCTGAAATGTCATTTTTCCCATATTCTTCAGATAGTCTGAGAACCGTCTGGGCATTACACGTATCTTTTGGATAATGACACAGTTGTAACACAGCTACTGCAAGGGTCACGTAAGGAGAAGAAGACAAGTAAAGGGCATCTTCAGAAATCACCCGGGGCAGCATCGCAGCTTCATCCGGATTTTCCATTTCATATTGCATAAAAAAACGCGTAATGGTTCGTGCGTTTTCTTTTGACCTGACCAGTATAAGAATGTCTGAGGGACTATATCCTCTTTCTATTAAGGAAATCAGCTGATCTTTGAGGGCATAGAGCGTTTTGTTTTCTGCACCGGTGCTTTCCCCGGCATAGAAAGTGCTGACCTGCACATAACCACACGACTGACCGGTATCCGGATCAGGCACCTTTTCTCTAAAGTCCTCATACGCATTGTTCAGCAGATTTCCCAGATAATCCTTGTCTTCCTGGTTCAACCCGTCACTTCCGTCGATCTTGGCAGCAATTGTTGTGTTGAGTGAATTCTTCACATTTTCTATAAGATCATTAACAAACTTCACGATCTCTGTTTTGCTCCGCCAGTTTGTCTGCAATGTATACAAATCCACCCCGTGCTGTTGAAGCAGGGGATCTGCAGTTATCTGTTCACCAAGTATCCGCCAATCACTGTTGCGCCATCTGTATATGGATTGTTTCACGTCTCCTACTACAAGAGAATCGGCACCCTGGGCCAACCCGTTGATCAATAGCGGGTACATGTTCTGCCATTGCAGATACGATGTGTCCTGGAATTCATCCAAAAGGAACGAGTCGTAACCGGCACCCATACGTTCGTATATAAAAGGCGTATTCCCGTCTCCTACAAGTTTATTGAGCAGATAGGTCGAATCTCCGATATCCAGAGTATTGTTTTCTTCCTGTATCCGTCGCATTGTAGTGATCACATCTGCCAGAAGCCCCATTTGAGGCAATTGATCTCTGACGGCAAGTGCCGTAACGTATAATTTAAAATGCAGTGTATAATGCCGGTGAATCTCCTGCATTACAGGCATCAGAACCTCTTGCATCTTTGGGAGTGCTTCCGGAGAATTCTTATTGTACCATATGGATTCCTTGCCTTCCATAGCATCCAGGAAACGCACCCCCGGCTGATATGCATCCACAGACGTATGCAACGCGGATATCTTCAGAAAATATGTGGCAAAAGAAGCATTCCTGAACGGGAAGTCCATTACGGTAAAACCATTGTCACCTATCAGTGCCAGGGCCTTCTCTCCCAATCCTTTCATGGTTTCTTCAAAAGAATCTATGATGATCCTGTTTTCCCGTATGAATTCTTTCAGGAATTCCCTGTCCGAGATCTTTCCCGCGAAAGCTTCTCCCATTGCCCTGAAAAATTCGCGAGTAGCCTGACGGCCGACCTGTTTTAAAAGTTCTGCAACATCCCATTTGTCCGCCCTGGACACTTTTTCCTTTATAAGCTCGCCGAACCAGGTTCGCAATGAATCGTCTTCGGGAACTTTCTGGACAATCTGTCCGGCTGTGTTTTCCAGTAAAAAATCCGTATCCGTATCTACGGAATAACCCGAGCTTAGGCCGGCCTCCAGAATAAAGGAACGAAGCACTTTTTGAAAGAAAGCATCCAGGGTGGATACCGAAAAATATGAATACCGGTGAAGCAGATTTTCGTGTACCTGTACAGCACGTGTGACCAGTGTGTCAAAAGGCAAGCCGGTTTCCCGGCCAAGATCATCAGTGAAATGAGAAGCATTTCCTTTTGCCAGGGATTCCAGGGTGTCCAGGATCCTGGCTTTCATTTCTTCTGTAGCTTTATTGGTAAAAGTTACTGCAAGTATCCGGAAAAAAGCGTTGGGGTCAAAATGCGAAGCATTACCCAACAACAGGGCAAGGTACATTAATGTCAGCCGGTAGGTCTTCCCGGTGCCTGCAGAAGCTTTATATACCTTAAGAGCCATTTGCAGAACCTCCCATCAGGTATGTGT
Source organism: uncultured Muribaculaceae bacterium (assembly GCA_964542305.1). GTDB lineage: Bacteria > Bacteroidota > Bacteroidia > Bacteroidales > UBA932 > DMER64. The sequence goes on along the minus strand of CAZITX010000001.1, from coordinate 22,574 downwards.
GAATGAACCCGTTCAGGTCTCCGTCCAGGACGGCCTGTGTGTCTGTCATTTCATACCCTGTTCTGTGGTCTTTTACCATTTTGTAAGGATGAAGCGTATAGGAACGTATCTGGGATCCCCATTCGATCTTTTTCTTCTGGCCTTCCAGTTGCGCTTCTTTTTCCCTTCGTTTTTCCAGTTCAATTTCGTACAAATGGGATTTCAAAATACGAAGGGCGTTCTGCCGGTTGTCAAACTGGCTTCTGGTTTCCGTGTTTTCCACTACGATGCCGGTGGGTATATGCTTCACCCTGACACCGGTTTCCACTTTGTTGACGTTTTGCCCGCCTGCCCCGCTGGAACGGTATGTATCCCATTCCAGGTCGGCCGGATTGATCTCTATCTCTATAGAGTCATCCACGGCAGGATAAACAAATACTGAGGAAAAGGTTGTCTGGCGTTTGCCCTGGGCGTTGAAAGGCGAAATGCGGACCAGGCGGTGAACCCCGTTCTCGGCTTTTAAATACCCGTAGGCATATTCCCCTTCAAACTCCAGGATACAGGATTTGATCCCTGCCTCCTCGCCTTCCAGGATGTCGTGGACCCTGACTTTATAACCGTTTCTTTCTCCCCAACGGATATACATCCGCATAAGCATGGCGGACCAATCGTTGCTTTCTGTTCCTCCGGCACCGGAATTGATCTTCAGCAGTGCCCCCATATCATCCCCTTCGCCGCTGAGCATGCTTTTAAGTTCTTCCTGCTCGATCCAGTCCAGCACTTTGTTTGTCTGACGGTCCAGTTCCTCCTGCGAAGCCTCCAACTCGGCAAGCACCTGCAAATCCTCCAACCCCTCGCGGATGCGGTAATATGCATCGAGTGACGATTTCAGGCCGGACTGTTTTTTAAGTATAGCCTCTGCCTCTTTGGGATTGTTCCAGAAATCCGGCTGCTGTGAACGTTCGGTCAGCGACTGCCATTCTTTTTCCCGGGTTTCTACTTCAAAGAAACCTCCTCAACCGTTGCCCGCGTTGCAACAAGTTTTTATAATTATCTACGGAATATATCATAATACTGCAAATTTAAACTTTTAATTGCTTTCTTCTATGCTTCCAGTCCGGAAGTTCCCGCTCCAGCAAATCGTAAAACCCTTTGCCGTGATCCGGGTGGATCAAATGGCACAATTCGTGAACGATCACATATTCCAGACATGAATCCGGTTTGAAAAAAAGTTTGAGATTGAGGGTGATCCTTCCGGTTGCCGAAGAACAGCTTCCCCAACGTGTGTTCATGGTGCGGACCGTCCATTTCTCAGGTCTCACCCCGTATTTTTTATTGAAATGTTCCACCCAGGGAGCGGCCATGTCCAGAAATTTAACCAATGCTTCTTTGCGAAGCTGCTCCAGCTCTTTCTTGTCCAAAGGAAGACAGGGTTCTTTTTCAAGGGCTTGTCGCCTGGCTTGTATCCAGGTTGCTTTGGAGGATACCACACGAATCACTTCCCGGGAACTGATCCAGAAGGGAGCCCTTACGTGAACGGTTCCGTCTTTTCTGACAGTTATTCCCAGTGATTTTCGTGTACTCTTATATAATGTAAAGACAATGTCCCCGGCTTTACAGATCCCCATAAGCAAAAAAAGCTGTCTTTAAGAGACAGCCTTGATTTAAAAGCAATTATCTACTACTAGAAATTGAACAGGTTCAAGATATCGCCCCATCCGTAAAATACATTACCAATAGCTTCCCAGATTGCTTCAAAGAAGTTCACGATAGCAGCCCATATCGCTGAAAAATCAGTTGTTAAGATCATAATAATATCTTTTTAAGTTAATAATTAAATGTCATTTTGCTAATCCAGTACAAAGATAAAAAGAAATCTATTCCGACAAAATATTATTAAATTTTTGGGGTTTTATTGCAATTGTTTCAATGCCTGATATATCTGGGCATAGGTATAACCCCTTCCCAAAGCATACCGTGTAAGTTTGGCCCGGCGTTTTAACGGGTCACTGTCTTTAATGGAAGCGGATTTTTTGATCAGACAATTTTTCAATATTTTTTGGACCTGACTATCCCCGATCTCCCGGAGCGCAGCCGTGATAATCTTATCAGGTATTCTTTTGTTTTTGAGCATGTTGGCAATTTTCACCGGACCCCATCCCTGCAACCGGAATTTATCGCGCACAAAAGCTCCGGCATACCTTTGCTCATCAATAAAACCTTCTTCCTGCAATTTGTCCAGTATCTCCACAATATCTTTTTCCGGTATACCGTTCCGTCCCAGCTTCATACGAATATCGGCCTTGCATTTTTCGCTCCGGCTGCATAAAGCCTGCATCCTTCCCAGGTTTTTTTTGAATTCTTCCTGTTCCATCACTCTTCTTTTTTCTTAACGCTCAACATGCCGCAAGCCGCCAGTATGTCTTGTCCCCGGGAAGCTCTCAAGGTAGTTATCAGGCCGCCCTTGTTCAAACGTGTCATAAAAACGTTCACGGCCGTTTCCTTTGAAGGCTGCATGGAAAAGCCCGGAATGGGATGAAAACGTATCAGGTTCACCCGGCAATCTACCCCCCGCAACAATTGAAGCAATGCCATCGCATGCCTTTGGGTGTCATTCCAACCGTCAAAAAGTATGTATTCAAAGCTCAGCCTGCGCTGTCCGCTGAAATCATATTCTCTCAGTTTCCTGATTATACGGCTCACCGGGTAAGCCTTTTGTACCGGCATCAGCTGTTCCCGTTCTGCATCAAAGGGATTGTGCAGACTCACGGCCAAATGCGCTTGTGTTTTTTCCATAAACGCATCCAGCACAGGCAGTATACCGGAAGTAGAAACCGTTATGCGTCGCGGGCTCCAGGCAAACCCCCAGGCAGAGGTGAAAATTTCCAGGGATCGCAATACTTCCGTCCAGTTGTCCAGGGGTTCTCCCATACCCATATACACCACATTGGTCAGTTGTGCGGTTTCCTGAACATTCAGGTACTGACTTACTATCTCTGCGGCACTCAATTGTCCCTGGAACCCCATCCGGGCCGTCATGCAGAAAGAGCAACCCAGGCGGCATCCCGCCTGTGAAGACAAACAAAGTGTAGCCCTGTCCTGTTCCGGGATCATAACGGCTTCAATTCCTGTACGGGAACCGGCGGCCGTCGGAAAAAGGTACTTTTTTGTGCCATCGGCAGATTGCTGCACATCCAAGGGCAACCAGCCGCCCACCTGGTAGTTTTCGGAAAGTTTTTCCCTTGCCGCTTTTGGCAAATTGGTCATTTCCTCTATATTCCGGACTTTGTTCTGATAGATCCAACGGGCTATCTGGCCTGCAGAAAAAGAAGGCATACCGTAGGAATCCGTAATTTGACGCAACTCATCGGGATTTTTTCCCAGCAACCATTCTTTCATGTTTCAAAGATAGGGTATTTTGTCTGTGAATTTGTATATTTGTTGTCTAATCATTAATCAAAATATCATGGCAAAAGTTAGTGCAGAAGAAGTAAAAAGAGGAGCAGCCGTCAACCCGGAAAAATTCAAAGCTCTCCAGGCAACCCTGGATAAAATTGAAAAAGATTTCGGGAAAGGAACAATTATGAAACTGGGTGATCAGCCCAAGTGGGACGTATCGGTGATCCCGTCGGGATCCATCGGACTGGATTATGCGCTGGGGATAGGCGGTTATCCCAGGGGTCGTGTTGTGGAAATATACGGACCTGAATCGAGCGGGAAGACCACTTTAGCCATTCACGCTATTGCCGAGGCGCAGAAACTGGGCGGTATAGCGGCGATCATTGATGCCGAACATGCTTTTGACCGCAACTATGCGCAGCAGCTGGGAGTCAACGTGGACACCCTGCTGATATCACAACCGGATAACGGTGAACAAGCCCTGGAAGTAGCCGATCACCTGATCCGTTCCGGTGCTATTGACATTGTGGTCATTGACTCGGTAGCAGCACTGACTCCCAAAGCCGAGATAGAAGGTGAGATGGGAGACTCCAAAATGGGACTCCAGGCCAGGCTTATGTCTCAGGCATTGAGAAAATTAACAGCAAACATCAGCCGCACCAACACCTGCTGTGTCTTTATCAACCAGCTTCGTGAAAAGATCGGTATCATGTTCGGAAATCCCGAAACGACCACCGGTGGAAACGCCCTTAAATTTTACTCTACCGTGCGTATTGACGTCCGGCGTACCACACAGCTTAAAGACGGGGAAGATGCCACCGGAAATCACGTGCGTGTGAAAGTGGTAAAAAACAAAATGGCTCCGCCTTTTAAAAAAGCCGAGTTTGACATCATGTTCGGGGAAGGCATCTCTCTTACAGGAGAGATCATTGACCTGGGAGTTGAGCTGAACATCATTAAAAAAAGCGGATCCTGGTTCAGCTACGGGGAGACCAAGATCGGACAGGGACGCGATGCGGTCCGGCAAATGCTCAAAGATAACCCCGAGTTGAAGGAAGAGATCGAAGAAAAAGTACGAAAGGCACTAAGGGAACAGAAACAAAGCCTCTAATCAGGCCGGTGTCATGGACAGATCGGCAAGTACAATAGCCGTAACAGCTTCTGCCACAACCGGCACCCGTAAAGCAAAACAGGCATCATGACGTCCGTGGCCACCCACGGTAGGAGTGGGTTTTACGGCTATTTGGAAAGAAACCGGATCCCCGTTGGAGATGCCCCCGGCGATTCCTCCGATATGCGGATTCTGCGATCCTGTAAGCAATGTCTCTTCAAAGCCGAGTCCGAATGTTATGCCTTTTATGCCCGGAATGGCAAAAATGGCATGGGATAGCAATGATTCCAGGGAATCAAAAAAAGGATTGCCCAATCCCGCAGGAAGGCCGTTCACTTCGCAGGATATGACGGCTCCCAGCGAATCCCCTTTCTCTACCGATTGCTGCAGCATATCAGTCACTTTCCCGGGCAATGTGCTGTCCTTGATCACGGGGATTCCTCCAACCTGTGAAAGGTATGCTTTGATGTCCAAAGAATTGAATTTTTGTTTCAGTATCTTTTTTGCCACAACACCCGCTGCCACAAGGGGTAATGTCAGGCGACCGGAAAAATGGCCTCCCCCCCGCGGATCCTGGAACCCTCTAAATTTCACGTCCCCGGTATAATCGGCAGTACCAGGCCGGAAAGGTATTTTTTCTGCCGGATCAGTATCGTCTGCAGGCAGGTAATCCTGTGGACGGGCATCCCGGTTTTCAAATGTTATGCATAAAGGACTGCCTGAAGTATACTGCCTGTATACCCCGCTTTTAATAACGGGTGCATCTGTTTCTCTGCGTTTTGTGGTTCCCGTCGCCCCGCTTTTTCTACGGGCAATGTCTTCCATGAAATCTGCCTCTGACAACAAGATCCCCGGAGGAACACCATCAATGAGCACACCTACCCCGGGCCCGTGGGATTCGCCAAAGACCGCGACTCTGAAATTATTACCGAAAGCATTCATTCTAAAGGTTTTGTTACTTTTTCCAGTTCCACCCAAAAATCCGGGAATGATTTTGAAACGGTGTGCTTGCCTTCTATCTCAATAGGTTTTTCTGCCCCAAGAGCGGCAATCGCCAGCGACATGGCTATGCGGTTATCTCCCCGGGCAGAAATGGAAGCACCACCGGGCAGTATCCCGCCTTCAATGATCATATTATTTCCTTCCAGTTTAATATTGGCTCCTACCTTTGAGTATTCTTCCAACAAAGCCAACGCACGGTTTGATTCCTTGTGGAAAAGGCGGTCAATGCCGTGAATGCTCGTGGTTCCGCTGCAATGTACGGCAAGTGCCACCAAGGGAGGAAATAGATCGGGACATTTGCGGGCATCAAACTCAAATCCCTGCAAATTCTCAGTTTTATATACTTTTAATTGACTCCCGGTGCCCCAGGCCCACGATCCGCCGGCTTTCCCTATGGCTTCCAGTATGGCCTTATCGGCTTGCAAACTGTTTTTCCACAAGGGAGCTATACGCAGGTCTCCAAAGAGGGCGGCACCTACAATAAAATTCGCACCTCCGCTCCAGTCTCCTTCAATGGCGATCTTTCTGGCGCGGTATGTCTGCCGTCCCGGTATGTGGAATACTTTGTAATTGTCGTGAGTGGCACGAACACCGAAAGACTCCATAACATCCAGTGTCAGGTCAATATAAGGCTGGCTTGCCAGGTGTTCCACTTCCAGGATGGAATCTTTTTCAGCAAGAGGCAAAGCCATCAGCAATCCGCTCAGGAACTGGGAACTGCCCCCTGCATTTACTTTGTATTTTCCCCCACGCAAAGGACCCTGAACCAGCAGTATGGGACGGGAAAGGCTAAGTGACTGATCCCGTGTCTCCCAGCGTCCCGTTTCTTTCAGATTCTCCATAATGGACAACGTGGGCAAGGTGTTCAGGCTTTCACACCAGCATCCGAGTTCCCGTAAACCCTCTATCACAAAATCTATAGGTCTTGTTATAAGCGTTGTACGGCCCCGTAAACAATAAATATAAGACGACAAGGCCAGTATGGGAGCAAACATTCTTAAAGCCAGGGCAGATTCCCCGCAATCCAGCTGCCTTCGGGAATGGTCCCTGCCGGGAGTAGCGGCATGGGGCCAGATATCTTCTTTCGCAAACTGAGGTCCCACTGAACGTACGACCCTGTAAGCAGCCTGGACGTCTTCACAAACCTGTGTACCGTCTTTTGGCCAGGCTCCTTTTAATGAAGTTTCCCGACCCGCCAAAAAAATGGCAGCTAACGCTCTTATGCTCATGCTTTTAGATGGCGGCAAGGAGACCTTTCCCTTCAAACGACCTTTGGATATTGTAATCATGTCTCAAGTATAGATATACAAAGATAACATTTACCTAAAAAAGACTAACTTTGTGAGCTGAATTTTGAACCTCCCATACTTATGAAAACTGTTCTGAGCGGCATACGTTCCACCGGTCATTTGCACCTGGGTAATTATTTCGGAGCACTCCGGAATTTCACCCAATTGCAGCACCAGGCCAAGTGTTATTTTTTTATTGCCGACCTGCATTCCCTGACCACACATCCCAAACCGGATGATTTTCATTCCAATGTACGGATTATCCTTTCCGAATACCTGGCTTCCGGCCTGGATCCGGAAAAATCCACTTTATTCGTGCAAAGCAGCGTTCCGGAAGTTTGTGAACTGTTTGTACTGTTAAACATGTTGACTTACAAAGGAGAACTGGAGCGTACGGCATCGTTCAAAGATAAAGTCAGGCAAAATCCCCAGAATGTAAACGCAGGACTGTTGACTTATCCGGTTCTTATGGCAGCGGATATACTCATTCACCGGGCAGACTGGGTTCCGGTGGGAAAAGATCAGGAACAACATTTGGAAATCACCCGGCTATTGGCACGAAGATTCAACAAAGTATACGATAAGAATGTTTTCCCCGAACCTGAAGCCTACAACTTCGGGGGCAACCTTGTAAAGATCCCTGGATTGGACGGATCTGGAAAAATGGGAAAAAGCGAAGGGAACGGCATCTACCTGGTTGATGATCAAAAGACCATCACCAAAAAAGTCATGCGGGCTGTGACCGACAGCGGCCCGGCAACTCCCAACAGTCCCATGAGCCAGGAAATCGCCAACCTGTTCACCATTCTTTCAGTTGTATCGGATCCTCAGACAGTAGCCTATTTCAAAGATCAATACAACAACTGCACGATCCGTTACGGAGACCTGAAAAAACAGCTGGCCGCCGACATCTGTAAACATACTTTGCCCATAAAGGAAAGAATAGAAGAAATTTACCACGACAATGCTTATTTGAAGTTCGTTATTGAAAAAGGAACAGCAGAAGCCAGATCGTCGGCCCAGGCTACCATGACATTGGTTCGTGAAGCGGTAGGATTCAAAGCATTCTGATGATAGATCAGGCCACCATAGAACGAATATTGGAAGCGGCGCCTATAGAAACAGTTATAGGAGAATACGTCAATCTGAAACGGCGTGGGGCCAATTACGTTGCCTGTTGTCCTTTTCACAATGAAAAAACACCCTCATTCACGGTTTCGCCGTCAAAAGGTATTTTCAAATGTTTCGGATGTGGAAAAGCAGGGAACGTAGTTCGTTTTATTATGGAACACGAACAGCTTTCCTATGTGGAGGCATTGAAATTCCTGGGTAACAAATTTAACATACCCATACAGGACCGGGAAGAAACTCCCGGCGAGGCGGAAACCCGGCTTAGACGCGACAGTATGATGGTTGTCAACGGATACGCCCAGGAATTTTATTCGCGGTACCTTTGGGAAGAACCCACAGGACGTGATGTTGGATTGAGTTATTTTCAGGAACGGGGTTTGACAGAAGCCGTTATCAGGCAATTTCAACTGGGCTTTGCTCCTCCCGGAAAAAACGTGTTTACCCGGGCTGCTCTGGAAGCAGGCTATAAAGAAGATTTGCTCACAGCGACCGGGCTTACCTTACACTATCCAGCACAGGACAATAAACCGGAAGTGTTTCATGACCGTTTTCAGGACCGGGTTATGTTTCCCATCCATTCCCTGAGCGGTCGGATCATAGGTTTTGGAGGAAGGACTCTTAGAAACGACAAACAGACGGCCAAGTACCTGAATTCCCCGGAAAGTGAGATCTACAACAAAAGCCGGTCTCTGTACGGTATCTTTTTTGCAAAACAACACATTTCCAAGTTGCAAAAATGCTATTTGGTTGAAGGTTATACAGATGTCATTTCACTTTTTCAGGCAGGGATCAGGAATGTGGTGGCCTCTTCAGGGACCTCCCTGACAGTAGAACAAATCCGTCTGATAAAAAGGTTTACGCAGCATGTAACGGTTCTTTACGACGGAGACGATGCCGGAATAAGGGCTTCCCTGCGGGGTATTGACATGCTCTTGGAAGAAGGATTACAGGTTAAAGTGGTAAGATTTCCGGAAGGAGAAGATCCGGATTCATATGCCCGTTCACACAATGCCCGTGAAACGATCGATTTTCTTGAAAGCAACGAAACAGATTTTATCCATTTCAAGATCGCGCTGATGGCAGGGGAAATGAAAGACCCGTTGAAAAGATCATCCCTGATACGGGAAGTTATATCCAGTATTGCCGTCGTACCCGATGCAATCACAAGAACGGTCTATATTGAAGAATGCAGCCGTCATCTGGATATTGAAGAAGTAATTCTGACACGGGAAGTTACCCGGATCCGGAAAAAAAGAAAAGAACAGGAAAGCTATTCTGCCAGACCCGGAATCAGACCGTCTCAGGATCCGGTACCGGAAGAAGAATCACAAGCACAACCGGTTGCCCCCGGGAAAGACGATCTGAGCCGGTGTGAAAAAGACATTTTGTATTACCTGATAAAATTCGGGCAGACTCCCATGGATGACGACACTGTCTCTGATTATATTGAAAATGCATTGGCAGAAGATGAACTTGAGTTGCGGGACCCTTTTTATGCAAGAATATTCAATGAATACAAAGGGCTTAGCGGAGATGACACGGCTCGCAGAAAACATTTTATAAACCATCCTGATCCGGACGTATCCCAACACATACTGGACCTTTTGAACAACCCCCACCCCATTAATCTGAAAGTTCTCAGGGACAGCCTGCCCCTGGAAGAATCTCTGTTGAAAGAGCATGTGACAAAATCGATCCTTGTCTACAAGCTGAACATTGTTTCCGGAAGCTGCTCCCAGCTGACACGGGACCTCCAACGGGCACAAATGCTGGGAGAAGAAGAAAACATCCAAAAGATCATGAAAGACCTTATGGTCATGATGGATGTGCGAAATTCATTTGCCAAAGAATTGAACCGACTGTAAAAATTAAACCGATACACCGTTATGCAGAAAGAATACAAACGTTACCTGATCACTTCGGCCCTGCCTTATGCCAACGGCCCCCTTCATATTGGACACCTTGCCGGTGTATACGTCCCGGCGGATATTTACGCCAGATACATGCGCCTTCGTGAACGTGAAGTCTGTTTTGTGGGCGGATCAGATGAACACGGAGTTCCCATTACCATTAAGGCAAGACAACTGGGAATCTCCCCACAGGATATTGTTGATAAATACCATACACAGATCAAAGACTCATTCCACAAACTGGGTATTTCTTTTGACGTTTATTCCCGTACCACATCCAGAATACATTACAAAACGGCATCGGAATTTTTCAGAAAATTATACGACAAAGGAAAATTCATTGAAAAAGAAACTGAACAGTATTATGACCCTGAGGCCAAAACATTCCTGGCAGACAGGTATATTGTGGGAACCTGCCCCCGCTGCGGTCATTCCGAAGCCTACGGAGATCAGTGCGAAAAATGCGGATCCACATTGTCTCCGGATGAACTCATCAATCCTCATTCTTCCATCAGCGGCAGCATTCCTGAAAAACGAAAGACCAAACACTGGTACCTTCCCCTGGACCAATACGAACCCTGGCTGAAAGAATGGATCCTGGAAAATCATAAAGAATGGAAACCCAATGTGTACGGACAATGTAAATCATGGCTGGACAACGGATTGCAACCAAGAGCCGTCAGCCGTGATTTGGACTGGGGTGTTCCCGTTCCCGTGGAAGGAGCCGAAGGAAAAGTCCTGTATGTTTGGTTTGATGCTCCTATAGGTTATATATCCAACACCATAGAATTGTATCCCGATTCCTGGGAAACATGGTGGAAGAGTGAAGACACCAAAATCGTCCATTTTATTGGTAAAGACAACATTGTATTCCATTGCATTGTTTTTCCCTCCATGCTGAAAGCACACGGAGGGTACATCCTGCCGGAAAATGTGCCTGCCAACGAATTTTTGAACCTGGAAGGTGAAAAGATTTCCACTTCCCGTAACTGGGCCGTCTGGCTGCACGAGTACCTGGATGAATTCCCTGACCAGCAGGATGTTCTGCGCTATACGCTTTGTGCCACAACACCGGAAACAAAAGACAATGATTTTACATGGAAAGAATTCCAGGCCAGGAACAACAATGAACTGGTAGCCATCCTGGGAAATTTTGTAAACCGGGCCGTTGTACTTACGCACAAATATTTCAATGGAGTTGTTCCTCAAAAAGCAGAAATGACTGCATTTGATGCTGAAATTGCTGAAACGATCCCGGGGATCCAGAAAGCACTGGAAGACCACCTGGAACATTACCGTTTCCGGGATTCACTAAAGGAAGCCATGAACCTGGCCAGGTTAGGGAATAAGTACCTTGCCGATACAGAGCCATGGAAAGTAGCCAAAACAGACATGAAGCGTGTAGGAACCATCCTGAACATTTCTTTACAGATCTGTGCCTGCCTGACTATCGCCCTGGAACCATTCCTCCCATTCACAACGGATAAACTCAGACAGATCCTCAACATTCCGGAGCAACTGCCCTGGTCCGCCTTCAAAGACGGTAAGCTCCTGGCTGCCGGACACGTTTTGAACGAGCCCGTGTTGTTGTTTCGCAAAATTGAAGATACAGAAGTGGATACGCAGGTGGCAAAATTGAAGAAACCAGTTAAAAAGGACATTGCTCCCGCATTGCCTTCATGCACAATAGACGATTTTTCAAAAATGGACATTCGTGTTGCAACGGTCCTTCAGGCAGAAAGGGTTCCCAAGACGGACAAATTGTTGAAGCTTACCATTGATACGGGATTGGACCAAAGAGTCATTGTATCCGGTATTGCAGAATATTACCGGCCGGAAGATATGACCGGACGCCAGATCTGTATCCTGGCCAACCTGTTACCCAGGAAGATCAGGGGCATTGAATCTCAGGGCATGATCCTGATGGCTAAAGAGCCGGACGGGACCATGCGTCTTGTCTCTCCCCTGGAGGGAATCGGAAACGGGGCAGTTATCGGTTAGTTTATATTTATAATAAATATATGGATAACGAAGAAAGCCGTAAACCTTCCTTTATCAGGTTTTTCAGGTATTATTTTTACCTGAGAAGAGATAAAGAAAATGAACTGGAGACCATTGCCAATATCCGGGGCGGTGTGGAATTCAAGGGGGCAAATCTCTGGATTCTGATCTTTGCAATACTTATAGCCTCCCTGGGACTGAACATCAATTCGGCGGCGGTTGTAATAGGAGCTATGCTCATCTCCCCGTTGATGGGACCACTCATAGGGATGGGCCTTGCTTTGGGAATAAACGATCTGGAATTACTCAAAAAATCACTGAGAAGTTACACGGTCGCGACTGTAATCAGTATTATAACAGCAGCTCTGTTTTTTGTATTATCCCCTTTTGATCAACCCCAGTCCGAATTACTTGCCCGAACATCACCCACCATATACGATGTGTTTATTGCCCTCATGGGCGGTCTGGCCGGTTTTATTGCCTTGTCAACCAAAGACAAAGACAAAGGCAATGTCATTCCCGGAGTTGCCATAGCCACAGCCCTGATGCCTCCCCTTTGTACGGCCGGATTCGGGATCGCCACAGGAAGTATGCGTTTTTTCCTGGGTGCTTTTTATTTATATTTTATCAACACTGTTTTCATTGTGTCTGCGACGTTTGTCGGGACACGTATCAGGGGATACGAACACAAGGTGTTTCGTGAAAAAAAACGAGAAAGAACCGTCAAAAGATCCATCCTGGCTATCGTCATAATTACCATGATACCGGCCCTGATGCTTACCATTGATATTGTCCGCTCCTCCCTATACGAAAACGAAGCCAACCAGTATATTGATAAAGCTTTTGTATTCCCTGACTCCCAGATCATAAGCCGGAACATATCGTATAAAAACAAAACGATAGATATCATGCTCATAGGCCGGGAAGTGCCTGAAGATGCTCTATCGGTTGCCCGAAGCCAGATGAACCGGTTTCAGAGATTGGAAAACAGCCGGCTGACGGTGGTTCAGGGAGGTAAGGAACGGGTGGATCTGAATGCCATACGATCCTCTGTCCTTGAAGATTTTTATCAAAAAAGCGAGGAACGCATAAACGCTCAGCAGGAGATAATAGACACACTCAGCACCAGCCTGGACCGGTACCGGTACTTTGAAGCCCTCAGCAGTGAATTAATAGGCGAACTGAACGTTCTCTACCCGAATGCACGTGAATTGTCCATTTCACAGGCAATAAATGTTTCCATGAAAGATCAGGAAAAAGACACTTTGACCATTGCCGTAGTTAAATTTGATTCCATTCCGCCTGCCGAACAACTCCAAGTCATGTCGGATTGGCTGAAAACCCGGATTGACACAAAAAAACTGCGTTTAATTGCCGAGTAGTATTCAGGGGTATTGATCAAACAGATGCTGTATTTCTGCAGGCTCCCGGGATACGGTCAGGGCCAGCATCAGCAGAATCCGGGCTTTCTGGGGAGACAGCGATCTGCTGACCACCTGACCTTCAAACGTATTTTCCGTATCGGAGGAAACCCCGCCCTGCAGCACCCGGGTCGCCCGTACGACCGCCACTCCGTTTTGAACAGCCTTTTTTGCCGAGTTTTCGATTTGCTCTGAGTAATTTCCGTGCCCCACTCCGGCAATGACAATTCCTTCAGTCCCGTTCTTTACCAATGTGTCAAACAACAGGGAAGTTGCCCCTGCGTAAGACATGACGATATTAACCCGGGGCAGGTCCCGGTTGGCCAACTCGGCAAAGGAAAACCTTTTCTCCGGAAGGAGTCTTTCGTGGCACGGGTGGTAAAAAACCGCGTTCCCCCCGCGGATAGTACCCATTGGCCCATGATCCGGATTTTCAAAGGCTTGTGGGTTGACCGTATGGGTCTTTGTTACCCCGGAAGCTGAAAAAATGTAATCATTCATCACCACAAGCACGCCTTTCCCCCCGGCTGCAGGATCTGCCGCCAGGCAAACGGCATTGAAAAGATTAGCAGGGCCATCGGCCCCCGGGCTGTTTGAGGGTCTCATGGACCCTGTAAAAACCACCGGACGCTCATGAGCGTTCACCAAATCCAGGAAGAACGCCGTTTCTTCCATGGTATCGGTTCCGTGAGTCACCACAATCCCGTCGCAATGATCCCCACTGAACAACGAATCCACAACCCCGGCCAACCGGATCCAAATAAGCGGGGTCATATACTGGCTGGCAATGTTACACAACTGCAACCCTTCCACCGAGGCCTTGCCGGAAATTTGGGGGACCTGCCTGATTAAAGATTCTACGGTCAATTGTGCCGGAGTATATGCGTTTTCGGCAGGAGAAGCGGCTATACCTGCGATAGTCCCCCCGGTAGCTACGATAATAATTCGCGGTTTGATTTCCTGTCCCCGGAGCGGAGAAAGGCACAGTATTGCTAAAGCTGCAAGTATATATCTTTTCATATACGTCTTCATATTATATATATTTGTTACCGAAAAAGTAAAATTAGGAATTTTCATGGAAACACTGAGCCTGATCTTTATGGCTATCGGACTGGCTATGGATGCTTTTGCAGTATCTGTATGTAAAGGAATGACACAATCCCGTATGAATTGGGGGAATGCCCTGAAAGCCGGCCTCTTTTTTGGTGTTTTCCAGGCACTTATGCCTTTATTCGGGTACTGGGCAGGTGCCCGGTTTCATCACCTGATTGCTTCTTACGATCACTGGATCGCTTTCGTTCTTTTGGCTTTTATAGGAGGCAGAATGGTCATGGAATCTTTCAAAGAAAAAGAGCAGCCCGATTGTTCATTCGGGTTACGATCCATGCTCGTTCTTGCCATAGCTACCAGTATAGATGCCCTGGCGGTTGGAATTACCCTGGGATTCCTGGAAACCAATATCATAACGGCAGTTGTTTTAATAGGGGCTGTCACTTTTGTGATGTCATTTCTGGGAGTTAAACTGGGCCATTTATTTGGTGCCCGGTTTAGTTCAAAAGCCGAATTGACAGGTGGCATTATCCTGATACTGATAGGTGTGAAGATACTGTTGGAACACTTATTTGTTATCTGATCTCATTTTCCGGCGAAATAAGAATACGGCCAGTATAAAAAATACCAGCGCATACAAGCACACAACTCCAAGGTGAATCCACAGATTGTCCGACCGTCCGGACAATACAATACGGGACGCTTCAATAGCATGTGAAATGGGCAAAAGATCCGTTATTTTCTGTAATGTTTTTCCCAGGATGTTCAGATCCATCCAGGCTCCGCCCAAAAGCGAACTGGCAATAATATAAATATTGCCAATGGCCATCACTTGTGATTCGCGGCATAGTATCCCCAGGAATATCCCGAAAAATCCGGAGAAAAGAACGAACGGAATAAACGAAAGGAATGTGTATATCAAATTTACAGATAAAGGCACGCCTACAAAAAGCCCGGCTACCAGGCAACTCACCGTAATGAGCACTGCCATGGGCAATACGGGAATAAAATATCCCAGTATAAAATCCCACGGTTTCAAAGGAGAAACGAACAACCTGGTTAAAAAAGAAGAACTTTTATCTTTTGCTATAAGCAATCCCAGGAACATAGTAATAAAGGTGAAACCGAATACAGTCAGTCCCGGGACAATGTTTACAGGGAGAAATACTTCTATGGGAGCATTCCGGGCTATTAAAGAAAACAGGACAATCAATACAACGGGCAATACTCCGGCCAGGATCAGAGACAAAGGATCCCTGAGTATTTCTTTGGAGTTGCGGCCGGCAAAATAAGAATATTTCATTTACGCCTCCTTTTGATTAAGCCGTATAAATGCATCTTCCAGCTTTTGGGTACCGGTCATTTCCAACAGGTCCTTCACCGTCCCAGAGGCCCTTATTTGCCCCTTTATCATTACCGCCACCTTGTCTGAGAGTGCCTCTGCTTCTTCCATATAGTGCGTGGTTAAAAGGATGGTGGCAGTTTCTTTCAATTTTGTGATAATCGCCCATAACTCTCTGCGTGCCAACACGTCAAGGCCCAGTGTGGGTTCGTCCAGGAACAGGATCCGGGGTTCCGTTATCAGGGCCATGGCTATACTCAGCCTGCGCTGCATACCTCCGGAAAGTATTTTTGCTTTTTTGTTCCTTACTTCCTCCAGGCTGAACATTTTAATCATTTCGTTTATTTTGACAGCCATACTGTTTTTTGAAAGACCGTATACGCCAGCTATCATTTTCAGATTCTCATGAACCGTGAGATTAAGGGCAATGGCCGTTTCCTGGGGGGATACATTTATTATTTGTTTTATGTCCTGAGCTTTATTTACCAGATCTTTACCCATCACACTGGCACTGCCTTCCGTGGGTCTGATAAGGCACGAAAGCATTTTTATGGTCGTGGTCTTCCCGGCTCCGTTAAGTCCCAGCAATGAAAACAACTCCCCGCGGGCAATAGACAAATTCAAATGGTCCACGGCAGTAAGATCGCCAAATTTCTTGGTCAGGTTCCGGGTTTTTATCATAATGACAATATTACAAAAAATCACTCACTCAACCACGATTCAAGAAGCTTTAATTGCGATGGATTGGGATTATTGATCATTTTCAGGGAATAATTACCGGATGCATCGGGACCGGTCAGGTATAAACCGGCATGAGACAAGTATTTATTGTAGTCAAGCGGCTTTGTGGTGTAAACATATTCAAACACCCCGGCAAGAGAGCTGCCGGCTACCGTTTCGCAAACGAATTGGAATTCAGCCTCGGTAAACCCCCTGCCCTTTTCCTTGTAATATACATTATACAATGTCCTCATGACATCGTCCAGTGATTTCCGGTTTCCAGTGACTTGACGGATTTCAAGATCCAGTAACAATCCGACTAAAGGGCCTTTGATATAATAGGAAATGGTTTTTCCTTCATTGCCTCCAAAGGGACCGTCATGCCAGGTGTTGTAACTTGATTGCACCAAAGACTGATGAAATCGTCCCGGATTGTTTTCCAACGATTTGATATTGCTTTCAAAATGAGCAAGAAACTGTTGCCTGTCAATCAGGCCGGATGTTTTCATGATCGCCCAGGTGTAGTATTCGGTAAGGCCTTCACTAATCCATAACTGGTTGGTACGGCTCCCGTTCTGATAATCGAAAGGTCCCAGCTCAAACGGCCTGATCCGTTTTACATTATAAAGATGGAAGTATTCATGACAAAGGAAATCCATTATCCTTAGAAAATTATCCTCAGATTCCAATCCTTTACCGTCAAAACTTACCGTTGTACTGTTCAAATGTTCAATGCCACCCATTCCGGGCCCTATCCCAATGAAAGTGTAATGGTTGTAGGGAATATCCCCCATAAGGGACACGGCTGCCTCTACCATTCTTTTTAAAGAAGCCATAAATTGACGGCTGTCAAAAGGCTCCATGCCAAAACCAAGAAACCGGTGCGGAACACCCCTGACTTCAAAGGCCGGCAATTCTTTCAGATCTCCTGCCAAAATGGGTGAATCATAAAGAATGTCAAAATCCGGGGCATAAAACTCATTTTTTTCTTGATTCATCGGTTCCAATCCTGTCGCAATACGTTTCCATCCGGGCAAATTGTCTTTCTTAACAGTTACTGTTACAGGTAGATGCGTTTGTTGGTCTAAGTAAAAAAATGTATTGCACGGCAAAATATATGCATGTGTGGAATCCAGGTAACTACGCGCCACAAAATGTTGGCGCGCCCGCAGATAGTAAGCGATGCTAACAGGCGCTTTCAGAGGTGCACTTCCGGGAATAGCAACACGCCATGTTGCCGGATCGGTTTTATCAACAGCCAATTCCCCGCCCTCTCTGTCATAAGCTGAAATGTCTTCCACATCATCGCCATAGTGCATGAGCTGGTAATATCCGGGCATCCATCCCGGCATTTTCAAAACAATGGTATCATGGATAGTCTGTAGCATATTCTCAGGCAACACGAGCTCAACTCTGAAACGCTGTGTTCCTGGTTCAGGCATAGAAATCGTATAGTGTAACGGCGTTTCACTTTGAGCGTTCATCCCCGATGGCAGACAGACGATCGAAAGAAAAAGGACAAAAAAGATTAGCTGTTTGGTTTTCATACTGCAATATTAATTATAGTTATAGAATACAGACTATTTTGTGTTTTTTTTAGACTATTATCTTAGATATTTATACAATAACTGCCAAACTTTGTCAGGTATAAATGCTGTTTAAATACGTAGACCATGAAGAAAGCTTTATTATTACCTGTCTTTTTATTATCAATGTGCTACTTACAGGCACAACCATTTCCCTGGGAGCGTATGAGTTCAAAAGATTCCGCTTTTTTTGCGATTGCCGCCACTCCCCCTATGGGATGGAACAGCTGGAATAAATTTGGCTGTAATGTGAGTGAAAAATTGATTAAAGAAGTCGCAGATGCTATGTATCAATCCGGAATGAGAGATGCCGGATATCAATACGTTGTAATTGACGATTGCTGGCAAGTGGGCCGGGATGAAGAAGGAAATATTTTGGTGGATCCGGAACGGTTCCCTTCCGGGATGAAGGCGCTGGCGGATTATATTCATGCCAGGGGCCTCAAACTTGGGATCTATTCCTGCGCCGGTTCACATACCTGCCAGGGACGTCCGGGCAGTCGCGGTTATCAATTTCAGGATGCCCGTCAATACGCTGAATGGGGTGTCGATTACCTGAAGTACGACTGGTGCGCCAACCAGGGACAAAATGCAAAAGCAGCCTACAAAACCATGAGCGATGCTTTAAAAGAATGCGGACGTCCGATCGTTTTCAGTATTTGTGAATGGGGTGAAAACAAACCTTGGAAATGGGGCACCGGGATTGGCCATCTTTGGCGCGTTACTCCGGACATAAGGGATGTTTATCAATGTGTATTTGACTGGGGAGGGGTAGGAGTTCTGGAAATCATTG
Source organism: uncultured Muribaculaceae bacterium (assembly GCA_964542305.1). GTDB lineage: Bacteria > Bacteroidota > Bacteroidia > Bacteroidales > UBA932 > DMER64. The sequence goes on along the minus strand of CAZITX010000001.1, from coordinate 3,840 downwards.
ACGTTATGGCGGATCTTTTTCCCTATGCCGGGCCGGGACACTGGAACGATGCCGAAATGCTGGAAATTGGGAACGGTGGAATGACACAGGATGAATACATAACTCATTTTTCCATGTGGTGTATGCTGGCAGCCCCGCTTATGGCAGGTAACGACTTACGTTCTATGGACCCACAGACCCTGGAGATACTGACCAATAAAGAAGCCATTGCCATCAACCAGGATCCTTTGGGCAATCAGGCCCGCCGTTTTATGGATATGGGGGATTACGAAATATGGGCCAAAGAGCTGGCTGACGGAGAAGTTGCCGTATGCTTCATGAACCGGTCAGAAAACACATGGAAACTGGATCACAACTGGCGAAAAAATACCATGTACTTTATCCGCAATGCAAATTTCAAATCCGGCACCTATACAGTCCGTGATCTGTGGCAACACCTTGATATCGCAACCACAAGTACAAATCTGAAAGCTGAGGTTCCACCCCACGGTGTATTGTTAGTACGCCTGTCACCTGTTACAGAATAGTTATGAGACGTTTATTGACTGTCATTCTGCTTCTATTTACCGTGAATCATTTCATGGTTGCCTGCACTCCGGAATCCGACAAATTGCCTGAACCTGAGATCAGCTATACACCCGATTACGACAATGGAGAAGTTATTTATATTAATGTAAAGATCGCCATTGATAAAAAAGGATGGGAATCCCGGACACCGGAATTTTATAAGGAAAACCTGGCACAACAATGGGATCAGATCAACATCCGGTTTAACGTATGTGACAGAAAGCAGCAATTACAACGGCGGTATATTTTTAAACCCGATCTGGAAGACATTATCGTTTATGAAGGATGTTCCTATTGGGGAGATAACGGAGCGGACACCAAAGTAGTAAAAAGAATGGATAAGCAAATATTCAAACTTGCGGTAATCTATGATTTTTATTACCAGGGACAGGAGCATGGAGAATACGGCGGGGGTTGCGGGGATTTCGATGGCATAGGAACCATTTTGGTTATCAATGCTTCTGAAGCAATGAAAGATAAATACAACAATCATTTTGATCAATACACCTACCGGGCAATAACCCATGAATTGGGTCATTTCAGAGGTGTGATCGATTTATATACCTATGTAGTCGAGGCAAAAAACAATCCTGTATCACACGAAGGTTTTATGCCCTGGCACTGTCTGATGAATGATTACTGTTATACGCCCGACCAGGAATCCGCCTGGTCCGATTATGCCATAAAAATCTTTAATAAAACCGGGAATACGAAACGCGCCAACCTGATTAACGGGCTCCTTTATGAAGATTTTGCGAACAAATTAGACGTTTCGGTCACAAAAGACAACCAACCAATTAATGCAGCCCTCCGGTTATATCCCGTTCATTATGGAAAGGTAGACGTCAATCCCTCTTTTAGTTATGATGTGGTTGACGGAAAGTTCACGATTCCGGACATGCGTGCCCTGTTTTTCAAAAATCCCGACGTATTATGGGATCGTTATCACCTGTTTCTTGTGGAAGCTGTCGTAGACGGGACAAAGCAATACAGCTGGCTGGCAGATTACATGTTGCATAATGCAGGACTGGATAATGAGGAATCTTACCTACTGTCGTTTACATTTCATTAACTGCCCCCTGAACACCCTTATTGGAGTTCATCAGAAAGAACAGAGAATGTCTATTACCTGAACGTACTCGGTGAAGCGCCCAGTAGTCGCGTCACATAACGGCTGAAATAGGACAATGAGGAAAAGTTAAAAGCCTCGCTTATTTGCGTTAGGGTACGTGAATGATCAGCGAGTGCTTTTTTTATCTCGATAACTGTAAACATGTCAATCCAGGCAGTAACATTTACACCAGTGGATTTCAAACATATAGAGTATAGGTGCTTTGGAGTGATGCATAGCATCTCAGCATAGTCTGAAACTGTTCGTGTGTGCTTACATTCGCCTGCTTCAAGAAGCGAAATGAATTTAAAGAACAGTCGAGCGCAACTGTCAGAAACTGGGGTCCCTTTGAAGAGCTTTTTGTGAAAGTCAAAAAAGTCCAGGAACAATGTTGTCAGGGAACAGCCCAACACCTCAGAATAAAAATGATGTCTAATGTCGTCCTTCCTGTATTCTACTTCATCAAAATCGTTTGAGCATCGGATAAAATCATCTTCAGAGAGTCGAATAATGGGATCAAGATAAAGCATAGAAATGCCCTGGACTCGATACGTATTTCTGACAGGCGCATACTTTTCAAGCATCTGAGGCACCACTAAAATGGCTTTGCAAGCGAAATCTTCAGAAATTTCCAGTTCTTTAATCTGACGGTTTGCCATCAGAATCATACAATTCCCTTCTGATAAGACAAATACCTTGTCATAATAAGAAAACCTGAACCATCCTTCCATACACAATATATGGATTGTATAACCCGAATCAGTGTAATGGTTCAGATCTCCCAGAAATTTTTGTACTATCACTTCTTCCATATAGAGCACAATATACTCAAAACAGGTAAAAATGAAAAATATTAACACTAAATGTAAAAGCGCTTGATTCAATATAAAAAGTATATTTGTCTGACCGATTATCGATATTAATATATTGAAATTAACATGAATAGAAGAAATGCAATAAAAAAATTGGGAGGCATAGTCATTGCCACTGCCGTTGCTTCCGGTTTTCGTGTTCCGGCTTTTGCGACCTCTGCCGTGCAAGAAAAGAAAAGACTTGTATTCTATTTTTCCGCCACAGGAAATTCGTTATATGTTGCCCGTCAGTTCTCTGACAATCCTATCAGCATTCCTCAGGCGCTAAAAGAGGCGGATCTTGTTTTTGAAGCTGATGAAATAGGATTTGTTTTTCCGGATTTCGTGGCTGCTGCGCCGCTTATTGTTCGCGAATTTTTAGAAAAGGGCACATTTAAGGCACACTATTTTTTCTCTATCATCACGTTCGGAAATTACGCGGCCAACGTCGCGAACTGGTGGGATAATTACACCAGAGAACAGGATGTGACCAACAACTATATCAACACGCTTCTTATGGTGGACAACTACCTTCCCGCGTTCGACATGATCCAGCAACAGGCAATGGACAAAAACATCGACCAGAACCTCACCCGGATCATTGAGGATGTAAATGTGCAAAAGAATATGATTCCTGAGGTTCCGGATATGGGACCAATGGGAGGTATGCTGGCCAATCTCCAGAGTGAGCATTTTGGAGTAAAGAGCGAAGATATATTACTGGTTAATGACAGTAAGTGCATACGGTGTAAAACTTGCGTAAAGATTTGTCCTCGAGCCAATTTCATTCTGTCAGACGGGAAGATAGAATACTCAGGGGATTGCGAATATTGCCTCGCCTGTGTTCAGAACTGCCCTCAGAAAGCCATTACGCTTGTTCGTGGCGAGCGTAATCCGGACGCCCGGTTCCGAAATCCGCATGTCTCGCTGAACGACCTCATTAAGGCAAATACACAGCTGTAAGCATATCTTGCAGCTTTTGTGTGTACCAGACCCCTGTCACTCTTTGTCAGCTATTGCATCAATAAAGAGATGCTGGAAAACTAAGATGAACAGGATTGAATTCTGTGGCACAAAATGGGGAAAATCAAATGGAGTTTGACAAAAAAGCACCTACGTTTTTTCGTAAGTGCTTTAATCCTTAGCTCCTCATCAAGGACTTGAACCTTGGACCCCCTGATTAACAGTCATATTTATTCGTTTTTCTGCATTGTCCCTTGTGCTAAAAGACATTACCCGAATCCCTGTTTATCAGCTATTTGCATATAATAAATGTTTTTCCTAGTTTTGTAGTGTTTTATATTTACGAGT